>NZ_CP049616.1:662500-1275625 GCF_011068285.1 Flagellimonas oceani | reverse complement strand
AACCAATCCATGGTCACCATATCCCCGAACCACATATGGGAGATCTCATGGGCAATAAGTTTGGCACTGCCCATAAGGCGGCGTTCCGTGGCACTCTCATCCAAAAAAATGGATGATTGGCGGTATTGAATGGCGCCAACATGTTCCATGCCCCCATATTGAAATCCTGGAATGGCCGCATAGTCCAATTTTTTGAATGGGAATTCGTAAAGGGTGTAGTTCTTCAAAAAATCGATGGACCGTTGGTGCAATTCAAATATTTTGGGAATACTGAACCCTATTTTTGCCGAATCGGTCTCACGGTAGAGCAAGGTCATATCAAACAATCCGGGGTTTTCTGTGACCGATTCAAATTTACCGGCCACCATGGAAAACAAGTAAGTGCTCATGGGGTCGCTCTCCTCGAACAAGTGTTGCGTTTTGCCCTCTTTTTGCATCTGTTTCTTCAAGGGTGCTCCGCACACCACTTTCCAATCTTTAGGAGCGGTTACCTCCAAAGCATACCGGGCCTTGATGTTAGGTTGATCAAAACAGGGGAACATGGTGCTGGCACGATCGGGCACCAAAAGGGTGTACAGGTAGTCCTCGTTCCGGTTAAGGGACAGCTCTCCCGCATTGAAAGTTATTTCTATGGTATTGGATCCCTCCTGAAGGTTTGCGGAAACAACAATATGTTCTTTTTGATGTACAATTTCTTGCTTTTGCCCATTTACATGTATGGTTTTTAAAAGTGAGGCA
The DNA here is from genome assembly GCF_011068285.1 of Flagellimonas oceani. Classification (NCBI taxonomy): domain Bacteria; kingdom Pseudomonadati; phylum Bacteroidota; class Flavobacteriia; order Flavobacteriales; family Flavobacteriaceae; genus Flagellimonas; species Flagellimonas oceani. The sequence goes on along the minus strand of NZ_CP049616.1, from coordinate 1,274,887 downwards.
TCAGCATTGAAATCAAGATACAACGGTCTCGAAAGATCGTGGATATTTACATCCAATTTTAATGTGGAAGAAATTGGGCGCTCCTTTTCAGCAGGAATGTCGAAGGACAGCCCATATACTACATCGGACACTTGGCCTACTCTGTACTCCGCCATCTTAAGTGGTATCCCCGCCTCCAATACATCTGATTTCTTTGGTGGCTCACAGGCAGCTACAATCATCAATAGGCTCATGTAGGGCAGTATATTCCTTTTCATAAAAACGTGCTTGGCATTAAAAGTTCAAAAGGTACCCATTTTAACCTATCGATACAATAAAAATCGACACGAGAACACATTTAAAGCATTAACAATTAGTCCCTTACCACGTAGTTGACCATATCCACACCCGTGTTTCCCGTTTGGGCGCCGTAGGCATATACGGTAATCTGATAATATCCCGTTGTTGTTATTCCCAAAATTCCTTGAAACGTATTTTGAGCCGGATTATCCAATTGTACCTCTGCATACGGTTCCCCGTCTTTTTTTACAATCGCCCTAACTTCCATAAGACCCGAGTCCCAGACGCCTTCTTTTTCAATGGGGCAACCGCACATCATCACTATGTTGGCCTCTATGGGCAAACCTGACTTGGGTATGGACTCCAAAGCAATATATTGATGAGTGTTGGGTTTTAAAATTTCTACCACATAACCTGGTATTTCCAACACAACTCCATCGCCTAAAATATCCTTTCCGGGAATCAGCCAGAGTTGTGTACTTGCTTGTACGCGTGCATTTTTCTTGTTGATGGGCGACAGTACCTCTACGCTCACAAAGGTGGGCTCATCTATATCCACCACCGCCAAAAATCCCGCTGTGCTATTATCACTGAGCTGCGTATATCGTTCGTGGGCACTTTTCATAATAAGGTCGGTGTTCCCTGTTGAACCTGTGGTATTTCCCTCTGCCATAATCTGGCCGTTTAAAGTATTACGGACAATGACGTGTGCCCCTCCAATGGAACTGCCCACAAATTTGGCGTCCTTGGCCTTGGCACGAACCATAAGTTTGGTTTCTGTGGCAAAGACGTTCATACAGATTAGAAGCAAGCTCAAGGATAGGATGTGTTTTCTCATTTTGGATGATTTTAAATCCTAAAATTAAGGCTTTTTGAAGGGTTTCGTGAGCGGAAATTGGTTTTATCCCGATCAAGATCTTTGTGAGCTGACCTGTGAGTGCAATCGCTTGAGCTCTGTGCCTGCCGCTTTGATGAGTTGTTTTAAACGAGTGGAGTCCTTTTTCGGACAAGATTGCCCAAGGTGATATTCCGAACTCTCTATGAGCCGTTGGCAGTAGGAAATCTGCTCTTGCAAAGGACATTTGCAAATGGCCTGACCATACAAACGGTCCAATTGATGCAATGAGGGTGTCGGGGAACTGTTTTTAAAAATCTTCAGCATAAATCAAACACATAATCTAATTCACCGATAAACGCAACAACAATCGAGCCAGAAAATATTGTTACTCCCCCTCTACCCGTAACATAAATCCGCGACGGCTCACATTTACGATGCTCAGTTTGGGGTCCTGTGATAAATGTTTGCGCAAGTGGGAGATAAAAACATTGAGGCTTTTCTTATTGAAGTAATCGTTTTTGTCCCAAACCGTGGTCAAAATTTCTTTATGTGTGCACAATTGATTTTTGTTCTTTGCCAAAAGAGCCAAAAGGTCAAACTCCTTTCCTGTCAATTTGATCGGTTTTCCCTTATAGTTGAGTTCAAAATTATCCATATTGAGCAAGTAATCGCCTATTTCATACTGTGATGCTTGCTCCTCTTGCGGGTCATCGTTCACCAATCTCGCCAATAATGCATAGATACGGACTACGAGCTCTTCCTCATCAATAGGTTTTTTAAGATAGTCCACGGCTCCAAGGGAGAATCCTTTTAGCACATCTATTTTCAGCGACCGTGCGGTCAAAAATATAAATGGGAGTTCCGGGTTGATCGATTTTATTTTTTGGGACAGTTCAAATCCGTCCATGTCCGGGAGCATTACATCCAAAATGGCCAGGTCAAAAACATTGGTCTTTGTTTTTAAAATAGCTTGGGCCGCATCTTTGGCCCAAGTGACCGTAAAGCCTTTCATTCCCAAATATTCGGAGAGCAAATACCCAAGGGCATTGTCGTCCTCAACCAATATCAATTTGTGTTTTTTATCCATTTTTGGTCAATTTAAATGACAAGGTGAATGTAGTTCCCTGTCCCAGTTCGCTCTGCACCTGAATTTTGCCCCGGTGCAGCTTAATTATTTTTTGCACGTAATACAGTCCTAAGCCGTATCCCTTCACTTTATGGACATCCCCATTTTTTACCCTGTAATATTTTCTGAAGATTTTGCCGATGTCCTCTTTGGCTATTCCTTGGCCATTGTCCGATATCTCGATAAACAATCGTCCTTTTTGTTTGTATGCCTTTAATCTAACTTTGGGATTGTCCGAATATTTTTTTGCGTTTTCCAACAGATTGCCCACCACATTTTCCAAATGGAATTTTTCGGCCTTGATAAAATATGGGCCATTTTCCAGTTGTGGTTCAAAATGGATTCCTTCATGTTCGGCCAATAGTTGGAAGCTTTCGCAAATGCGCTCCAATTCCGGTTTAAAATCCATCTCTTGAAACTGCAACATGTTTTTCCCCGATTCCATACTTGCCAGTTCCAGCACTTTATCAATATGCTTTTTGAGCCTGTTCGATTCGGTACGTATCAATTCCACTACGGCCTTTTTGTTGTCGGGAACATCTTCTTCCAATATTTTGCTCGCCAATCCAATTGAAAACACAGGGGTTTTGAGCTCATGGGTCAGGTTATTGATAAAATCATTGGTGGTGGTGTTGATGCTGCGCTGTAAATAAAATGACCGGAGCACCCAGATTACAACTACGATTATCATCAACAGAAATAAAAGTCCCGGTAGGATAAGTCCGCGCAATTGTCCCAAAAAATACTTGTTCAGGTCCTCAAAACCGATTTCCAAAACAATTTCCTTTTGCAGCAATTCCGGCAGGTACCCCTTGACCTTTATGGGGTATGTAAGGTGCTCTTGGGCTTTAAGGTGCGGGCGTACAGAACTCAAATATGTAATGGAATCCCTGGAATAGAGCGTGTAGGAAAAAGGCGCGTCTATCCCCGAAACATTTAACTGGTAAGAGATATAATCGTTAAGGTAGTACTGGGATGCTTTTTGGAGACTGTCGAGTCCGATCTTGACTTCGGAGGTGTCCTTTCGGATTGCATTCCCCAAGGTATAGGTCAAAGAGTTTACCTCGGACAACTCACTGTTGATATTGTCTCGTGCCCTGTCCATCTTCTCCGAAAACTGGGCTTTTGCCAAACCCAACCCCACCCGTAGATACTGGTATTGCACCACCAACAGACCTACTACGGCGATGATAAAAACAATAACATAGAGGTTTCTCTTGGTCAGCATACCGCTAAATAAACAAAAATATATCAGCTAATTACCCAATGGTTAACCCTATTAGTCTTTCATTAGTCTTTTTGATCTTTTATTAGTCTCCGTGCATGCGGCCAAGTCTTATCTTAGCCATGAGTTTAGTTAAAACATATTAAAGTAGCGAATCTTCAAACCGACCTTTTTCAGGTCGGTTTTTTGCTTTGGGGCTACTTCCATCTTTAATTTCATTTACCAACTATTGATTAAGCTTTTATATACTTTATCTTTGGAGTCCAAATTTTATGCATGATAAGTATATTCCATAAGAAAATTTTCTTGGTCGATTATTTGAACGGCCTTGTGGACATTCATAATCATATTTTACCTGGTATCGACGATGGTGCAAAGACCGATGAGGATTCTTTAAACTTGATCAAAGGATTTTCCGAGTTTGGGGTAACCAATTTTATCTGTACTCCGCACATCATGCACAATTATTACGACAACACCCCTATTACAATTAAGAAAGCGTACGACCGGCTTTCCATGGATTTACGGAAACATGACGAAATAGCTGTAAATCTGGACTACGCGGCCGAGCATATGATCGATGATAATTTCGAAAATATCTTGGAAGATAATCAAGCAATGCCTTTGGGAAAAGATTATTTGCTAATTGAGATGTCGTACTTACAACCCTCCTTTAATTTTGATACAGCGGTTGATAAAATTGCCAAGCATGCATACTTCCCCATATTGGCCCATCCGGAGAGGTATGTGTACTTTCATAACAAGTTCGGGAAGTATGCGTCCATGAAATCAAAAGGCATACTGTTTCAGCTCAATCTTCTATCCCTCACCTCCAAATCCTATGGTGGGGAAGTTCAAAAAGTTGCCGAAAAAATGCTGCATGAGGGTCTTATTGATTTTGTTGGTTCTGATGTTCACAACATTAGACAGCTCTCATTGTTAAAAGAAATCAAGGTTACTAAGAAACTTTTGGACAGACTTTACTCTGTAATAGAACGAACCATTCAATCTTTTTACTAGATTATTCTAGGCAAACTTCCACCATTGTTTAACGGTTTTCCCGTAGCCGTAACCGTATTTGCCCCCGTAGCCAAGTTCGGATTCCTTTACCCCGTTTACAATAAACGACATATTTTTGATTTTTTCTTCTTCAACCAATTTTACAGGATACTCCAAAACTTTCCTTTCAGTAAATCCAGCTTTGGTAACGTATAGGATTTGATCAGCATAATCACTTATCAACAATGTATCCGTAACTGCAATCATTGGAGCGGAATCCACTATAATGTAGTCATAATTTTTTCTGGCATATTCAAAAAAGTCTTGAAGACGATCGCTCATTAATAGCTCAGCAGGGTTGGGTGGTATTTTACCTGAAAAAACAATATCAATCTTGTTTTCCGCTAAAATTGTTGGGGTTACAATATTTTCTACCTTTACCTCATCGTTATATAGATACTCTGTAAGCCCTGTATAGTCACGACTCTTCATTTGCTTCCCCCCTTTATCCAAATTTTTATAGAAATCATGAAGCTTAGGATTTCTTATATCTGCACCCACCAGCAATACTTTTTTCTTAGTGCTTGCCAATACAGTGGATAAATTGGAAGACACGAAGGTCTTACCTTCACCTGAAACACTTGAAGTTATCAATACTACGCTACCTGAAGAGGTAGGCTTTCGTTTTAACAAGTAATCCAAATTTGTTCTTAGAATCCGTAACGATTCCCCTAGAACAGACCTATCGTCTCCGGATATAAGTTTACTGTCTTTTTTACCAATGGCGGGTAATTCTGCTAAAACACTCGTAGAAGAGGAACTTGAAATAAGCTTTTCCAGCCCTACTTTGTTTTGGATTTTATTATTTAAAGAATCTTTGACGTAAATTATAGAAAAAGGAACCAACAAACCTATGATTATTGCCGACAAAAAGACAATTTTTCGATTAGGTGAAATTGGTAGGCCCGAACCATAGGCCGCATCGACAATTTTAGATTTAGGCGCGGCGGACGCAAATGTAATTTGGGATTCTTCCCTTTTTTGTAATAAATAGAGATATAATGATTCAGTGGTTTGCTGCTTTCTTGATATATCCCTCAGAGCTCGTTCGTTACTGGGTGCTGCATATATTCTAGAGTTGATTTGAGACAGTTGCTTGCTCAAACTATTTACCTGAAGATCAAGGTTGTTCGTAACATTATTCAAGCTTGATTGCATTCCTCTCCTTAAGGATTCCAATTGTTGATCTAGCTTAACAATCACTGGGTTCTTTTCATTTGAGCTTTCCAAAAGACGGTTTCGTTGAGCAACCAGTTCATTGTACCTTTGAGCAGCGTTGGAAATACCTGCATCATTTAATCCTACGTTGGTGGGGATTATATCGTAACCATTCTGGTCATTGATCAAATCCTGCATGGAATTTGCAATATTCAATTGTATACTAGCTTCCTGTAATTGTTGCTCGCTAGCTGCACTCTGATTAAAATTCACATTTGACTGCGAACCTAAATCTGCTATTCCCCTACTCTCTTTGAAAGATTCAGCGCTTTCGTCGACCGTGGATAAATTACTATAAATTTCGGTAATCCTATCGTTAATAAATTTGGTTGTTCTATCCGCAATTGCCTTTTTATCGGCCACTGCATTCTCATTGTTGGTTAAAATAAGTTCATTGATAACATCAATGGCCCTTTTCTGGTTAGGGTCAGTTAAAGAAAGGCTTATAATGTTTGACTTTTCTGCGGACGCCATCACTATTTTATCGCGAAAAGAACCTACGACTTCCGGAATAGGATTAATAACTACCTTTAACCTCTTCCCCTTATATTGGTTCAAAGAATTGGCATTGGGCAAAAGGATGATATTTCCAATCTTAGTTTGGATTTTGGTTCCAAAGTCATATTGTTTAAAGGGTTCATCTTCTTCTTCCCCATATTGAAACGAAGTATCCGAATCCAAATCAACATAAAAGGAATGCTTTGATTTGTTGACCACGGAATCCGGGGAAATGAAGTTAATATTAAAAGGAAACTCCTTTCCATATATTTCTGAATCCCTAATATTTCCAAGTACAAAATACTGAACATTCAATTTCAACTTTTTCACAACTTGGATAAAGTTCTGTCTAGCTTTCAGCAATTCAATTTCATCCTCCATTTTGGTATTTCCGCCCTTGGAAAAAACATCTAAATCTTGCAGCATGCTTAATTCAGACGTTGCATTTTTATCCTCTAAAATCTGAATTTTCGCAGAAGCACTATATTGGGGGATTGTATACCTTAAATAGGTATAAGCCAAAAGTCCAAAAATTATAACACTTAAAACAAACCACTTCCAATGTTTCAAATAGGAATTGATCAGTTCTTTTAAATCCAATTCAGAATTGTTCATGATATCTTGAAAAATAGTATAATGTTAAGTCTAGTTTCTAGTGAGCAATACGACTGATGAGGTAATTAGAACTGACAATATCGACACTGCTATTGATGCCCTCTGATCCAAACTTGATTGAGTTTTACCGGATTTATTGGGCTCCACGTACACTACATCATTCTGTGTTAGATAATAGACCGGTGATTTAAGAGCTTCTTTTTTATTGAGGTTGATTCGATTGTATACCTTTGTCCCATCAAAATCCCTGATTACCATCACATTATCCCTTCTACCTTTAATGTTGATATCCCCTGCATACCCCAAAGCTTCCATAATGGTGATTTGCTCACCATTTATCGGATAAGTGCCTGGTCTGTTTACAGAACCTAAAACTGTGACCGTAAAGTTCCTGATTCTAATATTTATAATGGGATCTTTTAAATAATCCTTCAAACGTTCTCTTAACAGTTCTCTAGTTTCAGCCGGTGACAAGCCCTCTATTTTTACCTTACCAATAACAGGAAAATCAATTTCTCCATCTTCATCTACCAGATAGTTGACCTGTTCGGGTCGCATGGAGCCGCCAACACCCTCTTCCGCACCTCTAAATAGATTAAAGGGAGCGCTGGCCTCGGGGTCTAAGGTAGAAACATGGATACTTACCAAATCGTCCACTTTAAATTTAGAGGTGAATGTATTTTCATCGACCAATGTTTCGAATTGGCTCGCATCTTGAAAATAAACAACGTCTTTTGAAGAAGTACAGGAGAAAACCAGGCATGCCATAACAATGTAACATACCAACTTAATTTTTTGGTGCATAAGAATGTTCATTTATTAATTGTTGAGTTGAGGATATTGAACTTTTGTAGACTCCTTGCCATTCAAGGTTGATGTATTTTCGTCCAATTTACAAAAATCCGAGTTGTTCGAAATATATTCCGGAACAATACTTTTCATTAACTGTACCACATTATCCTTAAAGAATAAATTCGATATGCACAGCTCATCTATCATTGTTCTAATTTTAGGGTAGTTGATTTCCCTTACTTTACTGATCATGATCTTATCATGGTAGGTTGGAAGGGTATTTTCCCCATTGGCCAAAAGTTCTTCATATAATTTTTCTCCAGGCCTCAGTCCGGTAATCTGTATGTCAATATCATCTGGATAATGAAGACCGGAAAGGCGTATCATATTCTTGGCAAGATCCATAATCTTTACGGATTCGCCCATATCGAATATGAAAATCTCACCTCCCTTGCCCATGGCCCCGGCTTCCAAAACCAATTGGGACGCTTCGGGTATGGTCATAAAATACCTGGTAATATCTTTGTGGGTAACCGTTAGTGGTCCCCCCTTTTCAATTTGCTTTCTGAACAATGGGATTACGGAACCGTTAGATCCAAGAACATTACCGAACCTAGTGGTTATGAACTTTGTTTTCCCCTCTTGTTGCCTACAACTTATATACATTTCGGCAATACGCTTGGTGGCGCCCATTATATTGGTCGGGTTAACCGCCTTGTCCGTGGAAACAAAGACAAATTTTTCCACTTCATATTCAAAAGCAAGATCTACAATGGTCTTGGTTCCCGCCACATTGATCTTTACTGCTTCGTAAGGGTTCTGTTCCATTAGTGGAACATGTTTATACGCAGCTGCATGGAATATTCTGTCGGGCCGGTACTGATCAAAAAGAACCCGCATCTTATTCTTGTCCCTAATATCCCCAACAATCGGAACAAAATTAAAGAATCCGGCTTGTTTCAATTCTTGCTGCAGATCGTACAGTGCAGATTCGGCTTGGTCCACCACTATCAAAGAACGATAATTGTATTTGCAAATTTGCCTTACCAGCTCACTACCAATGGAGCCCGCACCACCAGTAACCATTATGACCTTGTCATCAAAATCCTTTACAACTTTACTGTTCTTTATCTCAATTGGCGGGCGGTCCAACAAGTCCTCTATCTGTACCCTCTTTATCTGTGATACTTTCAGCTCACCGTTGATCCAATCTTCTACTGGAGGTACGATCTTTACTTTTACGGGAAGGTCAACAATCTCATTCACCAAAACCCTCAATTGTTTTGGACTAATGCTCTGTATGGAAAAAATGACCTCGGATATATTATTGAACTTTACAAAATCTTCGGTAAGAATGGACTTATCATAGACTTTTACTCCATTTATCTGCTTGCCGACCTTCTGTAGATTATTATCAACAAAACCAACGACCTTTACACCCATTTTTGAATGGTTGGTCAATGTATTATAGGTAATGATCCCTGATTCCCCCGCTCCATATATCATTAAATTTTTGGATGGGGCCTGACCTCTTTTCATCAAACTCTCGTAAGATATTTTAAATACATATCTTGAGGCTGCCAACGCTACAAAGGTCAACAAGCTATTGATAATGATAATGGACAATGGTATTGTAAATCCTTCAACAAAATCCAGATATCTGTTGAGCATAACCACGGCTATGGCACCAATACTTGCCAAGCAAACTGCATTGAAGATTGCATAAACATCCTTGATTCCCGTATGCCTTACGACCCCTTTGTAGCTCCCTACAATCAAAAAAGAGAGCAGGAACAAGACCATTATAATGGGCAGCTGTATGGATAACCTTTGTACATCAAAATTAAAGCTAAGGTTAAACCTTATGATGTATGCCAAAATAAACGAAAATGAAACAATAGATATATCTATTAAAAGTACCGTCCATTTTGAGGCATAACGCTTTCCCTTACCATTTAAGAAGTCCTTGATCATTTGAGCAATTTTTTTATGATTCCACAAATTCTTTCCAAGTCATTGTGCTCCAAACTGGAACCACTTGGCAAACAAAGTCCTCTTTCGAACAAATCTTCACTTGTTCCGTTCACATAGGATAAGCTGTCTTCGAATATGGGTTGTAGGTGCATGGGTTTCCACAAAGGCCTGGATTCGATGTTTTCGTTCTCGAGAGCAAGCCTTATACGTTCTCTAAACTCGTATGATGGTGTTAAAATACATGTAAGCCATCTATTGGAACTGCTCCATTCTGGCTCCTTTACAAACGATATCCCGGAAATATCCGATAAATGTTCCCTGTAAAACTCAAAATTTCTTCTTCTGGACTCCACCCTTTCTGGGAGCACTTCCATTTGACCGCGACCAATGCCCGCCAAAACATTGCTCATCCTATAATTGTAACCAATCTCGGAATGCTGATAATGAGGTGCATTATCCCTAGCCTGAGTGGCCAAAAATACCGCTTTCTCTTTGGTCTTCACATCCTTACAAAGCAGAGCGCCACCCCCAGAGGTGGTTATGATCTTATTGCCGTTAAAAGATAGTATTCCTATATCTCCGAAGCTTCCACAATTGAATCCCCTGTAAGTGCTTCCCAATGCCTCGGCGCTATCTTCAATAATTGGTATGTTAAATTTGTTTGCTATTGCATGAATCTCATCCACCTTATAGGGCACTCCATATAAATGCACCGCTACTATTGCCTTTGGTTTTCTTCCCTTGGCGATCCTGTCCGATATTGCTTCCCTTAAAAGATTTGGGGATATGTTCCAAGTATCGGATTCGCTATCCACAAAAACCGGGGAAGCGCCTAAATAAGTAATGGGATTTGCCGATGCGGCGAAAGTGAAGCTTTGGCAAATAACCTCATCCCCTCGTCCTACACCCAAAATTTCAAGTGCAAGATGTATAGCAGCGGTACCCGAGCTCAAACAAGCCGAGCGAACACCGTTACCAACAAACTGCTCTATTGCCAGTTCAAAATTTTGAACGTTTGGTCCTAGTGGTGCGATCCAATTAGAATCAAAGGCCTCCTGTACATAAGTTTGTTCGTTTCCTCCCATGTGGGGCGGCGACAACCAAATTTTCTTTAATACTGTGGTTTCCATATTGGTTTTGGGTTGATATAAGTAGGTGAGAAATTGTTTTCTCGATAGTAAAAGTAATGGTATTATTGAGCGTTTCTAACAATTGCACCCACTATTCGCCGAAGGAAAAAAATAATCGATTAAGTGCCTGGAATTAGACAAAAGCACCGAATTAGAACTCCGATACAACAAATTACCTCATCTCTTGATGCTTTACCCAGAGCACTATATCTTGCACGGCCCGTTTCAAACCAGCTTCATCATCTTGTAATATGAAGGTCAATAAAATCCATTTTTGAACTTAATCGAGTTTTTCGGTAGATAATCTCCTTTACCCACTACAGCAGTTTATTTTTTATTCATCTTTGCAATAAATACTTTTATAACAAACACCTAACACGCTTCCCCAAGACTGAATTACAACAAACCCTTAACACACTAAAGCTGAACATGAAAATTCTGGTCACCGGCGCCGCTGGTTTTATTGGCTTCTACGTATCCGACAGATTAACAGATTTAGGCCATGATGTGGTTGGCCTCGATAATATCAACAACTATTACGATACCAATCTTAAGTTCGCCCGATTGAAGGAACTTGGTATTGAAAAGAGTGAAGCCTCCAAAGAAGGCTTGATTACCAGAAGCCACACCAAACCTTCATTTCGCTTTGTAAAAATGGATTTGTCAGATCGTGAAAGTATTGCAAACCTATTCAAGGAGGAGAACTTTGATGTTGTATGCAATTTGGCGGCCCAGGCAGGTGTAAGATATAGTCTAGAAAATCCTGGGGCCTATGTAGAAAGTAACATTGTTGGCTTCTTGAACATTCTGGAGGGATGTCGTCACCATAAAGTAAAACACCTGGTGTATGCCAGCAGTTCCAGTGTATATGGTCTCAACAAAAAAATACCTTTTGAAACCAGCGATCCGGTGGACCAACCGGTAAGCCTGTACGCAGCTTCCAAAAAGAGCAACGAACTTATGGCGCACACGTATAGCCATCTGTACAACTTCAACACTACCGGACTTAGATTTTTTACTGTTTATGGACCATGGGGCAGACCTGACATGGCCTTGTTTTTATTTACAAAGGCAATTTTGAACGGAGAACCAATAAAAGTATTCAATCACGGTAACCTAGAAAGGGATTTTACCTATATAGATGATATTACAGAGGGTATTGTACGAATCATTGAAAAAGATACAACAGAACGCTCAAAGAAGAATGACCTGTATAGACTTTACAATATTGGGAACAACAAATCGGTCAAACTTTTAGACTTTATTGAAGCTATAGAGAACAGCCTTGATTTAAAGGCAATCCGAGAAAACTTGCCCATGCAACCTGGAGATGTAGAAAAAACTTGGGCAAATGTAGATGAATTGATCATGGACTACGGCTACAAACCCAATACCCCTATTAATCAGGGAATCCATAAGTTTGTCGATTGGTACAAAGAATTTTACAATGTAAACAGGGGATAATCATAAAAACAACTTTACAACGTTTCAATAATTGTCCTTACAAAACTTAAAAATACTTTTAAACTAAACTTTAATCATGAATTTAACAGTAATCGGAACCGGATATGTTGGCTTGGTAAGTGGAACCTGTTTTGCCGAAATGGGAAACACGGTCACCTGCATAGATGTAGATGAAAATAAGATAAAAGGGCTTAAAAAAGGAATTATTCCCATCTATGAGCCTGGTTTGGAGCCCATGGTAAAAAGAAACATTGAAAACAATACCCTTCTTTTCAGCACGAGCCTTAAAGACAATTTAAATCAATGTGATGTTGCTTTCATAGCCGTTGGTACACCAATGGGCGAAGACGGTTCGGCAGACCTTAAATATGTACTGCAGGTTGCCAAAGAAATTGGTGAACACATGTCCACTCCCCTTATCGTCGTGGATAAATCCACCGTGCCCGTGGGAACGGCGGACAAAGTTCGGGAGACCATTGCAAAAGAGCTAAAGAAAAGAAATGCCGATATTGAATTCCATGTAGTCTCCAATCCCGAATTTTTAAAGGAAGGTGATGCTATAAATGATTTTCTGAAACCGGACAGAGTTGTTGTTGGTTCGGATGATGATAGTGCCACTAAGATAATGCGCAACCTCTATTCCCCATTTTTTAGGAGCAGTATGGATCGTTTGATCACTATGGATGTAAGGTCTGCGGAGATGACCAAGTATGTGGCAAATGCCATGTTGGCCACCAAGATCTCATTCATGAACGAGGTTGCCAATATATGTGAACTGGTAGATGCGGATGTGAATAAGGTCAGAATAGGGATTGGCTCCGATAGCCGTATCGGATACAGCTTTATATACCCAGGAAGCGGATACGGAGGCTCATGCTTCCCAAAAGATGTGAAAGCACTCAAAAGAACAGCGGAAGAGCACGGTTATACCCCAGAACTCATCAAAGCTGTGGAAGATGTCAACGACCGTCAAAAATTTGTCATCGCAAAAAAGGTAACGGAAAAATATGGTGAAGACTTAAGCGGATTGACTTTTGCCGTTTGGGGGCTTTCCTTCAAACCGGGAACCGACGATATGCGTGAAGCTCCTGCAATATATATTATAAAGGAGTTGACCAAAAGAGGGGCCAAAATCAATGCATATGACCCAAAAGCAATGGACGAAGCACAACATTTTTATCTTAAGGACGTGCCGAACATCACTTATTTTACGGCAAAATATGCAGCCTTGGAAAATGCAGATGCTATGATTTTACTTACTGAATGGAAAGAGTTTAGGGCACCGGACTTTGGTGAACTAAAGAAATTGCTGAAATCAGCAGTCATTTTTGATGGTAGAAACCAGTACGATCATGACAAGTTAAAATCTATGGAGTTCGAATACTATCAAATAGGCAAGAAATCCTGATTAATACCAAACTCATTTTGTAGCTGAACACCAAAGGGTTACCTGTTTCACCTCTAGTTTAAATCAATTAATTCAAATGATCCTATTTGCTGTTGATTCTATGATTGTCATAAATAATCCATGAGGAGCATTATCCAAAAAGTAAACGGCGGATTAAAAAACAAACTGATCAAAAATATTATTTTGGTCGGAGGTATCACCTTTGGTGTAAAAGTATTATCCTTTTTTAAGGAAACAGAAGTAGCGGCTTCTTTTGGACTTTCAATTTTTCTCGACACCTTTTTGATTGCCATTTTAATCCCAAACTTTATCCAACAGGTATTTATTGGGTCATTAAATAGTCTTTTTATACCTAATTATATAATTGAGGAGAAGAGCTCAAAACAATTAGGTTCGTTTCAAAGCGTATCCCTCATTTCCATACTGGGTATAGTAACTATCCTCTGTGTAGTGACTTTGGTTTTTTCCCAGTTTTTTTTGGAGAGCGTTTTTCCGGATCATACCATGGAATACTACCAATTGGTCAGAAATCAAATATATATTGTATTGCCCTGTATTTTTTTCTGGGGCTTTGCAAGTTTTGGAAACGCACTCCTGGAGATTGAAGGACACTTTTTCTTGTCCAAAATAACATTGGCGTATCCCCCGTTGGTAACACTTTTATCCTTGTTCTACTTTAGGGATTTTTTTGGTGATTATGTTTTGGCCTATTCCATGTTGATAGGCAGTGTACTTAGCTTTTCGCATTTGATTTTTTTTGTATGGCGCAAAAAACTAATTACAATTTCAAAAATTGAAATTAATCAGAACATTCGTGAGATGATGAGGCAGTATCCCCCAAAGGTAACATCGGGACTGTTAACAGGGATAAATCCTTTTGTTGACCAATTCTTTGCCGCTCAACTTGCCATAGGTTCTATCGCAGCGATCAATTACGGTATTAAAATTCCTTCTTTTATCATAAGCATAGTAATGGTTGCATTGAGCAATGTCCTTTTGCCACATTTTTCAAGAGCCATCGCCACTAATTTGGAAAAAGCGTTTAAACAGTTAAAAAAGCTTTGGGGGGTTACATTTCTGGGGGCATTGGTAATTTGTGCACTACTAATATTTTTTAGCAGCGACATTATAGCATTGTTTTTTGAGCGCAAAGAATTTACCAGCGAAGACACCGTGATTGTTTCCAAAATTCAAATAATATTTTTGCTCCATGTACCGTTTTACCTTTGTACGTTGATCACTGTTAGATTTCTTACGGCTTTGAACAAAAACAAGTTCATGGCTTGGTTATCCTTTTTTAACCTAATATTGAATCTTGTCCTAAATTTTATCTTTATAAAGTATTTCGAAGTATATGGTTTGGTCTTGAGCACCACCATTGTTTACATTATAGCGAGCTTTTTCTATGTAGGTTATGCAATACGATTGAGCAAAAAAGAAGTTGGCAACTCTTAAAACATTAATTTATTATGCCCAGGAAATATAGGATTGATTTTGTTTGCCACGCCATTTCCGGCGGAGGTGCCGAGAGAGTTTTGGTGCTCCTAGCTGAGAAATTTGGGGAAAACCACGACGTTAGAATCATCACATTCAACGAAAGTAGCTCCTATGACCTACCTTCAAATATCGAGCACATTAAACTTTATGGTGGATGGATACCGAACCATACTGTTAGAAGGTTTTTCAATTTACTCTCTTTTTACCGAAAAAAAGCCAATCGCCCAGACATAACAATAGGATTTATTACAAGAATAAACCTGGTCTCAATACTTGTTTCTAAAGTTTACAAGATTAAAGCTATTGGTTGTGAGCACAACAATCACCTGAGCGACAAAACCAAGTTATCCCGTTTCACAAGAAACAACGTTTATAAGTTTGCCGATTTAATAACTATTTTAACAAAGTTTGATGCACCTTTTTTTAAAGATAAAGGAGCAAAGGTTGAAGTGGTATACAATCCTGCAACATTTAGTGCGATTTCGGAACCAAGAAAAGCGCGAAAAAAAAATATTCTGGTTGCTGGCAGCCTAAACAAAATTTATCAAAAAGGATGGGACAACTTAGTACCCATTGTTGGCCCCTTATTACAAAAGCACCAGGATTGGAAGTTATTGATTGCCGGTGAAGGAGAAAAAGGAGAAAGCCTACTAAAAAATCAAATGGAAGAGCTTCGGATAAACCCAGCGTCAATTGAGTTCTTGGGGTTTACAAATAAAATTGGGGAAATTATGCGGGATAGTGAGATTTTTTTAATGGTCTCTAGGTACGAAGGACTTCCTATGGTACTAATAGAGGCAATGTCGCAAGGTATGGCCTGCATCTCTTACAACTGCTTGACCGGCCCGTCTGAAATAATCACCGACAATAAGAACGGTATATTGATAGAGAATCAAAATAGCTCCATCATGAGAGAGGGTTTGGACAACTTAATGGCTGATCAGGAAAAAAGAATAATGTTAGGACAAAGTGCTCCTGTCAGTATCGAAAAGTTCAATATGTCATCTATTCATAAAAAATGGGAGGAAATTCTTGAAGAAATACTATGTTGATACTATTAAGGTCATCCACAATAAAACACCTATGCATTTTAATCCCCTTTGTTTATTATGCGCTTAACTTAGTATTTTTCTTTTCGTTCTATTTATCCGAAAATATTAGTAGAATAATTGCCTACGGAATGCTCGGCCTTGGGGTCGGGGCGTTTATTCTTATGTTGCTTACGGAAAAACGTGAAAAAAAGCCATCAATGATCAAGTTATGGCGCGTTTTTTTTGTAGCCTATTTTGCAATTGGATTTTTGGCAAATACCCTACATGATTATTATTCGCCTCCTTTTTTAAAAACCTTGATTCCCTTCTTCTTTTTCTTGGCCTTTACAGAATATCTTTATGATCAAAAGAGAACAAAATTGTTCTTGAACACAGCTCTTATTACCTTCATGCTTGCCAATATTGTGCTCATTTTCTTCCATAAGATAAACTATTCGGTAGACCAATTTGGTATATATGAATATGATCTTAGCAGAGCAGGAGGCGTTCACGGAGATGCGAACAATGCAGCTCTAATGTGCCTAATAACCTATGTTTTGATTAGAAATTATTGGAAAGCTAAGAATAGTTTTCAAAAAACAATCAGGCTTTTATCATATGGCATCACTTTTTACGCTTTCTTTTTAGCATTTTCTAAAACGGGAATGGTAATTTTAATATTGATTCTTGTAATACAACAACTAAAAGAATTCAATCTTAAAAGATTCTTTATTCTTTTTTTCATTTTGCCACTGATTCTGGTTTTGGGAATCCAATATGGATTAAATTCCAACGTTTTAAATGACTCTCAAAAGGATAGATTGGAAAATGTGATAAATATTTTAACCCTTAATGTTGACAAAGTAGATAGTTCTAGCCGAGACGAGTTGCTATTAAATATGCTCAACTATGTTTTTGAAAACCCGATTTTGGGCAATGGTATTTACTTTGCCAATGAAATAAGGGGGCACAACACATATTTTGGTGTTTGGGCAGACTCTGGAATTTTTGTTTTTTTAATTTTTCTTGCCATCCCAATCACCTATGTACGCAAAGCAATGGGGATTGATGCTGGAAAAAGGGTTTTCGCATTGAGTCTTATAGCTGTACTTTTCATTTATATGATGACTCTTCAAACCGTAATCAATCAACCATATCTTATGGGGATTTTCGTTTTCCTTTGTTATTTGGTCTCTACCAAACAAGCATCACAAATGAAAAAGCGGATTGATTTTTAAATTTCCGACAATTCAATATATAATATTTCTTTCTACTTTGAAATGGTTAAAAAAATTGCTCATAATTCAAGCCAAAATATGGACTATAAGGAAATATCTTAGTTTGGTATGAAAACTTTATATAGTAATAAAAACTAAGTTCACTTATCACATATCACCAAAATTTTAATTCAATCCGTTCAAAAAAGTGTATTTCATCGAAAAAAAGTAAGTTTTCACCGAAATATTGGATGGGGGTATTATTTTAGCGTCCCGAATCTTAATCGTTCCTATAACCCCTTGACCTCTTGTTGAATGGCACCCCAAAAATCCATTACTCAAAAGTGTATGCTTTTATTTTTCCTATTCTTATCCCTAGCTTGCAGCAAGGATAATGATTTATTTACGGAAGTTATTGAAGAGGACATCAATAATTCCGAAAAAGATAAAGATGGTGAAATTGGTGAAGGCAGTGCAATTTTCCAACTAGCCAATGATGAATATACAATCAACGCTGTCAATTCCGTACACCTTTTTAATGTACTTCATAATGATACTATTCCCGAAAACACACAAGTATCAATTATAAAGACCTCTGTTGCACAAGAGGGCGATTTAAGCATAAATGAAGAAAACCTTTTGGCATATACCCCAACTATATATAGCGATAAAGGTAGCGGAGATGTAGTTACCGACGAATTTTCATATACAGTTTCCATAACTTTTGACGGCAAAACACAAGAAAAAGAGGCTTTTGTCACCGTAAAAACCCAATACGTTAACGACCCCGGAAAGGAAATGGGGACATTGAAAGCTTTTCCATCTGCTTATGGGCCAGGTTCTATGGCAACAGGAGGTAGAGGTAAAGTTTTGGCAATTGTGAACACACTTGATCCTTACGCCCCCCTATCCTATCACTCCAATGGTTCAGGAGGAAATGACGAGTACTATACCGGAGGTTTGTTTTCTGCATTGCAAGAAGAAAAAATAGGTTATATTGTTTTTGATGTATCGGGTGACATCCGTATGGGAAAAGGCAAGGGGTGGTACGACGGCTTTAGTGGAGTAAACAATAAAACTGTTTTTGGCCAATCGGCTCCAGAAGGTGGCATCACTTTAACAGAGAGAAGCGTTAGGTTTGATGGTAGTGATGGAGATAATAAAAACCTGATTTTTAGATACCTGAGAAGCCGACCTATTTATGATAGAAATGGGGTTGCAACGACCGAAGATGATGCTTTTACGTGGGGACTATTGTTTTATGGAGGAGAGGATATTATTGTTGATCATTGCTCCCTATCCTTTGCCCAAGATAAAGCAATTGGGGCATATATAGACCAATCCCATGCTTCAAAAGGCACCGGCTTAAGAAATTTGACCTTTCAACACAACTTTATCCAAGATTCCAACACTGGTGGATATGTGGAAATCAATCCAAACAGGGATGGAGATCCAGAAGAATTGGTAGATGCCATAAGCTGGCACAACAATATATTCTCAGGTGTAAATAGGACACCTAATTTAGCCTTTAGTGGAAGAGCAGAAAAAATCAATAACGTTATTCATAATACTCCTTCGAAGAATACTTCCGTCTATCATTCCCTTAGATTAAATTCTGAAGGAAATTACTACCAAAGACAGAGCACCACGCCAGACAAGGTTAGAATAGATGTTAATGATAGAACATCCGGGAATCCTTCTATTTATGCAAGTTCCAATGTTTTTGATGGTAAGGTCGGTCAAATTTCAATAACACTTTTGGGCAATCTTATAGAAGATAATTCTAAAATGTGGTCAACTTTGGATGCTAATATATTGGCTCCATCTTCATACTTTACAAAGAATAAGCACAACCATGGTTTTCCAAATCCTGTTCCAGTAGTATCGGCCAAAGAGGCCTTTGAAATATTGGCCAAAAAAGGTGATGTCGGTGCTTATAAATATATAGACAATAACGGATACGTTAAGACGTACCGAGATTCTTTTGATTCCGACCAATTATCCATAGTAACAAACAATTTAGACTATCAACCAAAGAACATTTCTAATTGGGTCCTACCCAACATTCCACATAAAACGCGGCCAGACTTTTATGATACCGATAAAGATGGTATGGCCGACGCTTGGGAGATTAGAACATTTGGTAATCTACAACAAAGTTATAGAGGTGACTATGACGGTGATGGCTATACAAACATAGAAGAATTTATGGCCCAAGTAGATTTTTAATTAACTGGTCCAATTTCTTCTTTTTATTGCCCAGATTCTTAATCTGTTTACACAAACTTAATTTTCCATTTTAAGGTTTTTTACAACAAAATCGGACTTTTCCTCGTTGTACAATTAATTGTTGGCGAAATTTATAATTTAAGTTTCACCTTTGCACTTATTTACTGCACAGTTAAATAGAATTATATTTTTAAAATGGTCTTAAAGAAAATAACCTCAATAATTAAAAACTACTACTATCGGCTAACCATGTCCGGGGTCGATTATGCCAGATATCTTGGAGTCGAAGTTGGTGAGAATTGTCGTATTTTGACTTCCAACTTTGGTTCAGAACCATGGCTGATAAAAATTGGAAACAAAGTTACCGTAACATCCGGAGTTAGAATTATTACGCATGATGGTGCCACTTGGCTGATGGAAGATGAGAAAGGAAGAAGGGAATATTTTGCAAGGGTTGTAATCGGGAACAACGTATTTTTAGGTTTAAACTCAATTATTATGCCCGGAGTCAAAATTGAGAGCAACTCAATAATTGCAGCCGGTAGCGTTGTAACGAAATCCGTACCATCAGGTTATATAGTCGGGGGAAATCCTGCCAAAATCATTGGTAAAACGGAGGATTATAGGAACAAAGTGCTAAAAGAGTATATTTCCAAATCAGAAATGGATCATAAAAAATCGTTTAAAGATCGTATATTGGAGGTGGTATCAGAAGATTTTAAACCTTTTTTGAACGCTTAAGAAATTTCCGATATTTCCACATATTTGAATTTATTCTTTATTAACACTAACCCAACCTCCCTTCACTGTGATCGATTCAAAAATTAAATACAAGGAATACCTCAAAGCCGACAAGGCTGCACTTAGTATCCACGGATCAGGGGTATCGCTATATATAAGAGAATTAGTAGCTCCCAATTACATCTGGAAGTTTCAAAAAAGATTGCGAAAACTCGAATATTATAAAAACTGTAAAAAAGGTTTTATCAACAAGGCCTATTATTTTTGGTTAAAATCCAGACATCGAAAGCTTGCTCTTAAGCTTTCTTTTAGCATTCCTGAAAACGTTTTTGGACCAGGGCTCTCCATTGCCCATTATGGGACTATCGTTGTTAATTCCAAGGCAAGGATTGGCAAAAACTGTAGAATTCATGTTTGCGTGAACATCGGTGCATCTGGAGGGATACCGAAAGCACCAATATTGGGGGATAATGTCTATATTGGACCAGGGGCCAAAATTTTTGGAGATATTACATTGGGAAGCAATATTGCCATAGCGGCAAATTCCACTGTGAACAAATCTATTTTAGAGGACAACATTTTAATTGCAGGGTCACCAGCAAAAAAAATCAAAGAAATTGATGTCAGTAATATCATACCAAATTTAAAAAACAAGTCTTTTTAGGTTTTAAACGCTCAATTGTACCTCTTTAAACTACCATTTCTCAATACTACAACTAAAATTAAATCGCTTAACAGCCGGACTTATAGAACGGCTTGATGAATTCCAAAATATGAAAAAAAAATACAAAGTCTTTTTTGTTATTCCTTCATTGAGAGCCGGTGGTGCTGAGCGCGTAATGTCCTTTGTGGCTCAAAATTTGAACCAAACTTTGTTCGAAACCACATTGGTAGTTATCGGAAGTAAAAAAGATTACTCTTACAAAATAGAAAACACGCACGTACTATTTTTAGAAAAAAGCAGGGTATTATATTCATTCTTTCCCATATTCTCATTACTGCAGAAACAAAAACCTGACATTGTAATCAGTGCAATAGGACACGTTAACGCAATTATGGCATTTGAATCTGTTTTTTTCAGAAAAACGGTTTTCATAGGAAGAGAGGTCAATGTAATTAGTGTACTTACCCAGATACAGCCTTCAAAAAGTTGGTATTCATTGTTCGATTTTACCAAATACTCATACAAACTACTGGATATTATACTATGCCAATCCAAAGACATGGCCAGAGATATGAAGGAAAACTTTGATGTTCCCAACAAAAAAATTAGAATCATCAACAATCCTGTATCAAGCTCCTTCACCCCAAAATCACAAAATCCAAACAACATCGTTCCTAAATTTATAACTGTGGGGAGTTTGGTTGATAGGAAAGGACACAAGAGGATTCTAAGTGCACTTGCACAATACAAAGGGAAATTTGAATATACGCTTTTGGGCGACGGAGAGAAGGCTGATGAAATCTTAAATTTCGCCAAAGAAATTGGATTGGAGAAAAACCTAATCCATATTCCGTTCTCCAAAAATGTCTCCAAATATTTGAAATCATCAAACGTTTATTTGCAAGGCTCTTATGTTGAAGGTTTTCCTAATGCCTTACTCGAAAGCTGCGCAACAGGAACCCCTGCCATAGTGTACAGAGCATTGGGGGGAATTGATGAAATAATTGAAAATGGGGTCAACGGATATATTGTTGAAAATGAAACTGAATTTGTGGAAAAATTGAATTTACTGTTGGAACAAAAGCTAGCCCCGGAAACTGTAAGCAGCTCCGTTACCCATAAATTTAACGCCCCAAAAATTTTGAAAGAATACGAAAATCTTTTTTTGGAAGTTTTGCAAAGATAAATCATGAAAGTATTACAACTAATCAATTCGCTAGGAGCCGGCGGAGCTGAAAAACTACTTGTGGATGCTGCTATTACCCACTCCAATATGGGTGTGCATGTTGACATCCTTCTTTTAAGAAATGTAGACTCACCTTTTGTCTCCAAATTAAAGAACCATCCCAATATCAACGTTTTTTGGTTGAGTGATACCGGTAGTGTATACAACCCGCTACACATTTTAAAATTGAACAAATATTTCAAAAAGTATGATATTGTTCATGTTCATTTGTTTCCGTGTTTGTATTGGGCCGGTATAGCTTCCTTATTTGGCAAAAATTACAAACTGGTATACACAGAACACAATACTACTAATAGAAGAAGAGAATCAAAGGTGTTCAAAATATTGGACAAGGTAATTTACAAGAGGTTCGATGAGATAGTTACCATATCCGATTCAGTCGATAAAAACCTTAAAGAGCACTTGGGAAAGAGTTTTAAGAATCTCACCAAAATATATAACGGTATAGACCTTAAAGAGATCAATATGGCCCAACCATATCCAAAAAAAGAACTAGGACTTACGGATTCCGCTATTTCCATAATACAGGTATCCAGTTTCACTGCACAAAAAAATCAAAATTTTCTGATCAAATCATTAAAAAGGCTACCGGAAAACTATTTTTTATTGCTTGTAGGAGATGGGGTTTTACGTAAACAGTCCGAAGAGCTAGCCCAAAAAATCGGTGTGCAGGAAAGAGTTCATTTTATGGGCGTTCGAAAAGATGTTCCAAGATTGTTGAAAACAGCAGACCTTGTAATCTTGTCATCCCACTTTGAAGGACTTTCACTTTCAAGCGTAGAAGGATTGGCATCGGGCAAACCTTTTTTGGCATCCGATGTACCTGGTCTTACCGAGGTTGTAGAAGGGGCAGGACTTTTATTTGAAGATGATAACATGGATAGTCTTGTAGGACATATCCAAAAATTAATGGACGATAAAATATTTCAAGAAAATGTGGCCTTAAAATCTCAAGAGCGGGCAAAAAAATATGATATAATTACCATGTGTAGACAATATCAGACATTATATCAAAAAGAATAAAAGGTTCTGATCCAAAATACCAACCTTTACAAAATTCTAATACATACCATAATTAAAAAATATTCTGGTAAATGAAAAAAAATGTGTTGATCATTGCCTCATTGGCAAATTCACTGCCCCATTTTAGGGGCGACTTTATTTCGGAACTAGTAAGGCAAGGTTATACAGTTTATGCTGCTGCACCTGATATTTCAGAAAAAGTTTCAAAACATTTGTCGGAACTTGGGGCTACTTATATCCCTTTTGATCTGGACAGAACAGGCCTAAATCCTATGAAGGATTTCAAATCTATACTCCAGATTAAAAATCTTATTAAAGATAATAATATTGATCTGGTTTTTCCCTACACAATCAAACCTGTAGTTTATGGCTCCATTGCAGCCAGTATGACCAACACCCCAACCATATCTTTGATCACAGGATTAGGTTTCACGTTTAGCGGAGCTTCTAGAAAGGCAAAGTTCCTTCAAAAAATCAGTAAAGCTCTGTACAGATATTCTTTAAGGAAAAACAAGCTCGTTATTTTTCAGAACAAAGATGATCGACAATTGTTCTTGGATAACAAGATTATTTCTAAAAATCAAAAAACCGACATAGTAAACGGATCCGGAGTAAATCTTGAACGCTACCCCCATCGTACATTAAAGGCTAAAGACCAAAAAGTAAAATTTGTTATAGTCGCAAGATTAATCAAAGAAAAAGGCATTCAATTGTTCATGGATACAGCCAGTCAACTAAAGGCAAATTATCCTTTATCAGAATTTCACATTATAGGCGGTATGGCCGATTCGCCTTCTGGAATCAAAATGGAGTCGTTAAACCACTTGCACGATTCAGGAACCATTATTTTCCATGGCCTCAAGGATAACGTGCCCGAATTTTTAAAAGATATGCATGTGTTTGTTCTACCAACCTTTTATAGAGAAGGGGTACCAAGGTCCATATTGGAGGCATTGTCCATAGGCATGCCTGTTATTACAACAGATACACCAGGTTGTAGGGAAACAATAGCTGAAGGGAAAAATGGCTTTTTGATTCCCCCTAACAATCTTGATGCCTTAGTGGATGCGTGCCGATATTTTCTAGATAACCCGAATACCATTGAACCAATGGGAAAAGAAAGTAGAAAATTGGCCGAGAAAAAATTTGATGTGAACATCATTAATAGTTTTTTAGTTGATAATATTAATTCAGTCCTAACAAAGTAGTAGAAGCCTTCCCTCCCATTCCAAAACCTCAATCAATATGTACGAGAAAGTAATTAAAAGATTTGCAGATTTTTTTGTTTCACTGTTTGCTATCATTCTTCTGTCACCAATATTGCTGATCCTGATTGTTCTACTTGCCATAGCAAATAATGGCAAGCCATTTTTCTTTCAAAAACGACCTGGGAAAAACGAACGGATTTTTACCATAATCAAATTCAAGACAATGAATGACAAGAAGGATAAGGATGGGAACCTACTGCCAGATATGCAGCGTATTACCAAGGTAGGCAGCTTTGTACGAGGTGCATCATTGGACGAATTGCTTCAACTGATCAACGTGGTAAAAGGAGACATGTCCATAGTAGGGCCTAGGCCTCTTTTGGTAGCCTACCTTCCCTTATACAACAAGGAACAGGCAAAACGGCATGATGTAAAACCAGGAATAACCGGTTGGGCTCAAGTCAATGGTCGAAATGCCATAAGCTGGGAAGAGAAATTTGTATTGGATGTTTGGTACGTGAACCATATAAGTTTTTACACAGACCTTAAAATTCTTATAAAAACGGTTCAAAAGGTATTTAAAAGAGAGGGTGTATCTGCCAGTGAGAGCGATACAATGGAAAGATTCATGGGAACCCCAAAAGTTTAAGTTACAATTCAAAGAGTGTTTAAGTAACTTCATAGAATAAAATCATTCCAATAACAATAATTGACTAGTTTTGGATGTCAACAATTTGATGCAACCTCAACTATGAAAACAGTGATGATTTTGGGTGGAACCAAAGGAGTGGGCAAAGAAATTCTACATTCCTGCTTGGAAAAAGAATACAATGTATCTTTTTGCGGACGAAACTTGGAGATGGGGAAAAAAATAATCCAATCCACAAAATCTGAAAATAAAGCTTACTTCCATAAACTGGACTTGAACAATATTGTAGAAATAGAAAATTTTTACAAGCAAACAATTAAAAAGTTCGGCCGAATAGATGCTTTGGTCATTTATGCGGGAATAACTCCTGTATCTTCCTTATTGGACACAGATGAGAAAACATACGACGAGGTTTTTAATGTCAACCTAAAAGCTCCTTTTTTTTTGGTCAGACATGTTCTAAAGTCAATGGTTGAAAAGCTTTCTGGGTCTATAATATTTTTTGGTTCTGCACATATGGATTATGGGGAAATCGATAGGGCGCCATATGCTCTTACCAAAAGTACTTTGTACACACTTTCTACCCATATAGCCCGTCATTATGCAAAATACAGAGTCAGGTCCAATTATGTAGTGATGGGATGGACCAACACTGAAGGGGAACTTGAACTAAGGGCAAAAGAAGGAATAACCGAGGAAAGCCTAAAAGAAAAAGCTTCCGGAATTATACCCATGGGCAGAATGTTGAGCCCATTTGACCCGATACCTGCGGTAATGCATTTAATTTCCGACGAATCCTCTATGACTACCGGCTCATTGATCAGAGTAACGGGTGGAGAATATATTTAACGACTTTATGGCATCAAATTTTCTTATCATCCCAAAATCAGAACTTATAAAAGGTTTTATATCAAATAAAAAAATCCGAAAGATGTATTCAGTTATATTTTAGTTAGACAAGTTATTGATTGAGTGCTGTACCGATAAATATAATAAAAACAATGTCAAAATATGAATAGTAATGCGAACGGGACAAATCAAATAAAAGTTAACCTATGAATACTGTTAAAATCAGCGTCATTGTTCCTATCTATAAGATAGAGGCTTACTTGCCCAAATGCATTGACAGTCTTTTAAATCAGTCTTTCCCCCACTTTGAACTAATATTGGTCAATGATGGCAGTCCTGATCTTTGCCCTAAAATTTGTGATGATTATGCAAAAATTGATTCAAGGATCAAAGTGGTCCACAAAGAGAACGGTGGGTTGTTAAGCGCTAGAAAAGAAGGCCTTAAAAATTCTTCGGGAAAATATATTTCCTACGTTGATGGAGATGATTGGGTCGACAATTACTATTTGGATGTTCTTTACAAACTTGCAGAAGCCAACGATTCCGATTTGGTGGTTACTGGCCACTTTAGGGAATTTGACGGGAAAATAGAAACCATAAAACCTAAACTGACGGGCATTTTTGAACAAGGTGAGATTCGGGATTCGATACTTCCCAAAGCTATTTATAATGGCAGGTTTTGTGAGCATGAAATTTCTACATATGTATGGAACAAACTTTTTAAAAGAGAATTATTGGAGGAAATCCTATATGACGTTCCCAACGAAATTATTATGGGAGAGGATGCGGCAATTACTTATGCATATTTGTCCGTATCCAAAAAGCTAACCATTAGCGGCATCCCCCTTTACTACTATAGACAACGACACGATTCCATCGTAAAATCCATAGAGAATCCGGAAATGGAGTATTATCGGCTTGGTTTGCTTATGAGCTTTTTAAAGGAAAAGCTCAGCGGTGTTCTTAGTCCTGAAAACTTGTCTACTCAACTTAAGTTTTACCTTTATTCTCAAATCCTTGTAAGATCTGGTGGCTTAATTTATAGTCAATCCGGAAAAATTCTGTTCAACCCTTTTTTAAATGTGAACCAAAATTCCAAGGTCGTGGTATATAGCTCTGGTTCGTTTGGGCAACATATTCTTTCTACCAATACAAAAACAGGTTACTTTAAAATTATTAAATGGATAGATGTCGATTATCATCATTTAAATGTTGGTGGAAATGTCGTTAAACCTCTTAGTTCTATAAATAACGAAGAGTTTGACTTTTTAATAATTGCGACCATAGACCCATCCATACATGATTCTATTAAAATGGAGCTGGGGCTCATGGGAATTACCGAGGATAAATTTGTTGAAATCAATACAAATGAAGGACAAATTGGAAATTTACTGACGCAACTGGGGTTCAACCATGACTTTATATATACTCATTGGACCAAAACTGAATCCGATTTAAAATTTACATAAACCGAATTAAACTCATGACAAAAAAACTTATCATATTGGGAGGAAATCCTGAAACAGGGGTCCTGGTCGATATTGCCGAATCAATGGGGATATATACTATTGTGATCGACCCCAACCCTGAGGCTCCTGCCAAAAAAAATGCTTCGGAAACCTACGATATCGATGGTTTCGATATAGACGGCATCGTTGCTGTAGCAAAAGAACGTGAAGTAGATGGAGTACTGGTGGGTGTCGCCGACATTCTTGTAAAACCATATAGAGAGATTTGTGAAAGACTTAATTTTCATTGCTATGCCAATGAAAAAACAATAGAAGCATTTTGTAGCAAGGATGGCTACAAAAAATATTGTGCCGAATATGGGGTGCAAGATATTCCCGGTATTTACTTGACGAGCGATCATGACATAAAAAAACCGGAAAATATTGATTTTCCGTTAATGGTGAAACCTGTAGACAGTGGCGGAGGAGTCGGTATGAAAATATGTAGGGACGAAGAAGACTATATTGCTACTGTAAAAAATGTCCTCAAGTTTTCAAAAAAGGGAGTGGTACTGGTCGAAAAATACATGGACTCGCATTGTGATGATATGGCCGTTTATTACACCTTTAAAGATGGTGTACCCTACCTTTCTGCTACTTATGACAGATATCTTACCAGAATGCAAGGGGACTCCAGTCCTATTGCAATAGGTACCGTTTACCCTTCAAAGTATAGCGACATATTTGTGAAAGAAGTTCATCCAAAACTGTCCGCTATGTTCAAGGGATTGGATATTGAAACAGGGGTGCTTAATATTCAGTTTTTTGTGGAAAACAATGTTTTTTATAGCTATGATCCAGGGTTCAGGCTACAAGGGGAAGCCCCACATATTCACCTTCAACATATTAATGGGTTCGACCACAGAAAAATGCTCATTAACTATGCCCTCACCGGTGTGTTTGGGGATGATGATTTCTCCGACAAGAACGATTATATGATGAATGGCAAAGCTGCTTGTTCTGTATGGGTATTATTAAAATCCGGTAAAATTGAATCTATTGAAGGTTTCGAAAAAGTAAAGTCACATAAGAACGTAAACTTTATTGTTGAGAGATTCCAAGAAGGTGAGAGCATAAAAGAAGAATGGTTAGGAACCGAAAGACAGGTACTTTACAGAATATATACATCTGGAGATTCGATCTTTGAGATAAATAAAACTATCGAGGATATAAAAAATGTATTAAAAGTAACCGACCCAGAAGGTAACGATATGGTCATTGAATGGTTAAAGCCATGGAATACCCAAGATTATATTTTTAATTAAAAATTATCGCAATAATAAAGAATGGGACAAAACATATTAGAAAAATTCAGTCTAAAAGATAAGACAGCCATTGTAGTTGGAGGAGCAGGAGATCTAGGAAAAGCAATGGTAGAAGCATTATTGGAAGCAGGTGCCAAAACAGTGGTGATAGATTTTGACGACCGTATTTTTAAAATCTGTGAAGATTTTAAAAATACGGGATTGGTCCATGTAACCCCTATCAAGGCCGACGTAAGCAAAGTATCGGAAATCAAAGAATCGTACGATGCCGCTCTGGAAGCTTTAGGAGGCAAATTGGATATATTGATCAACTCGGCCGGTATCCAACGTAGGTATTCCAGTGAAACATTCCCAGATGAGGAATGGAGCAAGGTAATAGCAATAAACTTAGACGCTACTTTTTATTACTGTAAGCACGCTGGTAACACAATGCTCAAAAATGGTGGCGGAAAGATTATAAACATCGCATCGCTTATGAGCTTTTTGGGGGGCATAACCATTCCCGCATATGCTGCTTCTAAAGGTGGGGTTGGTCAATTGACCAAAGCTTTGTCCAACGACTGGGCAGCCAAGGGAATCTGTGTGAATGCCATTGCCCCTGGTTATATGGACACACAATTGAACACCGCACTTATTAATGACAAAAAGCGGACAGAAGAAGTTTTCCTACGTGTACCTATGAAAAGATGGGGAACCGGGGAAGACTTGAAAGGCCTGACCATTTTTTTAGCCTCTGCAGCCAGTGATTATGTTACAGGATGCGTGATCCCTGTTGATGGTGGTTATCTTGCCAGGTAACCCAAATAAAGCTTGAGTTTTAAAAATAAGTAAATCTGATACCCCGTTTTTTCGGGGTATTTTCTTTTTTTGAAAAATCTTGAAATCTAATTTATAATCACTATGGGATAAAGTTGGACTTCAAGGAAATTTCATAAAAAATATTGGTCACAAAGGCTCTTACAGAAGCATTTTATCTATTAAAATTGTTACAAGACCGTTTTATTTGTCAAATCTATTCTGTGTGATAATTTTACTGCTATAATCTTTAAGAAAGATGGATTGTTTCTAAAATACCAACCTTAAATCAAAACCCTTGAAAGCAAAAAATATATTTTCTTCTTTTTGTCCATCCAAAACAACCCCAAACAATTAATTCATCATAATGAGGTTAAGCATAGTTATTCCATTGTACAACAAGGAAAAATTTATTGATCGCTGTTTAAATAGTCTCCTTGATCAGAACCTTCCACCAGAGGAGTATGAAATCATAATAGTTGATGATGGTTCTACAGACTCAAGCTATGCAATTGCATGCACTTATGCAGAAAAATATTCGAACGTGGTGGCGCACCGCCAAAAAAATGGTGGTGCCGGAGCTGCACGCAACACAGGGTTTGAAATGTCAAAAGGCGCCTATGTTTACTTCCTGGATGCAGATGATTACATTGCCAAGGACACCCTGAAACCTATTGCTGAAATCAGTGAACAAAACAGCCTTGATATTCTTGGTTTTAACACGAAACATGTAAATAACACCGAATTCTTACCCAATTCTACCACCGAAAATCCAGAAAACTTAACTGTTGTCATTTTGGATGGCATAACGTTCATTGCAGAAAGAAACTTCAGGAATGAGGCATGGTGGTATATCATAAACAGGGAATTCCTGATAGAGACAGGTATCAAATTTACCGAAGGTAGATTTATCCAAGACTCCATTTTTACGGCAACACTATTATTAAGACCCAAGAGAATATCCAAAATAAACTTTGATGTCCACCGATTTGTTAAAGTTGAAAATTCTGCGACAACCAATAAAAAACAGGCACATATTGTTAAGTTTATTGATGATTTGGTTTATGCCATTGGACGGTTTGATGTTTTAATCAAAAGCCTGGACCGTTCGGACAAAAACTATCAAAAAGTTGTGAAGATTTATAAAAGTAAACAGCAATCATTTGTGTTTACCATTTTTTTGAAAGCATTCAGATGTCCTGCAATTCGTTTTAAAGACTTAAATAAAATATTGATTAAATTAAAGGAATTGGAGGTATATCCAATAAATCGAAAAATTGGAGGTATTGGAGGTCCAAAAACTCGAACGTTGTACAACTTTACCTTTATACCCGTATTCAACAATAAAGTTTTGCTATACCTAGGCCTTAAATTAAATAGATTAAAGGCATCTGTACTTTAAAAAAACCAACACTTAAACACTTGTTTATTTAATTAATAAAGTATTTGTTGATGATGGATATTCAAAAAAACAGATACTCTAAAGAAAAACAATATAAATACTCCTCTCTTAAATGATACAGGTTATTGAAGAAAAGAAACCTTGGGACGAGTTTATCTCAAGTTTTGAAGATGCAGACCTATACCACACTTTCGATTACCATATGATTGCGAAAGACGGAGGAAAACCTGTATTGTTAAAATATACTTTAGGAGATATTAACATTGGCCTGCCTCTTTTAATTAGGGACATTCCAAATACAGCCTTTAAAGATGCAACATCGGTTTACGGCTATGCCGGACCTGTATATAAAAATGTAACAAAAAACTTCGATAGCATTCATTTTAACAATGAATTGATGGAGTATTTTCAATCCAACAATATTGTTTCCGTCTTTTCTAGACTTAACCCTTTTTTACCTTTGCAACATAAGGTTTTGGAAAACATCGGACTAATAGATAAAAAAGGCCCAATTGTTATTATTGACCTTGCTAAAGACATAGAACTCCAACGTCAAGAATTTAGTAAAAGATTAAAAGGTCAATTGAACAAAGCTCGGCGCTGTAGCCATATTATAAAGGTAAAAAGTGATGAAGAGCTCCATAAGTTCATCAATATTTATCATGAAAACATGGACAGGGTCAATGCCCGATCCATGTACTATTTTAAAAATGAATATTTTAAAGACATAGCTAAAAGCAACAGCTTCAAAACAGAAACACTTTTAGCCGTCCATAATGAAACTGGTGATGTAATGGGGGCCAGTATGTTCTTTTACAGAGACTCCATTGTACATTACCACCTATCGGGCACAAAAACCGAGTACCTGCCACTAATGCCAACAAAGCTTTTAATAGATGAAATGAGGTTAAAAGCCTCAGAATTAGGTTTAGCTTATTTTAATTTAGGTGGCGGTCTTTCTGGTGCGGATGATTCTTTACTACAATTCAAATCATCCTTTTCAAAAAAAATGGAAGATTTTTATGTTTGGAAATTAATTGTTGATAAAAATATCTACAATAAAATAACCAAAGAATGTTCTGCTACGGGCAACTCCGATTTTTTTCCACTTTACAGATGCAGTAATCAATTAGTGCTCAGTACAAAATGATTAAAACAAACCCGTTTACCTCAACTACATTCTGTTCCATTTGGTCCAAACATTTTTTAGACGATAGGGAACCCCGCTCCTTCAACTTTATAAAAAATATATCATTCTACCAATCCAAGATTCCGGGACTTTACATCAATAGCGGAAGAAACTTGACCAAAGGACTCAATTTGGAATTGGGCGAGTCATCCACCGAACTGGAAAAGGGGAAAACATTTCTCATCTACGATGTGATAGATTTCGAGAGCAACAATCAAGCTGTTGAAAAGACAGACATGGGGCATTATGCCATTCGCCAATATCCCGGGTACTTAATAGATTTAAGCTCCTTCAAATCGTTGGATGATTATCTATCCAAAACTTTTAAAAAAAGTAGCAGGTACAAACTGCGCAAATACAAAAAGAGATTGGAAGAGAGTTTTAATATATCCTTTAAAGCGTATTGCGGGGATATGTCCCAAAATGAATACGATTCCATTTTCTCCAGCTTTAGAAATCTTTTGGAAAAACGTTTTGCCGAAAAACAGATCAGCAACAACAATTTGGATAAAGAAGAGTGGGATTTTTACAAGGATGTGGCCCATCCCATGATCTTGGAAAAAAAAGCGGTACTCTTTGTGATGTACAACAACGATGAGCCCATAAGCGTAACGCTGGGGTATCTTTCCAAAAGCCGGATATTTGATGCCATTACAGTATTCGATATAGACTTTACCAAGTTCCACCTGGGCAGTATCAAAATTATGTACTTGATCGACTGGTGCGTTAAAAATGGTTGGCATACACTTGATTTTTCAAAAGGTCATTTTGATTATAAAACACGTTGGGCCAACAAGCAATTTGATTTTTATTACCACATCTGGTTCGATAAAAAATCGCTAAAAGCAAGGGCTATTTCTTATTCGTTAAAGCTCTTTTTTACCTTAAAACAGGTTTTGAGGGAAAGAAAGGTTAATGATATTTTGCATAGGTTCACTTACAGGCTCAAAAACAAAGAAGAGCAAAAAGCACAATATGCTTTTGAGGAAAACGGTCCTGATTGTACAAAAGTTCCTTTGGAAGAACTAAACCTCAAGTCCAATGAAAATGAATTGTTCAAAAGGGTTTGTTACGACTTTTTGTACTTGTTCCCCGAAAATGAATCCAATATCAAAATATTTAGATTGGCGAACCACGAATCCCTTTATTTAATAAAGGGCAAAGAGAAAGAAAGTTTTGTCCGGCTTATCCAATAATGGGATTTTTTAGTGGCTTGGTTTTAAATGAACGCTCGTCGGATAAACTCAAATTAGGAAGGTATGATCTATTATAAGAATATAAAAGGAGCTTTTCTCTTGGATGTTTATAAAAGTCAAGGCTTACCTTCTATACTATGCTCCAATGTTTCTTATAAAATAGGACGGCATAAAGGAATATTTCCTATTGAAGAACAGTCCTCTTCTGTCAATCACAAAAGAAACATATTCTCTTTGAGCTATATTCCCGAATATGTGACAACCGAACTGGATGAAAAGAAAAGGTTTAAGTCCAATACCTTTAAATCTGTAAAGGGTTACTCTGTTTGGTTGGGCGAATATGGTAGCTTCAAAGACTTTCTTGCGAGTATGCAAGCAAAGCGCAGGCAGGCACTCTCAAGGTCGCTTAGGCGTTTGGATTCTTGTTTTGACGTAAATTACCATATGTTCCATGGCAATATATCCGAGGACAGTTACAACTATCTAATGGATTCCTTAAAGAAAATGATTGCCAAACGGTTTGAGCAACGCCCCGAAAATAGTGAGACCCTTGTGTTGTGGGACAAGATTTACAGCACGTCATTCAGGTTGATCAACGAAAGTAAAGCATCACTGTATGTTGCATACAATGAGGAAAAGCCAATATTCATCTCATTGAATTACCATTTCGATAAAATTCTTTTCGGCTATGTTTCATCTTACGATATAGATTATGGCAAATTTAGTTTGGGACAAATTTGTATTTATAAGCATATAGAATGGTGCCTGTCCAATGGTTACATTTTGTTCGAACTGGGCTGGGGAGATTTGGAATATAAAAAGTGGTGGAGCAACAATACCTATAACTTTAAAAGTCAGATTGTATTTCCAAAGAATTCGCCCTTGGCCTACGCAATGGCACATTACTATGGTTACAAAACTGAATTGATCGCCTTTCTAATATCCAAAAAGGTAAATATCCACCTCCGGAAATTAAAAAGCTTGCTCCGTAAAAACGGAACTGCTTCCGAACAAAATGGTCCGTCCCCTTATTACAAACTCGATGATATTGAGCCAAAACATATTGAAATTGAAAAAAGTACACCTATACCGCTTGAAAGCAGTAATATTCCGAAATCCATTGTTTATGAATTTCTTTTCCTGAGCCAAACCAAAATATCTAATATTACCATTTGCCCCCTTGCTGATGGAAAAAATTATATCATTTCAGGAAATAAAATGAGCAAGAAAATAGTTTACTCTAAAAATAATTGATCAATGCTGTTCAATTCCATTGAATTTCTCATATTCCTTCCCTTAGTTTTTTTGAGTTATTGGTTTCTTTTTAAGAACAACACCAAGGTTCAAAACGTATTCATAATTTTTGCCAGCTACCTGTTTTACGGTTGGTGGGACTGGCGTTTTTTGATCCTGATTTTCCTAAGTACACTGCTGGATTTTTATGTTGGCCAAAAAATATATGAAAACCTTGATGACAAGAAAAAAGCGAAATACTGGTTATGGGTAAGCATGGCCTTCAACATTGGGATGCTAGGCTTTTTTAAATACAGCAATTTCTTTGTTGATTCCTTTGTGGAGATGTTTCAAGCCTTCGGGTACGATTTTAAAAGTACATGGACTTTAAAGATTATTTTACCGGTGGGTATATCTTTTTACACCTTCCAGACCATGTCCTATTCTTTTGACATCTATTATAAAAAACTAAAGCCCACTACCGACTTTGTTGCCTTTACGGCATTCGTGTCATTTTTTCCACAACTGGTCGCAGGTCCCATTGAAAGAGCCTCCAACCTATTGTCTCAAATTACCAACAAACGTACCTTTAGCTATGCACAGGCATCCGAAGGCTTAAAACTGATTTTATGGGGCTTTTTTAAAAAACTGGTCATTGCCGATGCTTTGGCCCCTATTGTGGACGATATATTTGCCAACTATCACTCCTACCCCGCTTCTACCCTAATACTTGGGGTCTGTCTTTTCAGTTTTCAGGTTTATGGCGATTTTAGCGGTTACTCCGATATTGCAATAGGCACGGCCAAGCTCTTTGGCGTAGAGCTGATGTCCAATTTTAAGTTCCCCAATTTTTCCAGGAACGTGGCAGAATATTGGCAACGGTGGCATATATCCTTATCAACATGGTTCAGGCACTACCTGTACATTCCCATGGGTGGTTCCAGGGTAAGCCAACTCAAGGCGGTCAGGAACATCGCAGTTATATTTTTGGTCAGTGGATTTTGGCACGGGGCCAACTGGACATTTATCTTTTGGGGAGGTTTGCAT
Source organism: Flagellimonas oceani (assembly GCF_011068285.1). Classification (NCBI taxonomy): domain Bacteria; kingdom Pseudomonadati; phylum Bacteroidota; class Flavobacteriia; order Flavobacteriales; family Flavobacteriaceae; genus Flagellimonas; species Flagellimonas oceani. Next base: position 1,239,272 of record NZ_CP049616.1, on the reverse strand, counting down.
GCTATTTTCTATATTCCCGTATATCTTATGGGCCGGAACCGCATGTATGCCGATAATGTGGTGGGCGAGAAAACACTTTTACCGACACCAATTGAAATTCTTCAAGTGTTGCTGACGTTCGTATTGGTGACCTTTTCGCGAATATTTTTTAGATCTCCCACCCTTACGGATTCGTTTGCGTACATAAATCAAATTATCAATAATTTCACCTACGAATCCTATATCCACCCCATGGGGTATAGAATGTTGGATTTTTATGTATTGTTGGGCCTGTTTATTTTTTATGAGTACCTAATTAGAAGACATGAACGGGAACCCTTCAGGTTTAAATCCAAGATTGTCAGGTTTTTATTGTATGTTATAGTCGTTTTGGCAATGCTTTTATTCTATGATGATGGAGTCAACCGATCATTCATCTATTTCCAATTCTAGAAGTATGAAAAAATTTATCTTAAAAACAGTTTTATATATATTTCTTATTCTGATCGCCCTGGAACTTACGGTAAGAGCTCTTCACCTGTACACTGAAGATCCGCCGAGGTTTATAGATGACCAAGGGGTTGAAAAACGAGTGCCCGGCCATAATGGGTATGCCGTAACAGGAAACCGAAACCAAAACTTCTCAGAATTCCATATCAATAGTGATGGTTTCAATTCTTTTAGGGAATTTGAGCCCACTAAGGATAAGTTTGAAATCGCACTTATTGGTGACTCCTTTATTGAAGGTTTTCATCAGGACTTCTATGATTCTACAGGAAAGAAGATTGAAAAAGCCCTCAACGATGGCACCGAAGTGTATGAATATGGGTATGCAGGGTATGACTTGGCCAATCAAATGCATTTGATCAATGCTTACCATGACCAATTTGAACTAATTGATGAAATTTTTATTTATCTCAATTATGAAAGTGATTTGGGCCGTGGAGAGTACAAACCGAACAAACAAAGAATTGCCATGCTGCGATCTACAGTTTTTAAAATTAGGGACAACATCAAGCTTTTGGCATACGGATCTAAAATTGGTATTGTAGAACCACTTAAAAAACTCGTTACCGGAAAAGCATTTCAAGAAAGCTCAGAAGGTTTTGAGACAAACAAAATAACGGTGCCCAAAAAAAAGGATGAAGAGTACCTTGCCAATTTCAAGAGCTTGGTCGAATTATATGGTTTTGATAAATGTAAGACCTCTATCCTACTCGATTCCAGAAAAACCAGTGACTCATTTCTTGAATATTGCCGACAAAACGAAATTAAATATCTGGACTTTGCCCCTGCTTTTGAAAAGACCACCAAACCGGTAACGCTCATTTATGACCATCACTGGAACAATCATGGAAGAGATTTGATTGCAAACGTAATTTCTGATTATGTGGTACAAGTGGCCAAAAACAAAAAATGCGAATAAATCAATATTCGCACTCTTTACTTTGCCTTTATATCAAGTTTTTTAAAAGAAGTTGCTTCCAGCATTGTTCCTGTTATACCGGTTTAAAAAATCAAACCTTAAAAAAACCTCAAAAGAGCCATCGTTGAACTGTGTGCTGCCCAGTTCCGTGGTTTCCCAATCGTAGGATAGGCCCAACAAGAACTTCTCGGTCACCTGAAACCCAAAAAGGGCACTTACCGCACTATCCAGACGATATGCCGCACCAAACGAAAATGTTTCATTGAACAACAAGCTGGCCGAGATGTCTACGGATAAAGGAGCTCCCTGCACAGCTTTCATCAACATACCGGGTCTTAGCTTCAAACCAGGATTCAAATCAAAAACAAAACCTGAAATCAAATAAAAGTTCATCTGCTCGGAGGCCAGATAAGTATTCTGGGAACTATTGTCAAAATGTTCCGTTTCCAAAATCCTTGGCACCGATAATCCTGCATAAAATCGTTCTGTATTATAGAACACCCCCACCCCAAAATTTGGAGAAAATTTGTTGTCTATATTCGGCAAGTTGGATTCTGCCCCGTAATTCACCAATTGAGAAAAGTCCACGTTCAAAATATTGGCACTGGCCTTGATTCCAAATGATAAATTCGCGTAATTGGATACGGGCAAACTATAGGAAAAAGAAGCATCCACGAATGTTTCTTGGCTGGTACCATTTCCTATTTCATCGTTCACCACCGAAAAACCGATACCTACTTTTTCAGAAAGCGGTGTATTAAAATGTAATGTCTGTGTGGTTGGCGCTCCATCCAACCCCAACCATTGGGCCCTATATAAAGCTCCAATAGTGGTGACCCCTCTGGATCCCACCAAAGCTGGATTGATGACTTGGGTATTGAGCATATACTGTGTATACTGGGGATCTTGTTGACCTGTTACAGTGATTGAACTGATCATACTCCAGATCAAAATATTTAAGAAGATTATTCTTTTCATTATTCAAGCTTTTGCCTTAGTACTAACGATTTATATATAAGTATCCTGATCTAGTATTGCCTCTGGTTCCATTGGCATATTTTATAACATAGAAATAGACACCTGCCGGAAGCTGTTCCCCTTTTTGTAACGTTGCCCTACCTTCTGAAATACCACTAAAAACATTGGATGCATTATCGTATCCCGTTGTTTCGAATACGATTACCCCCCACCTGTTGAATATCTGAACGACGTTGTTCGGGAAAGATTCGATATTGGTGATGCTAAAGAAATCGTTGACCCCATCGTTATCCGCGGAAATTATGGTGTTGCCAATTTCAATATCGCACATAGCATCACTAGGAGGTGTACCACCCATGGAATCGCATGGATTTAAAGGATCGGTTTCGTCATTTACTTCTTGTCCATCATCAATGGTATCTCCATCCGTATCCGAATTGTTGGGGTCGGTACCTAAATCAATTTCTTCTTGGTACGTCAGTCCATCACCATCACAATCACTATTTTCCGATGGTGTTCCTCCATTCGAGTCGCACTCATCAAGTGGGTTTGTATTGTCCAAAAGCTCTTGTCCGTCACCAATCCCATCACGATCTGTATCAAATACATAAGGATCGGTTCCTAAAACTGTTTCTTCACCATTGGTCAATTGATCAGAGTCACAATCTGCAGCTGCCCAAATGGAATTGGTTTCATCAAATCCTGTATATCCTGGTGATTGAACCGGGTCGCATGGATCATTGAGGTTCGTTCCATTTGCCACTTCTTGAGCATCATTGATCCCATCCCCATCTGTATCAATATCCGCTGGGACACTATATGGATCGGTACCATTGATAAACTCATCGCCGTTGGTCACACCATCGCCGTCACAGTCGGCTGCGGCCCAGATTGCATTTGTACTATCATAACCTGTATATCCTGCTGCTTGGGTTGGTGAACAGGGGTCATTTTCATCCGTACCATTATTGATCTCGTTATCGTCGTCGATGCCATCTCCGTCCGTATCCGCAGAAGCTTCATAAGGGTCAGTTCCGTTTGTAAACTCATCCCCGTTGATCACGCCATCACCATCACAGTCTGCAGCGGCCCAGATTGTATTTGTACTATCATAACCGGTGTACCCAGCTGCTTGGACTGGATCACATGGGTCGTTTGCGTCGGTACCATTTGCCGCTTCAAGGTCATCCGATACACCATCACCATCGGTATCCGTGTTATCGTACGGGTCAGTACCATTGGTATCCTCATCGCCGTTGGTCACACCATCGCCGTCACAGTCCGCGGCCGACCAAATAGCATTGGTAGAATCATAACCTGTATATCCTGCTGCTTGGGTTGGTGAACAGGGGTCATTTTCATCCGTACCATTATTGATCTCGTTATCGTCGTCGATGCCATCTCCGTCCGTATCTGCTGAAACAGCGTATGGATCGGTGCCATTGGTAAACTCGTCCCCATTGGTCACGCCATCACCATCACAGTCTGCAGCGGCCCAGATTGCATTTGTGCTATCATAACCCGTATAACCTGCTGCTTGTACAGGGTCACATGGATCGTTCAGGTCAGTTCCGTTGGCCGTTTCCAAATCATCCGGTACGCCATCTCCATCGGTATCCGTGTTATCGTACGGGTCAGTACCATTGGTATCCTCATCGCCGTTGGTCACACCATCGCTGTCACAGTCGGCTGCGGCCCAAATTGTATTGGTTGCGTCATAACCTGTATAACCTGCTGCTTGGGTTGGTGAACAGGGGTCATTTTCATCCGTTCCATTATTGATCTCATTATCGTCATCGATGCCATCTCCGTCCGTATCCGAAGAAGCTGCGTATGGGTCGGTGCCATTGGTAAACTCGTCTCCGTTGATTACGCCATCACCATCACAGTCTGCAGCGGCCCAGATTGCATTTGTGCTATCATAACCCGTATAACCTGCTGCTTGTACAGGGTCACATGGATCGTTCAGGTCAGTTCCGTTGGCCGTTTCCAAATCATCCGGTGCGCCATCTCCATCGGTATCCGTGTTATCGTATGGGTCTGTACCATTGGTATCCTCATCTCCGTTGGTCACGCCATCACCGTCACAGTCGGCAGCGGCCCAAATTGTATTGGTTGCGTCATAACCGCTATATCCTGCTGCTTGGGTGGGGTCGCATGGATCCAAAGGATCATCTGTATCAGTAACCTCTTGGCCATCATCCACCCCATCGCCATCCGTATCGGGATCATCAGGGTCAGTGCCCAATACCGCTTCCTCACCATTGGTCAAACCATCACCGTCATCGTCGCAACCGGGACCGGTCACCGTATCGTCGGTACTGCTCACATCGGACTGTCCGCCGGATACCGCCACAGGCACACCATTGGCATCCACCGCACCATTTATTCTTCCATTACCATCTACGCTGGCTAATGTTAAGTTAACATCGTCACCCTCAAGAGCATCTACACAGCCGTCATCGTCGCTATCGTTGTCCAAATGGTCTTGGATTCCATCCCCGTCCGTATCCTGATAGGTACAGCTCCAGCTTAAATTCGATATCAAGAAGGCCATGAACGCTGTACTGGAACTTACCTCCGTATTGGAAAAAGTTAGTACCACCCTATCCACTGCTTCGCCCAAATTGAACACCACATCTCCAATGTCCGGTGTTAAAGGAACCAGTGCGTTCCCTTCAAAAATTCCACCACCCAAATCGTCCACTGCACTGCCAACCGTATAATCGGAAGCGTTCAAGGGTTGGGCCACACCGTCCCTGAACAGGTTAATGGACATCCTACCTGTATATGGGTTGTTAACTTGTGAACCTGTACCCTCAAAATCCAATCTTTTGTCTATATCCACAACGCGGAACGAAAGTCCGGAAACTGGCCTGTCGAATCGTATCTCATAAACTATGGGGCTATCATCCAATAAACCTATCGCAGACTGTAACAGTAAGCCTTGAACACCGTTAAAAGGAGTGTCCTCGATTGCAAAAAGGGAATTGTAAAGACTTGCGTCCGTTCCTGTATTGTCCATCGTTACCTCTGTACCATCTATGGTCGTGGTCGCCGTAGAAGCAAAATCATCATCAGGATCCCCTCCTGTCCATACTGGATCTCCCCACACCAAACTTCCGCTAATGGAACAATCGTATTCGTCAACATCCAAAATCCCATCGTTGTCGTCGTCCAAATCTTGGGTATCCATTACGCCATCATTATCGGAATCGACCACAACATAATATGGGTCGGTGCCATTGGCCACCTCGTCCCCATTGGTCACACCATCGCCATCACAATCAGCTGCTGACCAAATCGCATTGCTCGCATCATAGCCAGTATATCCAGGAGCTCGAAAAGGCGAACATGGGTCTAAGGGATCATTGGAATTTGCAACCTCTTGGCCATCATCTACACCATCGCCATCGGTATCAGGATTTAATGGGTCGGTGCCCAGTATCGCTTCCTCTCCGTTGGTCAGACCGTCCCCGTCATCGTCGCAACCGGGACCGGTCACCGTATCATCAGTGCTGCTCACACTGGACTGTCCGCCGGATGCCACCAAAGGCACTCCGTTGGCATCAACTCCCCCACTCAAACTGTTGTCCGCTGCAAGGTCTGCTATGGTAAAGCCTCCATCGCCCTCAATAGCATCCACACAGCCATCGCCGTCGCTATCGTTGTCCAAATGGTCGGGAATGCCATCCCCGTCCGTATCCTGATACGTACAGCTCCAGCTTAAATTCGATATCAAGAAGGCCATGAACGCTGTACTGGAACTTACCTCCGTATTGGAAAAAGTTAGTACCACCCTATCCACTGCTTCGCCCAAATTGAACACCACATCTCCAATGTCCGGTGTTAAAGGAACCAGTGCGTTCCCTTCAAAAATTCCACCACCCAAATCGTCCACTGCACTGCCAACCGTATAATCGGAAGCGTTCAAGGGTTGGGCAGTGCCCTCCCTGAATAAATCAATGGACATCCTACTGGTATAGGGATTTCCCGTAGGAGCTTCACTGGTTAATCTCTTATCTATATCCACAACACGGAAGGAAAGTCCGGAAACAGGCCTATCAAATCGTATCTCATAAACTATGGGGCCATCATCCAATAAACCTATCGCAGACTGTAACAGTAAGCCTTGAACACCGTTAAAAGGAGTGTCCTCGATTGCAAAAAGGGAATTGTAAAGACTTGCGTCCGTTCCTGTATTGTCCATTGTTACCTCTGTACCATTTATGGTCGTGGTCGCCATAGAGGCAAAATCATCATCAGGATCCCCTCCTGTCCATACTGGATCTCCCCATACTAAACTTCCGCTAATGGAACAATCGTATTCGTCGACATCCAATATCCCGTCATTGTCGTCGTCTAGATCATCACTGTTCAATACCCCGTCGCCGTCCGTATCGTCCGCGGTGACCGAAACACTAGGGATAATTGGAGCTGGAACATCGCCTCCATTAATAAAATAAGCCGCTCTTAGGCTCATATATTCGGAAAGTAAATCCTCTCCAACCGGTGAAGACGGGTGAACGCCATCAAAGCCAGGGTCGCTTACATCAAAATAGGTTTGATAATTATTCCGTGTAAAATTGTAAAGATCCACTATGGGATTACCATCCGCATTTATTTGGGATGGTGTGTTTGCAAGTATTTTGGGAATTAGAATATTCTGGTTGTAAGGCAAACTACCCAACTCCTGATTGTTGTAAATGTCATCGGAGATGTCATACGTTCGAAAAGTAATGGGCATAATGATAACGTCGTCCAATCTGGCTGGAGGTATTGCGGCATACAGGGCATCATAATCATCGCTTATTTGTTGGAGTTCTGCAGGAGTCGCGGTACTATAAGGTCTAGTAGCAGAAACATTATTACCCCCAATATGCACCATAAACAGTGTATTGGCTGGGTGTGCCGCCATTGCCGATTGAAGTCGGGCGACAACATCACTGATTTCTTCTCCTTCAAACCCATAACCGTACACATCCACATTTACACCATTGCCCTGCCATTCCGAAGTTCTGGCTGCGTTCGGAATTGTTAGATTCTGACCATACGTATATTCCATTATGGAAGCTCCCAGGATAACTACTTTGTCATACTGCGCATAAGAGAAGTAAGAAAAAACAAAAACAGACAGGAATGCTATTTTGGCCACGGCCTGCTTTCCTTTGTGGAGCAAGGAGCCCAATAATAAATGATGTGTTGGTGGCATTTATAAAAAATTGAGGTTGTTTTTAAACTATTCTTCCAATTGCGGCAATGTCAATTAGCTGGCCATCTATTTAAATCCCAAAATGGGGTTTACTATCAAAATTCAATGATCTGAAAGTCGGACCTTCTATTCTTGGCGTGCTTTTCTTCCGTACACGGTACTCCGTCAGAACATTCGTTTACCAATTGGGTTTCACCAAAGGCTTCGTGACTGATCCTATCTTCGGAAATTCCTTTGGAAACAACATACGCCACTGTACGTTCCGCTCTCCGTTCCGACAACCATTGGTTGTATTTTTCGGTTCCCCTAGAATCCGTATGTGCCGTAACCCGTATGATGATATTTGGCTCATCGTTCATTATCGCAACAAGCTTATCCAACAATTCTTTGTCGTTGGCCGTTAGGTAAGACGAGTTCAGCTTAAAGTACACATTGCCCAACTCGTTGATTTTTGTTTGAAGTGCAGCCCTCCTTGCATCTTCGGCATCTTTTTTGGCTTTTTCCGCTGCAGCGAGTTCAGCAGCTTCTTTTTCCTTTTGTAAACGTTCCGCAAGCAATCTTGCTTCTTCCTCTGCATTGGCAATGGAGTCTTGGACTCTTTTTTGCTCTTCTTCCATTTCTTTGAGCATAGCCAATTTTTCCTCTCCTTTTCTGGAAAGTCCTTTTTCCACTTCGAATCGATAGGCTACCCCTACGGCATGCTGCACATGGTTGGTTGCATTTTCTGTATCCATGGCCCATTTTCCTGTGGAGTTGAAGTCGATTCCCCAGTGATCGGAAAACCAGGTCCTAAAACCCAAAACAGCATTATATGTTCCCCTGCCTTGGTTATTGGCATCGGTATAACCTGCCCCTACGCCAATATAAGGATCAAAAAAACCTGTGTGACCCAAGATTTGATTTAAATCATAACTCACACGGAAATCAAGCCCCCAATAATCAATATCCTCTGGGTTGACCACATTATCAACAATCTTTCCTTCCTTGTACCTGTTGTAAGAGCCTATTGCCTCAAGTCCAATTCCGTTTTTAAAATAACGACCAACACTTACCCTGGATGGATAGGGAACCATATTCCAACCCTCTTTAAAGTCGAACAGCTCACCAAATTCATCTCCGGAATCATCAACAGCATTGGCACCAACGGTAACCAACCAGTAACTCTGTACAATACTGTCCTTTTTTGTTAATTCCAGATCTTGGGCGGAAATAAAAGCATGGCATAAAATAGCCATGACCATCATAGCGATAGGCTTTGAAGTATTCATTTTTCTCGATTTGAGGTTATCGACTTCAAATCTATATGAAGCTATGTGAAAACAGAATTTTGTACTTCTAAGTGCACTTAAATTCGATAAGTAGCAGCAACATTTCTGAAAATTCTAATTATCAACCTGTTGAAACCTGAGTGTTTTCTCGACCAATGGTATTTTATAAAGATAAAATGGGAAGTACACGGGTTGTATGGATATTTCTTCTTCTGTAGATACGTTGCGAACATCTAAGGCGATCAACATTTCTTGGTCGGTTTCCTCTAATTTGGACAATTGGATTGTTTTTTCTCCGTGCTGCTCACCTAAACAGAGCAGAATCAATATGTCCTTGGAAAAATCCACCATCGGAACTGGCAATCCGGGTTTACGTGTTTTATTGATCTGCTTATAAAACTTGCCCAAGGTCTTTGTATCCCTGATCACATGTGTCGCAAATGAATCAATATTGGTGAAATTATCATGGTCGACCAATTCCAAACCGTGGATTTCCTTCCCAACAGGAGGATTTTGTTTTTTTTGGGCTTTGCAGGAAAACAAAAATATAAGTGCTATAAAAAATAAATATCTAATGGCTAAAACGTGTTTTTAAATCTTGATTTATATGCCTTATCGTAAAGATCCTCATACAAGGGAAGAATGTGTACAATATCAAATTTGGAAGCCACATTGAATGCGTTTTCCTTGAACCGTTGCAAGGTTTCATCATCCTTCAAAATCTCAATGGCCTTTGTCGCCATGGTGTCCACATCGCCAACATCCGCCAAATAACCGGATACGCCATCGATATTTACTTCGGGAATACCTCCGGTATTGCTGGAGATTATGGCTACTTTATTGATCATGGCCTCCAATGCCGCCAGACCAAAACTCTCTGTTTCGGAAGGCAATAGGAACAGATCGGAAAAACAAAGGATGCGATCGATCTCGTTACTGTTCCCCAAAAAGAGCACCCTATCCTTGATCCCCAACGATTCGCAAAGATCTTCCGCCTTTTCCTTTTCCGGACCCTCGCCCACCATAATCAGTTTAGCGGGCATTTCTTTTTGGATACGATGGAATATTTTGATCACATCCGGAATCCGTTTTATCTTTCTAAAGTTACTGATATGGGTTATGATCCGTTCATCTTCCTTGGCCATCATGCTCCGTTGGCAATCTGTATAAACATTTTTATACTTGGTGGTCTCTATAAAGTTGGGGATGACCTCAATGTCCCTTTCAATATCAAAAATCTTTAAGGTTTCCTTTTTTAGTGCCTCGGAAACAGAGGTCACCACATCTGATTTATTGATACTGAAGGTAACGGCCGGCTTATAAAAAGGATGTTTGCCCACCAAGGTGATATCCGTTCCGTGAAGGGTGGTGATCATCGGTATAAAAATACCATATTCCTGTAGCATTTTTTTGGCCATATACCCGGCATAGGCATGCGGAATGGCATAATGCACATGCAGCAGTTCTATATCATACATTTTGATGGTATCCACCAATTTGCTGGATAGGGCCAGTTCATAGGGTTGATAATGGAACAACGGATATTCGGGTACGTGCACCTCATGAAAATGGATATTGTTTCCCAAAAGTTCCAATCGGACGGGCTGACGGTAGGTGATAAAGTGTATTTCGTGGCCCCGTTCTGCAAGGGCAATACCCAATTCCGTGGCAACAACACCACTACCGCCAAAGGTCGGGTAACACACAATCGCTATTTTCATAAGAACAAATCTACGGCAATATTTTATACCTAATTAATAATGGAATCATAAATGGCCTGCTGTATTCGGGTCCGCAGCCCCGATTTTATGAGCAAGGTATTTGTTGCTGACGGATAGGTCCTATTGGACAAAAACACATAAACAATTTCCTCATCAGGGTCGGCCCAAGTGTAAGTCCCCGTAAATCCGCTGTGCCCAAAGCTCTTTCTGGAAACACACCCGCAAGTAGGTCCGCTATCCTCCAACTGGGGCTTATCAAAACCAACGCCCCTCCTCACATTCTTGTTACAGAAATAGCAGGTATTGAAGCGCTTTACCGTTCTGGCATTAAAAAAACGTTCGCCCCCATAATAACCTCCCTGTAAATACATCTGCATGATCTTTGCTATCTCGTTGGCCGTGCTAAAGAGCCCCGCATGTCCTCCTACTCCGCCCTGCATGGCCGCTCCCATATCATGAACATACCCCTGCACTGTTTGATATCTGTAATAGTCGTCCTCCTCTGAAGGAACTATCTCCGTTTTGGGAAATTTTTTGAGCGGGTTAAAGGTCGTTCGCTGCAAACCCATTGGTCTGTACAAAAATTCATTCACCAACTCATCAATGGGTCTACTGTAGGTCTTTTCAATATATTCCTTAAAAACGTAGTAGCCCACATCGCTATATCTGTACCTGTTTGATTTTAAACTTTGCCGACCGATTCTATTGTAAATGGAATCCTTATAGGCCCTTGTCAAGTATAAATGCTCGGCCACTTTATAAGGAAATGCTTCTGAAGGGTTGGGACTGTAAAACTCCGTTGATGGCTTCCGGTCCTTGTCCAAAGTATCCAAATAAAAAGCTATCCAAGAAGGCAGGCGGCCATAGTGGGACAATGCCTTGAGCACCGAAACATCCTTAAGCTCGGTATCCGCATAAGCTGGAATCAAGTCCTTAAAAGTATCGTTCAAGGCTATTTTTCCTTCTTCCTCCATCTTCATGATCATGGGCAAAGTGGATAGTATTTTTGTAAGGGAGGCGAGGTCGTAAATGGATTCTTCCGTTACTTTTTCCTCGGAATTGTAGGTTGGATGGCCAAAACTCTTGTTATAGATTACCTTTCCCTTTCTGGCGATCAAAACCTGGGCGCCCGGGAACATCAAGGAATCCAATCCATGCTGCACCAAGGTGTCCACCTCGGCCAAAAGCTCCGAACTCATCCCGACCCTTTCGGGGATACTGTAGCCTAAGCGTTGTATGGGTTCCACATCGACACCTGTTCCCACGGGAAATTCATTATGGGCAGAGACCGGCAGTTTTCCCGTTGCACCAATGGCACCAAATATTACCTCCGCTACCTTTTCTTGGGCAATCTTACTGTTCTGATAACCTACCACCACACCGTCCATCGTATCAAAATTGAGAACGTCCAACAGAGCATAGGGTCTGGCAAACAGTGCCAAAATAGTGTTGCTGGTTCTCAAGCGTGATATTTCTTCCAGCCAAAACAGCTCGTTTTTCGAAAATTTATACCCTTTCCATGGGCTGGAATTGTCTTTATGGAAACCGATAATGACCAAGTTGTAATTGGCGAGCTCTTTTTTATATTGTGCAATATCCTTGGCTTTGATGTGGGTCACCTTGTAGTATTTGTTCATTGATTCGTGGAAAGTGGTACCAGGATCGTCCCCAAAATGGACATAGGCTATTTTTTTGTTGTCCAGTTTTTTGATGGGCATCAATGAGAAATTGTTTTTTGCCACTGTTATGGCCGCCTCAATGGCCTCTTCATAGATTACATCGTTCTCGAGTCCGTTCAGATCCTCGTACAAATTCTTCAGGTCCACGGCCTTATAATCATACAAGCCCACCTTATATTTGGCCATCAATATCTTTTTAACGGATTCGGCCAGTCTTTCCTCTGTAATCAATCCTTCATCATAAGCCTGAACAAAAGTTTCTTTGGCCTTGAGCACATTCTCAGGCATCAACAATAAATCGTTACCTGCCAAGAAGGCTTCGAGCTCAACTTTGCCTTCTGGAGCAAATTCGGAAACTGCCTTCATGTTCAAGGCATCTGTAATCACCAAACCTTTAAAACCCAATTGATTTTTCAACACTCCGGTAACAATACTTTTGGAAAGGGTGGATGGATGCCCTTCCCTGCTCTCCAAACTGGGAACTTCCAAATGTGCCACCATGGTGGAACTTAATCCGGCCTCCATTGTTTTTTTAAAGGGATAGAGTTCAATGGAATCCAAACGCTCCACGGAGGAGGTAATGATGGGCAAAGATTTATGGGAATCCGTGGCGGTATCCCCATGCCCCGGAAAGTGCTTGCCACTGGTGAGCACGCCGGCCTTTTCCATTCCCCGAACAAAAGCACGCCCCTTTTTGGCCACATTTTCAGGATTTTCACCAAAAGACCGGTTTCCAATAATAGGGTTCTCAGGATTATTGTTCACATCCAAGTCCGGTGCAAAATTGATATGGACGCCCAATCGTTTGGCATGTTTTCCTATTTGATTACCTACCTTTTCTACGATCGTACTGTCTCGAATGGCTCCCAACGTCATGTTCCACGGAAATGCGTAGGTAGAATCCAAACGCATGGCCATGCCCCACTCAGCATCGGAACCGATCAGCAAGGGTACTTTGGAAACGGATTGATATTCATTGGTGAGTTTGGCTTGCCGTAACGGTCCACCGACCAAAAAGATAACCCCTCCTATACCCTGTTCCTCAACAAGGTTTTTGACCTTATCGGTCGCTGCCTTGCTTTGATTTGATGCAACACTTACCATGAACAGCTGTCCCACTTTTTCCTGTAGGGACATGTTCGCATATTGATTTTCCACCCATGCCATCTGGGCCAAGGAGTCCTTGACAATCAAGGGATTCGACTGTCCAAACGTTTGAAGGCACACGAGTAGGAAAAGGGGGAGTTGGAGTTTTATCCGCATAAATATCTTGTCTTAGACCTCAACTTAATGCCCATAAAAATATTGCATTTCGTCGAGGAAAGTATGGAAATTAAGATAAATTAAGGGTTTTGTTATACAAATCTGGAGTGCCAACTGTCGCTGGCAGGTACTTCCCAGTTTTCCAGATATTCCTGTTTGGTGGCTACCAGATTGTTGAACACGATGGTGCTTGGAGAAACCGATTTGGCCTTGGCCATTTTCTTAAAATCGATCAACGGCTTGTAAGCTATGAACTCTCCCTGTTTGAAGGAAACATTCATTCTATCCAATAGTTCTACATTATATTTTTGCTCCAAACTTTGGATAAAGTGCACCGAGGCATCAATGGAACATCCCGAAGCACTGACATTGGTCTGGTCCAACCCGATAACAATAAAACGTTTGTATTTTATTTCGAATCCTGCGTTAAGGTCACTGCCGTGGGCCGTCCATTCCTTTAAAAAGGCTGTTAGGCTTTCCTCAATTTCTTTTTGCTCTTCTTCCGTAAAACTCCTATTGGCTTGATAAATCCAAACTCTGGAGTGATCTGGCAATTTATTAAAATCCGCTAGCATATTTTTTTGTGATTAGGTCTTGAAAATCGACCTGGTGTTTTAAACTTCTTTTTACAATCCTTGGGAGTTGGCCAATACTTCGGCTACATCCAAAACTGTGACACTGTCCTCTTTTTCGTGTGCCTTGATACCATCTGTCATCATGGTATTGCAATAGGGGCAGCCTGTGGCTATGATATTGGGATTGGTCTCCAAGGCTCCTTTGGTCCGTAGCACATTGACGTCCATATCTCCCTTTTCTGGCTCTTTGAACATTTGAGCGCCACCTGCCCCGCAGCACAGCGCTGTTTTTTTATGGCGCTTCATCTCCACCAATTCTGCATTTGTCTTGGCAAGCAGTTCGCGTGGTGCATCAAAAACGGAATTGGCCCTGCCCAAATAACACGGGTCGTGAAAAGTGATGCGCTTCCCTTTGTATCCGTCCCCGGTAATGGTCAAGCGCCCGTTATCGATAAGCTCTTTCAAGTATTGGGTATGGTGCACCACATCATAATTGCCTCCCAAACTTGGGTACTCGTTTTTTAACGTATTGAAGGAATGCGGGTCGCAGGTAACAATTCGTTTTATTTCGTAGCCATTCAGTACTTCTATGTTCATCATGGCCTGCATCTGGAACAAAAATTCGTTGCCAGCTCTTTTGGCCACATCACCGGTCGAGCTCTCTTCGGTGCCCAAAACGGCAAAATCCACATCGGCCTTGTTCAACAACTTTACAAAGGCCCTGGATATTTTCTTGGCACGGTCATCAAAACTACCGGCAGAACCCACCCAGAACAATATCTCTGGCTGTTTTCCTTCTGCCATAAACTCTTGCATGGTCTTGACCTTCAATTGTTCGCTCATAGTTTTAGATTTATTCGTTTACCCAATTTAGTCGGTCCATTTGGTTGTACGGCCATGGAGCTCCATTGTTTTCGATATTGGACATCATATTGTTCAACTCGGTAGGTGCTGCAGATTGCTCCATCACCAAATACCTACGCATTTCCACAATAATGGACAATGGGTCTATGCTCACAGGGCAGGCTTGCACACAAGCATTACACGTGGTGCATGCCCAAAGTTCCTCTGGGGTAATATAATCGTTCAACAATTGTTTGCCATCGGAAAAAAATTCTCCTTTGTTGGCATCCATGATTTTGCCCACTTCTTCCAATCGGTCGCGGGTGTCCATCATAATTTTACGTGGGGACAGTTTTTTTCCGGTTTGATTGGCCGGACACTCCGCTGTACATCGTCCGCACTCGGTGCAGGTGTATGCATTGAGCAACTGTACCCAATTGAGGTCCATAACATCGGATGCCCCGAATTTTTCGGGCTCTGCGGTGCTATCTTCCGCTGGTGCGGCATATGGGTCCGCATCGGGGTCCATCATCAATTTAACCTCTTTGGTGACCGATTCCAAATTATTGAACTGCCCTTGTGGCTTTATTTTACCGTAATAGGTATTGGGAAATGCCAAAAGGATGTGTAAATGTTTTGAGTAATAGAGGTAGTTGAGAAAGGCCAAAATACCCAAGATATGCAACCACCACGCTGTCCTTTCAACCAAAATCAAAGATGATTCGGAAAGGCCATCCAACAATGGAACAATAAATTGGCTAACGGGAAATGCGCCTGCTTGCTTATAATGCTCGGCGCCCAATTGTTGCAACTGAAAATCGGCAGCGTTCATGGTGAGAAACAGAACCATCAATACAAATTCAATGTACAGAATCATGTTTCCATCCGTTTTGGGCCATCCTTTCATTTCTGGTTTTATGAAACGCTGAATCCTGATTATGTTCCTTCGTATCCAAAAAACCACCACGGCCACAATAACCAAAAGTGCCAATATTTCAAAAGAACCTATCAAAAGGTCATACACAGGACCAAGCGGCGAAAACAATCTGTGGGTTCCAAAAAGCCCATCGAGAATAATTTCCAGTACCTCAATATTGATGATGATAAAACCGACATAAACTATAACGTGCATTATGCCCGCTATGGGGCGTACCACCATTTTTGTCTGGCCCAAAGCTATCTTTGCCATGTTCTTCCATCGCTGTGCTTTGTTGTCGCTTACATCAACATCTCTTCCCAGCTTAATGTTCCTTGTCAACTTTTTTACGTTGCGGACAAAAAAGCCAATGCCCGCTATCAGGGCCACGGCAAATATAATATTGGGCAGATATTCCATTTACGGATTGTTTTCTTGTTGTTCGGTCGGGTTTTCCTCTTCTTCGGCAGGGTCGTCTTCCGGGAGCGTGTATTCTTTTTGCTTTTTACCAAACACGGAAACGTTGACGTAGCGTTTTGGATTGAGTCTAAAGTCCTGGAGCAACAGGTCCAGTTCCCTGGATGCCTCTGCCAAATTATCGTAGAGCGCATCGTCCTTTTGCAATTTGCCCAATGTGCCCTCGCCACGCTCTATTTTGGCGAGAATACTGTTCAATTTGCCCACGGTGGTCTGGAACTGGGCCAAGGTACCGCCCAAATCTGCATTGACCAAAGAATCTGAAATCTTGGAAAAGTTTGATGTTATATGGCTCACGTTCTTCAGTGAGCTGTCCAATTGCGCCTGATTATTGTCCAACAATTTGTTCAAATTATCGGCACTCCCCTTAAAAGATTTTACCAATTGATTCATCGAAACAATCGTTTCCTGAAGTTGTTTTTTGGTAGGGTCATCCAGTATTTGGTTCACGTTCATCAACAGCGAGTCCGCATTGGAGACGGCACCCTCTACCTTCATTTGTAAAGGCGTCAGTTTTTGCTGTACCAGCTCGGTAAGCCCCAATTTTATTTTGGATTGCAATGTATCCCCTGATTTTGCAGGCGGGGCGTTGTCCAATACCGGTACAATTTGCACCCCTTTACCTCCAATGATTCCAGTATCGAACAATTCAGCAATACTATTTCTCGAAAACTCAAATTCGTTGGTGACTGTCAAGGTTACCAGTAATTTTCCGGAACTATCCCTGAACCTGATATCGGTGACATTGCCCACATTAAAGCCGTTAATGGTCACTTTTGTTCCCGGTTGCAAACCTCCTACATCATCGTAAATGGCGTAAAAAGTCTTGCTATTTTCAAAAAGAGCGGAGGATTTTAAGTAGCTCAAGCCAAAAATAAAGGCTGCTATTCCAGCAACTACGATAATCCCGGTTTTAATTTCCCTGGTTAGTTTCAAAAGATTCGGTTTATGATTTAAACAAAATTAGGAATAATTTTAACAAGACGTTATTTGAAGCCATCCTACTTCAATGCGTCCGTTATCGGAACCCTTACCCCATTTTTGTATGCCACGATGTACGATGTGGTATATCCCTTGGAATCCGCATCGTTCTTCAACTTCTTTGCCGCCTCGTAATTGCTTGCATTGCCATACATATATCGGAACATATTTTTGTAAGGCTCTTTGGACAATTCGTCCAGTCCATTAAAATTTTCCGGACTTAAAGGTATCGCTTTTCCACTTGCCATGAGCTGTACTTTAAAGACTATGCCAGAATTTGTGGCTTCCGCCCCATTTTTCTCTTCTGTCTTGGCAACATTGGTATTGCTTGTTTCTTGTTTGGGCGGTTCTTCTTTTTTGATGGTTTCCTCTTTGGGGGCCTCTTCTTTTATTTCCAAGGCCACTTCGGTATCTTCGGGTTTTGGCGTTTCGGCAACGGGATTTGAAGTAGCGAGCCCCATTTCCTCCTTATATGCCAATACAGCTTTGGCTATGGCATTGCCCATTTCTTGCTGACCTTTTTCGGAATTAAGGTAGCTTCCTTCGTTCTTATTGGTCAAAAATCCTGCCTCGACCAGGACACTTGGCATAAAGGTCTGGTGCAAGACTATAAACCCGGCCTGTTTCACCTTTCTGTCTTTACGCTTTAACTGTTTTGTAAAATTATCCTGAAGCTTTTTTCCCAATTGGATGCTCTGGTCCAAAAATTCTTCCTGCATAATGGTAAGCCCTATTACGGATTCCGGCGAGTTGATGTCGTACTCGGCATAGCGCTGCTCATAATTATCCTCTAGATAGATTACCGAGTTCTCCTTTTTGGCCACTTCAAAGTTTTGGCGATTGGCGTGCAATCCAAGCACGTAGGTTTCCGTTCCATAGGCATCGGAGCTATGTGCGTTGCAGTGTACGGACACAAAAAGGTCGGCGTTCGCCTTATTGGCGATTTCCCCGCGTTCGAACAAATCCACAAAGGTGTCATCATCCCGTGTGTAAACCACTTTGATGTCCGGATGCTTTTCCAGCTCTTTCCCGACTTTTAGGACAATGGCCAGTGCTATTTTCTTTTCCAAATAGCCATTTCCAATGTTGCCAGGGTCATGCCCACCATGCCCCGCATCCAAAACCACAACAAATTTATCTTTCGATTGAACCTCGGTATCATTTTTGTTGAAAGAGGTCAAGGGAAGGACCAGAAGTGCGAAAACTAAAAATGCCAACCGACTTTTATTCATAAGACTTGAGTAATTATAGCGTTCTGTAATGGTTAAAAATATCGTAATCCCCAATTAGTAGAACAAAAAATATATGTAAGTTTGACCCCAAAACTGGGCCAACTAGCACAAAAATAGGATTTATCACGTTGCAACCAAATAAACATCTTTTAGTTTTCCTATTTGTTCTTCTTTGTGGCATCGTCACCTTAAGTGCTCAGGAAGACCCGATTACACCTTTGCCAATCAAGGCCATCAAGGATACCATCTTTGCTCCTTTGATGCCCCCGAATATTCTCAACGACTCCATCCGAACAGATTCTGTTCAAACAGATACGGTGCCAGAAAAGCAACCTATGCTGTTGGACAAAATAAAATATAAGGCCAAAGATTATGTAAAGCTAAGCCAAAAGGACAATAAAATTTACCTGTACGATGAAGCGGAGATCTATTATCAGGATACCGAGCTAAAAGCTGGGGTCATTGTAATGGATTATGTAAAAAATGAGGTATATGCCGGCCGTATGAAGGATTCCTTGGGAAATTACTCCCAATTGCCATTTTTTAAACAGGGGGAGCAAGAGGTCCGGCCCGACTCCATACGTTTTAATTTTGATACGGAAAAAGCATTGATTTGGAATTCCCGAACCGAGCAACAGGCCGGTCTGGGACAATTGGGCAGTGACGCCATGAAGGTGTATGCCGAAAAGACCAAAAAAGAGAACGATTCCGTTTATTTTTTAAACGAGGGAAAGTTGACCACATCGAGCGATACGGTAAACCCCGATTACTACATTCGGATAAGAAAGGCCAAGTTCGTCCCCAAAAAGAAGATCATTGCCGGATACAGTAATATGTACATTATGGACGTGCCCACACCCATAGCCCTACCATTTGCCTATTTCCCTTTAACAACGGGAAGAGTGGCCGGTATCCTGTTCCCAACTTTTGGTAACGACCCAAGAAGGGGATATTTTATCCAAAATGGCGGGTATTATCTGCCCATAAGCGAATATGTGGACCTGAGCATTACAGGGGATTATTACACCAACGGGAGCTATGGCCTGCAGGGAAGGTCCATTTATTCAAAAAGGTATAAGTTCAATGGCAACATCAACATAAGCTACGAAAACTTGGTAACCAGTCAAAAAGGTTTTGATGATTACAGTCGAACGAGCAACTATAATATCCGGATTTCCCACTCCCAAGATTCCAAGGCCAGTCCAAATTCAAGGTTTTCGGCATCCGTTAACCTAGGTTCCAGTCAATATTACACCAACTCGTTGAACCAGGTCAACCGTAACAATTCACAGACCAACACCTTTGCATCATCCATAAGTTACTCCAAAACATTTCCGGCCTATCCCTCTGTGAACACGAGCTTAACACTGAGCCATACCCAAAACAACCGTTCGGAGGAAAGGACCATCAACATGTCGCTGCCCACCTTCCAGGCAAGTATGGAACGTATTTATCCATTTGTAAAACGGGACGAGGTAAAAAAGGGAGTGTTCGAGAACATCAACTTCCAATATGACGTGAATGCACAGAACAGCATTACGACTACGGAAGAGAACTTTTTTAAAAGTGGTATGTTCGATGATGCCCGGATCGGTGCACGGCACAGAATTCCGGTAGCGACCAACTTTAAACTGGCAAAATACCTGAGCGTTAGTTTAAGTGGTAATTATGAGGATGTCTGGACCATGGAAACCATAAGGCGCCGGTATGATGCCGAGGCAGAAGAAGTGGTCACCGACACCATTGCTGGGTTCGATAGATTCAATAGATATAGTTTCGGAACAAGTATCGGTACAACCGTATATGGTACATGGAACCGTGGTGAGGATAAAAAGATACAGGCATTGAGGCACGTTATGCGACCCTCCATAAGTTATGGGTACACACCATCTTTTGAGCAGTTTTATGACAGTTACATTGATGGGGACGGCGATGAGGTTCAATATACGCCTTACGAGACAAGCCTGTACGGCAGACCTTCACTGAACAAGGGCAGCTCATTGAGTTTTTCCCTTCAAAACTCGTTAGAGGCAAAAGTGAGGGATAAGGACTCCACAGCAACCGAGCCCAGAAAGGTAAAAATACTCAGCAACCTTAGTTTCAATGCCAGCTACAATCTCGAAGCGGATTCCTTAAAGCTAAGTCCCATCAGCATGAGCGGTGCAACGGAGATCATAAAAAATGTGCCCATCAACTTTGCGGCAACGTTCGATCCCTATGCCATAGACAACAGCGGAAGAAGGATCAACACCCTTAACATAAAAAACGGTGGCGGCATTGCCCGTTTGACTTCTGCCAGGATCAACACCAGTTTTTCCCTGAACAGCGAAATGTTCCAAAAAGGCGGCGCAAAGGAAAAAAGCGAAGAGGAGAAACAATCCGATTTTAGCGACAACCCTTTTGCCATGGACGATATTCGCGGTGAACAGTCACGTTTTGATCGCGGCAATGCAAACAAGGGCGACCAAAAAAACGAAGACCAGCCTATTTACAACAACAAGTTACCGTGGGACGCCCGATTTACCTACGTTGCCTCCTACAACAACAGCAATCGGCAAAGCGAGATAACCAACCATTCCCTAATGTTTTCGGGCAACATTCAGCTTACCCCAAAATGGGAAGTGGGGTTCAACTCGGGCTACGACCTAAAGAACAAAGGTTTTGCCGATACCCGGTTTGCCTTTAAACGCGACCTTGGGAGTTTTAGGTTGAGCTTTGACTGGACCCCTTTTGGCAGATTTGAACGTTGGTATTTCTTTATTGGGATTAAGAGCTCGATTTTGAGCGATATCAAATGGGAAAACAGAAGTCAGCGTTAGTCGCTATTGTTTTATTCGTTACCTTAAACCGTCAAAATTTGCACCATGAAAAAAATCATAAATACCTCAAAGGCACCTGCTCCGATCGGACCGTACAACCAAGCTGTACTTATAAAAGATACCCTTTATATTTCCGGACAGATTCCGATCGACCCATCAACGGGCGAATTGGTTGATGGTGATATCAAGGCCGAAACAAAACAGTCCATGGAAAACCTGAGGGCCATTCTTGAGGAAGCGGGAATGACTTTTGAACACGTGGTCAAGTCCTCCATATTTATAAAGGACATGAACCAGTTTGCCCAAATAAACGAGGTGTATGGAACTTATTTTGATGCGGATACCGCTCCTGCCAGGGAAACGGTGGAGGTTGCAAACCTTCCAAAGTTCGTCAATGTTGAAATTTCGATGATCGCTATCAGATAGTTTCCTTGTGGAATTCCACTAGGCCTTCGATGGGTCTACGGCGAATGACTCCCAAAATCAAATCGTTGCGTTCCAGGCAAGCGGTAAGTTCGTCCTGCAGAAAATGTGCTATACTGCCCACAAAGCTAATCGGCACTTTGGTGGCCAGCTCATACTGCATAATATAATTGTTGACGAATTGCTGTAATCCTTTTTCGATGACACCTTTGCAGTAGGGATGCTCCTTGTTTTCAATAATAAAACGTGCAAATGTGGCCAAATAGGTGTTCGGATTGGGCTGTTTGTACAGATGCTCCTTGATCACATCGGCATCGAGGTCGAATTCCTTGGCGAACTTCATCCCAAGATCTTGTGGCATTTTGTGGAAATAATAATCCCGTATCAATTTTCTACCGAAGAAATTTCCACTGCCATCATCCATTAAAATATACCCCAACGAGGTTACTTTCTGGATCAATTGGTGCCCATCGTAATAGCTACAATTGGAACCTGTTCCCAGGATACATACGATGCCCTGTTTACCAATTTTAGTGGTGGAATAAATTGCGGCGTAGGTATCTTCCCGTACTTCCGCCTTGGCATTTGGAAAGAAATCCTTGAAGATGGATTTCAAAAAGTTTTTCATTCTATCGGTACCACAACCGGCACCGTAGAAATACAATTGACGTACTTGTTCCTTGTTCTTGGACAGCTCAAAATTATTGGCCAATCTATCCTCTATTACTTCTTTGGTAAGCACTTCTGGACTAAGTCCCAGTGTTTGGGTAACAAAAAGTTGTTCCCCTTTTTCATCAAGGGCAATCCAATCGGATTTAGTGGCGCCACTATCCACGATCAAAACCATACGTCGAGATTTTATATTGAAATCCTGAAGAGCGGGGTTCCGCCCTTCAGGATAAAAATTTATTGAGATAAAAAATTATAGGCTTGCTGCGTGCAGTGCCAAATCAACCAATTTATTGGAGTAACCTGTTTCGTTATCGTACCAAGAAACCACTTTGAAGAATTTGGAATTCAGTTCAATTCCTGCATCTGCATCAAAAATGGAAGTCCTGACATCGCCCACAAAATCTTGTGAAACGACCAACTCATCGGTATAGCCCAAAATCCCGGACAATTCTCCTTCGGAAGCGTCCTTCATGGCCTTTTTGATTTCTTCATAGGAAGTTTCCTTTGCCAAACGTACGGTCAAATCCACTACGGATACATCGGCAGTAGGCACCCTGAACGCCATACCTGTAAGCTTACCTTCCAAAGATGGAATTACCTTGGTCACGGCTTTTGCTGCACCTGTTGCGGCAGGAATAATGTTCAAAAGGGCACTTCTTCCGCCTCTATAATCTTTTTTGGACGGACCATCCACGGTCAACTGGGTCGCTGTTGTAGCGTGTACCGTAGTCATCAATCCCTCATCGATACCGAACGCATCGTCCAAAACTTTGGCGATGGGCGCCAAACAGTTAGTGGTACAAGAGGCATTGGAAATGATTGTATCCGTTGCCTTAACGTCCTTGTGGTTAACTCCCATTACGAACATCGGGGCATCTTTGGAAGGTGCCGATATCACTACTTTTTTGGCACCTCCGTCGATGTGGCTCTGTGCCATATCCAAAGTTGTAAAGATACCGGTACATTCTGCTACGACCGCTGCACCAACTGCATCCCATTTCAAGTTTTTTGGATCGCGCTCAGCTGTAATTCTGATCGTGTTGCCATTAACCACCAAGTTTCCGTCCTTAACTTCCACGGTCCCATCAAAGTTACCGTGTACCGAATCATACTTTAAAAGGTATGCAAGGTGCTCCACATCCAACAAATCGTTGATTGCCACAACATCCACATTGTCCCTTTTTACGGTTGCTCTAAATACCAACCTTCCAATTCTACCGAATCCGTTGATCCCTATTTTCAAATTTGACATGTTCTTCTTTTTTGTGTTTAAATTTAAGTTGTCATTATATCCGAAACTCTAATGAGCTCTTCATCGATTTCTGTGTGTGCCTTTATGGCTTCTGCCAATGGCGTCAGCACCAATTTGGTATCCCTGATACCTACCATTAGGTTTGATTTGCCCTCTAAAATGCTTTCCACGGCCTTTACTCCCATCCTACTGGCCAGAACACGGTCGAAACAGGTCGGGTTGCCCCCGCGCTGCATATGCCCCAGTACGGATACCCTTACATCATAAATTGGGAGATGTTCCTCTACATATTCCTTGAGTTCGAAGACGTTTTTACCAATTTTGTCGCCTTCCGCCACAATAACGATGCTGGAGGATTTACCTGATGCCTTACTGCGCTTCAGGGAATCCAACAAACGCTCAAGACCCAAGTTTTGTTCTGGTATCAATATTTCTTCGGCACCGGCACCTACACCCGCATTGAGTGCAATATGTCCCACATCCCTTCCCATCACCTCAACAAAAAACAGTCGATTATGGGAACTTGCGGTGTCGCGTATCTTATCTATGGCATCTACCACGGTGTTGATCGCTGTGTCGAAACCAATGGTAAAGGATGATCCTAAAATATCATTGTCAATGGTACCGGGTATGCCGATTACCGGAAAATTGTATTCCTCGGTAAACAAAAGGGCTCCTGTGAAACTGCCATTTCCCCCGATAACGACAAATGCATCGATACCTTCTTTGGTCAATTGGTCGTAAGCTTTCTTCCTTCCTTGCTTTGTCCTAAAATCTTCGCAACGTGCAGACTTTAAAATGGTACCTCCTTTATTGATAATATTGTTTACACTACGTGCATCCAAGGTCTTAAAGTCGCCTTCTATCATACCTTGATATCCTCTGTAGATACCAACACATTCAATATTTAAATATGCGCATGTACGGACAACGGAACGAATTGCGGCATTCATTCCAGGAGAGTCTCCGCCAGACGTAAAAACTCCTATTTTTTTAATTTCTGAAGCCATTCAAATTTTTAAGAAATCAAAGCTAGGAAACTTTATTTAAATTTTGAATATCTTAATAATTTATTTGTTTTAAAGGGCTTTCTCAAACGTTTTCGTAATAAATTAATACAAAAACGCTTAAAAATATAAATTTTATTGGCCTGATTTAAGGACGGTTAACCGGCTTTTGGGAAAAACGGATAAGGCTATCTTTGCCCATGACCTGGGTAGCTTGTTTTCGAGGAGCGGGCTCCTCTTCTTTTTTGGGCTTTTCCTTTGTGCGGAACACCTTTCGCATCAACTCCCTAAAGCTGTTAAAGTCTACTTGATAGGATAGTCCCAATCCCTGTGTGTACCCTTGCCTTTCGGCCAAAAACTGCTGTATTTGGTTCTCACGGTTAAATATTTTGGCACTCAGTGTTCCCTCGTCGTTCAGTAAAATCTGTACTTCCACATCACCAGCGACCACGGTCTCGGAGACCCCTCCTACCGGTACGCCTACCCTTCCGTTGACCAAGATACGATCGGATAGTTGCGTGGAAACGGTAACCCCTATCCTATCCTCCGTGGCAATATCCGCATTGGGATCGTTATAGCCCTGTTCGTAGGAGACCCCAAAGTTCAGTTTGTCGTTGTTGCCAGATAAAATTTGATTGAACAGTCCGGATGCGGTCTGTATCAGGTTGCCGGTCACTGCCTGTTGGTTGATTCCTCCGGTCTGCGGGTTCACAAAAGTTCCCTGTGCCAATAAGAAAAAGGCATTTCTTTCCTTGATGGTGGGATCCTGCAATCGATACTCCAGTTCTGATTGCACTACGGATGTGGTACCCGGAAAATCAATACCAAAATTGATGTTCGGACTTTCCAGTTCGCCATCCAACCGAACCACGACCTCGGTGGGTATTCTTCCCGTATATCCGGCATTGTCCAAAAGCGGCGCAGGGTTGGCGTTCAACGAATATACCGCTTCGAGGTTCAACTGGGCCGCAAGAGGATCTTGTTCCCACAAAATGGTTCCTCCCGGACGCACTTTGAACTTTTTGTCTATTACCCCGCCGTACTTAAAGTTATATTCCCCCGTGACCACTACAAAATCCCCGTACATATTAAATTTTCCGTTGGTATTTATCTCGATCAGTAATATCCCCTCGCCTGTTCCCTTTAGCGAACTTCCCGTGGACTGGTCGACCACGATCTCCACTTCGGCCTCTGGTGTAACGGCAAGGTCAAATGCCATTTCCAGACCTTGATAGTCTTCCAGGACACGCTCTTCTTCCAGGGACCCCTCGCCCCCTTTTTCTATAAAGTTGATAAAGGAATAATCGCCAACACTGGTCACATCGCTTAACGGGATTTTTAACGAAGTGCCCCTTGCTGTGCTGGCATCCACGGTTATGGTCAGCGCATCGACAGGGCCATAGATACTGCCAGTTCCATTGATAAAGCCTGTTCCGTAGTACAGCGATTCTTCGTCATAATCCGTGTTCAAGATCATAAAACGGTCTTCCTTGGTATTCAAATCCAAATCAAGGTACCAGTCATCAAAACCTGTATGGCTAATGGAGCCGTCCATGGTTGCCGTTGTACCTTCTTCTACATCGGACAGTTGTACATTTTCAAAATAAAAGGTCTGATCAAAGAGCCGCACCTGTGATCTGGGCGCAAAATCGTAATCTACATTGAGGTACGGGACTCCAATACCTGCCTCGTTCAAAGTCAACAGACCATTGATAGATGGATTTTCCACGTCTCCCGTAATCACGGCATCACCGCTGATGAAGCCCCTAATATTGGAAATTATATCTTGCCCCAATGGTTTAAAGGGCTCCATGGCAAAATCCTTAAAATTTGCCCTTAAATCTAGTTCCTGCTCGTTGTTCACGTTGGTCACCCTGCCGTTTATGCTCATGCGCTCCCTGCCGTCATCGTTCAGCCAAGTGCTCACACCAAACTCGGTAAGGTCGTTATTACCGTAGATTCCCACTTCCAGGTTGCCCATACGCATGTCGTTGACGCTAAAATTTTTGATATTGAGGCTGGATGTGGGCAAATAGTTCCCATCTTTTTGTAGAATGTTCAAAAACCCGTCTACTTCACCGTTCAACTTTAAACTATCTATGGCCGGGGTCACTTTATCGAGTGACACCAACTTGAACTGCAGATCTAGATCTTTGTAGGTTGAATCGGCTATCTCTCCCCGCAATCGGATTTGTTCCTCATTGTTGTTGTCCATGACCACATCCTCGATAAGGATACTATCCAACGTACTGTTGAAAATGACCTTGTTCTTGTTGTTGCCGTTTTTGTTGAGCACCCAAGTATTGCCCTTAAAACTGATGTCGGATTTTTTGAGACCGATCACCGATCGGTTGTTCTCGTTAAAAGTGTGGTAAAAGTTAAGGTTATAGCTATCGTTGTACTCGCTACCGCCCTTGAACTCGGTTCTAAAGAAAAGTGTATCCTTTAAGGTGGTGTTTATCAAACTAAAATCCTTGATGTCGTAATATACCGTGGACATATCCTCAACGGAAACGAAGGTATTGAACAGGGGGTTCTTGTTGTCGATCTTCAATTCAATATTGTCGAATTTGTTGCCGAACGCTTCAATACTGGGCGATTTGAACGTGAGCTTAAAATCGCTCTGGTCGGCTTCTATGGCCCCTCGTATAAATGTATTGGCATCAAAAGCGATTTCCGGCACAAACACATCCACGATTTTATTGTAAATCTTAAAATTGAAGTCCAAATATTGCCCATCGGAAATTTTAAAGGGTTGATAATTGGTATAGATGCTACCTACCGAGTTTTGGACCAATTGGCCCAACTCGTTCAACTTGAAGCTGCCCCGCATGTATCCGGTTATAATGTCCGGGGAATTGATCTCAATGGTACGTATGGTATCCCTATCAAAAGACGAGACCACACTGAAATCCTCAAAATAATAGGTATCGTTTTTATTTTGATATGTGGTATTGGAAAATCGAAGCTGTCCGGCCATATCATCCAGATTATTCCCTTCGATGTCCATGTTCACATGCCCTTTAAAGATGGAAATACTATCATTGATGAATTTCAATGCTTTTAAGTCAGCATAATCAACTGCGGCCACAAAGTTGAATTTGTTCTCCCTTTCCCCGAAATTGGCCAATCCTTGAAAATCGAACCTAAAGTTCTCATCGTTGCAAAGAAGGACCCCATCGAACAACTGGTTACGGAGTATACCGGAGACCTTTATTTTATTGTATTCATAATTATTGAATTCGAGTTTGTAAACATCTCCTGAGACTTCGGTGTTCAAACTTTCCGCAACAAACCCCTTTCCTTCCACGTTCATGTCCATGGAGGCCAGCCCCAATTGTTCATTGTCTATAAACTCGCCTATATTAAAATCGATCAAGGAAATAAAACCAATGTAGGAGGCATCTTCAATGGTCTGCACGTTGGTCATCTGTAAGTCTACATAACTGTCCCCTACCGCTGTGTTAAGGTTCACGGTCACATCTATCGAGGTTTCGGTGACCTCCGTATCGCCCCGAACCGTAAACTGACCAAGTTTTTGAACGGACGCCGGAATGTTGTCGCCCAAAATTTTGGGCAAAATACTTCTTAGCTGATAGTAACTGGAAGTCAGGTTGTCAATATCGCCCCGTAAAACAAATGGGGCCTGCTCACTGAACATATTATCGAACCTAAAATCGCCCCGAATCCCGGTGTTGTCGGTGAACAGAAACAGATTATCCACCTGAAGCTGATTGAGCCTACCGCTAAAATCCCCGGTAAAGTTTACGATTTTATCCTGCCCAAACTCATCAAAAAAAGCGTTTACTTCGTTCAGGGCCACGGTAGATTCTGTAAATTTCGCATCCAATTCCACCAAATCGACAAAGTTTGCCAAATCTTCGCGCTCATATTTGAACATAAGGTCGCCCTTGAGCTTGGACTGCTCGGTATCTATCAAAAGGGAGTCAAAACGCATATATTCCCTAGTATATTCAAAGTCCGCGGAAAGCTTCTCCAACCGAATGCCCCTTTTGGCCAATGTAGAGAGGTCATCTATTTTAAGGGAAACATCC
Source organism: Flagellimonas oceani (assembly GCF_011068285.1). Lineage (NCBI taxonomy): Bacteria > Pseudomonadati > Bacteroidota > Flavobacteriia > Flavobacteriales > Flavobacteriaceae > Flagellimonas > Flagellimonas oceani. Next base: position 1,210,494 of record NZ_CP049616.1, on the reverse strand, counting down.
GGGCCAAGAATTTGAAAATCATAGGCCAGAATTTCAATTTCGGAAAAGTTCAACACTTCGGCCGCATCCAAGTTCTCATCGATCAGCCTAAATTTTCCTTTATGTATCTGCACTTCCCCCGAGGACAAAAAAAATGGAGGGGTTCCCGGGTCACGGGGCTTGCCATCATCCAATTTATCCACAAAAACATCCAAATTGGTATCCGATGCGCCCTCGTAGGTCTTTAAATTAAAGGTAAGCCCATCCAACTCTATATCGCCAAACTCCATTTTATTGCCGGCCATGTTCCTAAGATTAAGGATAGATGTAGAGAGTTTGTGTATATAAAAAAGAGTGTCCTGCCTGTAGTCCTCGACATAAACGCCCTTTATATCGGCATTTAGGCCGAAAAGAGAAATACTTACGCGATCAATCTGGATATTGGTCCCAAACTCCTTGTTCAAGGTATCCGTTGCGTATTTGCCCAATCTGGTCTGAACGGCCGGAACGGAAAGCACCACAGACCCCAATACCAGAATAAGTATGATGGCCAACAGGGAGCGCAACAGTATTTTACGAAGTTTTTTGATAGGGCTTTTATGTTTTACCTTTGTTGACCAATTTTTGTTCCAAAACCAGTGGAAAATCAAAAAAAATACATCCTAGCAATAGAATCATCCTGCGATGATACCTCTGCCGCCGTACTTTGTAATACAAAAGTACTGAGCAATGTGGTAGCTACACAAGAAATCCACAAGCAATATGGAGGCGTTGTTCCAGAATTGGCCTCAAGGGCACATCAACAAAATATAGTTCCCGTGGTACACCAAGCCTTGGCCAAGGCAAATATCGATAAAAAACAACTATCTGCCATAGCCTTTACCAGAGGACCGGGACTCATGGGCTCCCTATTGGTGGGCACATCCTTTGCCAAGTCGTTGGCACTTGGGCTGGACATTCCCCTGATCGAAGTGAACCACATGGAAGCGCATATACTCGCACATTTTATCGAGGACGATGCCCAAACAACCCCGGAATTCCCGTTTTTGGCCATGACCATCAGCGGTGGACATACACAAATCGTAAAGGTGACCGATCATTTTAACATGGAAGTCCTGGGCGAAACCTTGGACGATGCCGTTGGGGAGGCTTTTGATAAAAGTGCCAAATTAATGGGACTGCCCTATCCCGGGGGACCGCTTATCGACAAATATGCCAAACTGGGAGACGCAACTGCTTTTTCATTCCCAAAGCCAAAGGTCGATGGGCTAAATTTTAGTTTTAGCGGACTAAAGACGAGCATTCTTTACTTTTTACAGCGCGAGTCCCAAAAAAATTCTGATTTTGTGGCTGAGAACATCAACGATATCTGCGCCTCGGTACAATACACCATTTTGGAAATATTGATGGAAAAGCTCCAAATGGCCGTTGACCAGACCGGGATAACCCGAATTGCGATCGGTGGCGGAGTGGCTGCCAATTCAGGTATACGCGGTAGATTAAGAGATGCCGAGGAAAACTTGGGATGGCAAACCTTTATTCCTAAATTTGAGTATTGCACGGACAATGCCGCCATGATCGGTATCGTGGGATACCTCAAGTTCAACAAAGGGGAGTTCACCCAACAAAATATTGCCGCCAAAGCAAGATATGCCATAGGCAGCTAACTAATTTAAACCTTAGCTATGCAGCTTTTTTACAACGCCAAATTGGACAATAGTGCCAAGCAATTTGTTTTTCCACCCGACGAAAGCAAACACATTGTCAGGGTTTTGCGAAAATCCGAAGGGGATACCGTCCAAATTACAAATGGCAAGGGCTACCTGTTCGAAGCAGAGATTTTGGAGGCCGACCAAAAAAGATGCAAAGTGCGCATTGTTTCGGAAAGTAGGACCATTCCAAAAAGATACAAATTGCATATGGCGGTGGCCCCCACCAAAATGAACGACCGTTACGAATGGTTTTTGGAAAAGGCCACAGAAATAGGCGTGGATGAAATCACCCCTATTATTTGTGACCATTCCGAGAGAAAGACCATCAAACTGGAGCGAATGGAACGGGTGCTCCAGTCGGCCATGAAGCAATCTTTACAGACTATTTTACCAAAAATAAATCCAGCCGTCCCCTACAAAGAGTTTTTGGAAACGAACGTTTCCGTAGGGTTTAAATTTATCGCCCATTGCCAAAATGGCGAGAAGATGGAATTAAAGCGAAGGGTTATCGCCGATAATGATGTTACCCTACTTATTGGTCCCGAAGGAGATTTTTCCAAGGAAGAAATTGATCTATCCAAAGAAAAAGGATATACCCCAATTTCCCTTGGGCGAAATAGGCTCCGAACCGAGACTGCGGCCATTGTGGCCTGCACAACAGTGGCGATTATCAATAACTAAAGAGAAACACTTCATTGTTTTACAAATGATTGTCCTATTTTTAGGGTCGGTTAACCGTTTCTTATGAAGAAAACCATGTTTTTGGTGTTTTCGCTGCTTTTTTTTGCACAAAACACCGCCATTGCACAGCAAATAGCCATTCTCAAATACGGTGGTGGCGGTGATTGGTACTCCAACCCAACGGCACTTCCAAATTTGATCCAGTTTTGCAACACCAACATAGATACCAAAATAGATTCTGAACCAGAGACCGTTGAGGCCGGCAACGTTTCCATATTCAAATATCCGTTTTTGCACATGACAGGGCATGGAAATGTGTTTTTTACTGATGAAGAGGTTCAAAATTTACGAACCTACCTTTTGTCCGGCGGATTTCTGCACATTGATGACAACTATGGTATGGAGCCCTATTTGAGAAGGGAATTGGAAAAGCTGTTCCCTGATAGGCAACTGGAGGAACTGGGTGCCGACCACCCTATATTTTCCCAAAGGTTCAACTTTCCGGATGGGTTGCCCAAAATTCACGAACATGATGGCAAGCGCCCACAGGCCTTTGGCATTTTTGAAAAAGGGAGGTTGGTCTTGCTCTACACCTACGAAGCCGACCTCGGAGATGGCTGGGAGGACCCTACCGTACACAACGATCCCGAAGAGATTAGGACAAAGGCCCTGCAAATGGGTTCCAATATAATTGAATATGTTTTTAAAGGCTGATCAATGAACTCAAAAACAATAGCCAACGGAATATTGAGGGCAGTGGCCATAATGGTGGGCGCGGTACTTATATGCTGGTTCTTTTACAAAATACAGTCCGTATTGGCCTACTTGGCCATAGCCGCGGTACTGGCCTTGCTCGGGCGTCCCATAGTTAGGTTTTTAAGAAACAGGTTGCGGTTTCCGAACACCTTGGCCGTGGTAGTGACCATGCTTTTTATGCTTGCGATATTCGCGGGTATCTTGGCACTTTTTATTCCATTGATCGCGGAGCAGAGCAAAAACCTTTCTTTATTGGATATGGAAGCGCTCAAGAACGACCTTAACAGGCTTTACCTGCAAACTTTGGAATATTTTGGCGCCTCTACTCGGAGCGTCAACGATATGATCAACGAATCCAAAATCGAAGAGAACGTACTCAAGGGATTGGACCTTAAGTTTATCCCAAACTTTATCAATTCATTCGTAAATGTATTGAGCAATTTTAGCATCGGCCTATTTTCAGTGCTCTTCATTTCCTTCTTCTTTTTAAAGGACAGCAAATTGATGCAAAACGGCATACTGACCTTTGTCCCCAATGACAAAGAAAGCAATCTGGTAAAGTCCATCGATAAGATCAATAATCTGCTCTCGAGATATTTTGCAGGCATACTGTTGCAATTGTTTATTCTGTTTGTAATTTATACTATTTCGCTTTTGATTGTAGGTGTGGAAAACGCCATCGTAATTGCGTTCCTTTGTGCCCTCTTCAACATTATCCCCTACATAGGTCCGATCATTGGCGGAGTGACCATGGTTCTTTTAACAATGACCACTTTTATCGATGCCGATTTTAGCTCCGTAATTTTGCCCAAAGCAATGTATGTTCTGATAGGTTTAACGGTGGGACAATTGATAGACAATTTCTTTTCGCAACCCTTTATTTTTTCCACAAGCGTTAAATCCCATCCCTTGGAAATTTTCTTGGTCATTATTATAGCGGGGCTTCTTTTTGGTGTGGTAGGAATGGTCGTCGCCGTACCTGGATATACTGCAATAAAGGTGATTTTGAAAGAATTTTTGGCCGAAAATGCATTCGTGAAAAAACTGACCAAAAACTTATAGTTTTAGTTTGAATAAACTTATATTAAATACTGGTGCACAGGATTTTATTTTAAAAAATTTATCAGGTGACATCATGTCAGTTCTGTTGGTAAAACCACTTTTTGAAGGGATTTCCCAAAAGGAACTGGCCGAACAGATTGAAGCGAAGAATAAGTCTAAAGATAAGCTCCCGATTTGGTTCAGCACCCCGAATATTTATTACCCCAATAAATTAAATATCGAGCAAACAAGTTCAGAGCTAACGGCAACATATAAAGCTCGATTGGTAAACGGAAAATCACTAGTGGATTTAACAGGTGGGTTTGGTGTGGACACCTACTTTTTTTCCCAAAAAATAGCCGCTGTTTTTCACTGCGAGATCAATCAAGAATTGAGTGAAATTGCCCATCATAATTTTGAAATTTTAGGCCAAAAAAATATTGAATGTCTAACTGGGGACGGCATCGATTTTTTAAAAAATGTAAGGACTGATTTTGATTGGATTTATGTGGATCCATCCCGAAGAAATGATGCCAAAGGAAAGGTATTTTTATTGGAGGATTGTCTACCAAACCTACCTGAACATCTCCCCCTACTTTTTGAAAAAACGCAACATATTCTGGTAAAAACCTCTCCGCTCTTGGACATAAAATTGGGGATCGAAGAGCTTCGGTTTGTAAAAGAAGTCCATGTAGTTGCCGTCCAGAATGAAGTAAAGGAACTTTTGTTCGTCTTAGAAAAGGGTTTCACAGGAAGCATCAAAATAAAAACCATAAATATTGCTCCACAACAAGACGATACCTTCAATTTTGAACTGGAACACGAGCATACCGCCCAAGTGGAATTTGGGGAACCATCGGCCTATTTGTACGAACCCAATTCGGCCATTCTAAAGTCAGGAGGGTTTAAGTCGGTCGCAAAGTACCATGACTTGGCCAAATTACACCCCCACTCCCATTTGTACACATCCGACAGGGTCATCGACTTTCCGGGAAGAAGGTTTAAAGTGAATCAAGTACTGCCGTATTCCAAAAAATCAATAAAATCCTTAGGGGTTGCCAAGGCAAACATTACCACTCGCAACTTTCCCATTACAGTGGCCGAACTTCGTAAAAAACATAACATAAAGGATGGTGGAAATAGGTACCTGTTCTTCACCAAGTCCCACAGCGGTTCGTTGTTGGTCCTGGACTGTGAAAAATTAGTCGATTAGTCCAAATGCGCTATCCAATCAAACAAAAGGTGTATCCAATCTTTCAATTTTTCATCTTGTAATGCCAACGAAAATCCATGCCCGCCTGTTGGGTAAACGTGCATGGTTGCGGGTACATTGTGTTTTCTCAAAGCTTCAAAAAACATGATGGTATTCTCCACTGGCACGGCCTCATCGTCCATGGCATGTAACAAAAAAGTTGGTGGAGTATCCACATCTACATGTTTTTCGTTGGACAGGTAATCCACTGCATCGGCGGAGGGCTCCTCCCCAATCAATGATGCTCTGGAACCGGTATGGGTGCTGGGCTCCCCCAACGTGATAACAGGGTAGATCAATGCCATAAAATCTGGACGGGCCGATAGGTCATCGGCTTCATCCTGCCTTTTGTATACCTTTTCATTATAGTGGGTGCCCAATGTGGACGCCAAATGTCCCCCGGCCGAGAAACCCATAATTCCGATTTTATTGGATGCGATGTTCCACTCTTCAGCGTTTTCCCTAACCAATCTAATGGCACGCTGGGCATCTTGTAAGGGCACTACGTTCTTCCCCCCGGTTATGGATTTGGACCAAGGCAAGCGGTATTTTACCACGATACCCGCCACCCCTCTCGCAGTAAGGGTTTTAGCAATATCAATACCTTCCCAGTCATACGCAAGACCATAATATCCGCCTCCCGGAAAAATGATTACCGCCTGCCCTGTCATGCTTTTTTGGGCAGGAAGGTAGACTTCCAATGTAGGCTCTTGAACATTGGATATCCAAATTATACCGTCATCGGCATGCTCTATCTTCTCCTTTTCTTCTGACTTAATTTGATTGGGTATAGCTTTTGGCCATAATGGCATAATAGTATCCTGAGCAGACATTCCAAACGAAATCAATACTATGGCCAAGGTTGATTTTTTAAGCTTTTTCATAAAGTTGAGCGATCACTAGTTACATTCCCATTTAAAATTGGCCACGGGATCATTGGAGGCTGACGAAAGGTTGTAATGCCACCACTCCGTTCTTATGGACCAAAAGCCATGGGCCTCCATGGTTTCCTTTAATAATTTTCGGTTGTCCAATATTTCTTGGGGCAAATCCATGTTATCGTGATAGGCCCTTTTTCCGAAATAATCAAAATCGGTTCCCATATCCAGTTCGTTGCCGTCCATATCCACCAAGGTAATATCCACGGCACCGCCCCTATTGTGAATCGATCCCTTGTCCGGGTTGGCCACATATTGGGGGTTGGGCACTATTTCCCACATTTTATATTGCACGGAGTTGGGTCGATAACAATCATAAAATTTGATTTTAACGCCTTTATCCATAAAATACTTATTGGCTTTGATCAATGCCTTGGCCGTTTTTACGCGGGTGTAGCATTCGGCACAATCGTACACCTTGGCCTTTAAAAAATTGTTTTTGGTGGCATAGCGCATATCGTAGGCGAAATCCTCGCTAAAATCTGCCAACCTTACAAAAGTGGTGTCGGCCAAACCATCGAAGGTTTTTAGAACGGGCTTGGCAACTTTAGCCGTGGTATCCGTGGGTATAGCATCCAAAGCTACTTCTGTTTCGGCTTCTACGGTAGTATTCTGGCGGGGATTTTCCTTTTGACGACAGCTTATTATCAAAAGAAACCCTAGAAAAACAATTGAATATCTCATATAGTTCATTTAATTCGTTTTTGAGCGGCCAACCAGGTGTACAATGAATCTGTAGTATAGGCTCTGTCCCATACATTATGCCCAACACCATTATATCTGGTGTAACGGATATTATGCCCCATTTCCCGTAATTTTTTCACCATATCATCGGACTCCTTAACATGGATCACATCGTCTTGGTCGCCATGAAAAACCCAAATGGGCATATTTTTATCGATCCAATGCGCATATGGCAAGGGGGCCATTCCACAGACTACGGCCATGGCGGCAAACTTATCGGGAAATTGGGTAGCCAATTCCCAAGATGCACTCCCTCCCCTACTCAATCCCGATAAATAGATCCTGTTTTTATCCACTCGATTGTTTTGGACCACGGAATCCAACAGTTGGACAACCGCATCGGTATTCCACCACTTTTTTGCGTGCGGGTTTTGAGGGGCCAAAATCAAAAATGGGAACTGCTTGCCTTCCACCAACATTTTTGGGGGACCTGTATCCTTTATTTCCTCCACGTTCCTACCTGACTCTCCTCCTCCGTGGAGAAAGAGCAACAGACCAAATTCTTTGCTTTGGGAATCGAAATAATCCTCGGGATAGTAGAGGTAGTATTTTACGTTTTCCGTGGTAACGGTTTCCAGTTCGTCCTGTACCAAATGGGACTGTGCAGCACAGGCCTGAAGCATGGACATGCCCAAAAACATAAAAAACCGGGATACTTTGTTTTGCATTGCAATTGCAAGTTACAAAAGTTTCTCCGCTATATCCTTCCAAGTATCGGCACGTTCAAAATCGGTAACGTGGGCGTTATGGGGCGATGTGAACATGATCGACCTACCATCAAAAGGTCCAAGGTTTTTGCTCCTGTCATCGATAAGTACATCGCCTTTTAAAATATGTTTGTTGCCGCACAATATTCGGTTCTGCCAAGGAATAAACGGGAAATGGGTATCCAACCAATCCGACTTTTCCCGTAAGGATTGAGGGAACTCCATTGCGGCCGAGGCAATGTACACCTCGTGTTTTTTGCTCAATTCCTCAAGCACCTCTTGGCTATCGGGGATTACCTTTAAACTACCAAAAAAACCATCCCGTCTTGTATGGTCTTTTATGGATTGCTGGTGTCCTTCGGGGACCATCTGCCAAAATTCTTTGCCAAAACAGTCCTCGATTTTTATCCGTGCCTTAAATTCTTGATTGTAAATATCTAGATGTGCAACGTAGGCATCTGCAATAACCTCGTCCATATCAACAAAAATGATCATAGAAATGAATTTTAATTTGTGAAGTACGCAAAATCTGAATGAAAAATCAAAGTTTTCAATAATTCAAAATACATACTTTACAATTTGGTCATAATGGACTCGACCATCGATGAAATACCACTTTAAGAATTGCTTAACGCTATTGAACGTTGATTAAAAACCGTTCAAAAAACTCTTCAAAAATCATTCTGACAAACACTTGTGCATCAATACTTTTGCTGCCGATTTTGAAAGTTATGAAACAATTTAGCAGATTTTTTATCGTATTTTTTCTATTGGTATCAACCTACTCATGCACCACTACTTCGGTGGAGGAAGTTGAAACAACCTACTACAAAAATCAAGTATCCTCGATGGAGGAAGAAATTCTTGAGCTTGTCAACCAACACAGGGCCTCTATAGGCATGAACACTCTTGAATTTGATGGTATTGCCTATGATTATGCCATTGCGCATACCAAGGATATGATCAACAAACAAGCGATCAGCCACGATGATTTTGATCAGAGGTCATCCAATCTTACCGTAGAGGCCAAGGCCAATTACGTATCCGAAATTGTGGGCAGGAATTTTGTGACGGCCAAAGGCGTGGTAGATGCTTGGTTAAAAAGTGATTCCCACCGAAGGGCAATAGAAGGCGACTACATCTTTTCGGCTGTTAGCGCACAAGCGGACGCTAATGGTGTTTTTTACTTTACCCAAATGTTTTACAGATAAGTATATCATCTTAAAACACATCTATTTCTTTCATTATAAAAAATAATTTCCTACAAATTTTAATCCATTGCCAAAAACGAATTCAATAGCGGCAAACCCTAGATTTTAAGCGGATTTAACCAAATACTTAAAGATCAACACTTTATTCATTTTTCCTATTTATTAAACAGTTTTTTCCTACATCATAAAATATTAGTCGATTCATTGCGTTTTTTATAATAATGAAAAACATTTTTTATGGATCAATTATTACTATTAGGAAAAAAGTGCTTATTTCTCATTTTGCTATTGTCTTCAGCTTGGACATTGGAAGCACAGACCTTCGCCACAACTATTAATAGTGAGGACGAAGTTGACAACTCTACAAATGCTATCGACGGGGACCTTTCCACCTCCGCCAACGTAAGGGCAAGTTCTGGTTTGGCGTTAGGCGTGGGTGCCTACGATGGACATCTTGAACTGGAATTTCCATCTACTTTGACATCCAATACACAATCTTTTGTAAAAATTGAAACAGAGGATGACCTATTGCCATCGTTGCTGGGGGGCAGCCTGGGAAGTCTGCTATCCAATGTACTTGGTGTAGTACTAATAGGAAACCAACAGTTTATAGTAACCGTAAAAAACAACGACAACAATGTTCTCCAAGAATCATCATTTGGCACTAATGCCTTCTCCTCCGACCAACTTAGAGTGGTAACGGATGCCAATAATGATTTTTACCTCGCCATTGCACCGGAAGACGATTACAACAGGGTACGTATTGAAAACCAGATTGGTTCAGTCCTTGGTCTGTTCAATACCCGGAGCTTGGATGTATTTGGAGCCTTTTACGGCGGAGACCCCAGCTTGTGCGGAACTCCCTCCTATACCTCCTTTGATGGAAGCGGTCTTTCTTTGGACCTTCTAGGGCTTGGTGGTGCAGGCGTTACAAACCCAAACTTGGCCATAGATGGGGACTTGAATACAGCTTCGGAAGTAGGTCTTGGTGTTTTGGGCGTGGCCGCCAGCATTGAGCAGACGGTCTATTTTGACTCCCTCTCTCAACCTGGAGACAACTTTTATGTGCGCCTTGCCGTAGACCCCTCCCTGCTTACGTTGGGCGTAGCCGACAACATCCAAGTGATTGCCCAAAATGGTTCCGAATCACCTATTTTTTCTGGAAATCTTTCCGCTTTGTTGGATTTAGATCTTTTGGGGCTTCTGGAAGGAGGGCAAGTGGCCACTATTCCGTTAGATCCATCGGGACAGGCCAACCGGGTCACCTTCCGACTATCCTCCCTATTAAATGTTGATATTGCGCAATCCTTTGATCTTTATGAAGTATATCGTGCCCCTGCTTTGCCCGAACTCGATGCAAGTTCACAAGATGTAAGTATATGTACGGGAGAATCCGTCGATTTGGTGGCAACTACCGCAGCCGGCAACGAACTTAGATGGTACGACTCCGAAACCAACGGAAATCTATTGGCCACCGTAAACTCCGGAGATCCCTACACCACGCCGGTTTTAACTGCCAGCACCACCTATTATGTGGCAGCTGCAAACCCAAGTTGCCCGGAAGAGTCCCCAAGAATCCCCGTGGAGGTAAATGTGGTGGACATACCTACGGCTGCTGATATAGACATTATCGGTGATGAATCCCCAATTTGTTCGTCCAACAATGTAGTTTTGACTCCCTCTAGCGATATTGATGGGACATACACTTGGTTCTTCGATGCCAATGCAACCAACGAAATCACAGACGGTTTAACCGTTGGTGCTGTAACTTATACCATAGATCCCGAAGATGGGGCACTGATCATTAGCGGGCTGGACCAAGGAGGGAGTCCCTATACCTATTATGCAAGGGTGACCGAATCATCGGCAGGTTGCGAAAATGCCGCTGGTGACTTACAATCCGCAACAGTACAAATAGTGGATTCGGGGGCTAGCATTGCAATAGATGCGACACCTGTTATCACACTGGATATATTGTCCGACATATTTCAAGTAGACCCGACATTTAATGTATCGGGAAGCATTAGTGGTGATGCAAGTCCAGGGGATGCCATTATCCTTTCCGTTAATGGACAAACTTTTAACGGGGTTTTGGATGCCAACCTTGATTTTAGTGTAGACGTAAATGGTATAGATCTATCCTTGGACGCCAACAGCGCCATTGAAGTATTTGTGGATGGTGGTCTTTGTTCCCTTACCGGAGGCATTGATATAGACATTCCCGACTTGATCATTGACGATTTGGTCCAGACTTTCTGCGCATCGGACAACCCTACATTATTGGATTTAGTGGTTAATGTGGACAATATTGCATTCTTTGATAGTTTGGATGCGGCCCTTGCACTAGACCTTGGCACACCTTTGGTGGATGGCGAAGTATACTTTGCCGGAATTTTGGGTGTTCCCCTTGAAGTGCTTGTAAGGGTGGGCATCACGGTTAATCTAATCAATCCGTCAACGCCCACCGCAAGCGAGACCACACAGACTTTTTGCGCAAGCGAGAATCCAACATTGGCCGATATTCAGGTAAACGAATCCAATATACTTTTCTTTGCCGATGCCGGTGCAAACACAACGTTGGACGTCACCACACCTTTGGTGGATGGAGAGTCCTATTTCGTTGCCAATGTTAGTGCAGAAGGTTGTATCAGCACATCATTGTTGGAAATAATTGTCAATCTTGAAGGTCGCACCCCCACTACCAATTCGGTAACACAGACCTTCTGTGCAAGTGCGGGACTCACTTTAGCGGATATTCAGGTAAACGAATCCAATATCCTATTTTATGATAGTGCCACGGGCGGTCAGGAACTGGATGCGTCGACACTGCTCTCGGATGGCACCTATTATCTTTCTTTAGAGGAAACAAGTGGTTGCGAAAGCCCAACCCGTTTGGAAGTCACCGTTGTATTACAGGAAGATGAACCGATCACCCTTACCGGCCAATCCGAAGATGCCTGTATCAACCAAGAATATACCTACACCACCGAAAGTGGAAAGCAAAACTATTCATGGACTGTGACCGGCGGAACCGTTGTTGACGGTGGCGGCATCACGGATGACTTTGTATCGGTCAATTGGACCAGCCTCCAAGAAAATTCGATAAGCATAGCGTACGACGACCCTGCAGCTTGTACTCCCTCGGATGCTTTTGAACTGGATGTTGCAACGATTGAATGTGGGGAAGTATTGGATGAGGAATTCTGTCTCATGGTCTATAACGAGTTCTCTCCCAATAACGATGGATTCAATGATTTCTTCGAAATAGAATGTATCGAAGATTATTCCAATACCATTGAGGTCTTTAATAGAAACGGCAATACCGTCTTCAAGGCGGTCGACTACCGGAACACTTGGAACGGCATAGCAAATGTAAATGGAATCCTTAACAAAGGAGATCATCTTCCTTCGGGAACATATTATTACGTCGTCAATATTCCAGAACTGAACCGAAACCTTGTAGGCTGGTTACAGCTCGCCCGATAATCCAAAGCCTTTTAACATTCACATATCAATTCTATCAATTATGATAAATAACATTCAATATAAAATGATGGTTACATTGTGCATTGTCCTACTTCATTTTGGCGCAAAGGCACAACAAGCCCCGCAGTATACGCAATACATGTACAATACCACAGTACTCAATTCAGGCTACACGGGCACATCGGCGAATTTCGAAGCAAATGTCCTTTACCGCTCCCAATGGGTGGGCCTGGATGGAGCTCCGGAAACACAATCCTTTACCGTTCAGGGCAGGACAGGTGAAAAGGTAGGACTTGGGCTCACCGCCATCAACGACAATATCGGTGCCTCCAACAATGTTCGGGTCAATGGGCATTTTGCCTATGAGCTTACCACGGGAGCAAGCACAAAGCTGTCGCTCGGGATCAACGCCGGGGCCGATATTCTGAGTATAGACTGGTCCAAAGGAAATTTCAACGATGACCTGGACCCTGTTTTTAGCGAAAACCTTAACAAAACAAGACCCATTGTCGGGTTCGGGGCATTCTTTTACAGCGATCATTGGTATTTGGGCGCCTCCACCGATAACTTTTTGAACTCGGAAATCTACAATGATGATGACCGAGAGGTGACCGATAGAAAAAGTCAATACTATTTTATGGGCGGATATGTGTTCGACCTTTCACCATCACTAAAGTTTAAGCCCGCCATGCTTACAAAACATATTGCCGGAGCACCGCTCACCGTAGATGTATCCGCCAATTTCTTGATTCAGGAAAAAGTGAACCTTGGTCTGGCCTACAGGTACGACGATGCCCTAAGTGCATTGGCCGGTTTTCATTTAGGAAGCAAATTCTTCATTGGCTACGCCTATGATTATTCTTTGACCGGTCTTGAAAACTACAACGATGGGTCCCACGAGATCATTCTTAAGTTCACTGTTTTTGATATCAACAAAAGAGCATTGTCCCCCCGTTTCTTTTAAAAAAAATCATTATGAAAAAAATAATACTAGTTATAGCCTTAGGCACGTCCTTAATCAGCCTTGCCCAGAGCAAATTGGATAGGGCAGATCAATACTTTGATGATTTTAAATTTGAAAAGGCGATAGCACTTTACAGTGACCTTGCCTCGCAGGACCAAAAAAAATCGACCCATATAATTCAACGGTTGGCCGATGCCCACTTTAACATGGGCGAGTACCAGAGCGCAAAGGATTGGTATGTGAAACTCTATGCCGTGCAAGGACAAAATGTGGGCGAAAGCAACATTATAAAACTTGTACAGTGCTTAAAGGCAAGTATGGAACCCGAAAAAGCGGACCAATTGCTCAAGGATTTTTACTCCGATCAGGATAGATTGAAAATGATTCTCGCACAAAAAGAGCAATTGGAAGGGCTTAGGGAAGAAAATCCAAAGTTTGAGATTCAAAAGTTGGCCTTCAACAGTAAAAAATCCGATTTTGCCCCTGCCATGTTCAACGATATGCTGGTTTTTGCATCCGCGAGGGATACATCGGAATCAAAGGGAAAAATATATCCCTGGAACAATCAGCCCTACTTGGATGTCTACCTTACCAATCCCAATATTCCGGACTTTGTCCCAGAAAAATTCTTGGACAACATGGACTCGGACTACCACGATGCCAATGTGGCCTTTGCACCGGGTTCCCAAACCGTATATTTTACCCGGAACTACATTAAAAAGAACAAGTTGAGCGCCAACAACGACGGTCTCTCCAATATGCAGATATTAAAAGGGAGCATTTACCAGAACAAACTTATAGAGGTTACCTCACTATCCTTTAACAGTAAAAATTACTCCTGCGGGCATCCTGCCGTTAGCCCGGACGGTAAATTCCTGTACTTCACTTCCAATATGCCGGGCGGCTACGGTCACAGCGATATTTATGTGGTGGAACTGGGAATGGACGGCGATGCCGTATCGCCACCAAAAAATTTGGGCAAACAAATAAATACCAAAGGGCGTGAAATGTTCCCATATATTGATGGCGATACCCTTTATTTTTCTTCGGACGGCCATTACGGGCTGGGCGGGCTGGATGTCTTTGCTTCCACCATATTGTCCATGAACCAATTTGAGCTGCCCAACAATTTAGGGGAGCCCATAAATGGAAACATGGATGATTTCTCTTTGATATTCAGTGCAAAAAAAGACCTTGCCTTCTTTGCGTCCAATCGATTTGGAGGCGCTGGGGATGATGATATTTACCAAATAAATGAAGCTAAGCCGGTTGATTGCCTGGTGTATTCCGGTTACGTACTGAACAAAAATACGGGAGATCCCATACCCATGTCCAAAATTGAACTTTATGATGGTGCTACCGGATTTGTAAGTGCGCTGCAAACGGATGATAATGGCTACTTTAACATTACTTTGCCCTGCAACAAAGAGAACAAACTTGTATTCTCCAAGCCCCGCTTCACCAAAGAGGAAGTGATTATCACCACGGGAGAAAATCCCGAGGAAGCTTCGGAAGAAAACATGATATACCTTACTCCTTTTGAAAGTTTGGTGGTCAAGGAAGGGGATATCGAAAAAATCAAGGTAAACCCCATCTATTTTGAATATGACAAATCCGATATTACCCCAAGGGCCGAGATAGAATTGGAAAAAGTACTCTACGCCATGCGGGAGTTCCCGGATATCAAAATAAAAATTGAATCACATACCGACTCCAGGGGCACCGACCAATATAATTTTAAACTTTCGGACGACAGGGCAAAATCGACCATGCGATACCTAATATCCAAAGGCATTGACCACGACAGAATCGTAAGTGCCGACGGTTATGGTGAATATCGATTGAAAAACAAGTGTGCCAATGGTGTAAAGTGCAGCGAGCAAGAACACTTGATGAACAGGCGCTCGGACTTTATTATTGTGGAAAAAAGTGAAACCTTGGAAAACGTACAACGATAACACAAGCGGTGTATCCCCCATAGCAATCGGTCGGTTTTAAAATTTTAAAACCGACCCCGTTTAAAAGTCCCCCGAGACAAAACCAGGTCCCCATAACTTTTGGGCACTTGGTTTTTCTTTTGGTAAATATCCATTACCTTCACATGGTAAGATCGTGGAAATGTACCCTATGTATTTTTCCTTCCAAAACCGACCACATGTTGCCCAAGGGAAACTTTCCTGAAAAAGTCTTTTTAAATGGAAAAATAATATCGGCCGAAGACGCCAAAATATCTGTTTTTGATCGTGGTTTTTTATTCGGGGATGGCATCTACGAAGTTATGGTGCAATTGGAGAACGGAATTTTTTATAAAAAGGCGCATTTGGACCGACTGCAAGATAATTTGAACAAAATAGGTGTTTCGTTCCATGTTAAAACTATTGACGATGCCTTGGAACCGCTGCTCAAAGCCTCGGATTTAACGGACAAATCCTGTTTGATCTACATGCAGGTCACCCGTGGTGTTGCCCCACGAAAACACTCGTTTCCAAAAGGTGCGCCTGCCACCGTGATGATGTATGCCCTTCCGTATGACCTGCCCTCCATCAACCCTAAAAACATGAAAGCCATTTTGGAACCTGATTTTAGATGGCACCGATGCGATATTAAGTCCATTTCGTTGCTCGGCAACATTATGACCAATGAATCCGCTATGGAATCCGGCGCAGATGAAGCTGCATTGGTCCGTGATGGTATGATTTCGGAAGGTTCGCATACCAATATCTTTTTTGTAAAGGATGGTACTGTGATCACCCACCCGGCCAATGAACATATATTAGATGGTATAAGCAGGCAAATTGTTCTAAAACTCTGTAAAGAAATGAACATTCCAACCCTTGAAAAGCCTGTTCCACAAACCGAGATCCAAAATATGGATGAAGCCTTTTTTACCGGAACAACTACGCAAGTAGCTTCTATAGCCGTATTGGGAGAGCATACGTTTTATGACAACGACAATGTTGGCAAAACAACAAAAAGGCTTCAAGAGGCATTCGCCAAATTAAGAACAACTGACACTTCACAATCCACACTCTAGCGTTTTACCATTGAAGGGAAACACTAAAAAATCCTAAAAGAAAAAGCAAGGTTTTGCACCGGCATTCTGCTTTTTAGAATTACCATTGCCCATTAAGTAAATTGACTTTACTCTGCTTTGGTAAATACCAGGGCCTTGCCCCTGTTCTGAGTTACCACAATGTAGGGGTTTCCACCTCCGGCCCTTTCCACCTGAACCATATCCTTTGCATCCCCGGTAACCTTAAAGCCACTTTCCTCGGCATTTTTAAACTCAAAACTTCCGTTGTTGTCCCCCAACAATATTCCGCCATTAAAGGCATCGTACCTTCCAATAAAGGCCTCATTGCCAAAATCGTTGCCGATCATTAATATATCCGTTGCAGTATTACCTGCATCGGTGGTAATCATACATTTAATCGGAGCTGATTGTGTTTCCCAAGGAAGTTTGCCCATTGTGAATTGTCCATTGCCGTCGTTTTCAAAATAAGTGGTCTGGTCGTGGTTTGCCATGAGCTCATCTGCTCCTTCCAGTTGTTCGGGAGTGAACAGTTCCTTTTTGGTGGTTGTGGCATAGTCCCTAAAGTAATCAAACTTTTTTCTGAACATGGGGCTCTGCCCGATCAGGTCGCCCCAAAAATTGACTGGATAGGGGTTATAAATTGTATCCCCGAAGTCCCCCTTGAAATAGGCGAACATTACAGGATCTATAGCTCCGTTGTTATCAAAATCCTTGGCCAACATGGTAACCGGCCTTTCCTGTGATGGCTGGTACAAATTGTTTTTTCCCAAGTTGCCTGCAATCAAATCCACATCCCCGTCATTATCAAAATCCTGGGCCAGCACGCATTCCCACCATCCAGAGAGTTGTTGTATTCCGGTTTGATCCATCTTTTGAAAAGAATCTTTTTTATTTATAAAAATGGTCACGGGCATAAATTCTCCCACCAAGATCAAATCCTTGAGGTTGTCGTTGTTCAAATCCGCCCATTTGGCATCGGTGACCATTCCTGGTTTTCTAAGTGCTTTACTGTACGTATCGGTGACATCGACCAATTTTCCGTTTTCGTTTTTCAACAGATAGCAATCATCCGGCTTTGGATACTGGGAAAAAGGAGTACGGCCACCAACAAAAAGGTCTACATAGCCGTCACCGTCAAAATCCTCTGCTTCCACTACGGATCCGCTGGATTTTATTTCCGGCAATCTATCCGTAGATCTTTGGAACTTTCCGTTTCCTTGATTGATCATAAGGTAGTCTTGGTAATAGGGCGAGTCCAAATCAAACTCATTGCTTCCTGCCACCATGTAAATGTCAAGGTCTCCATCATTATCCAAATCAAAAAGGGAAATACTGGTCTCCTCCCGTTTTTTACTGGCTTCATCTTCAAACAGCGGTGTACGCGTAAAGGTTCCGTTTGCATCTTGGGTAAAAATCATCGGCGAGTATCCAGATGAACTTCCAACGATAAAATCCTCAAAACCATCGCCATTTATATCCCCCTTTGCCAATCGTGGACCATTCTGGGTAAGTTTATGTGGGAGTGTGGGCTGCACGTAAAAGTCGGCCTTATCGGTTTCTTCGTGAACGTAGTCGACACCTACTTCGCCAGAAATTTCCCGGTAAATGGGGTCGGTCTGTTTGGGTGCCAAAGGAAATGCCAGTTTTTGTTCGCCGATGGCTTTGGCATCGCTATAATTTACGTCCAACTTTTGATTTCCCTGAATGTTTTTTATTGTTTGATATTTGCCGTCGGGCCATAAAATATCCAAGGATTCTATAGTTGTTTGGACCCCAATTCCAAAGTGTGCCATGCTTTCTACCGTGGATAGATACCCTCTGTTTAATTGGTGTTCGTAATATTGAAAGGTTCCATCCTTGAAGCGTAACGCTACCTTGGTTCCAAGCCCGGCCGTATTGGATTTTGGCCCTTTTAAATTCAATTGAAGAAAATTGTTTGTTCCCGTTTGCTTGCGTTCCAGATTATTTTTGAAAAGAAATGCTTCGTCGTTTATATTGCTTACCACATAATCCAAATCGCCATCGCCATCCAAATCGGCAAAGGCGGCACCATTGGAAAAAGACGGTATGCTCAAGCCCCATTCCTTGCCCACGTCCTTAAATTGTCCGTCGCCTTCATTGCGATAAGCGTAGTTGGGTATTTTCACCACGGGGATGGAATCCAAAATTTGGGCGGTACTCAAATATTTTTGAACGTTGAAATTGAACTCTCCAAAATCAAGGTCGGTTATGTCTCTTGGAAATCCATTGGTGATCAATAAATCTTTACGTCCATCGTTATCGGCATCAACAAAAAGTGGCGACCAGCTCCAATCTGTTTTGGCCACGCCCGCCATAAGCCCAATCTCACTGTAAGGCATGTTCGGGCCCTGTCCCATTTGAAGCATGTTACGCATATACTGATAGTCGTAACCATACTTCTCGTTCATGTAATAATCGTTATAATTTGTTGCCTTTATGGTAGTTTTTAATCTATAGTTCGTTTCCCCGAGCATATCGAGTGTGAGAATATCCAAATAACCATCGTTGTTGAAGTCGGCCACATCGGAACCCATTGAAAATTTGCTTTGGTGCTTTACATATTCCCCGATTTTATCGGTAAATGTTCCATCGCCATTGTTGATGTAGAGGATATCGTTGCTCAGGTAATCATTACTGACATAAATGTCGGGCCATCCATCATAATTGAGGTCGGATACGGCCACTCCCAATCCATAGCCTTCAATGGTGATGCCGGCCTCGATGGTTACGTCGGTAAACGTATTGTCGCCATTGTTTCGGTACAGGCGATCATTGCTCAATGATGAGCCATCGGTTATTTTTTCCCTGTAGTTTGCAGGCAAAACGTGGATGTCCACGTTGTTGAGTACATAGAGGTCCAAAAGGCCATCTTTGTTATAATCTATAAATGCGGCGTTCATACTATTGCCCGTATCGGCTACCCCGTATTCCTTGGCCATTTCTTTAAAAATAGGGACACCGTTATCATCCATTCCTTGGTTCACATATAATATGTTCGCCTTTTCTTCTGGGCTATCGTACATAGCGGCGCATACATAAATATCAAGAAGCGAATCATTGTTTATGTCAACAACTGCGGCCCCGGTTTTCCACTTATCGGATGCTGCAACGCCAGATATCTCGGTTACATCCTTGAACTCGAAATTTCCCTGATTTAGGTACAACTTATTGGTCACCTGGTTTCCGGTGAAAAAGAGGTCGGGTTTTCCATCACTGTTGAAATCGCCCACGGCCACACCACCTCCATTAAAGATATATTCACTGGTAAGGATGTTAAAGCTGTCCGTCTCCACAATTTTATTGTTGAAGGCGATACCTGAATGATCGGATGAGACCTTGGAGAACAAGGTATCATCTTCCTTCTTGGAACAGGAGACAATAAATAATGAAGCCAGAGCTATTAAAATATAACTTTTAGTCACTGTGTTGAAGTTTTATGGTTGACCCTAATTTTGATAAAATGGTAATGGTTTTAAATTGAATGACCGCAATTATTCAAAAAAATGGATTTGTTCTCGTTCATGCCCATACCGAATTGCTAAAAATAAAAATTTGGATGCTGTATTGGAGTCACGAACGGTTAATATTAACTAATAACGATTAATTTTTAATTAATATGGACTGTCCTTAATTAAAATAGGTTGCCAATAAAATTGACAACCTATCTCTCTACTCGAATTAAATTAAACTAACTCAGATTCTACTTTTCATTATTGCCATAGTGGACTCTGCTGCAACACATTTCCACTTTGGTCAATGGCGTTAATAGGAATAGGGAACAAATCATGCTTAGGTTGATATTCATTGAATTTTGAATCGTAACCAGCTTGATCTAAATCCTCTGCTTCGTTTTCTATATAGGTATTGATGGTCTCCATAGCATTGCCCCATCTTCTTAGGTCGAACAACCTATGTCCCTCCATACCAAATTCCAAGCGACGCTCAAAACGAATTGCTTTTCTAGCAAACGCTTGGTCTGGAAAGGATGCATAAAGCTCAATTTGATAATTGGCCGCATCTGTATCTGGAATAGGATCATCGTTTTCATCCAAGGCCTGTACATATGTCATGTTCTTTGCCCTATCACGTACCCTATTTACATACTCCAGTGCCAAAGGTAAGTTTGGACTGGTTTGCTCTACAGCAGCTTCAGCCGCCATCAACAATACATCGGCAAAACGCATAATGTTATAGTTGATACCGGACCAATCGGATCCCCAACCACCCGTTCCGCGGTTGGCGCCTACTTCATCTGCTTGGTACACGTTCTTCTTGGGCAAATAAGGTCCTGAAATATCACTAAAAGTTGCTCTGATCCATGCCTTTCCAGGATTACGTCCAAAACCGTTATAATCGATTCCTCTACGGGAAACTGTGTAATCCAACCTTGGATCTAATGGTCCTGTATGAGGTGTGAAATCTGTTGGGATTTCAGGAGTCTCTTCATTATCATCATGATCAAAAGTGGAGTTAATTCCATAATCACTGACTACATCGGTAGCAGCATAAGAATCCAATAGTGGCAATCCTGAACCATCGGTCTGATAAGCATTTACCAAGTCCTGTGTAGGTTGATAAAATCCACAACAAGTACCCAAAGGCCCACCACCTGGGAAGTTTAATGTACCGGCACCGTTACCATTAAAGGAACGACCATCATCCGATGCAAACTGAATGGCAAACATCGATTCGAGTCCATTCTCTCCAGCAGCATTAAAATTGTCAACAAACTCAGTATTTAATGCGTATGGTCCATTATTGATGACATCATTGAACAGAGGTAAGGCCTCATCATACTTTCCTTGGTACAAGTATGCCTTTCCTAAAAAGGCCTTGGCCACCCAAGCATTTGCTCTACCTACAATTATTTCATCATCCAACCTTTCTATGGCAGCTTGAAAATCAGCTTCTATTTCGGCCCAGATAGGTCCAGGATTGGGTTGATTGAATTCTTCATTCACCAAATTCTCTACAGAAATAAAGGATGGATATCCATAGAACTTTTGAAGTTCAAAATTAAAATATCCTCTTAAAAAATAAGCTTCACCTGCTTGTCTTGTAAAGTCTTGGTCCGTAATTTGATCAATCAACGCCAAAACCGCATTACTCCGATTGACACCGCCATAAAGCGCACTCCATCTTCCTAAAAACCAGCTATTACCGGTTTGCCAGTCCAAGGTTTCTACTTGGAACAAGGCCGTGTTGTCACCATCGGTACTTCCACGGTGCGCATCATCGGAAACCACATCGGACCACCAGTTGTCACCACCAGCGGCAACTCCCTCTCCTTGTCTGTTTACACGCTCACCATCCATAGCTGAGTATGCTGCGGTCAACTTTAACTCTACACCAGTTGCTGTTTGTAAATCCTGATCGGGTATGTTCCCGGTAGCCGATTTCTCTGTAAAATCATCTGCACAGGCCCATAGCAATAGACCTACCAGCATTGTTGAAAATATTATCTTCTTTTTCATTTTTTAAAATTTTAGATTAACTCCAAAGGAATAAATTGCAGCCAAAGGGTAGTTGTTGTCCGAAACCCCTATAGTAAGGTTGTCTATAGCTCCACCATCAAGTCTTGGTTGTAGTTCTGGGTCTACCCCATCGTAACCTGTAATGGTAAACAGATTGGTTCCTTGAAGATACAAACGGACGCTGTCCATTCCCAAATAACCGGACACTTCTTCGTCAAAAGTATAACCAATTTGTAGGTTCTTCAATCGCATATAGGAGCCATCCTCTACAAAAAATGAGTTCGCCGTACCTTCGTTGTTTGTGATACTCTGACTCAATGCGGGTAATTCGGCATCCAAATTGTCCGGAGTCCAGGAATCCAATACCCTCACACTTCTGTTAGCGTTAAAGAAGGTAGGAAAGTCGGTATATACTTTATCATTATTGAATATATCGTTTCCTTGGGAACCTTGGAAGAATGCAGACATATCGAATCCTTTGTATGCCATTCTAAAGTTAACACCATAAGTGAAATCTGGGTGAGGAGAACCGATAAAAGTTCTGTCATCGTCATTTATAGTCCCATCACCATTAATATCTCGGTATCTAAATCTACCAACACCATCAGCATTTGTTGCAAACCCTTGGCTTGGTGCATTGGCCACTTCAGCTTCAGAAGCAAAGATGCCATCCACAATTCTACCATAGAAAGAGGAAATGGGTTGACCCTCTTGTGTTCTGGTTACAGTTCCTGTAGTCCTAAAACCACCAAAACCTGTTTGGAATGCGCTGATCAAATCAAGTACTTCGTTCTTGTAATGTGAAAAATTAACGTCGATACCATAATTAAAGCCGGAATCGGTTTGATCTGAAAAGCTTAAAGTGGCATCCACACCTTTATTTCTAAATGAACCCAAGTTTACATAAGGAGGGGCTGCGTCCAAAGCTGTAGAACTGTATAAGCTACCATCTTGATTGATCAAATCTTTGGTAGTAATGGTAAAATATTCTGCAGAAAAGTTCAGTTTATTGTCAAAGAAGCCCATTTCAATACCAAAGTTGGTGGTCTCTGAAGTTTCCCATTTTAAATTTGGATTCCCAGCTGCTGACAATATTGCCCCTTGGGTTATACCTGCAGCACTTCCATTATAGGCATAATTTGCATACTGCTCACTTAATATAGAGAAGTTTACTGTTGGGTTGTCCACTGGTAAGCTTTGGTTACCTAACTGTCCCCAAGAACCTTTCAACTTCAATCTACTCATAAAGGAATCAGTCGGCCAGAAGTTTTCGTTGCTCACCACCCAACCTGCACTAAACGAAGGAAATATATCGCTCTTATTGTCTCCAATAAATCTTGAAGATTCATCACGACGAACCGTAGCGGTCAAAAGATACTTTCCATCGTAGTCATAGTTTACCGTACCAAACACAGAGAACAAAGATGATGCATTATCATAGGCATAGGCCACGTTAGGTGCACCTCCACCATTGCTCAACAAATAATAGTCAGGTCTTTCATAAAAATAGTCGGTCCTGGAAATCTCTTTCCCTTTACCGTGATTATCCAATGCTTCAATACCAACAAGTGCATTAACACTATGATCTCCAAAAGATTTATTGTAATTCAAAGTGTTTGTCCAAACCCACTCATAAGTATCCTGGTCTGCTTCGGTCAATGTATTCGTGGCAATAGGCTCGGAGGATTCCGGAATCAACGCTCTGAAACGTCTATCGTTATACGCCCTGATAGATCCACCAAAAGAGGTTTTGAACTGTAATCCGTCCAAAATATCAACGGTTGCATAGATGTCACCGAATACTCTAAATGTTTTGGCAAAGTCATCTTTTTGGCGAGTTGCCTCTGCAACAGGGTTGTTGGGATTGGAAAGACCGGTATCATTACTATAGTTACCACCAAAATTACCATCGGTATCATATACCGGTACCAATGGAGACATTCTTTGGGCAAAGTTGAACCAAGATTGTCCACCGCTTCTTCTATCAAACGAAATATTTGCGTGTTGTCCAATCCTGATTCTATCTCCAACTTTAAACTCGGAGTTCAATCGTACGTTACCTCTTTTAAATCCAGTATGGATTTGGATACCTTGACGGTTCAAATAACCGGCAGAAAAAAGGAACTTGGATTTTTCGTTACCATTCTCCAATGTAATAGAAGCATTTTGGGTAATGGCACTTCTGTAAATTTCATCTACCCAATTTGTCCCATTTGGAGCGACATTCATTGTTACCGGAACACCTTGGATAGTTTCCGGCACAACAGGGGTTGGTCCTTCTCCATACTGTGGATGGGAAGGTGTGCCTCCATCATTCAGTATACTCTGCCATAGCATTTGTCCATGCTGGGCAGGTGTCAACATTTCAGGTAAGTTGGTAGCGACGGAAAATCCAGTGTACATATCCAAAGACACTCTTGCTCTATCCAAATTATATCCACCACTCTTGGTAGTTACGATAATAACACCATTTGATGCCCTAGCACCATAAATAGCCGCGGCACCATCCTTAAGTACGTTCATCTGTTGGATGTCAGCTGGGTTTATTGAGTTCAATATACCAGGGTCATCTGTTTGGACACCATCAATAATGTAAAGTGGATCGTTACTGTTTCCAGAACCGAAACCCCTTACACGAACAACAGGAGCGGATCCTGGCTGTCCATTATTGGTTATGGTAACACCCGCAACCCTACCTTGCAAGGCTTCTGCTGCGTTAACCACTGGTGTTTTAGTGGCCTCGGCCACATCAACCGTTCCAACGGAACCGGTCAGTTCACCCCTTGTTTGGCTTCCATAACCAGTAACCACAACTTCATCCAAAGCTGCTGCATCTTCCTGCATGGTCGCATCCACAGTAGCATTACCGTTTACCGGGATTTCTATGGTTTTAAACCCTACATAAGAAAAAATCAAGGTAGCGTCGGAAGGCGCTGTAATGGAATAATTACCGTCAAAGTCTGTCTGAGTTCCGTTAGTGGTACCTTTTACAATAACATTGGTACCTGGCAAAGGTGTTCCGAAATTGTCCACAACCGTACCCGTTATGGTTAATTGGTAAGGGGGCGAAGGAGCATCACCCGAGTCCGGGGCTGCTGCAATTGCAGATCCACCCACCAACATCATTGTCATTGACAAGAAAAAAGTCTGAAAAGCCTTTAGGGCACCAAACAACCTTGTCAAAACTTGAAATCTGTTTTGATTCATAGATAGTCTATTTAGTTTAGTTATTTTATCCGATCTCGACCGTGCATATTGTCTCAATCAGGAACAATAATAGTTAAATTTTTATAATTGGCAATATTTTAACACCAAATAATAAATATGAAAAAATAAATACTCTAACATTATAAATTTGATATTTCCAAAAAAAACCTCCGAACAACAAGGCCTGTTGGGTGAAAACGACACTTATAAAAATTGCTCAAATGTCAACCCCAGTTTAAAAAACAACAAAAAACCATCATTTAGTTAAAAGTTAAAATGCAATAGCGTATTACACCCAAAAAAAGAATTTTAAAGCTAACTGAATGAAACCGGTTAGGGACTTTACCACTATATAAGCATAGCATATAATCTTAGGAAATAAGATTTACCACCTTAATCTTCATTGATTTCCTCCAAACCTCTTTATTGTATCAAATTGACACAATAGTTTTTGATTTTTTTCATATTTATATTTTTTTAATGTAAATTTTGCGATGTTTATAATATGTTGCCTTCAGAAACTAAATACCTAACCAACGTTTCCTTTGATACCGTAATCTTTGGTTTTACGGGCGAAGAGCTGAAAATTTTGGTCCTTGAATATCAAAATACCGGCTTGTTCGCACTGCCCGGCGGTTACATTAGGCGCGATGAAAACCTGCTGGATGCCGCTAAAAAAGGGGTCATGAAACGTACCGGTCTAAAAACCATACACTTGGAGCAATTCCATACTTTTGGAAAGTTGAACCGATCTGACCCCGAACCTTCAAAACAAATAGCTAAGGGCCTAGGTTATGAAATGCCAGAGGATCATTGGGTTTTAGATCGATTCATTACCGTAGGCTATTATTCCTTGATCAACTATAACCTGGTAAAACCAACACCTAACAAATTTTCCGATTCCATCAATTGGTATAGTATAAACAATCTGCCCCCATTA
The DNA here is from genome assembly GCF_011068285.1 of Flagellimonas oceani. Taxonomy (NCBI): domain Bacteria; kingdom Pseudomonadati; phylum Bacteroidota; class Flavobacteriia; order Flavobacteriales; family Flavobacteriaceae; genus Flagellimonas; species Flagellimonas oceani. The sequence continues at coordinate 1,184,347 of NZ_CP049616.1, read as the reverse complement.
ATGATGGACCACGAAGAAATCGTACAAAAAGCTTTGGAAGCCATCAGGAACGATCTTGGAAAAAGACCCATCGGGACCAACCTACTACCCGAAAAGTTCACCATGAAAGAATTACGGAAGGTCTATGAGGCCATATTGGACAAAAAATTACGGCGGACCACTTTTCAACGAAAAATATTGAGCATGGATATTTTGATAAGACACGAAAAATTATTCACAGGGGCAGCTAACAAAGCTCCTTATCTATATAGTTTCGATAAAAAGAAAATTGAAAAACTATAAATTATTGAACAACAGTCCTGAGAATTCGCCAAATAATTGCAACCTTTAAAATCTAAACTAAATACCTAAAATGCCAAACTTTAATATTGATGCCGACCCCAAGCATACTTACGATGCCATTGTAATCGGCTCAGGAATAAGTGGTGGGTGGGCCGCCAAGGAACTTTGCGAAAAGGGTTTGAAGACCCTGGTTCTGGAACGTGGCCCTGTAGTGGAACATCCCCAAGATTATACAACTGCCAACCTTGATCCATGGGATTTGGAACTAAGGGGCGGACTGACACCCGAACAAAAGAAAAAACATTATAAAGGAATCCGTTCCGGTTTTATAGGACAGGATACCGAACATTTTTATGCCAACGATGAGGAAAACCCATATACCGAAGTAAAGCCATTCCTTTGGATACGTGGACACCAAATGGGCGGTCGTTCTTTATTATGGGGAAAACAGACCTACCGCTGGAGCGAAATGGATTTTGAGGCCAATGCGAAAGACGGCCACGGAGTGGATTGGCCCATCAGATACAAGGATCTGGAACCTTGGTACACCTATGTGGAAAAATATGCGGGCATTAGTGGCGAAGCACTCGGGTTGCCGCAACTTCCCGATAGCCACTTCCTCCCTCCTATGGAACTGAACTGTGTAGAAAAAGACATCAAAAAACGCATAGAACGGGACTTTCCAGGAAGGCACATGATCATTGGCCGTGTGGCCCATTTGACCGAACCTTTGAACGGCAGGGGACAATGCCAATACCGAAACCGATGCAGCCGGGGCTGCCCTTACGGCGCATATTTTAGCAGTAATGCCGTAACACTTCCCGCGGCCAATGCCACTGGAAATCTAACTTTTAGACCCTACTCGATCGTACAATCCATTATGTATGATGAAGGTTCCGGTAAAGCCTCAGGTGTTCGAATTATCGATGCCGAGACCAATGAAGATATCGAATTCAAGGCCAAGATTATTTTCTGTAATGCCTCTACCTTGAGCACCACGCAAATTTTGCTGAATTCCACTTCAAACCGTTTCCCCAACGGAATGGGGAACGATAGTGGTGAACTGGGCCACAACCTTATGGACCACACCTATCGTGTTGGAGCCTTGGGGAAAGTCGATGGTTATGAAGACAAGTACTACAGTGGACGTAGGCCCAACGGAATCTACATTCCACGCTACTGGAACATTGACGAAGAATCCAAAACCGATAAATTCCTAAGAGGTTTTGGTTTTCAAGGCGGAGGATACCGAATGGGCAACAGTGAAGCTGCCAATCGCAAGGAATTTGGTGGTGATTACAAGGACAGCATCATGAAACCGGGACCATGGGAATTCTTCATTACAGGATTTGCCGAATGTTTGCCCTATCATGATAACAAAGTCTTCCTGAACAAAGAAGTTACGGACAAATGGGGACAACCCACCCTATCCATTGATTGTGAATACAAGGAAAACGAACTGGCCCAAAACAAACAAATTCAGGAAGATGCCGTGGAAATGTTGGAAAAAGCAGGCGTTAAAGATGTCATAGGTTTTGATAACGAACACGAACCCGGGTACGGCGTCCACGAAATGGGGACCGCACGTATGGGTCGCGATCCAAAAACTTCCGTTTTGAACGGTACCAACCAGATTCATTCGGTAAAAAATGTTTTCGTTACCGATGGCGCCTGTATGACCTCCAATTCATGCGTAAACCCATCATTAACTTACATGGCACTCACGGCACGAGCTGCCAATCACGCAGTGGAAGAACTTAAAAAACTCAACATTTGACCTCATGGACCGTAGAAAAGCTTTAAAATTTACAGGAAGTATGGCCGCAATAGCGGTTGCAGGGCCGTCTTTGCTCTCTTTATTGCAATCGTGCAAAAATGAGGCTCGGGTAGATTGGCAACCGATGTTTTTAACCAGCGAAGAGGCTGCATTTGTATCCAAAATAGTGGACATGATATTGCCTCGGACCGAAACACCCGGCGCATTGGATGTAAAGGTGGATATATTTATAGATAAGGTCTATGCCAAATTGTACGATGCCGAAGCGCAGGAAAATGTCAGAAAAGAAATAGAAAGATTCAACGCTGATTGCATTTCGGATTTTGGTGACAGCTTTGTAAACCTATCCGAATCGGAACAAATCAAAGTTTTGCAAAAAGCGGAAGATAATTCAGGACAATTTGGTAGCGGCGTATGGGGAACCACAGTTGGCAAACCAGAACCCGTAGGTTTTTATCGTTCCTTAAAATCAACAGCGCTCTGGGGCTATTTCACTTCACAGGAAATTGGCGAAAATGTATTGAGCTACGACCCCATTCCAGGTGCATACCACGGTTGCATATCCTTGAGCGAAGTAGGCAACAAATGGAGCCTCTGATATGGACTCCAAACCCTTTTATATCAACCGAAGAAAGTTTTTGGCAAGCTCCACGGCAGCTCTGGCACTTTCAACATTTGGCGCCTATGGACTGGATTTGATCTATTCCCAAAAAAAATGGAGGGTCGGGCTTATCGGATGTGGCTGGTATGGTAAAAGTGATCTGTTCAAGCTCATTCAAGTGGCCAATGTAGAAGTGGTATCGCTTTGCGATGTGGATAAAAAACACTTGGAAGAGGCTGCTCAATTGGTCGCCCAACGTCAAGCATCCAAGAAAAGACCACGTTTGTACCACGACTATCGTAAAATGCTAGCGGAAAAGGATCTGGACATAGTTCTTATTGGCTCCCCAGACCATTGGCATGCGTTACAAGCCATTGAAGCCATGGAATCCGGGGCACATCTCTATCTGCAAAAGCCCATAAGTTTAGATGTTCTGGAAGGAGAGGCTATTTTAGCAACTGCCAAAAAACTGGGTAAAAAAGTACAGGTCGGCACACAACGAAGAAGCACTCCCCATTTAGTGGAAGGCAAAAAAAATATTATCGATGCAGGACTGTTGGGCAAAATCTCCCATGTAGAAATGTGCTGCTATTACCATATGCGGTGGAACGCCAACCCACCCGTACAGCAGGTTCCCGATTATTTTGACTATGATTTTTGGTCAGGTCCCGCCCCGATACGCCCCTACACCGGGTTGCCCCACCGAAGCTGGCGCGCCTTTATGGAGTACGGTAATGGCATCGTGGGCGATATGTGTGTCCATATGTTGGACGCCGTCCGCTGGATGCTTGATCTTGGCTGGCCCAAAAAAGTAAGCTCCACAGGAGGGATTTATGTACAAAAAGACTCCATTGCCAATACCTCGGACACCCAAATGGCCATTTTTGAATTTGATGAACTGAACTGTGTATGGCAGCATCGTAGTTGGGGCACTCCGACCGACCCAGATTACCCGTGGGCCTTCTTCATTTATGGTGAAAAAGGCACCTTCAAAGGAAGTGTCTTCCAATATGAATTTATTCCCAATGGCGATGGTGAGCGCATAAAAAAAGAAGTGGTCTATGAAAGGGAAAAATATCCCGAGGATTTAAAAGAAAAGGATATCGAACTGCATACGGCACCAGCAACAAGAGCCCATATGTTGGATTTAATACACTCCATTGAAAACGATAGCCTACCAGTAGCCGATGTAGAACAAGGACATATTTCCACTGCAAGTTGTATTTTGGCCAACCTATCCATGAAACTGGAACGGCCCCTGGCCTACAATCCACAGGAAAAAATTATCCTAAATGATTCCGAAGCATCTGCGTTGTTAAAGAATGCGTACCGTGGGCCATGGAAACATCCTTACAAATCCATCTAATCACCAATAAAATTGGTGAAGCAAATGCGAAAATATATTATGAAAAACCTCTACCCCCTTCTCTTTTGTATTTGTTTGAGCACCATATGCCCGGCCCAACAAAACACTAAAAGAACCATAGTCACCACTGATGGTGAAATAGATGATGTGGACACCTTTATCCGTTTTTTGATGTACACCAACGAATTCGAAACCGAAGGACTTGTGTATTCCAGTTCCATGTGGCATTGGAAAGGCGACGGTAAGGGCACCACCATGGTTTCGGAAATGGAAATGACCCGTAATCTATACGGAGAACGGAGTGAATTAAGATGGCCCGGTACCACTTGGATGCAAGAACTATTGAAGGAATATGCCAAGGTTCACCCAAATCTACTTTTGCACGACAAGAATTATCCTTCAGCTGAAGAACTTTTAGGATTAGTGAAGGTGGGCAACATCGATTTTGAAGGTGAAATGGATAAACGGACCGAAGGCTCCAAATGGATCGCACAAAAATTGCTGGACGATGACCCCCGCGAAATATTCCTTCAGGCTTGGGGCGGCACCAACACCATTGCCCGTGCCTTAAAATCTATTGAGGAAGATTACTCAAACCATAAGAATTGGGGGGAAATCAAAGAAAAAGTATCCCAAAAGGCAATCATTTACACGATAATGGACCAAGATGCCACTTATAAAAACTATATAGGGCCCAATTGGCCGAAAATCCGTGTATTTTACAATGCCAATCAGTTTTGGTGCTTTGCCTACCCTTGGAAAAGAGTGGTGCCCAAAGGCCAGCAGCCTTATCTGGAAGGGAGTTTTATGGGCCCAAATATCATCAATGACCATGGCCCGCTTTTCAAAAAATACTATTCCTATGGAGATGGGCAAAAACAACAGGGCGATCCCAACCATTTTGAAGGGGATATCTCCAAAATTGTACATACAGAGAGAGGAAGTTTTTCAAAATATGATTTTATATCCGAAGGGGACTCCCCTGCATTTTTGCATTTGGTAGATGTGGGGCTGGACAATTACGAGGACCCATCACGAGGGGGCTGGAGCGGTCGTTTTGTACAATCAACAGAAAATCCGTACCGATATGAAGACGGGGAAGCCGCTTCCGATCTAAATCCAGAAACCGGAGAAATGGATAAAAGCTATCCACAGACCCGGTGGATCAAACCCATGCAACTCGATTTCGCCGCACGCGCCGATTGGTGCGTAAAATCATTTGACGGGGCCAATCATCCCCCAAAAATTACGGTCGCAGAGGGAAATACCATAAACGCCGTTTCAGGGGAATCCATTTCCCTCAATTTATCCTACGAAGATGTGGACGGACATCCTGTATATTTTAAAGCATGGCCTTATGCTGAAGCAGGAGATGGAGCCGCGGAAACGACCCTTAAATTAGATCATGCCACCGTGCAGATACCAAAAACTGCAAAAAAAGGGGAGAAATACCACATCATTATTGAAGGTACGGATACCGGTTTTCCGGCTTTGACAAGGTATCAAAGGGTAATCATAACTGTGGATTGAACCGGAAAACATCGGTTGATAGTTAATCCAAGAAAAAGGTATATGTGCCGCAACGCTACGTTGCCCCTACCGTAAACTGGTTTGGTGTGGCAACAAAAGAGCGAACCGAACATCCATTTAACATGGAAGTGGTCGCAAAATATTTTGAGGTTGTGGACGACCCTAGCGAGGCAGATTTTGCCATGGTAGGAATCGAAAACCCGAATGGCGGTGTGGGCTACAATATTGCAGATAAAGAAAGTGGAGGAAACGGATATGTTCCCATAAGCTTACAGTTCGGAACATATACGGCAACACATGCCCGAGAGGAAAGTTTAGCGGCCGGCAGCCCTTTGGAAGAAGGAATTACCAATCGTTCTTATAAAGGCAAGACCACTACGGCCATCAATATTTCCGACATGGCACTGGTAACGGATACCAAAAGAAAAATGGGCGACAAACCCGTTGTTGTACTTGTAAAAGTGGCCAAACCAATGGTTTTTGCCGAGATCGAACCAGCAGCAGATGCCATTTTGGTACACATGGGAGTTCAAGATCAAGCATTAATGGACATAGTTTCAGGAAAAGTGGAACCTTCTGCCCTATTGCCGTTTCAAATGCCAAAAGGCATGAAGACGGTTGAAGAACAGTTTGAAGATGTTCCAAGGGATATGGAACCCTATACCGATTCGAATGGAAACACCTACGATTTTGCTTTTGGCCTTAATTGGAGCGGCACCATTGAAGATGAACGGACCCAAACATATAAATAAGCAAAGAATCGTGACTTATACAAAAGGTCCTCAACTCGTTGAGGACCTTTTTCTTTATAATTTTGAACCAAAAAGAACATTTTATCGTGTATCCCGTGGCTTTGACCCAATCAAAATTTCAATTGTGGGTCAATGTATTAGTTTTGCATCGCCAAACTTTTTTTGAAAACCTAAACCAGTTTTTTGAATGCTCCCAAAAGAAAATATCGAGAAGAACCTCTACATCATTCATTTTCTCAATTCCATTTACCCTTTGGGCACAGAGTTAAAAGAATATCTTGCCCAGAAAATCAAGAGCTGTTCCTTCGAAAAAAATGAGCTTATCAGCAAGGCCGGTGATATCTGCGATTGTCTTTATTTTATCAAAAAGGGAATGGTCCGCGGATATTTTATAAGCGACGGCTCGGAAATCACAACTTGGATAGATTCTGAGCATGAGGTTTTTACATCAATAACAGGCTTTTTTAGAAATCAAAAAAGTGAGGAGTATATTCAAAGTTTGGAAATCACACATTGTGATTATTTGGAATATGAAGATTATAAGTATTGCTTGGACAACTTTCCCGAGATGCGTCATATCAATCGTATTTTATTGGAAGAGTATTATGTGCTGGCAGAACACAGGGTTTACTTGGCCAGAATTCCGAATGCCAAAAAAAGATTGACCTTTTTTATAGAAAAAATGAAGCCTCAAATCGTCGACCGAATTCCTAGAAAGCACTTGGCGTCGTATTTAGCGATACGACCAGAGACTTTGTCCCGATTAATGAAGGAAAAAAAGTAACCCAGCCACTGCAAGGGTTTATAAATAAGGATAGGATGGTTGCAACAAACAGGACAAGACCGTAACCTTACCTGAAAAAGGCCATCAAAGCAGAGTCTTACTTTTGCAGATACTCTTTTTATTGAGTGTGATAGGCTTATTTAACACGATTGGCAATATTCTTGGAGCTAAGATTTACAGTAGCCTTTTCAGTAAAATGTTTAAGCAGATAGTGTAAATAGACCACCAAAATGGACATGAAGAGATATTCGTTGAAATAGTTATCCGATGAAGGTGGAGTCGGCACATATACTTTGAACGAAATCAGGTAGTTCAGCAATGTTAAAACACCTAAAAAAGCCAAGAATTTAATTTTTGAAAAACAGATTTGGTAAGCCCTGTATGAAAATAACAAGGAAATTTCCCTGTAACAATATTGACCAACGATGGGCCATATAAAAACAAGCGGAAGGGAAAATAACCTCGCCTCTCTGGAAAAGGCGGCCACGAGCACAATAATTATGTTCGCCGAACAGCTCAGATAAAATGCCTGTACAAACCTTTTGTGATTCACTCTAGTGTTACGTAAATGAGAGCGATAAATAAAATATGTGAACACCCCCAATGAAAGAAAAATGGAGACCAGTGTCTCTATGGAACGCTGAGTATCCCGAAAATTTTCCTTGAGACAATGGAACCTATCCTGTAATTCGACATAGGTATTTGCCCAAAGTCCGTTTATCTCCATGTAAAATAACAGGTACACTCCATATAAAAGTACGGGCATCCCTATACATAGAAAATTATAGAGTCTCCCCAAATAAGAAGTGTTTTTGTGGTAAAACGGGGAACCTCTCATAAAAACCAAAAGGCCCAAGATCAAAACCACCGTATTTTCCCGAGCTATCATCGCAGCGGTAAACCACAACACGTAGCCCAACCATTGCCGTTTCAAAAAGCTGGTCAAGCCGGCAAATACCAAACAATATTGAAGTGGTTCATCATAGCTGAAAACGGGAGGAAAAAATGCAAATATCACAGAAAAAGAAAGGAAAAAGAGTATGATATTGATCAGTCCCTTGAAATATCCAGAGTTCAATTCCCTGGAAAGTCGAAACAACAAGGTTCCTGCTAGGAAGAATAAAGAAAAATTCACCCAAATAAAGGCTCTCCCCAAAGTAATTCCGGATAGGTTTGCTGTAGTCTCTATCAAAAAGGTTGTCAACGGTCTCCTTGCAAAGGGACCAAATTCCTTATGATAATTGATCTGTGAAGCAAGAAAAACATTGGAGATGACATCGTTTTTTTCGTTGAGCATACTGTCAACGTCGCTTAACATGTGTATTTCGAAAATCAAAAGGGAAAATGCAGCACTGATCAAATAAGGAACAAGAAAGCTATACTTTTGGAAAAAACGTTTTCCAAGACTTTTGTAGCCATCATATATCTTGGAAGTATAGTTCTTTATTTGGCTCATACACCGTAATCCAAGTGTTTTGAAATTGGGGCGCACCAAGTACAGGTTTCGAATAGCACATACATTTGATGAATGTAGGGAATCTTGGATTGATTTTCAAAAGAGATACGAAATATATTATACTATCTTAATGAAAACAGGTTCTTGACTTTTCGCAAAGCCGACCTGTATTAAATCATCTCATAAAAATCCATCACATTGATTTTTAAATGGTCAAAATTCCATCATCTGACCACAATTTTATCGTTATACATAGCATCCAATCCCATTTGCACACAAGTTGCGGCCATGGCGCCCGTTTTGGCATTGGAAACCGGTAAGGTATTGTTCACGATGTTGTCCCTGAAGTCAATCAAGGCCTGTTTGCTTGGATCTTCATGATCAAACTTTAAGGGTATGCCCTTGCCCTGGTCCCAGTTTAAGGTGGCCCCCGAAACACCATCGACCTCACCGATCTCTTTCTGGTAACTACCCTCTGGATAGTACCAAGCCTTGACGTAATCCAAAATATAGGTCCCCTTGTCCCCCATTACCTTGACCTTGTAGTCGCCCATGGCATTACTGGTAAGGCAGGTAAACGATGCCCGTACCCCTTCTGGATAGCTGTAGATAAGATGGATATTGTCATAGGTTTCCCTACCATCTTTCCAGTAATCGATACCACCAACGCCCATCACCTTTTCGGGCATGGCACCCATTACCCAGTTGGCAAAATCCAATTGATGCGAACAAAGTTCGGCCAAAAGACCCCCTGAAAATTCCTTGTACATGCGCCAATTGATCATACGCTCCCATTTTGGGTCAGGAACAGGGCGTCGCCAATTGCCGTTTCGGTTCCATTGGCACTCAAAAGCCGTTATCTTGCCTATCTTACCATTTTTGATCTCATCAACGACATGCGAATACAAACGGGAACTATGGTATTGGTGTCCTGCTTGAAATATACCGTTTGATGCTTCGGCCGCCGCCACCAATTCTTCTATCCCCTCGTATCCCTTTGCCATGGTCTTTTCCCCATACACGTGTTTTCCCGCTTTTAGGGCATCAACAACGATTTTGGAGTGTGTACTGAACGGGGTCGCCACCAAAACAGCATCCACATCCTTGTCTTCCAACATTTTTTTATAATCGGAATAGCCCTTGGCCTTTCCTTCTACTTTTGAAAGTCCCGAACTAAGTCTAAAGGGGATGATATCGCAACAGGCAACGACCCGCATATTGGGAATCTGGTTGATAAATGGAATGAGTCCGCCGCCCCGGTCTCCTGTTCCAATGACCCCCACATTGATAGTTTCGTTCGCACTGGGGGTTCCGTAGGCAAGTACCGTTGGGGCATACAAGGCGGCAGAACCGGCCAAACTACTTTTTACTACAAAATCTCTTCGCTTCATATCCATTTAAAGTTTTGGTTCCCACCCAGGTTCATATGTTCGTTTCCAAAGCTCCATGCCTTCCCGATCAAATATCCTGCCCGTGTTTCCATCCACATTAAAGCCTTTATCGATGCGATAGGCTATATTGGCATAGTGTGTCAACATTTGCGAAATGGCCCCCACTTCGATATGTGATGTCAACGCTTCTTTTCCTCTAATGGCATTAAAGAAATTCACTGCATGCCTAGTTGACAGGTCTCCTCCACCCCCAAGAGCGGTTCCTCCTTCATTGCCGTCGGATTTATTTTCCTTGATCAATTGCCCCTTGAGGTCGTACAGTTCATATCCGTCACGGTCCACCATTACCGAACCCTCGGAACCATAAATAAGGGTGCCTCGACCACGACCGTATTTGGAATAGCCGTTCCTACTGCTCCCATCCCATTGAATTATCTTATCATCGGCAAACGCATAGGTCGCCTCCATGGTGTCGTACATTTCCCATCCGTCATCCATAAATTGCTCTTTTCCAGCGATCACATCCACATATTCCGGATATTTTACATCCAACGCCCATCGGGCTATATCCAGTTCGTGGGTTGCATTGTTGCCCATTTCGGCGGTGCCATAATCCCAACCGTACCAATGCCAGTTATAGTCCCAGGTATCGTGCTCATACGCTTTTCTTGGAGCGGGCCCTTGGAACAGTTCCCAATCCAAGTCCTCTGGCGGTGCGGTCTTTACAGGTACTGGAACTTCTCCCCTGCCATTGGTATAGAAAGCTATTGCTTTGTAGGCCTTGCCAATAATTCCTTTATGGATATCGTTGATGATTTCGATACTCTGTGGTGACGATCGTTGCTGATTGCCCATTTGGACCACCTTATCGTACTTTTTTTGAAACGCGACCACTATTTCATTCTCATGGGGATTATGGCTGCAGGGCTTTTCCAAATAAACGTGTTTCCCGGCTTCCATGGCCATACAGGCTCCCGGTGTGTGCCAATGATCGGGCGTTGCCATAAAAATCGCATCCACATCCTTGTCCTCAAGAATTTTTTTGATATCCTTTTCCTGCTTGGGATTATATGATATTTGTTCGGATACATATTTTGCCGCTTTTTCCAATTGGCTGCCCCGAACATCGCATAGATAGTCCAGGCGCACATTGTTTTGCTTAGCCGCTATGGAAGGAATATAGGCTCCATATCGCCTGCCCAAACCTTGAAGAGCAACATGGATTCTATCATTTGCCCCTAAAATATTGTTATAACTCTTGGCCGTCATGGCATTGATGCTACCCGGTAGTCCCATGCCAATGGCAGCGACCGTTGTTTTCTTGATAAAGTCTCTTCGCGCTCCCATACATTTATATTTAGTCAATTGGTTTTATTTTGATGTTCTTAAAACTTACGTGGTCCCCATGGTCCTGTAACAATATATGACCTTTATCGGCCTCACCAAAGTTGGGCCATTTCTCGTACTTGCTTTCGGATACCAGTTTGCGATATGCATCGCTTTTTCGTTCGTACTCCAAAACCTTTGTGCCATTGAGCCAATGTTCCACATGGTTGTCCTTAGAGATAATATGGGCGGTGTTCCATTCTCCGATCGGATTGATGGGCTTATTGATATCAGCTTGAATAAGATCGTACAAAGATGCTACGGTGCGACTACCTTCATGATTCCCCAATTTTGCATCGGGATGCCTTTCATCGTCCAAAATTTGATATTCCAAACCAATTGAGGAGCCGGGTCCCTTGTTCAAATCCGTGTCCACATAATATTTTATACCACTATTGGCACCTTCCGTTAATTTGAAATCCACTTTCAATTCAAAGTCCCCGTACAGCTCCGTGGTCACAATATCCCCACCGGCGGCGGATTCTTCCCCCCCAGAGGACAGCACGGTCAATATACCGTCCTTGATTTCCCAACCTTTATCTGGAAAATCATCCAATCGGGCACCGCGCCAACCTACGGTGGTCTCGCCGTCCCATAACATTTGCCATCCATTTTTTTGCTCATCAATGGTCAGTTGATTTTTGGTCACAACCGGGGCCAAGGGCATTTCTTTACTGTATTTTGAAAGACTGTCCGTCAAGATTTTGACATTTTTCCAGGCTATCTCCGTTCCCGCCTTCTGATCTTTGCCAATACTGTGCACCTGAAGCGCAATAAAGCCGCTTGCTGTTTTGTCATCGATCAAATGTGCCGCTGGAACCCCGTTGATCCAGGTTTGGATCGTATCTCCGATGGCCTCGATGCGATAGTGGTTCCAATCGTTTTGCTTGAAGGCCTTTTGTGCCTCAGGATTATCTTCCAAGGTTACGAGCCAACCTCTTCGCCCTTCATCGTAGATTCCGGCACTCCATGCCCGGTCCGATGGGTCTATCTCAATCTGATAGCCATGCACCCTCCCATTTTGATAATGGGGAAAGCTATTGCTCCGTATTTGGATTCCCGAATTCATGGTGGAATCCACTTTGTAATCCAGCTCCAAGATAAAATCGTCGTACATCTTATCCGTGGTCAAAAAGGAATTGGGCGTATCATGGACAGTGGACCCCACAATGGCATCCTCTTTTACCTCATAATTGGCTTTTCCGCCCTTTTGGTTCCATCCGTTAAGCGTTCCATCGGACAATTCAATCCACGGAGTATCATCTTTGGGTGCGTCGGCACATGCCCAACACAGTAGCAATGCCAAGACGCCTAGTTTTAGTTTGTTCATTTTATGTGTCATTAGTTAAAAATTATATTCTACAATTCGATTTATAGACCAAAAAGACCGGGCAACCACAAGGCCAACTCTGGAATATAGGTAATCAGAAAAAGTGCCAGTATCATGGCCGCAAACAAGGGCAACAGGGGCCTAATCACTTTTTCGATGGATGTTTTTGCCACACCCACGCCTACAAAGAGTACCGAGCCCACCGGAGGTGTACAGAGTCCTATGCAAAGGTTCAAGATCATAATGATGCCAAAATGCACCGGGTCTATCCCCAATTTGGTGACAATGGGCAAAAATATCGGGGTAAATATGAGCACGGCCGGGGTAATGTCCATAAATATACCCACTATCAGCAAGATTATATTTATGATGAGCAACAGGGCAATCTTGTTATCGGTAACAGACAATAGTCCTGAACTGATTTCCTGCGGTATATGCTCAAAGGAAAGTGCCCACGACATGCTCATGGAGGCCGCTATCAAAAGCATAACAACAGCGGTGGTGGCCGAAGCATTCAAAAAGATATGGGGCAGTTTTTTGAACGTTATCTCTTTATAGACAAAGCCCAGTATCATACTGTATAGCACGGCAATGGCGGAAGCTTCGGTGGCGGTAAACACACCGGCCACGATGCCCCCAATGACCAAAACCAATAGGAACAGGCTTGGTACGGCATCAACAAACGTTTTAAAAACCTGTTTTAATGAGCTTCGTTGTCCCTTTCCGTAGCCTTTCTTCTTGGCCCAGAACATGGCGACCACCATCAACAATAAGCCGGTGATCAAACCTGGGATGTAACCGGCCAAGAAAAGAGCGGCAATGGATGCACCTCCACTTGCCAAGGAATACACGATCAATACATTGCTTGGAGGAATTACCAAACCTGTTGTGGCCGAGGTAATGTTGACGGATACCGAAAAACCCTTATCATAGCCTTCTTTTTCCATTTCCGGTCCTAGAATGCTTCCCATGGCAGAGGCAGAGGCCATGGCCGAACCTGCAATGGCGCCCATGAACATCGCCGATATAATATTGATCAGGGCAAGCCCTCCGGGCAATGCACCCACCAAGCTTTTGGCAAAAGCTATCAAACGGTGGGCAATTCCACCGTGGTTCATCAGTTCGCCTGACAATATAAAAAATGGAATCGCCAACAGGGCGAAACTATCCAAGCCCGTGGCCATTCGTTGGGATATGGTGGCGAATGCGGGCAGCATGGGTAAACTGACCAGTAGGGTCAACATAGATGAAATGGCTATGCTCCAGGCCACAGGAGTGCCAATGGCCAAAAGCCCCACAAAACTGATGATCAAAACTAGCAAGGGTATATATTCCATAAGACTCAATCCGTTATTATATCCACGACTTTGTTATAGGTCACTATCAATCCGCTCAAGGGAATCACGACATATACATAGGCCAAGGGCAACCCCAATGCAGGGGAGTGCTGTTTGAGTTCGTAGGTAGTGTACACCAACCATCCGCCGCCTATCACCATTGCCGCCATACAGAAGAGGATAATAAAACCGGACACTGCTCTTTTTAATACTCTTTGATTTTTGGCATTGGCCCGTTTGGCCAATACATCTATGGCCACATGACCATTTTTCCCCGACACATATGCCGCTCCCAATAATCCCAACCAGATCATAAGAAATCTGGCAAGCTCATCCGTAAAGGCACTTGGTGTACCCAGAACATATCTACTGAACACCTGCCAAAGCACATTAAGTACCATAAGGCTCATTAACAATACCAGCAAGTGAGCCAAAATATTTTCCACTGTCCTTTTGAGTCCCATCAATTTGCCAATGATTTGATTTGTTCTATCATGTTGTTCAACGCTTCGTCCTCTTCGTAGGTCCGGTACATTTCCTTTGTCATTTCGATAAATGGCTTTTTATCCGGATATGAAACCTCTACACCAGCTTCCTTGATTTTTTCCAACGCTTCGGCTTCCGATTCGGCCCACAATTTCCGCTGATGCTGCAGCGACTTTTTTACTGCTTTGTTGAGCCAACCTTTTTCCTGGTCTGAGAGGACATCCCAAAACTGGGTACCAACGATCAAGACATCTGGCGAAAATGTATGTTCGTCCAGCGAATAATACGGACAAACCTCATAATGTTTGGAAAGATAAAAACTAGGTAGATTGTTCTCCGCTCCGTCCACCACACCTTGTTGTAGGGATGTGTAGAGCTCTCCCCACGAAATGGGGGTCGGGGAACCTCCGAGACTTTTGACCATATCCATTGCGGTAATACTCTCCATCACCCTTATCTTGAGCCCCTTTAGGTCATCTGGGGCGGTTACGGCTTCTTTTTCGGTATAAAAACTTCTAAACCCGGCATCGTAATACCCTAAGCCTTTCAATCTAAATTGTTCGGCATTGTCCAATAATGATTGTCCGATTGGACCATCCAATACCTCAAATGCGTGTTCCCTGCTCTCAAAAAGATAGGGCAGCCCCAATATTCTGGTCTTCGGGGCAAAATTCTCCAGGGTTGCAACCGACACTTTGGTCATATCAAGGCTGCCCAATTGAATCAACTCCAGAATTTCACGTTCAGTGCCCAATTGTTGATTGGGGTAGATTTCGATTCGGAGCTTTCCTTTTGAAACACTATCAAGGTCTTCCCCCATTTTCACCATGGCCCTGTGCACGGAATGGTTAATGTCCAGACCATGTGCCAACCTAATTGTTCTAATGCCCGAGGTTTCTTCGCAACCGAGGGCGAAAAACAAAGTGCATAATAAAATGGTGGCTTTGAGGTGCTTCATTATTTCTCTCTTCTGATTTTTTCTATCAATTTTAAGGTGTCCGTCACTTTTTTCTGCAATCCTTTAAAATCCTTTTGCTCCAGAACCTCTTTGGAAATCAATTTCGAACCCATTCCCACACATGTTACTCCTGCATCAAACCAAGCCCGAAGGTTTGCCTCCTCTGTACTGACCCCTCCGGTGGGCATGATACTTGTCCACGGCTGGGGGCCTTTAATGGCCTTTACAAACCCTGGGCCATAAGTAGACCCGGGAAAGAGCTTGATGAGTTCACAGCCCAATTCTTCCGCCCGGTTGATCTCGGTCAAAGAGCCACAGCCCGGAGACCAAAGTACTTTTCTGCGATTGCATACTATGGCGATATCTTCCCTTAAAGATGGGGTTACCACAAAGCTTGCCCCCATTTGCATGTACATGGATGCTGCAGCTGCATCGGTAATGGAACCAACTCCCATGATCATACCGGGCAGCTCCTTCATTGTATATTTGTTCAGCTCCGAGAAAACTTCGAAGGCAAAGTCACCACGGGCAGTGAACTCCAACAATCGGGCACCGCCATCATAACATGCCTTGAGCACCTTTTTCCCTATTTCGACGTCGGAATGATAGAACAAGGGAACCATACCGGTTTCCTGCATTACCCGAACTACTTCCAATCTTGAATATCTTGCCATTTTGTTTTTTTATCGTGATACTCTTCCAGAGGCATCGCCTCCCATTAACTTTTCCACTTCTGCAACGGTGGCCAAATTGGCATCCCCTTTTATGGTATGTTTCAAACATGATGCCGCTACGGCAAAGTCCAATGCTTTTTGGTCGTCGCCGGGCCAGTTCAGCAATCCATAGATAAGACCACCCATGAAGGAGTCACCTCCCCCGACACGGTCCACGATGTGTGTGATTTGATACTCCCTTGATTGGTACATGGCTTGTCCATCATACAGCACGCCGGCCCATGTATTGTGCGAAGCTGACAAAGACCCCCTTAATGTTGTAATGACCTTTTTTGCGTTGGGGAACCTTTTCATCATCTGTTGGCAGACCGATAAAAAAGCATCCGCCTTTACATGCTCGCCTTGCGTGGTAATGTCCAGCCCTTCGGGTTTGATACCAAAGTGTTTTTCCGCATCCTCCTCATTTCCCAAAACAATATCGCAATACGAGGTCAGTTCGGACATGATCTCTTCTCGCTTGGTGTCGTCACAATATTTCCAAAGTTTGGCCCGGTAGTTCAAATCCGTGGATATGGTAACGCCATGTTTTTTTGCGATTTTCACGGCCTCGATACAGGCATCTGCCGCCCCCTGCGATATCGCCGGTGTGATGCCTGTCCAATGGAACCATTCCACATCCTTGAACACACTGTTCCAATCTACCATACCAGGCTCTATCTCCGCCATGGCAGAATGTGCCCTATCGTAGACCACCTTGCTGCCCCTGCTGACCGCACCTGTTTCCAAAAAATAAATACCCAAGCGGTCTCCTCCATAAACAATGTTATCGGTACCTACACCTCGCTTTCGCATCTCCATCAGGGCACATTCCCCAATATCATTTTTTGGCAATCGGGTCACAAAATCCACTGGCACGCCATAGTTTGCCAAGGAAACTGCGACATTGGACTCCCCTCCGCCATAGACCACATCAAAACTATTGGCCTGCGAGAACCTCAAAAATCCCGGTGGGGCCAAGCGAAGCATTATTTCCCCGAAGGTTACTACTTTTTTCATCCTGTTACTTTTGTTTTAGTTATCTCCTAAATTAAAATAGGCTTTGGCATTTCTATAAGAAATGTCTTGGACCAATCCGCCTATGTATTCGATATCATTGGGTACAAGCCCTTTTTTTATGTCATTCCCCAATATATTGCACAACAATCTCCTAAAGTATTCGTGTCTGGGAAAGGATAAAAAGCTTCGGGAATCGGTGAGCATCCCCACAAAACAACTGAGCAAGCCCATATTTGACACTGCATTCAACTGTTTTTCCATACCATCCAGTTGATCGTTGTACCACCATCCGGAACCCATTTGCATCTTCCCCCGTACACTGCCATCATTAAAATTTCCCACCATTGCGGCAAAAACCTCATTAAGGGCGGGGTTGAGGTTATAAAGGATTGTCTTGCTGAGCTGTCCCGTATTTTCAAGGGCATCTAAAAATTTGGCCAGATTGATGGCCTGCGGAAAGTCACCTATCGAATCAAAACCGGCATCAGGTCCTAACTGGTCGAATTTTCTTTTGTTGGTGTTTCGCAACGCTCCCAAATGAAATTGCTGTACCCATCCCAATTTATGGTATTCTCGGCAAAGATGGATCAAAGTCTCAAAGGTAAAGTATTGTTTCTCTTCTCTTTCCAAGGGAAGGCCGTTCAATAGCTTACCAAAGATGGCCTCAACATCATAGCTGTTCATCTCAAAATGATACAGTTGTTCCAGACCATGGTCGGAAAGGCGGCAACCTTGTTCATGGAAAAATATCATTCTCTTCTTAAGAGCCTCTATCAAATCCTGATAAGTAGCTATTCGGATTCTGGATGCCTCCCCCAATCTTTCCAAATATGCCCTGTAGGCACTATTGTCCTCTATGGCATATGCCTTATCGGGCCTGAAGGTCGGCAGCATCTTTAATGAAGTATTCTTTTTCGCTGTGCTACGATGGTGTTCCAAATTATCAACCGGGTCATCAGTGGTGCAGATGACCTCTACGTTGCACTGTTGCAACAGTCCCAATGCACTATGGCTCTTCTCTTGCAGTTGTTCTTTGGTATCCTCATAAATACGTCCCGCGTTTTTTCCGCTAAGCAGATCATCGATTCCAAAGTAACGTTTTAGTTCCAAATGTGTCCAATGATATAATGGGTTTCTTAGGGTGTAAGGAACTGTCTCGGCCCATTTTTGAAACTTTTCCCTATCGGGTGCATCACCGGTAATGTAACCTTCATCAATACCACAAGCCCGCATTGCCCTCCATTTATAATGATCATCCGTCAACCAGGCCTCCGCGAGATTTTTAAACTGGTGATTATTATCAACATGCTCGGGCGACAAGTGGTTATGGTAATCAATTATAGGCATTTCCTTGGCATAGCCGTGGTACAGCTCCTCTGCTTGTGGCGTCTCCAATAAAAAGTTCTCTTTTATGAATGTCATTATAGCAGAGATTTTTCGATGCCGTACATGAGTCCCCTTAATTCCGCAAGGCCACGAAGGCGCCCTATAGCGGAGTATCCCGGATTCGTTTTCTTTTGGATATCGTCCAACATTTGGTGTCCATGGTCGGGCCGCATGGGCATACGTTGGTTCTTTGCGTTTTTTTCCTTGCGCCCAAGCTGTTCTTTGAGCAATTCGTACATTACCCCGTACATATCCACATCCCCATCCAGATGGTCCGCTTCATAAAAATTGCCGAGCGCATCTCTTTTCGTGCTTCTTAGATGTATAAAATTGATTTTTTTTGATAAACGACGGGCCATGCCCACAAGCTCATTGTCCTCCCTGACGCCATAAGACCCCGTGCAAAAACACAGTCCATTGTGAGGGCTGTCGTAGGCCGCAAGCAGTTTGTTGGCATCTTCTTCCGTACTCACCACTCTTGGGAGGCCCAAGATAGGATATGGGGGATCATCGGGATGTATGGCTAAAAACACCCCGGATTTTTCCGCAATCGGGCCAATCTCCTTGATAAAGCTGTACAGGTTGTTTCTAAGTTCCTCTTCTCCAATATCCCTATACATGTCCAAAGCCCGTTGAAATTGCTCCACAGTATATCCTTCCTCAGCTCCAGGAAGACCGGCAATGATGTTTTGCACCAAACGGTTCTTTGCATCGTCGTCCATCAATTCGAATGCTGTTTTGGCCATTTCAATGGTTTCCTTGGAGTAATGGTCAAAGGCTTCTTCACGATTTAAAATAAAGAGTTCAAAGGCGGCAAATTGAACGGCATCAAAACGAAGTGCATAGGAACCATCGGGCATTTCATAGGACAAATCCGTTCGGGTCCAGTCCAAGATGGGCATAAAGTTGTAACACACCGTATCTATTCCGCAAGAACCAAGATTCTCAATGCTCTGTTTGTAATTCGTTATATAGGTCTCATAGTTTCCCGTTCTTTTTTTAATCTCCTCGTGCACGGGTATGCTCTCCACCACCGACCAAGTGAGACCAAAGTCCTCTACTTCTTGTTTTCTTTTGTTTATTTCCGATATCGGCCATACATCGCCATTTGGAATATGGTGCAATGCCGTTACAATGCCGGTCGCGCCGGCCTGTTTAATATCAGCAAGGGAAACAGGGTCTTTTGGTCCGTACCAGCGCCATGTTTGTTCTAACCCCATAATTATTGAATTTTAAAGCTTTTAATTTCTTTTTTTACACACCACTAAATGCACTGAACCCGCCATCAATGGGAACCACAATCCCGGTAACAAATTTTGACTGGTCGCTGCACAACCATAATGAGGTACCTACCAAATCCTCCGGTTCTCCAAAACGCCCCATGGGAGTTTGATCGATAATCGTAGCCCCTCTAGCGGTCAGACCTCCTTCGGGCTCGGTCAATAAACTTCTGTTTTGATCGGTAAGAAAAAAACCGGGGGCCAATGCATTGACCCTAATGTCCACTTTGGAAAAATGGACGGCAAGCCATTGGGTAAAATTGGAAACGGCGGCTTTTGCCCCACTATAGGCCGGTATTTTGGTAAGTGGCGTAAAGGCATTCATCGAGGAAATGTTCAGAACATTACTGCCTGTGCGTCCCACCATTTCCTTGGAAAAAACTTGTGTGGGCAAAAGGGTTCCGATAAAATTCAAGTTGAACACAAATTGAATCCCTTCCATGTCCAAATCAAAGAATGTCTTGAAATCCTTTGCTGTTTCAACCAAATCCTCCTTGAGCAAATAGGGGTTACTGGTCGTTCCCAAAGGATGATTCCCTCCTGCTCCATTGATCAGTATATCGCAGGGACCAAACTTTTCCGTAATCTTCTTTTTGGCCTCTTCCAAGCTTTCTCGATCAAGTACATCTACTTTAAGAGCAATTGCCCTACCTCCGGACTTATCAATCTTGTCGACAACGGCTTGGGCGGATTCCATATTCAAATCCATCACGCAGACCTTTGCGCCCTGCCCGGCAAAAGCATGGGCCAGTGTACTGCATAAAATACCTCCACCACCTGTAATTGCGACAACCTTGCCTTTCAAATCTTTATATTTGGGATTATCCATTGGTATTGTTTTTTCTTTGAACACAGTTTTAAATGAGGCATAAAAAATATTCTGTGTACTTTTAACATAGTTTCAAATATATAAAATTTAAACACCCATTCGGAGAAAAAGACAATATTTCCTATAAAAAAATGAATACTCAAGAAAAATTACAGGACATTCAAGTAAAATCGGATTCCTTTGAATGTTCGGTGACAGCTGACATAACGGTTTTCGGATATGTTGATGGTAAACTGAAAATCCTTCTTATAAAAAGGTCGTTGGGACATTTTAAAAACCAATGGCACGTTCCCGGAGGGGTCATGGAAGAGCATGAAACTATTGAAGATTGTGCCGCCAAAGTCCTTTATTCCCTGACTGGGTTCAGGGACATACACTTTGAACAGGTAAAGACCTACACGGCTTTGGATAGACATCCTTTAAAAAGGGTCATTACCATCTGTTTCTATGCACTGGTCAAACCGGAGAACCATCCTTTAACCTTAAGGGACAACATTACGAGCATTGATTGGTTCGATATGGACGACATACCCAATAATCTTGGTTACGATCATAAAAAGTTGATCAGCGAAGCGTACTTATTTGTGCAGAACAATTTAAAGCATAGGCTAATCGTTGGCGAGCTTCTTCCAAAGGAATTCACTTTACACGAACTGCAAAAGCTCTATGAGGACATTCTAAATGTTGAACTGGATAGAAGGAATTTCAGAAAACGTATTTTCCAAATGGATGTTTTGGAGAACACTGGCGAAAAAAAGCAGGGTGTTAAGGGAGGCCCTTATCTGTACAAGTTAAAATAATGCCCGCTGAGATACTATCGCATATTCAATTATCAAATCCCTTATTTTGATTCAAACAACACCTAAAGGCAGCTATTAGCTTTACTTTCGATATACCCAGAATCATTTAGAATACAAATTGGGAAGTAAACTTAATTATGCTTTACATTATTCAACGGCATAGACCGGTCAAATGTAAAATTTCTTAAGTTTGTTATTCTATGAAAGGTATCCTTGGCCGTCTTTTCAGTGTTTTTTTAATCGGATTGCTCCTGATCAAGATTTCTGCATTTCATGTTTATGATGACCATGACCCTTCAGAAGATTCATCCAATCACTGTGAGCTCTGTCTTCTGAGTTTTGTTGGGCAACAATCAGAAGGACAGATTACACCCCCATTTATCACCCTCCAAGAACCTGAAACGCCCATTACCACCAAGCAACAAAATGTTTTTTACGCTTCTAGATATTCAAATGCGAACAAGCCCGTCATACTTTTTTCCAGACCACCTCCCTACAGCCCCAGTTGATTTTTATCTGAGTAAAACGACAATAGTATAACACAACTTGGAAATATTACCATTTCGAATAATGGTTCCCTGTCCATCTGGAATTTGGAGAACCTTTATAATAATTACCCATAATCCATTTATAAATTCTAAAAACAAGAAAAATGAAAATGTTTAAATCAAATTTTGTTACAATCATGCTTTTTTTGGTTGCCATTACCACATCGTGCAAACAACAGAAAAAAGATGCTGCCGATGAAACTGCTGAAGACAGCAAGATGGAAACATCCCTAGAGACAGAGCAACCGACCATCACTCTTGAAAAATTGGAAGGATCACCCGAATATGCGGATGCTGTTCTTCAATTGGATGAACCCACAAACACCAAAATCGCGAACGGTGGAGAGGTCAATTTTTCGTTTACGGTGAACAATTATGAACTGGGTGCCCAGACCGAAGGTCCTAACGCAGAAATGCTCGCCAATTCCGGCAAAGGGCAGCACATCCATTTCATCTTGGACAATCAACCTTATTCGGCCCATTACGAACCAAGCTTCGCAAAAGAAATTCCTGATGGGGTTCATCATTTGGTGGCATTCTTAAGCCGTTCCTACCACGAGTCGGTCAAGAATGATAACTCCGTAGTGGTAAAAAAACTTGAAGTCGGCACAAATCCCGAGGACAGTCTGGGATTGGATATGGATGCCCCGACCTTGATCTACAGCCGACCTAAAGGTGAGTATTCCGGGAAGGACACGGAAAATCTACTTTTGGACTTTTTTGTGCTCAACACGAAACTTTCAGAAAGTGGCAATAAGGTGAAGGCGACCATCAATGGTACGGAATTTTTGATTGCGGAATGGGCCCCACACATCATAAAAGGACTTCCCAAAGGAGAAGTAACCATTACGTTGGAACTCATTGATGCTGACGGAAATATGATTCCAGGACCTTTCAATCAAGTTACAAGAACCGTTATGCTCAAAGAATAGCAATTGATGAAAATTGAATAATCCACAAAAGTTTATGTGCCTGTTAAAATCCAGCACCGTTTCTCCCTAAACTTTTGAGGTTATACCTAGTTTTAAAGTTGGCACAACCCGAAATATGGCATCAATCTTTGCTTATTTTATGAGATGTATTGTGTCAACTTTATCATTTTTTCCGCTAAATCGGCTATTGCGGCTGCATATCGTTCATCCCATTCTTCCAAACGTTCCGTGGAATTTGAAGACATTTCATACTCCAATCCCGGAAGAATCCAAGAAGCATAGCCGCTAAAAGGGTCGGTAGAGGCATACAGCGATTTATACCAAGAACCAAAATACATCCCTTTTTCGTCTATAAAGCTCTTTTCCAAGGCCAACAATTGTTTGTTGATTTCCTTGATTTCCTTTTTTGATAGTTTTTCGCTCGACAGGGCACTTTGAATTGCAGCGCTCAATTCTTTTCCATTTTCTTCCAAAGTGGCCAGTGATTGCTCTACTTTATCAAATCCAGCAAATTCCTTGTCAAACTTTTGGATTTTTTCAACGGCATTTTCAAAATGACCCTTTAGATCAGTGGCGTAACGTTCCACATCATAAGGGATTATCTCGGCATTGGCCATCCTAAGCGCCATCAACCCCACCCATTGTTCTATGGTTCCGCCCATTTGAAACTCGGGGTCCACAAACTTTTCGTAAAAATGAAAATCGTCATAATTGGTATGATACAATGTTGGGCCGCCCGCTCCCCCACTCAACGAAGGAACTCCCACGTGCATGTAAAAACCGATATGATCGGAACCTCCTCCCAAGTTTCCTATGGAAGGCTGTTCATTCTCACCACTCCAATGACCATACAATGTTTTATCGGAATAGGGATACTCCACTTGTTTTGCCATTTCGGTCATTATTTCCTTTAAGGTAGGTGATGATGAACCACCAATGTTCTTGCCAGAAACACCTGCATCAAAATTCATATAGGCCACTGCCTTGGCTCCCAGTTCCTCCTTTAATTGTTCCACCCATTCCGAAGAACCGAGCACGCCATGCTCCTCGGCATCCCAATGTGCAATCATAATGGATCTCTTGGGTGCCATTCCATTCTTAGCCAATTTTCCGAGGGTTTCGCTCAAAGAGATCAACATAGCGGTACCACTGTTGGGGTCGGTTGCCCCAAAGGCCCATGCATCAAAATGGCATCCAATAATAATCCACTCATCAGGATATGTAGTCCCTTTTAAGGTTCCCACAATGTTGCTCACTCTTACAAAATCCCTCTTTTGGTCAACCTTTACACGGACCTTTAATTCCTTGCCTCCCTCCAAACGGTAGGTATGGGGCAAACCTCCCTGCCATCCATTGGGCACGACCTGTCCTTTCATACGACCTATGATTTCGTTTGCCGAGCCATATGGCAATGGCAATACCGGAATGGTATGGAGGTCGGTTTCGGCAGGATCCAATCTTTGTATTTTTTTCTTGCCGTCCAATGGCAATGCGGGTTCAAACGGGGTAAGTGGATCACCGGTATAATCAACGGTCAAAACGGAGCCTCTTTGTATGGCACTTTCATTATAGTACACCCCATCCGGATACACCAATCCTTTGGTATATCCACTATCACCAGGGTCGGTATAAATAATAAGCCCGGCAGCACCATATTGTTCAGCAAACTTGGCTTTAAATCCCCTGAAGTTTTTTCCGTAACGGGCGATAACGATTTTTCCTTTGACATCGACCCCCATTTCTTCCACCTTTTCGAAGTCTTCCTTGGTCCCATAGTTGGCATAGACAACTTCGGCGGTAACGTCGCCGCTTCCAGAGTACGCATTCCAACCCTTGTCCAAACTTGGATCGCTGGAAAATGGATCCTCTTCCAAAATATATTCCTGTTGGTTGAGTGGCAATCGAATTGGGGTGACCAATTCCACAACGGAGCTCCCTCCTTCGGTGGACATATAAATATCGTAGGGGTATCGGTCGACTTCCATTCCGGCGTCTGCCATGACCTGAAATATGTAATCGGCAACCTTATCATTGGCAGGGGTTCCCGCCACGTGGGGCTTCTCTGTTAACTTTTGAAGGTGTTCCTTGAATTTTGGGAAATCCACCGTGTTTTTAAAGGTGGATTCCAATGCCTGTTGTTCTGATTTGGATGATGGTGTATATCCTCTAAATTCTTGGGACATGACAAGTTGAGCCGCCATCAATCCAAGAAAAGAACAGATAATGGTTTTAACGGGGGCACTCCCCTTTCTTTTGTAAATCATAATTGAGTGTTGAGTTAGTTAGATGGTTAAAAATAAAAATTATACAATTGGCTTCCGCTATAAATGGATTAAAAAAATAATCTTGAACCCATCGCTTGCCATACAATTAAAGTCGATCATACCTCTATTTGGTTGAAAAGCACTGGTACATATTCGAATTATTAATGCAACTATATCGCAATAATAGAAATTGTTCTTAGATTTGACCAAAATCCGGCAATATTTAGTGTATAGCCAAAAACACAACTTATGATTTGATCGCACTGACAAGTTCGCTTGTTTGCGCCATTCGTTGTGCGCTGGGCAGATTGGATTTAAGTGAACTCTGGGAGGTGTCCCTTGTGGTTCTGCTGGTTTCGATGGCCCATTTCGTCAACTGGAAATTATTGAGATCATCCTGTAAACATAAAAGCGAATGAGTTTTATAATGGATTTTTACAATACTTATTCGTTGCAATGAGACAAAGTTCCTTCAAGATCAGCATCTCCATTTTATTCCTTGCCATTTTCCTAACCTTGAAAATAGCTGGGCTACATTCTTTTGCGCATCTTGGTGATGGCGATCACCCCCAACAATGTGATGTTTGCGATATGGTAGTGGCCAGCCAATGTTTGCCCATAGCAAGCTTTCAATCCGAAGAAATTACTTTTTACAACGGGGATTTTTTGATTGTAAAAACAAACCCTGAAGTCTATTGCTTTGTTCCTGTCAATAAAATTTCTGTAAACCTGCTCTTTTCGAGACCTCCTCCTTATTTCATCTAAACAAATTAACAGATGCATTTTTAAGGTTGAGCCATAGTTTTTGGGTGTATGAATCCTTTCATTCCCATACATTTTATTCAAAAATTTGGGCTCCCATAATGTCATTTATAGTCTGTTTTTTAAATTTTTTCAAAATACTTTTTAATTCATATAAATATTTTTTTAGCTTTGTCTAAATTTAATTTTATACTAACAAAAATAAATATGCACAAACATATCCCCCTATTTATGCTAGCCATATTCTTACAATTCACCTCGTTATTTGGACAAGAAGAAATGGGTGTTGTAGTTGGCCAAGTAACCTCAAATGGAAAACCTGTTCCTTACGCGGCCATTTATGTCAAGAATGGAAGTCAGGGAACCAATACGGACGACAACGGCAATTTTGAACTAAATGTTCCGGTTGGAGAACAAACCATTGCGGCCGCCTCACAAGGATTTAGAACCGCAACACAGTCCGCCACAGTCCGTAAAAACCAACAAACGACCGTGAATTTTGAACTTATAGAAGATGCCCTTGGCCTTAACGAAGTGGTGATCAGTGCCACCCGTAACCGGGTGGAACGCAGGGAGGCACCCGTAGTGGTTTCCTCTATAAAACCACGGTTGTTGAATGCCACACAATCCATATCGGTTGCTGATGGACTAAACTTTTCTCCGGGGGTGCGTGTAGAGACAAATTGTCAAAATTGTGGTTTTACCCAGGTTCGTTTGAACGGGCTCGAGGGTGCCTATACCCAAATATTGCTCAATAGCAGGCCTGTTTTTTCTTCCCTATTGGGCGTATACGGATTGGAACAGATTCCCACAAATATCATTGAGCGAATTGAAGTGGTACGAAGTGGAGGTTCTGCACTATACGGTTCCAATGCCATTGCCGGGACGGTGAACATTATCACCAAGGACCCGATTCTAAACACTTGGGAAGTGGGAAGTACATTGGCCTTGGTAGATGGAAAATCAGCAGACCGTATCTTGACGTTCAACACCTCCATTGTGGCCGATGATCTCAAAAGCGGAGTTACCCTTTTTGGCAATTACCGAAATAGACAATCCTATGACGCCAATAGTGATGGCTTCACAGAGATGGTTGAACTCCAAAACAATACCGTTGGGGCCAAAGCATTTTTCCGCCCCAATGACCTCAGCCGTATTTCGGTCAACCTGAATGCCATTAGAGAAACCCGTAGAGGGGGTGACAAACTAGACCATGCACCACATTTTACCGATATCACCGAACAATTGGACCACAATACCTTTCTTGGAGGTGCCGATTATGAGATTTACAGTGAGGACAGAAGTGCCCAATACCAAGTGTACACCTCTGCCTCACACACCGATCGTGGCAGCTACTATGGCGGATTGGGAGGTGGAAGAACCCGTCAGGACAGTATCCAGGCGAACAATGCCTATGGAAACACAAAGGATTTGGCTTGGGTAAATGGATTTCAATATACCAAAACCTTCAAAGGGAAGGACGTATTGACTTCCGGTGTGGAGTATAACCATTCCAACACCGAGGATGAGATTCCGGGTTATGACAGACTGATTGACCAACAAGTAAACTCCCTTGGTGTTTATGCCCAATATGAATGGAAACCCAGCGACGCGTTCACGGCCTTGATAGGTGCCAGGTTGGACAATGTTTCCGTTGATGGTGCGTACGCCATTGGAGGAATCAATAGAGATGTCGACCTTACCCAAACCGCTTTTTCTCCCAGATTGACCCTATCCTATCAATTTACGGAAGAATTGAAATTCAGGGGCGGTTATGCCCGTGGTTTCAGGGCTCCACAAGCTTTTAACGAGGATCTGCACATTTCCAGCGTGGGTGGTGAGCCGATGTTCGTGATTCTTTCCGAAGACTTGGAAACTGAATATTCCAATGCCTACACAGGGTCGTTCAATTACTCCGTGACCAAAGGATTGTTACAGATGGATATCCTTTTGGAAGGATTCTACACAAGCATTGAAGCCCCCTTTACCACCGTCAGCACCGGGGCCACCTTGGCAAACGGGTCCATTTTGGAAGAAGTGCGCAATGGTTCCGGGGCACAAGTGTATGGCTCCAATTTTGAATTTGGCATTTCTCCGGACCCTAAATGGCAAATGCAGTTGGGCGGTACGTTGCAAAAATCCGAATACAAAGAGCCTCAGCTGCTTTTTGAATCGGATGGAACCCCAGGAGAGAACGACATCATCATTGATGAATTTGTCCGCAACCCCAACCTCTACGGCTATCTGAACGTAACTTGGTTGCCCAGTGAAAAATTCAATATGGGCGTTACCAGCACCTATACCGGTGGTATGGTCGTTCCCCGCGTTATCAGCGATTCTGGATTTATGGAGTTGGTTGATACAAATCCTTTTTATGACCTCAACCTAAAGTTAGAAACCCACTTTGACCTTAATGAGAATTTTGCGATTACACTTTCTGGTGGGGTCAAGAATATTTTCAACAGTTACCAAGATGATTTTGACACAGGTGCTGAAAGGGATTCCGATTACGTTTATGGCCCCGGTGCCCCAAGAACCTACTTTGTAGGATTAAAGTTTGGAAAATTGCATTAAAACAACACATAAAATTTGATATACGAAAAGGCCACATTTCTTTTTAAACCAAAATTCCGGTAATTTAAAAGCGAAAAGGATGTGGTCTTTTTTTAAAATCATTAAAATGTATCGTAAAAAAATATACCTATCTATTTGTTTCATTTTTATGATGATAACATCCCTTGTAGCGCAAAAACGAGGGATCGATTGGCTGAGCTTTGAGCAATTGGAAGATTCGCTTTCCCTCAATCCAAAAAAAGTATTGCTATTTTTCAATGCGGATTGGTGTGCCTATTGCAAAAAAATGGAACAGGCAGCATTCAAAGACTCCAAGGTTGTTTCCCTGCTCCGCTCAAGCTACTATGCGGTAAAAATGGATGTTGAAACAGCGGACACCATTGTTTTTGACGGACAACGTTTTATAAATGATGAAATCGGCCAAAAAAGAAGCCCTGTGCATCAAATACCCAAATTATTGGCCTCCAGGGAAAGCATCCCTTTTTCCGTACCGGCCATAGTCATATTGGATACGGAGTTCAAAGTGGTCGGTAGATATTTTGAATACCTCTCTCCTAAAAAAATGCACGGCATTCTATCAAAGTAAGAAAAACGTTTGTTTCTATAAATGAGTTTCATGCAACATAGTTACGCTCGTAACGACATCTATTGTATTTGCACATAATTGTTGGACACCTTTGAGATGATAAAACGGGGAAAAGCACCGTAGTTCACCCCCCTGCACCAATTTAATATTACAAATGACGGTTTAATTGGTAAAATATCTTTCTAAATGGAAAGGAAAATTTTGACTAGGGAGGTTGTAGCAGCATAGATTTCCAAATCACTGAAATTGAGCTACTTAAAAAAGGTATTCAATATAAATATTCGCAGGCTTCTTCACCTTTTTTTAGCCTCGATAAGCGTATGCTTGGTTTCCAACTTGGACATCGGTCAACCTTAGCTAAGAAAACAAGCATTAATCGAAGTTTAAAAAAATAAATATCTATACAATACTAATATTCATCTAAAAACCCATAATTAATTGGGCGATACTATAATTATTCCTAATTTCAAGTAAAATTCCCCTACAAACAAAAGACTAAATGAACTACAAAAACAGGCTTTAAATAAAGCCTGTTGAAATTGTAAAAATCACATTTTGTATGTGGAAAAGGATTATAAAAACATCCCTGGCCTTATATATTCCATTATTGATATTTTCCCTTGTTTGGGGCTATCTACAAAAAGACAGCCTCATCAAAAACATGGGGGAAATACAGCAGCGGAATATCCTTAACAAAAGCTACCACTTGATTGATCAGAGTATTATTTTGGTCAAAATCACCTCTTTTTGGTCCGATGTCAAATTTCCCGAATCCTTTTCGGAAGAAAATCCGTTGGACTCAACTTTCATCTCCAATTATATACGAATTATGCAAGGCCTGGATGTCTATCATCAACTAAGGTTCATTGATTTACATGGGGACGAAGTAATGCGATACGAGAGATTCAGTCCAGATAGTATGACCCCTGCTCCGTTACAGAGCAAAATAGACCGTGGCTATTTTCAAAAAGGACTTACTCTGAGCAAAGGTCAAATCTATGTGACTCCCATTGAACTCAACAGGGAAAATGGTGTGTTGGAAACCCCACATAAACCTGTAATACGCGGAGTTACACCAATTTTTGACAATAGGAACGTGCAAGTAGGACTGGCCGTTGTGAATTTTGATATGGACAAAATCTTTGGTTTGATGCGAACAAGGATTACGGACGACAACTTTTATTTATTGGACAAAGATAGGAACGTGATCACGACGAACCTATCCAATGGCATCTTGCCACACCAGTCCCATATGAGCCCAATGGATTCCTCTATTAAAAAGAGGCTTGAACTAAAGAAATTGATTTTTCCAAGGGACACATTTTTTATGGAAAATGGAAGTTTGTGGGCCTATCAAAACGTAAGAACGGGATTTGAGAAGGATGTCGGCATGAACCGCTATGCGGATATGGCTGAAATAGTGTCAGATGACAGCTGGGCCATTCTTCAGGAAACGCCGCATCAATATCTTAGAGAAAGACTACAGCCCATTAGAAGAAACCTGATTTTGTTCAATGCACTGACATTGATAGTGATTGCAATAATTGCCATGGTCTATGCCCGCACACAAAGAGAGCGAAAAAACTTTTTGGAACAGCTACAGCACCAAAAAAATGCTTTGGTAAAAAGTCAAGCACAGCTTAAGGAATCCAACAACTTGGTAAAAAGTGCCAATGAACGCTTAAAGGTACGCAACAGGCAGTTGGAGGATTTTAATTACGTAGTTGCCCATAACTTAAAAGCTCCCGTAACCAGTATGTCCATTATTGTGAATATGTTGGGTAAGTCAGAGGACAAAAAAACAATGAGGGAGCTTTTGCCCAAATTGGAAACCATATCCAACAACATTAGCACACTTACGGAAGATGTACAGACCTACGTCTCTATTTTGAACAACCAAGATCTTAAAGTGGAGAACGTTAACTTGTTACTATTGATCAAGAATGTGGAAAACGATTTTGTGGAGAATTTACTGGACGAGGCACCCCATGAGTTTGAAACCATATACAAGTTGGATGCTTGGCACTCCATAAAGTGTTCCCCTTTTTATATGAAGAGTATCGTACAGAACTTAATATCCAATGCCATAAAATACAGACAATCGGATGCTGAATCCCATATTGTTTTTGAAAGCGCCTGGGAAAACGATAAAAAGGTACTTTATGTAAAAGACAACGGACTGGGCATAGATATGGAAAGGCACAAGGACAGTTTGTTTAAACTATATAAAAGGTTCCATAGAAGCTACTCGGGCAAGGGAATGGGCCTTTTCATTGTAAAATCGCAATTGGAAGCGATGAATGCCTCGATTGAAGTTGAAAGCAAGGAAGGTGTAGGTACAACTTTTAAAATAAAATTTCATTAGTTATGAGGAAACCCAGCTTATTATTGGTAGACGATGACGAAGTTTACTTATTTGTCACAAAAAAAATATTGAACAACCTTTCAAATGATTTGGTGATCAATACCTTTACGGATGGAGAACAGGCCATTGAATATATGGACCTATGCCTGAGAGAGGATGTAAAACTTCCCGAAATAATACTGTTGGACATCAATATGCCCTTTTTGGATGGTTGGGGTTTTTTGGCCGAATTCAAGAAAATGAAACCCAGACTGGATGCGGAAGATGTCAACATTTTTATGGTCACTTCCTCCAATGATCCCAGCGATTTAAAAAAGGCCCAGGATTTTGAAGAAATTACAGGCTATATTGTCAAGCCGGTTTTTGAGGACAAAATGGAAGAAATTTTGACGGAAGTTTATAATGGCCGTTGGAAAAGTTAAATTTGGGACAATATGGTATTAAAAAGCCTCCGCTTTCTCGGAGGCTTTTTTATGTGATCGCGATAGGACCACTGCATACTTTATATCTATCTGACATCCAAAAAGTTGTGCCGATATATTTTTGGATGCACACCGTTTTGTACACTGTTTTATGGGAACATCCAAAGAATTTTTAATTGGTAATAAATATCGACAAATATTATCAAATAAAAAACCTCTTCAATAAATAAGTTGGTTGATTCGGCATTGACTGGTGCTCAAATGGTGTAGGATTCGAACCTGTATTCCAACTCATTAAAAACCAATAAGTTATTTTTAATTGACCGATAGGGCTGCGAATGTGGCAGGTTATCGGCCAAAAACGGGTCTCGTTGGGGCAAAAATATGAAATGAAATCAATTGATTGCAAATAGAATCAGTAGAATCAGCCATATTAGAGCCATTCATCAAGAGTGTATGAAATAGATAGTCTATAGCGAAGATATTAGAGCGCGGTTTTTCCGTATATACCGTCTATTCTCTTTCGTCTTTGGTAATTTATCTAATTCGACCATTCAAAAGCAGTGAAAAGAAAGGCTTACATAATTAATAACTAAAACAAATAATACAACGCTCAACAAACTTTTAAGATTCTTTTTTAATTCTTGTTGAGTTGGAAACTGAAGGACTCGGATTTTTCCATTGAAACGACCTTCCCGAAATCGGGATGGAGGGGATTTATGAGCAAGTTGTGCTCTGTTGGATACGCACTCAAGTTCAATCTGGCAGATGGAACTCCCAAGCAAACACTTTTTTGGTCTGCTGCCCATTTCGACCCAATATCTTTGGTTGACTTTCCTGATGGCCTATGATTCCAGTCTTTGGGCATGTCAGTATCTCGAAGAAAAAGTATGCTACTTTCATCTATTTCCAGAGTTGCTAAAATCCAGTTGGATTTCGCCACTACACTCCCCTTAATACTTAATATCTCATTGATAACTATCGAAGAAAAATTTGATACATATATCAATGGAATACCACTGTGGTTCCACCGTGCACCACCAATACCAAAACCCAGAGGCGACCTTGAAGAAATATCCTCGAACAATCGATAATATTTCATAAGTAACTACCCCATGACATAGCATCAATGGCCTCCTCCACGAGTTCGATGGAGTATACATCCTTCAAAAGATCAACGGGCTTTACATCTCCTAGCGCATAATTATTGGTATTCAACCAGTCTTGAAAGGATTCCTCACCACCAAAAAGCCTCACACCCTTGGCAATGACCTCATCGATATCCAAAATCACCTTAGACCTTATTTTACCAATATCCACGGGCTTGTCAGAATTTTTCCATCGAGATAGCGTACTGGGATTTGCCTCCAAGAGCTTTGAAGAATCTTCCTGATTATAGCCCAAAAAGCTTAACAGGGGTTTAATATCCGAATAGTTATAGGTTGGGGATTTAACACTAGTTCGTGGAAGGAAATGTAAGATGTCCAGCTTAATTGCCTCGTCGAGATCAAGCTGCTGCGGAGATACCTTTGTCTTGATTCGGACCGTTCCACGATGGGATTCTACGGATTTATGTCGATGCTTACCCTCTTTGTGCTTTCCCGTTTTTTTAGTAGACCTAGTCCTTGAACTCGAAACTTTTTTTGCCATAACAATTGCATTTACAATAATAAAATACTGTAATTACAATAAAAGTACAAATTTTACAGATATTTTAACTCTGATTTGGGTTAATTTTAGTTGTTTGGGGATTTATTTGTTTTTAATGTAGGCTTTTTTCTTGTTTGTTCTCTCAACTATTCACGACCCAAAATTTAAGCGTCCCAAAATCCTTACCAGGGCTAACCTAAGCACGGAACCAGTCCCGATATTTTAGCGTATAGAAAATTTAGCGTCAAAAAATATCGGTACAGGCGCTTATATTATGCTATTTGGAAATATGCAAGTTGATGAAGTAAAAGAAGCCATGTACCATTTTCGAATATAGGCCTGCATGAAGAGAATTACCAGTTCAAATCATATTTACGTTAAGCTTATTGAAGGGCATCAAATACCATTTTGTAAAGTTTTTCCACATGTTCATCAACTATTTCATTATGAATTAGATATTTCCTTATTTCACGTAAATATTCTTTGGAATCACTTCTTTTCCCTTTTTCACCTTTAAGAATAATTTTAGCTTTTTCTTCTAAATCAACGTTAGGTTCAAGGTAATTTCGTCCTTTGGGATTCGGGAAAAATACAATACAGTTTTCAATTTTTTGATTCAGTAGATTAACCACTTCCAACTCATTCGATTCTCCCGTATTCTTAGGGATATATCCTCCTTCTCTTTCTAAAACCTTACTATAATTTTCTTCTGGTATTCGAATAAGTTTTCCAATACAATCACCGCCATATTCCAAACCCAAAACTAAACCGGGGTTCTCCTTGGTTCCCCTTGATACAATTGATTTCTTGTTAAAGCTTCTGTGGGCTCCATTAAGTTTTGCGTCAATTATTTCCGAGGGCTCTAAATCTTCGTTGTCCCAAATAATCGAACCATATCCAAATATTAAGATCGTACTATTTTTTTTCATAAATCATCATCAATATCAAAATTGATAGATTTAGCATATTCAGATAAATCTATCGCAGCCACTGTTCCAATGCTTTGCTGGAGATATCTGGTTAACTGAAGAAAAAAAGTAACCAATGAATTATTTTTTTGGCTAAACTCAATAGAATCAACCTTTCTAGCCTCATAGAATTTAACAAAAATATCATTGTGCTCTTCCAAGGTAAGTACCGTATCATGTCCTATGTTAAAAACACTGTCATCTTTTAAAAAATCAACATAAAAGCTTTTGTTTTTTACTGCACAACCGATATCAATTGCTTTTAACCCCTTTAGATTCTTTAAATGCTTTTCAATGGTCATCTCTGCAATTGAAGTTTCTATGGTTAAAATCCCACCCAGTATTTTAGTCAAAGTCCTTGGATTGTATAACTTACCTCTATCAATCATATTTGTGGAAGTCCTAAAAAGCTTTCGAACACTTTCAATTTTTTCGCCAGCATATTCAATATTGCCTTTATCCAGTTCGGGTTTTACCTCAAATACGGCATAAACTCCTTCTGCAGGAATGTAGAAAATACCATTTTGTTTAAATACAAATGGCGTATATGTCTGATCGTAAATTACCAAATCAATCTGATGGCTTAATTGGCCCTTTGAGTCTATAATTATTGCTTTGTCTACGCAATATCTATTGGGTAAATAGTTTCGCAACCATTCAATCCATGTATTTTCCAGTGAGTCTCCTTTTGAACTCGGATGCCCAATAAACTCCCTATTTGTATTTAATTGGGCAACCATTTGATTTTGTAGTCCACCAAACAGTTTTCGAATATTTACCTTAGAGCTCATATCTATTTAATTTCGATTTATTGTATATATAGAAATCATTCGAAAATGATTCCATAGAAACAGCCACGATCATAAGTAAAGGTTGCGCAATGCTGATTTTTTTATCTCTTGCAATTTTTTTCATCTCATTAAAATCTCTTTTGCTTGGTTTTGTGGGACCGTCTGGATGCGAGTGCCACTCGCCCAAATATTCTATTTTTCCATTTGTGGTTCTATGAATTTCACTTAACCTTTGATTTAGACTGCCTGGATGCCTAATAAATATTGCCCTTCCATTTTCAAATTTATCAGGGAGAAGGAGATCGGTAATTATAAAATCACGGTCTGTTCTATAACCAACGAAAACCCCACCAAACTCATTTGGGTAATGAAATCTTGTGATTTCTTCTATTTCATTTAGAAGACCCATAGGAATATGTATAGAACTGTTTTGATTATCACTAAATGAAAAATTGTATTCTATAATATCAATTGACGGTACGCTTTCAAATTCTGGTTTAATGACAAAGGTTTCATTCTTTCTATTTTTAGAATAGTTGTTATTTATGATTTTCAATCCGGTATGCAGAAGATAGTTTATGTCATTATAGTTAGCTTCAAATGTTGGATAACCGCAACCGGTTCCCTCAATATACGTTGGTTCGGAGTTCTCAAGAAAGGCAAACAAACTTCTTGCCTGTTTCGTCAAATTTGGCCCTGTGATAGATACTAAAGATTTGGCATTATTTGTAATAGCCAAACTGAATATATCTCCTTTGAAACCAACCTTATCCAAAATGAATGTAACCTCCGGATCAGCTGAACAATCGAAAATAACGTCGATATATTTGTCCAATATTTCCTTAACTTTCCTTAAATCGATACTATTTAATTTAAAGTCGATCGAAGTAGTATTCAAAAAAGGGGAAATGGCTTTAAGTCTTTTAGTCAAACGCTCCGTTTTTTGGTAAATCATATCGTATAGATGATAATTTGCCCTGCATAAATTTCCGCCCCTTATATTGTCAAAATCCTCCAATGAAAGGTTTTTAACTCCTCCTCTTGCCAATATTTCGGCCAAAGAGCTACCTAGTGCACCACAGCCAATAATCAGAATATGAGAATTTGTAATCTTATCATTTAACTTGCCTCTTCCGAAAAACCTTGTATAATCTATATTCTCTGTAGTTCCCCACAAGATTTTGCTTTTTTTTAGAGTAGTCTCATGCATCTTGTTCAGCTGTTCACGCTCTTGTTTTGGAATTCTTCGACTTTCTACTGGAATATTTCTTTTTGAAATTCTGATTAGATCCCAATGTTCCTCATAGTTTTCCAGATTGGGAATTCTATATCCGATTAAAAAAAGAAGATTATTCTCATGAAAAAAACTTTTCCCGAAACCCCTTCTGAGTCCAGTGTGTAGATAATCAATGAATACATCGGAAAGAAACGTGTTCAGCTCATCCCAGGTTTCAACACCTTTTCTTCCCCTTGAAGACTCCCTTATAGGTTCATCTTCTATGAAATAGTAAATCCCCTTTTTACAAGTTCTACTCTTCAGTTCATCCCTAAAGGTTTTTGACCATTTATCTTCCTCTCCATTACGAAAACCTAGTCTGAAGAATTTCTTTACAGGAATTTTCGAATCACCATATTTTTCATCTGTAAAGATTGAATAGTCAAATTCACCGAATGAATTCTTGTCAAACTTGTTTTCAGTATTCGTGAAATAAAGCCTGTTTACCTTACCCTTTTCGGTGGTGTGAACGAGATATGAATAATTTTCATCCTGTTTTCCAATTATGTAGTAGTCCCGAATCCATTGTTTTAAGCACTTTAGTTCATAAATAAATTTTCTGTCAAAATCATCATCTTTATCTGGGTGAAAACAAACAGATCCATCCAAATTGATATGTTCTAGACCAACATATTCCTCATTTTTAAAAATGATTGAGATGTTGTCAGAGTTGGGATGGGTTAGTGGGTAGTGATTCGGGACTTTAATTTGAAAGGACAATAATTCATTTAGAAAACTGACCTCTATTTTCCCGGAAAAGTAATTTCCATCTAGACGAATTTTCTCAAGTATTGTAATATCCTCATCTTTTCCAATTAACCTATTTAACCTTTCGAGGATTTCGCTTTTTTCTTTATCCAAACTTGCTCGTGCTAAGAACTGACACTGAAGAGGCTTTTGAATTAGAATCGTCATCCTCGTCATCATACTCTTCATTAATTGGAAAATACTCCTTTATCTTATCTGAATCCTCGTCAGTATCCTTTATTGTTTTTTTCATGCCGCTTTTGGTATCAGATTTAGCCGTGTCACTCATGGAATCTGAAACAATATTACTGGAGTTTGCAGGATCCACTAGGTCATTTTCAGTAATATTATCTACAATATGGTTCATTACCATCTTAACCTTCCCCCACAATCCATTCGGTATTTCATCGGCTTGGTCAAAAGCTTCTTTAGTATAGAGTTCCATCATGAAGGACTTGATCAGCTTTCCTCCATTCTGATTTTTTCGTTCAGTTTTCCAAACCTTAAGCAATTTTGCTACTTTCCTTTCATGCACTCTGCTGCTGCCTGATAGCAAATCAAGATGTTTTTTGATGTTTGTTTTGATACGGGTCTTACCATCGTCCACCTCCTTCTTTGACCTATTCGGTGGATGGATATGCAAGCTTAAATCAGTATTGTTATTTCCATAATCATTATTGCTCGGTCTTTCTCTACCTGGAACTACGTCCATTTCGAATTCCTCGCCATCAATATTGAATTTTAGCCCAATCGAAACCTTCTGTTTTCTAACGTCATCTTTTTCTATGTCATCATCTTCCTCAGTGTACTCATTTTTTAAGTACTTGTAGACATCCTCAAACATATCTGAAAGACTACTGTAACCCTTATCTGAGTCTTTTTCCCGTTTCCTGAATGGGATGCAACAATCTATATCAAACTTTGTGTTTATTGCAGTATGTTTAGCATATGAACCAGAATCCATACAATTGGAAGCTTTGTCTTCAGAGAACTTCTCATTCAAAGCATTTTTCACTTGATTCTTCTTTGCAATGAACTTATCCAAGTTTTCCAACTTGTTTATTTCGTGGGTTTTTAAAACCTTATGTAAATGTTCGTTTCTGTCTGTTGCCATTTGCGTAATACTTTTTTAATGCTTGCAGTATGAAATGTCTTTACTGGTAGCGAAAAACGATTATAAAAAAGGGAGTTTCAGAAGGTTGGTAAACATAAAATTACAAACAACATAGAAAGTATTGTCCTACTATAATATTATTTATTAACGAAAATATTAACAGGTGTAATTAAATAATTCATGTAAACACCCAAATTCATATGGAACTCTTAAAAAATTTACTACTGTGTTAAGAGAAGAAATACCGACAAAAAAAGGGGTTTCCCCCTTTTCTCCTAGTTTCCTAGATTCTTGGTCTGTTCCTGAAGGTCATTTTTGAAGACTTCCACGACTTGGTCCACTTCGTTCAACAGATAGGCTGTGAAGTTTTCGACGGTCTCGGGTTGGTTGATGGTGAAAATTTCCTCGAACCGGTCGTAATCCCCTTTGCCCTTTAGAACGATAACATATGGAAATTCCTCCACTTCCTCCTGCTCGAACTTGTCACTTTTCTTGGATTTGTGCGTTTTGATCTTTTCCAAGGCCTTTTGAAGATCGGTCTGCTTGTACTTCAATCGACCATAGTGTCTTTTGAGCTGTTCCAAGCGTTCAATTTTCTGAAGGATGGTCTCCATGTTCTCCAACTTCAGAGTTCCCTTTGCTGGAACCACATTCGCAGCTTTTGGTTTAGTTGCCACTGCTGTAGCTTTCGCATTCTTTTTTTGTGTTTCAACTGTTTTTTCCATGATTAAAAAGATTTTAAATTAAACATGCAGTGAACCCAACCAACAGGAGCGAAGCGGAGGATGGATCAAGGTGGAATTAGGGAGCTGGCTCCCGGTAAAAAATTTAGCGGGCTCAATTTTTTAAATCGACCTTGACAGGGGTAGCGGCTTGGTTATCTTTACTGAATGATTAAGGTAAATCGAATTATTCCCCTTTCCTGAACCAGTATTTAATCTGGTCATAGACTTCCTTCAAAATACATTTAACCAATGTTAGGGCCTCATTTGTTATTTCCTTCATTGAAATAAGTAATCAAGGTTTCCAATACGACCAAAGCAATGGCGGCAATGCTTGGCTTCTTTTTAAGGTGCTCCTCTTCTACCCTATTGGACAAAAACCCAAGTTCGACCAATACCGAGGGGCACAGTTGGGTGGTTTCCTGTAGTACCAGGAAATTGGCCATCTTTACTCCTCTATCCTTTAGGCCCAAATGTTGGTTCAAATTCTGGCGAATGGCATGGGCCAACTGAAGGGAAGTTTCCGTAAACCTACCACCGCCCTCGGGAACAAATACTTCGATGCCCTGGGCTCCGATTCTCCGAGCTTGGTTGCAATGGATGGACACATAGGCATAAGCTTTCAAGGCTTTGGCCAACCCTGTCCTATCGCTGAGTGAGATCAGTGTATCAGCGTATCGGGTCAGGTAGAGTTCCAAGGCACCACCATGGATTTCCCGGTTCAACCGCACCATCTCCTGGGCCACCTTCAGTACGATGTCCTTTTCCAAGACCCCTTGTGTCCCGATGGCCCCTGAATCCACTCCCCCATGTCCGGGATCGATGACCACCAAGGGCGGATCAGGGAGGTTTTGTCCGAAGCATAATGGTGGGTATCCTGTGCATAGCAGGAGCAGGATTGGCATGGCAACTCTCATATCAAGGGTTTTAAAATTCCATTGCACAATTTTTAGCGAATACCTCATTTTGTTCAAAATCCCCCAAATTTTAACGTCCCCGAATGTTAAAATTTATGTGGTTTCCAAGGAACCTTCCCAAACGCTAGAAATTCCGCAATTGAATTTCTAATCCGCCCGAGAAGGGCCTTAAAGCCATTTTTATGAGACCACTTTCAAAAATTCGGGCAACATTGTTGCTCATTTTGTTTTCCCTGCCCATCTACCCCCAGATCGGGGGCATCGAGGATTCTGTCAACGACATTTCGGATACCATCCGGACCATCTTTCCCATCATCCTCGGGGTCATCTTCCTGATCGGGTTCCTGTTCAATGCGGGGCACTTTTTCGGGGAGAACGCGGACCTTAAAAAGGGGATCACGCGGGTCCTGGTCTTTGTCCTGATCGCAGGGGCGGTGGTGGGTATCTTTACCTATCTGATCGGTATCGTCGTCTAAGCCTCAAAGAGGCCTTATTATACCTTTCTTATGAAGCAGTATGCAGTTTATCGCCATATCCGTGGGCGTGCCCTGATCTTTGGGTTGCCCGTGGCCTTTTTTGCCCTTCAGCTACTGGCCGTCATCGGCTCCCTGATGGCGGTCATTTTCTCCTTTGACCTGGTCTTGCTCTTTGGGGCGATGGTGGCCAATGGGATACTCTATGGTCTCCTCCTCAAATGGGCCCAACGACCTGAAATGTTACGAGTGGGGAATGTATTTCCCGATATGATCTCCAATAAAAAAATCACTATACATGAAACATACGATGAACCTTCATGAGCGGTACCCGATCGTGGACGTGGACCAAAACAGGATCCTGGCCAACAATGGGAACCTGGCCTATGCCTTCCGGCTGGAACTGCCCGAGATCCACTCCCTTTCGGAGAAGGATTTCGAACAGCTCCACGATCTGTGGTTCCAAGCGCTCAAAGCCCTGCCGGTGGGCACCTTGGTCCACAAACAGGACATTTATAAGAAAACGGCCTTTGATGCCAAGGGCTTGCCCAACAATACCTTTTTGGCCCAGGCCACCCAAAAGCATTTTCAGGGCCGGGAATACCTGTCCCACGAATCCTTGCTCTTCTTTATCTGGCCGAAGAACAAAGCGGTAAATAGCTCCAGTTTGGTCAATCCCTTTGCCCATATCCCCAAAAAGCTGCCGGTGACCCTTGGGGAAAAGGCGGAACAGTTCGGCAAAGCGGTACGGGATGCGGTGGGCTTTTTGAACAACGGTCCCCATCTTTCGGTCCTGCCGTACAACCAGGCGGCCATGATCCAGTATACCGATACCTATTTCAATGGGTTCAATGCCGGTTTTGACACGGATATGGTCTTGGGCAGGGACAAGGTCCAGATCGGGGACCATTTCTTCGGGGCCATGGCCGTGAACAACGAGGCCTGTTTTGGGGACATGGTGAAGACCAGTCGGCCCAACGAAAAGTATACTGCGGACGGGTTCCTGTTCCACCAGGGCTTTATCGATGGACTTGGGCTTACCCTTCCGGGGAACCATATCGTCAACCAGATCATCCATCTCGACGACAAACATAAGTGGCGGAAATTGTTGGAAAAACGCTTGGAGGAACTCTCCAAGAGCAGCAATTTCGGGTCGTGGAACAAGGTGCTGTACGACAGGGTATCGGACACCTTGGCCCAGATCAACAATGACGATTCCTCTAGAATAGTTCGGGGCCAATTGAACACCATTTTTTGGTCAAACGAGGAAAAGAAACTCGACCATACCGTCTCGGAACTCGTGGCCCGTTTCAAGGAACTGGACATCCAGCCGTACCGGCCCGAGGGGCAGGCCCGTATCCATTACCTGCTCAACAGCTATCCGTTGTTCTCTTCCAACTTTTCGGACAACGATCTCTATGTGACCGACCTGAAGCATGCCCTGTGCCTGATGGTCAACACTACCAACTACCGTTCCGATGCCGAGGGCATCCTTTTCAATGACCGTTTGGACAATATCCCGGTACTGAAGGATGTCTGGGACGAGGGGAAGAAGCGCATCAAGGCCCGGAACTTTGCCATTTTTGCCCCGACCGGGGAGGGGAAATCCTTTTTGGCCAACAACATCCTGCGGCAATATTTTGAACAGGGAACCCGCTTGGTGATCATCGACCTGGGGGGCAGTTATGCCAAGTTCGCCCAGCTCTATCCGGACCAGCACATCATCCTCAAATACGAGCAGGGCAAAAACCTGGGCATCAATCCCTTTTGCAAAGCCCCTGGCGACGGTGTCGCCCCGGAGTGGTTGGAGGATTTGACGGTCTTTTTGATGGAGCTCTATGGTTCCCACCAAAACGTGACCAAGGCCCAACAAGTGGCCTTGAAGAAAATCCTACGCCGCTACTATGGAGCGGTCCAAGAGAACCACAGTCTGGATGGACTGTACACCTTTATCGAAGCGAACCAAAATTCATTATTACAAGGGTTGGGCATCGACCCGAGCTATTTCAACCTGACCCATTTTCTGCACATTCTTTCCGAATATGTGGGCGATGGCCTCTACAGCTTTCTGTTCAAGGTCGGGGAAGACCAATCCCATCGTCTGGAGGACAAACGCGTTATCGTCTTTGAACTGGACGAGGTCCGGAACAACAAGGAAGTATTGTCCGTAATGCTGAAGCTCATCAAATCGGCCATACAGCGGACCATCTGGCGGAACCGTTCGGAGCGGGGCATTATCCTCTTCGATGAGTTCGCCAAGCAGCTCAAGTTCGACAATGTGTTGGAGAGCGTAGAGTTCTATTACCAGGCCATTCGCAAACAGAACGGGGCCATTGGCATCGTTCTACAGTCCATCAACCAATTGCCCGAGAACCACACCTC
Organism: Flagellimonas oceani; assembly: GCF_011068285.1. Classification (NCBI taxonomy): domain Bacteria; kingdom Pseudomonadati; phylum Bacteroidota; class Flavobacteriia; order Flavobacteriales; family Flavobacteriaceae; genus Flagellimonas; species Flagellimonas oceani. The sequence continues at coordinate 1,141,393 of NZ_CP049616.1, read as the reverse complement.
GGCTTCCATTCTGGAGAATACCCAGGTCCTCTACAGCCTGCGCAATGAAAAAGGATACCAAACCCTTAAACAACGGCTCCACCTGAGTGCCCATGACCTGAACCAACTGCGCTCCATCCAAAACGACCTGAAGGGGGATCGGAAGTACACGGAGATCTTTATCAAGATCGGTTCGGAGAGCAACGTCTACCGCTTGGAAGTGCCCCCTGAGGCCTATGCGGCCTACCTGACCGATGGCACCGAAAATGAGGCCATAATGGCACTTTATGAAAAAAGCCATGATATGGAGAAAGCCATAAAAGAATTCCTAATCCAAAAATCATTTATCTAAAATCACAGACCATGAGGAAAAACAACACCAAAATTTTAGGACTGGCCCTAACATTGGCCCTATTACTATCTCCCCGCATTGCGGGGGCCCAGGGGATGCCGGTGTATGACAACACCAACTTTTTAAGCTTGGGGAAACAACTGATCGAATCCGCCAAGCAGACTGCTGAGCTGCTGAAAATGGTGGACGAGCTCAACGCCGTCCGGGAAAAGATCGAAAAGGTCAACAATGCCGTCAAACAGTATCAGGCCGTTAGGGACATTACCCGCAACAATGAACAGCTTTTCCAGATGGTCCGCGACGATCTTCGGGAAATTTTGAACTCCCCTTATATCCATGGCGATGAAGTGGAGACCATAAGTAATGCCTTCAACGGCATCATGGAACATTCCCTGGGCCAACTGGACTTTATGGGCCAGGTGCTCAGTAGTGATTTTTTGAACATGAGCGATGCGGAACGCCTGGAAATCTTGGAGGCCCAGCGGGCGGACTCCCAAGCGATGGTGGCCGACATCCAAATGAAAAAACGTCGGTACGATAGGATCATATCCTTTCGGAAAATGCAGGCCCTGATCAAGGACCGAAAACCAAACTACTAAAGACAAGGTATGGGACTCGAATATATAGATGCGGTCTTCCAGACCATCAAGGACAGTAGTTTTGCCACCTCCACGATTGGGGGCATGAAGGCCTTGGCTGTACTGTTCTTTTTGGTCAACATCCTCAAAAAATACTATGAGGGCGGGGCGACCCGCACCGGGCTGACCTGGGGGCTGACCCCGACCGATCTGATCAAGAACTTTGCGGTGGTGCTGGTGGTGCTCTTCTCCACGGAAGTGCTCGGGGCCTTTGATGGCATTCTGGTGGCCATTGAGGGCCAGTACCGGGACACGGCCCCCGACCTCTTGCCGCTGGGACTTCAGGAAGTGGAAATCGAGGAGGAGACCGGTCTCTTCGATGCGGCGACCAAGGCCATGGCCCTGTTGTACGAATGGTTGGCGACCCCCTTTTTGGGGCTGCGCACCCTGGCCTGGAGCGGGGCGTTGGTCCTCTGGGTCCTGGACCTGTTCATCTATCCGCTCTTTTTGGCCGAACGCTATTTTATCCTGGGGGTGATGCAGGCCTTTTTTCCGTTGGTCATCAGCATGGCGGTCTTTGAGAAGTTCCGGGAAATGGGCTATCGTTTCTTTCGGCTCTATGCGGCGGTGTACATGATCGTGCCGGCCTTCTTTTTGGTCAACGTCTTTGTCAACGCACTCTACCAGGAGGTGACGGAGAATTTCTGGCCCAACCTCTTTGGGACGGAGTATGGGAGTGAGCTCTTTGCGCCCCTGATCGAACTGGCGGGGATCGGGTTCATCGTGCTGTTGAAGTTCAAGCTCTACAAACGGGCGACCTCGTTCACCTTCCGCCTCTTCAGTGGTGCATAATGCACATTAATTATTTAAAAAGATTACCCATGAAAAAAGTATATAGGAACATCACCGACATTTTACGATTGAACCGTTTTATCGTTCTGGCGGTGGTCGCACTTTGCCTGCTTTGCAGTGGCCTTTCCCTGGGACTGCTCTACCATTATCAGGAAAAACTGTTGAACTCCGCCTTTGCCATCCAAAGCGATGGTTCGGTCCTTCCCTTGGAACTGGTGGACCAAAGGGAAAACCGTGAGGTGGAGGCCCTGGCCCATATCGACCGCTTCCACCGGCTCTTTTATGGCATCGATGGTACCAATTACCGGTCCCAATTGGAAAAGGCCCTCTGGTTGGGTGATGCCTCCGTGGATGCCGTCTACCGGCAAAAACGCTCGGATGGGGTCTACAACCGCTTGTTGCAGTTTTCCCTACGTCAGGAAGTGGTCCAAGTGGACATCGAACTCCATCTGGACCAAGAACCCTATCGCTTTCGGGCAAGGACCGTGTTCGAGGTGAACCGGGGATCGGTCACAGACTATTACCAATTGGACACTTCTGGGGAACTGGTCACCGTGGACCGGAACTTTCCGCACAACCCCCACGGGCTGTTGATCACCCACTTTTTTGAGGACGCCCTTCGTAAACTGGAACCACAACCCTAAAACCCCACTCCCATGAAACTGGAAAAGAACAAAATTGTATTTGTCGGATTTTTATTGGCCATAGTGATCTTTATCGTGCTCTATGCCATTTCCTTGGGCAAGGAAACGGAGGAACCTGAGTTGAAACAGCCCAAGGTACCGGAACTCAAGGATATGCCCGAGGAGTATGGCTCCAAACTGGAGGCGGTGGATGACATCAAGGAACAGCGGGAGACCCCAAAGCCCAGCCTGTACGGGGAGGGACATATCGATTCCACAGGGACTTATGACCCCTTACTGGAAGAAAAAGAGCGGCAACGTATCGTGGACAGTATTTATCGAGAGGGACGGATCGATTATGGACAAGGTACCTATCGAAAGTCCAAACAGGTTGTAGTAGAAAAGGAAACCGCCTCCCAAGCCACACCCGATGCACCTCCGAAACAGGAACCCGAACTTGTCTATTTTTTAGAGGCCTATAGAACCTTCTTTGCTCATAACACAAGGAATGTCAATACCAACCCACCTATGGTGGTGGCGGTGGTCAATGGGGAGCAGATGGTCCGATCCAAAAACCGTCTGGAACTTAGGTTAAGGGAAGCCGTGGACCTGAACGGGAGGCATTTTAAACGGAACACCCTGCTCTATGGTTTTGTCAGTTTTCGGGCCAACCGGGTCTTTGTGACCATCGACCATATTGGCCAACATCCCGTAAACCTTAAAGTGTATGACCTGTTGGACGGGGGTGAGGGCATCTATGTGGAGCACAGTTATCGGGAAGAGGCCACGCGTGAGGTACTCGACGATGCCGTACAGGATATGAACCTGCCTGGGGTGCCCCAGGTAAGTGGCATCAAACAAGTGTTCCGACGTTCCAACCGCACCGTCAAGGTGACCATCCATGACCAATACCAATTGATACTTAAACCTTAACATTCCATCCTATGAGACCTTTCCACGTATTCATTTTCAGCCTTTTGTCCCATTTGACGTTACTGGCCCAATCGGACACCCTTTACGTAAACGACACCCATACCCTGGCCCTGGTATTCCCCAACCCCATTGCGCGGGCCGTTACCGGACACCCCAATTATACGTTTGGATATGATACCACCTCCCCAGGGAGGCTTGGACTTTTACAGGGACATCCGGGTACGGACAGTAACCTGTTGGTTTTGACCGATGATGGTCTGGCCTATTCGTTTTATCTGGTCTATCGAAAACAGTTGCAGGAAGGCCATCGGTTTGTGAATGTGGACAAAAGCATTGGAAACGTCCGGCCTGAAAAATGGTTGGATTCCTTGGTGCCAAAGAAAAAGAATTTGTCCAATACCTCGCCAGAATCGGACAGTCTCCAGTACCAAAAGGCCAGTACCTATTTTTTGGAAAGGGCCCAAACGGTTCTACGATCCAAACGAAGGGATGGTATCATCCTAAGGCTCCGGGATGTGGCCTATTATGGTACGAGTACCTATCTCGTTCTGGAGATAGAGAACCGCTCCGCCATCGATCTTGAGGTGGATTTTGTCCAGGTATTCAAGGCCCATGGGAACCCACGGAAAAAGTCCTCCTACCAAAAACTGATTATGGAACCGGTTTACAGGCACAAAATGCCCTCCATGGTCAAGGTGGGGCAAAAACAATGCTTTGTATATGTGGTGCCCAAGTTCACCTTGGGGGATAGGGAAAAACTGGTGGTGGAGCTCCGGGAAAAGCGTGGGAGTCGTCTTATTGTACTTAAAGGCATTATGCGTACCCATCATTGAGATATTTGCAAAACATCCTTGTACGTCTTCAAGTTTCATTATCTTTAAAAAGGGCGCGGCCATTCTTGATTGCCACGCCCTTTTAACTACCCAAACAAACTAAACTAACTCAAACAAAAAATAATCTTTTTATGGAAAACAAGTAGTCCTGCAATGACAATTATTAAATATCCATACAATTATGTCAATTTAATGTGACATTCAAATAATCAATAAGTTCTTGAGGACGGTCGGTTTGGATTACATTGATGTACTTTTTTGAAAAAAGTTTGGAATACCCTGAATTCTGTTCTTCCTTTTCCATATTATCATATTTACCCAGTGCATTGATCCAAACCCTAACATTGGAATCCACTATTTTTTTCATCAGTCGTTCCTTGTAAAAACTTTCATCCACATGTATGATCTTAATATAATCCCAATCCAAAATATTGTTCACATCCTTCTTTTTGTATGCACGCGGCATGATAATAAGCTCTGGACATATGGAATGCAAAACCGGAGCTAGTTTATAATCGTACAGAAAAAAGATAATCTGGTGCTCCATCCCATATTTTTTAATCAACTCCACTGTTTTTACCAAGGCTTCCTTGCTGTTGGCCTTAAAGTCGATATCGATTAAAATTTTGTCCTTTGCAATGGGCAGTACCTCGTCCAAGGTTGGAATAACTTGTTCGGTAGGCTGGTCTTGATGGAGTAACCGGAGGCTTCTTGCCTCTCCAAAAGTCATCTCGGATAATTTGCCCTCTCCATTGGTTGTTCTATCGACCGTTCTATCATGAAGAATTACAAGTACACTATCATTGGTCATCCTAACATCCAATTCAACAATATCGACCTCTAATCGAATGCTTTCCTCTAGGGCAGCAATGGAATTTTCGGCAAAATTTTGATGGGCGGCCCTATGGGCCGCCACCAAAATTTTATCTGGCTGATGATAAAAATCCTCTAAAATACGATCTGCCCTGGTTGATTGGCCAATTGCAATGGTCGCACAAAAAAAGGCAACGAATGCTAATGCAGTGGTTTTAAGTTTATATCCCATCATCATTTATTAATACCCCTCATTTTGGGGAAAACTATTGGTACTCAAATCAATTTGGGACTGTGGTATTGGTCTTAGCCCATGAAAAGCCTTGATGTTCGGTGTGGCATTTTCGTTGTACATGGATACTCGTTCCTGCAATTTTCCGGTACGAGCCAAATCCATCCATCTTTGTGCTTCACCTCCCAATTCACGGGCCCTTTCGTCAAGAATAAAATCAATATCCACCTCATTGGCACTTACCTGTACCATTGTGCTCCCTTGTTCCGCTGCACGGGCCCTGACCACATTTATGTAATCTGCTGCTTCTTGAAGCTTGTTTTGTCCCATTAAGGCTTCGGCAACCACTAAATAAGTTTCGGATAAACGGTACACAAAGAAATCCCTAAACCCTCTGGTGTCTTGAAAGCTTGCCCTTGTCGGATCATCATGCTTCTTCACGCCCCAATGCATTTGGTCTGTGTTCGGGGCAATAAAAGAAAACTCTCCAGGGGTTGTTTCCCAAACTACCGTATCACCTATTTGGGCACCTTCTGGTAGGGTTGCTTCATTGTTATAGGTCCAAGTATACCTAAAGGTTACATCAAACCGGGTGTCATTGTCCTCGAACAATTCTCTATAGAACTGTGTGGGCCTAAACCTTGTCCATGGCCTTCCTCCCTGTGTCAAATCCCTGGTAAGCCCTGGAAATTGGTCGTAGGCAGGTGTAAAGAACAAATGTCCTTGGTTACCGTTTGCGTTGTTCAATGGATCGTTGATATATTGCACTGCAAATACAACCTCATCGTTTATTTGGTTGTCGTACTCAAAAATATCACTGTACGAATCCAATAAGGAATTTGGTCCTTCCTGAATCAATTGCTTTCCAGCTTGTTCAGCACCAATATAATCCTCGACCAAGAGCAAAATCTCTGCCAATTGATGCAATGCTGCACCCTTGGTGGCCCTTCCGTAATCGGTGTTGCTCCAATCAAGGTTTTCCACGGCAAACTCCGCATCCTCTCTCATAAATTCCCATACCAAGGCCCTATCCGTCCTGACATCATCCGTAATTACCCCTTTGGTCTCCGTATTCCTCAATACCACATCTCCATACTGAATGGTAAGCCAGTAGTAAAAATGCGCTCTTAAAAACCTTACCTCTGCTTTATATCTTGTTTTATCGGAATCGGGCATTTCCACCAAGTCAATTCTATCTAAAATCGTATTGGCACTGTTGATGCCACGATAACATATTTCCCAAATATCTTCCACATAACCCAAAGAGGAATTAAAATCGGTGCCGTAGCGGTCCATGGCCTTGTAGCCCCCATCCTTTCCATGTCGGAAAATATCGGTCCCCATGGTTGTCATGGTGAAACCGGCTTGGCTTCCATATAGGTCACGTAGATTGGAATATACTCCGTTCACACCATCCCTTATACCGCTTGCAGTGGAATAAATGGCATCGGGGGTCGGTTCGGAAATTGGGACTTCCTCAAGAGAACAAGAGAAAAGTAATATTCCCGAAATCAAAGCAAAAATCGAATTGAATATTTTAGTTTTCATGTATTGATTTTTTTAAAAAGTTAGGTTTAGTCCTATCGCATACAATTTGGTGGAAGGATAAAGCGCTCTTTGACCATTGGACTCAAATTCTGGATCCATACCCTTGTATTTGGTAAATGTGAATGGATTTTCGGCCGTTAGGTTAAAAGTGACATTCTTCATTTGCAACTTGTCCAATATTGATTCTGGCAACGAATAAGAAAGTGCCACATTCCTGACCCTTACATAGCTCACATCCTTATAGGCCAAAGTTGACCCCAAAAATGCGGATTCCTGACTTACATTCGGCCGTGGATTGTCATTGGTCGGGTTCTCCGGAGTCCAATAATCCACATCGATATTATTGTATCTACCTGCCAAACGGTTGTTGTTCTCATACCATTCGGAGAAAATCATATTGCTTTGTCTTGTATTCAACACAACGGAAAGACCAATGCCCTTATAACCGATTCTTGTGGTAAGTCCGGCAATCCAATCAGGAGCGGCATTCCCCAAAATGGTACGGTCATCAGCATTGATCACCCCATCGTCGTTGATATCCTCCACCTTGATCTGTCCAGGCTCAAAACCGTAGCTTTCCGCCAAATCGGCCTCATCCGTCTGCCAAATACCAATTTTCCTGTAATCATAAAATACATTGATGGGCTTACCTATGAACCATAGGTTGCCCAGATCATCCAGGCCATCACCAAAGAGTTCGGTGATCTTGTTCCTGTTTCTTGAAAAAGTAAGATCTGCTTGCCAGTGAAAATCTTCGGAAGGAATGATGTCCCTAAAGGAAACCAACACTTCCAACCCTTTGTTTTCGGTCGAACCGATATTTTCCAATACGGTCGTGAAACCTGAACTCGATGGCAGACTTCTGGGCAACAATAGATCTTTGGTCTTTGATACATAATAATTGATGGACCCAGCCACTCTTTCCTTCCAAATTTCGAAATCCAACCCAACATTGAGCTGTTCGGTGGTCTCCCATCTTAAATTGGGATTGGAGATGGACTGTGGAACAAATCCAGGTGCGCCATTATCCCCAAGGGCATAGGAACTGGTGTTCAACGTACTGAAGGTCTGATACGGGTCAATCCCTGTATTACCGGTTTCGCCATAGCTCAATCTGAGTTTCAATTCAGAAATTGCAGAGGTCGGCACATTGAAAAATGGTTCTTCCGTTATTTTCCAAGCCACTGCCGCGGATGGAAAAAAGCCCCATTTGTTGCCTTCTGCAAAGCGGGATGAGCCATCGGCTCTGGCTGTTGCGGTAAATAGGTACCTGCCCATCAATTGGTAGTTCAATCTTCCAGTATAAGAAAGTAATCTCCATTTTTGATAATTACTTCCCACTCCCAATACCTCCCCTGCCGATGCTAGGTTATTATAGGATTGGGAATCGAACGGTAACTTACCCACGTTTGTATAATCGCTTCGGGTAACCTGATTTTGATAGCTTTGAACCAAAGTGGCACCAAGTTCATGTTGATCGCCCAATTTACCATTGTAGTTCAAGATGTTTTCGATGGTCAAGGAAATTCGTTCATTGTTGCTTATACCGGCAGTTGAAGACCCTCCTTGATTGTTCGTAGTCATACTGCCATAGAAATAACCCCGCTTAGATGTTTCCGCATCCGGTCCGATATTCAATCTATAGCTTAAATTGTCGTTGAACTTGTACTCACCAAAAATACTGGCAAAAACCCTTGTCTTAAATCGGTCATCAACTGAATTGGCCAAATCCGATAATGGGTTTACCCGCTGACTTTCATCATTTGTTGGTCTGAACAATACATTGCCCTCATCATCATAAGGTGTGCCCAATGGGCTAAGACGAAGTACGTTGTCGTACAGGTCTATTTGAACAACATTTTGCTTACTTCGGCTCATAAAACTGGATACGCCCAGGTTTATTTTTTCACTCAGTTCATGATCCAGATTGATCCTTAGATTGCCACGTTGGAACTTGGCCTTGTCCACAATACCGGTTTCTTCAAAAAAGTTGAACGAAAGGGCAAATTGGGTCTTCTCACCACCACCGTTCACACTTACCTGGTGGCTTTGTCTCTGACCTGTCCCATAGGTGAAATCCTGCCAATCCGTAAACCTTCCTTGTTGTAGGGATTCCAATCCAATATTATCGAATAACTGGTCATCCGAGGGTGCGGTTCCGTCCGCTGAAACGGTACGGTTGGCTTCCCTGCGCAATTGCGCGAATTGCTCCCCGTCCATCACATCCAATTTATTGATAACTGAAGTAAGACCGTAGTAACCATTATAGGTGATTCGGGTGTCCCCGGTTACACCGCGTTTTGTGGTAATCAGGATAACACCATTGGATGCCCTGGACCCATAAATGGCGGTAGCGGATGCGTCCTTAAGTATTTCAATGGAGGCTATGTCATTTGGATTGATTTCATTGAGTCCCCCGGCGATGGGGATGCCATCCAATACGATCAAGGGACTGTTGTTGGCCCCAATGGAACGCTCACCCCGCAAACGAATGGTAATATCGCCGCCTGGCTCATTTCCTCCATTATAGACATCAAGTCCAGCAACCTTACCTTTTAGTGCTTGTATGGGGTTGGTAACGGGTATTTCGGCCAGATCTTCTTGGCTCACAGAGGCCACTGCCCCAGTGATATCGCTCTTCTTCTGTTTTCCGTACCCAACCACCACAACCTCTTCCAGGGCATTGGAGTCTTGATCCATGGTTACCGTTATGGTGGTCCCTGCATCCACGACCACCTCTTGGGTTTTAAAACCAATGTATGAAACTTGTAGCGTTGCTGGGGAACTTGACACGTCGATGGAAAAAGTTCCATCGAAGTCCGTTGTGGTACCATTGGAGGTCCCTTTTTCCACTATCGTGGCTCCCGGCAAAGGTGCACCATTGGAATCGATCACGGAACCCTTAACGTTAAATTGTTGGCTTTCATCACTACTGCCTTTTTCCGCGATCAGCACCTTGTTCGAACCTATCTCGAAAGCAAAATTTGCCTTCCCTGACAAATCGGAAAGGATTTCTCTCAAAGACTTATTTTCATACTGGAGCGAGTACCTTTTTTGATCGTTCAAAACGTACTGTCCATAACTGAACTCATACTTGGTGGTATTTTCAAGCTCTGAAAATATCTCCAACAGTCTGGCTTCTTTCAGTTTAATGCTTATATTTGACGGCTGTACATATTTACTGGCCTTCATGCTAAAGCAACTCAATAAAATAACAACCAAGAGGTTGATTTTTAAATAATTGATTTTTAATTTCATTATAAGTGTTGTATTATCATTTACATTCGACGCTTTAATTTGAAGAGGCTGCTGGAACAGCCTCTTTTTTATTTTTTCAATTGTACTGTTATTTCATTGTTTTGGTTTTTGGTTAAACTAAGTTGGCTAATAAAATTGATGTTATCCATGACATCTTCGATACTCTCATCCTGGTCAATGGCAATGGTCATTTTTTGTTCCTTGGTCATCTCTTCCTTAAAGTATACCCTGAGTCCATAACGGGATTCAAGGATTCGGGCCACATCCAACATACGCACCCCATCCAATTTGATGGAGTTTTTGTACCACGAGGTATATAGGTTGTGATCAATTGAATCCTTTTGCATTTTATGGGTTTGGGTATAGTAGGATACTTTTTGATTTGGTCGCAATTGCACAGATTCTTCTAGGGACGTCACCTGCACCAATCCAGTGGCAACCGATATATCTATAATACTGTCTGTGCTCCTTATATTAAAGCTGGTTCCGAGCACCTTGGTCCGAACATCATTTGTTTGGATCACAAATGGGGCTTGTTCATCCCTGGCTACATCAAAAAAAGCTTCCCCTTCCAATACCACAGATCGCACCCCATCAGATTTTTGATGGTATTGCAACTTGGAATTACCGTTCAGCATCACTCGGCTGCCATCTGGCAAATCGATAGGCATAAAGTGAGCGGTTTCATTCCTATATATGTTGGGTTCACCATTATGGTAAACTGCCCAAATTGTAGCGGTCAAGACCACGGCGATCGAGGCTGCAATTTTTAACCATGGGCTCTTTGATTTGCTCGAACCAATCTTTTTAAGGACTATTTTTTTGATTTCACGGTTCAATGCTTCTTTATGCATATCACTTTCAAAAGCTTTATCCTTTGAATCTTTAACGGCAAATTCCTCGTATTCCACTAGAAGTTTCAGTTCCTCCTCGGTAGCAGTACCTTGCACATATTTGTCAAGTAGATTTCTGAATTCTTGCTCTGTCATAATCTTGGTTCTATTATAGAATACCAAAATCAGATAGGCACACGTAAGTGAAAAGTGATTTTTTTAAAAAAAAATGATGCCAACGACAAACAAAGAGATGGCCAGCTCCTCTTTAATCTTTGAAAGGGCATTGGAAACATGGGTTTCCACGGTTCGCTTGGAAATATTCAAAATTTCGGAAATCTCTGCATTTCCGAGTCCCTGGTACCTGCTCAAAACAAATACTTGCCTACATTTTGGGGGTAAGCCTTCAACAATGTCATCTATTCTGGACTTGGTCTCCTTGGCTTCGATATCTGAAATGATATCATTGCTGCTGGGCAATTGCAGTTTATCCAAAATACTTTGGGAAAATTTCACAGTTTTTGAATCACGAAGAAACTTGTATACCTTAAAGCGGGTGGCCTGAAGTAAAAAAGCTTCAATATTCCGGTTTTCGATGCCAAGTTTTCGCTCCCAGAAATCAATCCAAACTTCCTGTACCAAATCCTTTGCAATTGCGCGGTCTTGGAGAAGACTGAACGCCAACACGTACATACGTTCCCATAAACGGTCGAAAAGAACCTGATAGGCAAGTTCATTGCCGTACTTGAACATTTCGAATAGCACTTCGGAAGGAAGATTGTTTGGGTCACCACGCTGCATGTAGCAAATAAATCGAAAATTGCAGAATTCTAGTTTAAGTAAATGTAATGTTTAGTGTAAAAAACGGTCATGGTATACTACTAAAAACGGAAAAAAGCGGGCATAGTTAAATTACAAATAAACCACTGCCCCACATACATCCATAGTAAAATATAAGATGGTTCAAACATCAGTATTTTTGGGTAATCCGGCAGGAAAGCCCGAAACGTATTACCCCTATGATGTGGGGATATTGCCACATTGGGCCAAGAACAAAAACCTTTTTGAGGACCTTAAGAAAATCAAAGGGCAACGTTATTCGCTATAGGGTTTTGCAATTCTTGATATGATTTTGGTCATCCTCCCTGTAGTTTTCTAATCTTGGCATTTATTTCATCCAATACTTTCTCGGAAATACTTTTGCCGTAGAGTTTTTCTGTTACTTGGACACCGGAATACCCCCATCCAGATAAGATTTTTCGGATACCTAGGCCTATGTTTGTCATATATCCCTTATAGCCTATAAGTCGTGATTTTTTTCGATATCTGCCAAGTTCTTAATTTCTATTTCATATGGACTTGTTTTTCACGATATAGAGGATAAAAAGTCTCTCAACATATAACTGGCTATAGAAACCAAACAAAAAACCGTAATCCAAATCCACTCCCCTTTGCACAGCATTCCTACCAATTCTTAAAAATGTATTGTTCGCGAGCTATGTCATTTTACCTGCATACAACAAATAAAGTTTAATGTCAATTTTATGTTCCCAAATTGTAAACTAACTTTGTGCCAAAATGTGGATACTCTCAAATCAATGTTGAAAATCAACTGGCTTGGCCTGGAAAAACCAAATCCTTTCCATCTACTGGATATGGAATATCACCTACAGCTACAGGTAATCATGGTTCTTATCAAGGAGGCGGAACATTTGATGGATTACCTTTCATTGGTCATCATCGACATTGACCCAAAAGAGGGTTCTCTCCAAATTAATATGGACACCCCGGAACCATTGCGCACCATTTTAAGAAAAGGCTTGACCGATTCCCATTTGCCAATGATGAAGAACAAACCTTTAAATTCCCAAAGGCTCTCCTTAGGCGTGACATCCAAACTAAAACAAAAGGCATAATGAAATTCATTATGCCCATTGCCAACTAAACTAACTCAAACAAAATTTATCTTCAGATGTCCCATGCCATACTAGTTTCCATTTTTTAAGGTACTGTGGTAAAAATTGGGATCTTGGTTCAATTGGAGTTGTAATAGTGATGCGACAATCTTGCCCACATCTTCCAGGTACATGTTTTCTATGACCTCCCCTTTCTGCATTCCTTTTCCATCTCCTACAAAACCGGTGGCGATATCGTGAAAATTGGGATAATACCCATGCTTCCCTCCTTTTTTATAAGTCATCAAGCTGCCTTCGGTATCATTGCTGAAGCTGTATCCCCTTTGAGCTGTCAATGCCAATCTAACTCTTGGATCTCCCCCACGAATGGCTATTTGGTCACGATTCACAATATCAAAGGTGCTTCGGATCTCTATGGGCAATTCTTCAAATAGCTGTTGTATCCGTTCCAAGGTCTCTTCATCATTTTCATCCCTTAAATGTAAAAAAGCAGAACCCCCTGCCGAAAAGAAAAACGCTTTGGGCCTGCCCCCCTTCTTCTCATATAACCCATGTTGGGCCAAAAGGACATTGGGAGCTATTTGTGTATGCACATCCACAAAGCCGTGATCTCCCGTTACTATTATCGTGGTCTCTTTTTCAATTCCCGCCTTTTGCAATGCATCTCGAATAACACCTATGGCATTATCCGCCCCGGCAATGGCCTTTCTTACCATAAGTCCTTTCCTTCCCTGGCGATGCTGGGCACCATCGGTAATGGGTAGATGAATGGTAAGTAAGTTTGGTCGGTACTTCCTTAAGAGATACCCTGCAATTCGTGCTAAATTCTGGTCCATAGTCAAGGAACTGAGATTATAATCATTGATTTCCAAGGTCCCCGTAGCATTTTTGACCACTTCTTCGAAAAGGCCCTTTGGGTTTGCTTTTTCTGAAGTTGCTCCCCTACGGTCCATAGGGTTTTCAAAAGACCAGAACTCTGGAATATTATAATCAATGTACTGCGCATTGACGGACACTGGCCAAGAGACCGATGCCGTGACCAGACCTTTTTCCTTGGCGGCCTGCCAAAGGGTCTTGCTCTTGATTTCCCTGAAGTCATAGACCCAACCTCCTGCTGAACCATCCTCCTTGATAAGGGTATTGTAATAGATTCCATGCTCTTTCGGAGTGGTTCCTGTAATGAGAGTGGTATGTGATGGATAGGTGACCGTTGGGAAAATCCCGGTTACCTCCTTGGCCGCCACTCCTTCCCTGAACATTTCCTGTAGGTTGGGAGTGGGCATGGAACTGTCCATATAGAACTCTGGCCTAAAACCATCGATACTGATCACAACCACGTGTTTGGGCTTTTCCTGGGCCACAACAGATTGGAAAATGGCCAATCCCAGCAGCATACAGATTAATTTAATGAAACGGTGCAACATCTTCAGAAGTTTTATTGTCCACAATTACTTGGTTCATATCATACAACATGGTAACATTTCCCGTAGTTCCATCCACTATAAAATCATCCATACCCCCATCCAATGGAATAAAACTTGGAATAACGGCTTGGGTAAAGGAGTCACCGACATTGGGATTGTTCAGCTGTTCGGTCTGGGAAACCGGGTAACGGATACCAAGGTCATTCATTCTCCTCCCTTCGCTTATGAATATCTCTTGGCGCAACCTGTAAACCAGATAGAGGAGCTGATCATTGGTCGTTGCCGCCGTTATATCCTCTTCGGTCACCTTGGTCCCTGAAACTGTATGGACCGTGATATCCCCTGCCTGACGGTCCAGTACATAGCCATCCTTGAACATAGCTTCCCCATTTTCCCTGACCTGCACTGCCGTAACGGGATAATCGGACCTATTGGTGCCATTTCTAAGTTCCCTGCTATCGTCCAACAGCTCAATTGGCCTTGTATTGACCACATTCAATAAGTCGATTCCCATGGTCTTTGCCCCGTTCAAATCATTTTCGGCCAACAAGGCTTCCATGACTATTAAGTAGGCCTCCTCTGCTTTGGCCAGACTCACCGGTTTTTGATCCGAAGCGGCCGTACCTTCATCAAAGTATTTGGGATCTAAAAAATCCAACCGGGGAAGCGGTGCAAACCTATTCTGGGTGCTGGTAAAAGTGGCGTTTTGCATTTCATTCCCTACACCATTCTCCCCGTCAAACCCTACGGTATACAGCAAGGACGTATTGTTCAGAAGTGAACCGGCAATGGACTTGGCGTTGTCAAGGTCTCCCAAGCGGTAATAGGTCCTTGCCTTTAGAAGTTGATAAGCGGCTATGGCCTCGGTATCAGCAGTCTGGGCAATGGCTATATCAAATTCTTCCAAGGCAACTTCCAACAAAGTCCTCCAATCGGAAACTTCCGCCAAAGGCTCAATGGGCAACCCGGAAAAATTTTCCCCGGCCAACAACAACGCAAATCCCCTGCAAAAGTGCATGTAAGCTACACTTTCATCCTCAACGTCCTCATCTTCCGCAACAACGATTTCCAATCCATAGTCCGCCATTTCCCGTAGCCTACCGATTTCTTGTTGCAAGGCATTCACGTCCACATCAGTGTAACTGATCTGTGGTCCATCAAAAACTTTGCTGTACAGTGTATAGTTGTTAAAATAATTATCAGAGGTCATTTCCGTATTGATCAACACACTGTTCATCGTCAACGCCAATTGACGCTTGAGACCGTTCACCCAACTTTTTGAGGGAGCCGGCGTGTTCAGGTAAATGTCCTCGGTCACATTTGGGTTGTCAACACAAGACCCTAGGACCACTAGCAACAAAAGGAGCTGAAATATATTTCTTGGTTTCATTTTGCTATGTTGTTTTCAGATTATTTAAAGTTGATTCGCAATGAGGTCAAAAATTGTCTCGGAGCAGAATAGGTCGCATAGGAAATACCTCCTGTTGATGCACCTCCCTGTCCCGTAGCGGCACCACTGATGGTTGCCTCTGGGTCAAAATCCGAAGATGTGAAGTTTAATGGGTTCACAATGTTCGCGCCTATGATAAGGTTGTCGAACACCTTGCTCGACCTAGGGGTAATGGTATAGTTCATGCCTATATCACGGACCTTTATAAAATCCGTTTTCTCAACGAACCTATTGGTGAAATTCAACCAATTTGATGTTCCGTTGGCCTCAATCTCAGCAGTAGGTATCTTATCCTCGGAAGCCCCGTACAGAAATCTGAACTGTTGGTCAAAGCTATTGGCATAAGCGCCCTTTTGGTAACTGGCATTGGCATAAAGGGAGAAATCACCATACGTAAAGGTCAGTCCCATATTCCCATAGAGGTCTGGTAAGGTGGTACCGAGATAGGACTGCGGGGTCGTGCTTTCCAAAACACCGTTCTCGTCAAATACACCAAGGTTCCCCCGAATGTAGCCAACAGGATATCCTTCCTCCACCACGGTCTGGATGGTACGGGCACTGAAACCGTTGATGTTGAAAGGGGCTATCCCCCCAGAATTCAACACCTTGTTCTTTAAGGTGTTTATGGAAAGGTTCAATTGCAACGAACTTTTATCCGTTCTGATAGGCTCAACATTTGCGCTTATTTCCCAACCTTTGTTCTCTATCTCGCCCACATTGTACAATTGACTTTGGTCGAATCCAGTGGATGGTGTGGGTGGCACATAAAAAAGGGCATCCTTTGTTTTGGCACTATATCTTGAGACGGAAAGGTTGACCCGGTTGTTGAACATGGCCACATCCACACCCCCTTCATAGGTGGTGGTCTTTTCCGGTGTCAGGTCATCATTCCCTGGATTGGAAAAAAATGCGGCCTGTTCCCCTTGAAAACCGTTGAAAGCAATGGTTCTCTCACTTACAAATGCCGGTGGCAGGTTCCCTGCAACCCCGTAGTTTCCACGAAACCTCAACGAGTTGAGCCAATCTACATTCTCCAAAAAGGATTCAGCACTCGGCAAATATGATAGCCCAATCTTCGGGTAGTACTGTGTCCCGATATTGTCCCCAAAAGAAGGGTTTCTATCACCCCGAATCCCAAGATCCAGGAACAACTTGTCCCTATATCCAATATTTTCCTGTGCATAGACGCCATAGTTCAATACTTCAGTTAAAAATTCATCACTGGTCTTTATGGCCGCGTCACTGATGGTTCGGGCCCCATCCCTGATGTTGGTCCCCACATACCTGATCTGATGGTCTTTATTTCTGAACAACTGCCCACCTATGGTGGAAACAAAAGAGAAATCACCGGTATCCCATTTGTGCTGCCCGGTAAATTCCAATGTGATTCCAAAATACTTCCGATCTACGTTGGAAATACTCCCTTCATCATTTACTTCTGATTGTGTCGTATGCGATAGGTACTCGTTGGTCTGCACGTTTTGGTCCGATTGTACCCTATAGTCGATACCTCCGGTAAACTTGAACTCCAGATTATCTATGGGCCTAAATGTAAAGGCCTGGGATGTGGTAAAACGGTTTACATTGATTTCATTGTCCTGCAATTCTTCAGCACGGTGCACATAAGCCTTTATTTCCTCAAACTCTGCCGCGGTCATTTCATCCAACCTATTGTTGAACCCATTCAAGGTGGAGGCGCCACTTTCAGCAAACCAAAGCCCTGTATACCCGCCTTGGTTTCCATTGCGGTTCCTTTTGTATTTGTTGTTCACGAAAATGAAAGAACTGTTATAGATTACTTTATCACCCAACCTGGCCCTAAAGCCGGTACTGAAGTCCAATTTTCCATTGGAATTGTTATCGGCATATTGTGATCCTTCATTGTCCAGGTAATTTCCAGAAAAACTGAAGCCAAAACCTTCGTTGCCCCCATTGATGCCCAAATGGTATTTTTGGTACAATCCTGTCTGGAACAACAGATCCTTGCTCTTGTCAAAATAAAGATAATCCGTGGTCGGGGTCTCAACACCTGATTGGACTTCAAGGGTGACTTTTGTCCCAGCGGCACTTCCCTTTTTGGTAAAGATCTGGATAACCCCATTGGCGGCATCGGATCCATACAATGTTGTGGCGGCCCCACCATTGATGTATTCGATACGTTCGATATTGTCCATGGGAATATCGGCAATGGAACTGATGGCCGCTCCTTGGGAACTGCCCCCACCCAGTGCGCTCCTGGTATTGAGGTTGTCCATACGCACCCCATCGATATAGAATATGGGAGTGGAGCTCAAAAATGCCGAATTGACACCACGGACACGGATAAGTGAGGAGGCACCGGCCTGTCCCCCCGTCAAATTTATTTGGGCATTGGGAAGTTTGGCGGACAGCAATTGATCGATACGTTGCGAAGGTATGTTTTCCAATTCCTCCGCCCTTATCACCTCGACCTTGCTTGAAATACGTTTTTTGTTGATGCCCGCTCCCTGACCGGTCACGACCACCTCATCCAGCTCAGATAAAGAAGCCTTCATGGTGACCTGTATCCTTAGGTCATTTCCGACTGTTATGGCTTGGCTTTCATATCCGATATGGGAAATCTGGAGTTCCAACGGCAAATCGGTGACTTCTAAGGTGAAGTTTCCTTCCCAATCCGTCATGGTACCATTACTGGTTCCCTTTATCACGATAGAGACGCCAGCCAATGGCTCCCCTTCTTCGTCCCTGACATTTCCTTGAAGGGTTTGTTGTAGTGGGGAAAACTTTTGGGGACTTAAGGTCGAACGCACCAAAATCCCACTTGGAGTCTTTTTGAACCTTAACCCTGTCTTCTTGCTCAAAGTCTGTAATACATTGTCCAAAGTAGCATTATTGATGTTCAAGGTAATGGGGTGTTCCACCAAAGGGTCGCTGGTCACATAAATGAATTTTACCGCAACCTGTTTTTCAATAAGCCGAAGTACCTCTTCTATCCTCCCGGAATCAACATGTATGTTTATGGTGTTCCCATACGCCGGCTTTTCCAAAAGATTATCGGAATTCCTTGCAAAGCCCAGCTGGGCCAATAAAGCAAAGAGCAGTATAATTGTTTTTTTCATTTTTCAAAATTTTAAGTTGGTTCTTACTTGTCCGTTAAGCTGTTTTTAATGGTTTTCATGGTAATGGCCACGTGCTGCTCCACTGTTCTGTATGAGATGCCTAGGATTTCTGCAATTTCCTTGTACTTAAAACCTTCTATCCTGCTCATCTCAAAAACTCTTCTGGAGCGCTCCGGCACATTCTTCAATACATTTGATATGCGTTCCTGATCGATTCGCTTCTCTTCTTGTTGAATGAGTTCTTCTTCATGACTGTGTTGTTCCGCATTGGAATAGTTCAGATTGTCCTGGATCCTTGTCAAAAGGGTTTCACTCTTTGCTGTTCGCAGCAATTTGTTCCTTACCATGACATACAGATAGGCCTTGGGATGCTCGACCTCCGATAGCATATCCCGCCGTGACCATAGTTCAATGAACACATCGGCCACTTTTTCCTCAACGATAAGGCTATTGTGTTCGAATAGGGCCCCAAACCTGCACAGAGGGCTGTAAAATCTTTGGTGCAAGCGTATCAATGCCTCATACTTTCCCTGTTCAAGCTGGTTGAACAAGTGAAGGTTGGTTTCCGTTTTTGACGATGGTCTTGGGGGATCGGTCTTCATTTGTTCTGGATCAGATAGGTTTGCTCTTCTACATTTTCTATGGTGAACCCGGTAATGAACTCCATGGCATCTTTGAACTCATCGACATCTTTGCCCTTGAACACTCCCTTGATAGATTTAGTGCCCGCGATACTGTCATTAAGGATAAATTCAACGCCATAATAATTGTTGATCTTTGGCAAGGCCTTTTGCAGGGCAATATCCTCCAATACCAATACATCATCTTTCCATACCAAGGTCACTTTTGGATCGAACCACCTTTTGTCCAAATGTTTGTTCTCAGGATCGTATACGACCAATTCATTGGGCAAAAGGGTCACGTTCATCCCACTCTCTGGAATCCGCATGCTCACCTTACCCTCTTCCAAGGCAACGGTCCGCAGGGAATCTGAAGTGTTCACATTGAATTTGGTGCCCAATACCAATACTTCGATATCTTCTGAGAAAACCTTAAAGGGCTGGCCTTTGCGATGGACAACTTCAAAAAAGGCTTCTCCCTGAAGATTGACATTCCTGTTTTTCAAAAAGTCCTTGCAATAGGAGAGACTGCTCTGCGAATTCAAGATGACCTTGGTACTGTCCGGCAAATAAAAAGTGACCCGTTCCCGGGCCTGTGTGGCTACCCGGTTTGGGTAGGCATCATAAAAGTTTTCAAAAAGGAACCACCCCATTAATAGGGAAGCCGCTATGGTTAAAAAAACTTTTACCCTCCTGAATTTTGATTTGAACGGATTTGGTTCCGATACGGTCTTTTGGCCATTCCTCTTTTCTTCAAAATCCAAAGGATATGCCTCCCATATCTTTCGATAGATGACGTAGTTTTTCTTCAGGTCGTCATTGATGCTCAATTCCAATTCAAAAAGAAATCGCTCTTCCTCACTCCCTTCTTTGGAAAGGTAACGGATACATTCCTCTTCCACTTTTTCGTTTCTCATCATAATTATCACCCTGTTGGTTGGGCCACATAAATAAGAGACATGAAGTTGAAAAATCCCGTAGTGTTGGATCTCAAGAAAACGCTAGAAAACCATGAAGTAAATGTTAACTTGGGTAACATGGTGCAACCAGATCAATTCCTGGACCAATTTAGGGGAAAGGTAGGGAGAGGATCTTTTTACTGAATGTTGGGCATTGGCCATCTCTTGAAGCAGTTTGGAGCCTGCCCCGGTTCCCATATAAATATCACATTTGGCCTGGTTGAACCACATGGTATCTCAAGTTTGAAGCAAACTTAAAATTACGGATTCCCATTACAAAAATGAAGCTGGTTTTATTCTTAAATCATTAGTTATCAACAAAATTAGGCCAGTGAAACAAGAATAAAATCCCTCAGTTGGATTCCATAACGATGACCAAATCTTCATCCTTTGAATACAGAAATAGGTTGGAACCTTTGATCTTATAGGTTTTGGGTCCCGTGATATGGTATAGATCAGCCCAGTCGGGTTGGTTCACCAAGGTCGTCGCAATGGGATCAATGGTCAGGGTTCCATTCCTCTCCAAGGTGTAGTCCCCATGATAGGCATTCGTCACGGATATGCCTGATACCACGCCCTTTCCATTTCCATCCGGTGCAGTAAAGGTGGCCGTGATGTCGCCATTGTTGTAATCCGGCCAGGTGGGGCTATCCTCCTTGGTCACCTTTTGGCTGCCTTCCATATAATAGGAAACCTTCCAGCTTCCAACGAAGTCATATGAAATTGTTCCGTCATCGTTTGAGCAGCCCAATAAGAGGGTGAACAGGAAAAAAAGAAGTACGGATTTCTGATGGGTCAAGGTGGGCTTCATAAAGAATCAAGGTTTTAGCGTGTAGATGCAAAATCCCTTTTCCCGTTGCGTACTTTTTTCAGGTCAGTAATAAAAATTGGCCATGTCATTTGTCTGGAATACCGCCCTTATACTTCGATGGATATTTTAACCTTTCCCCCAAGCCCCTTTTCAACAATATCATATAAGGTTTTCAATGTCAAATTGCTGCCATTGTTCTCCACCCTTGAAATATAGGTCCGTTTTTTATCCACCAACTCCCCTAGTTGCTCCTGTGTCAGTTTTTTTTCTTCCCTGGCCTTACGCAATAAAAGCCCGATCTTGAAAGATTCAAAGTCCCTTTCCAGTTCGTCCCTACGCTCAGTGCCCTTTTCACCGTAGACACTGTCCTTTATCTCGGTCCAGGTCTTTGTGTCCCTATTACCCATTTTTGTTTTGTCCATACAACGTTCATTTAATACAAATTCACGATCCGCCATGGGCGGTTTCATAATATTCTTTCATTAACCTGACAGCTTTGTCAATCTCTTTCTTTGGTGTCTTTTGCGTTTTCTTGGTAAACCCGTTCAACAGAATCACCAATTTGCCTTTGTCGAAAAAGCAAAATACCCTCCAAATGTTCGACCCCAATTTGATCCGGGCCTCAAACAGTCCATCGGTTCCAGTAATTGCCTTTAAATATGTCGTCGGAATCCGTTCAAAGGTTTCTATGATTTCGATTACTTTAAAAATCTTGTCCTGCACCTTTTTAGGCTGTGCCACCAAAAATTCCTCAAAATAGTGCTTGTAGGCAATTACGGTCCTGACCTTTTGTTCCATTGTTACAAAGGTAACTTAAAAGTTACAATATTCAAAATGGGACCATATTATCCGCTAAAGTTCCATAAGGCATTTAAAAAGTGAAAGCAAGTGGGATAGGGTCCGTCATAAATTTAAGTCCAGTCCATTCACCCAGGTTATGTCTTTCTGGTGGAAAATTGTATGGTTTCCGTTTTAAGTTTGGATTCCACTATGGGCAAAACCATCTTACCCTCCTTTAGTTTGTTATTTTCGATCAAGGAATACAAAGTGATAAAACTTTCAAAGGCCTTGAAATAATTGTTGCACTCATTTTTGGAAAGCAGCAGGATGGCTTTCTCTTTCAAATCTGTGACATCAATGGTAAAACCACCGTCATTGTCATCCTTGGTACTTAAACCTTGGTAAAAATCCTTTCCGTGGGCTATTTGATTTCTTTTGTTGATCATCCCACATAATGTCTTATACTCAAAGGAATCCAGATCCCACTTGTATGCATTGCCACTTACAATGGGCAAAAAGGTCAATAGCTTGGCTCTCAAGCCCAAAGTCATAAAGGATTCCGCATATATTTTTTGATCGGTGCCAGAAAAATATCTATTTGAGTATTCTATAAAAATATCATTCAATAGGTATTCCACACTGGTTGCACAAAAAAGGACAAACGGAGCGTAATATATTTCGGCCTGTTCGGGGTGTTTGGCCTTATCATAGAGTTCTTTGGCCACCTTCAAATACCTCTCGGAATTATCGATTTTAACGTAGACTTTCTTGGGAGCTATATCTTTTTTGTTCATCATCTTCAATTGCCATTAGGACTTGTCTAATAATTTTATTCCAAGTATCTATTGTCCAACCTTTTAAATTTTGCCTCACGGAACGGGAAGTTTTCGGAAAGCAATTTTTCCATTGCAGCATCATATACCCACTTTTCTTCTAAAAAAGCCCAGTACATATCCAAAACCAATTTTCCTTTGATTTCAGTTTCGAACATCACCAATCCAACACAGCGATGGGCTTTTTGATCATACTTTTGGGCATAGGTGAAATTACGCAAAGCGGTCTTCCAATGGCAGGAAGCTCTTTTGATCAGAGGTACGAAGACAAATCCACAATCTGTCCTTGGAATATAGATTCGGTAGGGAATCGTGACACCTTCCTCCCTACATTTTTCAATTGTAAGGACAAACCTTTTTTTAAATTCCGTCAGTTCGGCCCGATTTAGCTTTGCAATTTCAGCAATGATTGGGTAATAATCGGTCTCTCCTTGTAATAGTTTAATGTTTTTGTTAAAATTATCAATTAGATATGAGAGATTAAACTTGCTTGAATCCATGGTTACTTTTTTGAAATTGTCCATGTGTTCCAATTTGATTTCAGAGGTATCCAGTGTTTCAAAAAAATGGGCGAGGATATATTGTTCCGGCAGTTCATTCAATAGTTTGGGATGTGCATCATAAAATTCCTCCCTAAATATCAAATACTCATCTATTTCTGCAGGAGTAATAAGGTATTTACATATCCAATAATAGTCCTCTGAATGAAATAGGTGAATTAACCCAATTTCCTTACTTCTGTAAAACTTCATGAACCTTTGGGATTCACTGAAGTTATCGCTTGGGGAGTAAACGATGATTGATTGGATCCTGCTAAAATCGGCCTCAGAAATATTCCTTTTATGCCCTTTTTCATTGAAAATGGGTATGTTAGGGTATTTTTTTAAATACGTATGGGTCCTTTTGACCTGTTTAACAGCCTTGTTTAAAATTTTATTCTCAAACCAACTGGAATCATCAGAATCATCCTTCGCATTCCTTTCCTTTATTTCAAAAATTAAAAATATATTGCCCAGCCAGATTACATTATCGGAGAATTCAAGTTTTTGTTTTGAATCCAAATCAGTAAAATCATTTCTGGCAAACGTAAATTCCTTAAAAAATACATTGGAATTAATCCGTGAAATAACGTTTTCCGATGTGTTGATGGCTTTCATTTTATTTTTTAGTTATCCAAGATTTCCAATCCAACTTAAATATCTTAAAATTACATGAGCTTTTCGCTCCCGGTTTCCTATAATTTGAATACTTGTCATTTCAAAAAGGGTAACACAAGAGAATGGAAATTAATTTCTTTCCGCAAAATCCTTTAATGTTTTATAGCTTTCAATTTCAAAGTCATTGAAGATAGTGTCATATCTTTTTGTCACAGCTGACCCTCTTTTTCCGTACTGCGGATTGACAACAGTGATTTTTATATCATTCCGATTTTCGATAAAATAAATCTGTCTAAACAGCCATTCACTGTAATAATCTGTTGGAGGAAAAGAATATCCTATGAAGATAAGTTCATTGGTATCCAATAATTTTTCCCTGGCGATGAGCCATTGATTTTTCAAAAATTCGTCTTTGTGTATCATTTTGTTGCTCACTGGGGGAACAATGAGGGGTCTAAGATTATTGCTGCCACAATCCTTACAGGTATACGATTCATTCAAGCCGATAAGCTTATACCTGTTCTTTTGAAAAGGGGGCTTAATGGTATCAAACGATGGACACTCTGGATTCTTACAAACCATCCAATTAAACGATCCATGCAACTTCAATAGTAATCCCGTGTTTCTATACATCCTTGGTTCAATTTTATCCGACCGCATCAGCTTAGCATAATTCCTTATTTGATTGGCTTTGGCTTTTGCCAAGGTGTACTCAGCGATCGTATCCCAGTTGTATGAGATGACGGTATCTTTGGGTTCCAACCCAAAAAATACCCTGAGCAAGTATTCGCAATGCTGTCCTTCGCAGATCATTGGAATTAGTGGAAACATAAAGTCCAACAATGATTTTTGCGCCTGGCGATAAAGTTTCCCTTCCTGGGAGTCCTGGTCGAACATATTCGAGCCTACATCAAAAAAAGTCATGACTTCTTCTATATTTACTCCCCTCCATCCATTGGGATCAAAATCGTTATTGCCCTTATTTATGTTCCATGCCCTTACGATTACATCATAAAGGGCCTCGTAGGTCAATCCTAAAAAATTCAGGAAACGCTCATTGTGATTTTCGGTCTTATTAAGTTTGAACAGATCATAAAAAAAGTTTTCTGCCGAAGGCATCCTGTCCCTTAGTTGATCGAGAGATGAGTTAATGGGATACCTTTTGGATCCTATTGAAGCCCCAGCTCCCAATACCACCATTTTCCTTGATTCATTTGCCATGTGTTCGATGTACCTTTTAGAACGTAGAATATATACAACTTGTGAGACAGGCCGAAATTCAGTGCCTCAATCCCGAATATAACCAAGTTTCCCATGCTATCAAATAGTTTGCTCTTTCGTACTACTTCCCTTTTCTTTATTAAAAAACGATATCTACCATTTACGGTTTTCGAACAGTTCCTGCACCTTTAAATGGATGGTCTTGTAATTGGCCTGAATTGCTGGATCGTCATACTGGTAAAGGCGGTTGGGCAACTCCCTTATGATTTTCGGTCTGGGAAAGCGGACCCTTCGATCCCTGCCATCCCCAAAGGCGATGAACTCTCCTTGTTTCAACCGGAAGAACAGGTCGGCCCGTAGTTTGCTCACTTCCTTCTCCCCTTTGGTGACCCTGGTATCGAACTTCCAGTTGCTGCTCTTGCTCACACTGCGGGTCGGCCGTTTGACAATCTCAAAGAAGCGTTCGTAGTATTTGGCAGTTTCAGGGTCGTTGGCCTTTCCAAAGAACTGATAGGACAGGTTGCTCAGGATGGCCCTACTCCCCTTTTCCCCATACATCATGTCGTTCTGGATCTTGTCCTGAAGGATATAAATGGTCGCGATGTCATAGCTCCGCAGGGTGGCCGGGATACGGTGCATGTTCAGCAACCGGATGGTCGGTGCTTCTTCCATCAACAAAAAGGAAGGGATCTGGCCCCGTACGCTCATCTGTTTGGTGATGGTGTGCAGGATGGTGGCGATCACCGGGGAATAGGCCGTCTCAAATTTGGGGTTGTTCACGATGGCGATCACCGCGGGGTTCTTGGGATTGTTGATGTCCAGGGGCACCTCGTCGGCAGAGAGGGCCATAAAGATGCGTTCGGTGCTGATCTTTTTCAGGGCATTGGCCAAGGTGCTCATCACCCCGGCCGTCTGCCGTTCGGAATCCACCCCGGAGAGAAAGGCGTCGGCCATGGCCTTGGAGGTAAAGTCCGATTCCAGAAAAGCCATCAACTGGTCCCGTTTCAGATATTGAAAGGAGGCCATCAAGTGTGGCAGGGTACAGTACCGGGGAAACTCCGTCTTCAGTTTCCAAATGAGCCCGCCCAACAATCCTTCCACGGCATCGTTGAAGAACTTGGAGGAGCCATGGGCCAAGGACTCCCGTTGTTCGAGCAGGTTTTCCAACAGGACCCTTGAGATTTCGTTCACGCTCTCCGCATCGGGCAGGTAACGTGGGGCAATGGGATTCACCTTTTTGTGGATATCGTCAAAGGAGACCACATGGAAGGGAATTTTACTGCCCCTGAACATGGGATAGGCCATTTCGGTAATCTCAAAATGCTTGTAGTCATGTATGACCCCTGGGAACTGGTACCGGTTCAGGTGTTTCAGCAAGCTATAGACCACGGATTCGGTCTTCCCGCTGCCCGAGGAACCAATGATGGACACACCCCGCTGAAGGTTTTGTATGGTAAAGTTTCCCAACCGGACCCTATACTGCTTAGGGATGGAATCGGATTGGAACCCGTCCCAAACCAGATAGCACAACAAATTAAGGACCACCAAGGGAAGGATATGATGGAGCGTTACCTGGAGCAAGGTATCCAGCCCAAAACCCAGATACACCACAACCCCCAAATAGGTCCATAGGCCCATGATACATCCAAAGGCATATTGGGTATAGCGGTATACCAACAGAATCGTCCCTATCGCCATCACATAAAACAAAATAAATTGAGCTTCCATATCAGATTTCGATATTGCTGGCGGTTCGGGCCACCTGCATGGCCTTTTTGAATTCCTTGATGGTCTTTAGGGCCAGGTCCACCTTGGTCTTGGGAATACTTATTTGGGGAATATGCACCCCTGCCTTGCCCAGGATCTTAAAAGCGGCGCTGCGTTCACTGGTCGGCAGTCCTATCAGTTTGGCAAAATAGCCATAGGGATTTACATTGAACTCCTTTCGGGCCTGGTAGGTCTCCACATAGTTCCGGTTGTATTGGAAGAGGGCATCGAAGCGTTTTTCCGCTTGGTCATAGAATTGGTTCCGATTGAACCCCCGCTTGATCAGCTGACCGTTGAGGGAGGCTTCGGATTCGATATACCGGCTGCCAGGGGACAAGCTCAATTTGTTTTCGGCATCCTTCCGGCTGACAATGATATGGATGTGGGTCTGGAGTCCCGGCTTCTGCATCCCCTGTTTGATGGGCACCCCATCGATCTTGTGGGGCGTATCCCGAACCAATTGCTCGATCTCACTTTGAATGGCCTTGGCATTGCCCGTGATCTCTCCCCGTTCCAATTTCCGCAGGTCGTTTTCCAGTTTGGTGATCCGGGCCCTATAAGGTTGGTTTTCCTTAACCTGTCGGTCAAAACCTTTGAACTTACGTTCGTGCTCGATCTTGGCAAAATATTTGACATCGTCCACGGTCACCTCCCTATCCCGGTGAAAGGCTTCGGCATAGTCCTTTATCACTCCCCGGACATACTGCCGAAGCTTTTCGGGGTCGTTTCCGATATGCCGGAGCTCCCGTTGGCTCGGGTTGATGGTCAGGGCGTAGAACTTGGGCTCCCTCTTTTTGAGCTTGGCCGTATTCTTATCGATTTCATCGACCACCCGCTCCGGGGAAACTTGATTATTGTTCTGGTCAAAGAAATGTTCTTGGTCCTCTGGGGACCTATCCTCATTTTCCTTTTCTAGATAGGCCACATAGTCCCCAGCACTTTGGGAGAAGTGGTTATCGAGATGCTGTCGTGTGATAGTAATGTACATAACTATTTCGCTTTATAGGTGAGTTGGATCCGTTCAAATTCTTCCTTGGGCAGTTCCAGAATGATCTTCGGCTTGCCGAGGCCTCGGGTGGAGATCTTAGCGTTTTTCAGGAGCAGTTCCATATCGTTTTTGATTCGATTCAGTTCCTGTTGGAGCTGGGTGTTCTCCCGTTCCAGTTCAATGCCCCGTTGGGCGGTGGCAAAGAAATTGTCGTTCCTCCGGGTCTGGGACTCCCGTTGAGAGGGATGGCTTTGAGTGGGTTTGGGTGCCTGCTCAAAGATGAGCTGCATCATGGCAGTGGTGGGACCCGTCTGGTGCTTTTCGATGTCCTTGACAATGGCGATCAGGGCATTGATCCGTTTCTTGAGGTTGAGCTCCAGACCATGAAGATCTTTGCCCAGGTCGCCAAAGGGATTGATCTTATACTGGACGAAGAAGTCCATCATGGCCTCCAGGGTCTCGGTATGGGTGTGGTCCAGTTCCTTGGAAAATTCCCGGAACCGGTTGGTGGTCTCCACCCTGAAATTGATACGTGCAAAAATGACGGTCATAGCGGTTTTTGGTATAAATGGGACAGTGGTTTTCCCTGTTTATGGGGCTTCCGGGAGGCCACTGTCCCAATGGTTCGACTTTTTTTATTGGAAAGAAACGGTCCTTTGTATAGCTAAAGCCTTGAAATACAAGGAATAATAAAGGGTCTATGACCCCACAACGTCGCGATAGCGCGTTGTCGTCTTGCTCTTCCGATTTGTGCGCCGGGCCAAAATTTTGGCTTGGTGCACCCCGGTCCGTTCTGTTTCCATGTCGAATGTATTCCAGTGCTCAGGAGGTTATTGATGTGGCGTATTTTTTAAGATTTGGACTGGGACATTTTTGCGGGATTCTTGGCAAAAGGATAAAAACGTTGAAAATCCCGTAACCCTCGGGCATTAAAAAACCCCTGATTTCTCAGGGGTTGCGACAATTTCGGGAGGGATTTATAGGATGCCCTCGTCCGCAAAGCTGTAATGGCTCCCATCAGGTGCCAATATGATATGGTCGAGCAGACGGATGTCCAGAATGGCACCCGCTTTTCTGATCTTTTCGGTGATCTGTCTGTCCGCTTGGCTAGGGGTCAAGGTGGCACTTGGATGGTTGTGGGATAGGATGATCCCTGTCCCAGCCACCTTTAGCACAATCCCGAAAAGCAGCCGTACATCGACGATGGCGCCTGTCATACCCCCATGGGACAGTTCGATAATGGCCTTGACCCTGTTGCCATTGTTCAATATGGCCACTTTGAAGGTTTCATAGAGGGCAATGGTATCTTGGTCCCAACGTTCATAGAGCAGGGCGGCGGTATCCTGCGAACCGCTGATCTTGGGCCATTGTCTTGAGGGGATGCGCTGTTTGTAGCTTACTTTTATTTCATTAACTTTCATGTCCTTTAACTTTCGATGGTTAGGGGATAATCATTAACTAAGGGGTGTCTTTTCCAAGGGGACACCCCTTTTTGGTTTTAGTACTCCGAGGGCAATAACAGGGTATTGTCCACAAAGTAGAGTTTGAGGGCATCCATTGGAAAATCTGTGATGTGGTATTTCTGCTCGGTAAAAACGGTACCGTTCCCATCACCATAGGTAATCACCGCATCAAAACCGACCGCTTCCCTTTCTGCCTCGGAATAGCGTTTGAAATCCACGGAAATGAACCAACTCTTGTCCATCAGGCTCTTGCCCATGACCGATGCGTCCGTCAACAGCCAATAGGCTTTGGCCGCTTGCGCAAGGAAACGGATGCCATCGGTGTACAGGGTACCGCAGATGGGCAGTTTGTAGATTGTGCCGGTGGCCTGGAAATGGGCAAGGTTTTCCCAAAGCTCCCGGGCATCGGGAACCTTGGGAACATTGCCTTTTGCATCAGTCCGCATCCCCATCGGATTTGCTGCCCAAAAGCAGGATCTCATCGACCACGATGTCCGTTACCCTGCGCTCGTCACCGTCCTCGGTATTGTAGGTACTGGTCTTGAGCTTTCCCGATACGGCCACCTGCTTGCCCTTGGTCACATACTTTTCGATGATCTCGGCGGTCTTGCCCCACGCCTTGATATAGTGCCAATCGGTGGTCTGCACCTTTTCACCATGCTCATTGCGGTACTGTTCGTTGGTGGCCATCGGGAACCGTGCCACGATCTTCCCATCGTCCAAACGGGTCACTTTGGGGTCATCGCCCACATTTCCGATCAATGTTACTTGATTTCTGATACTACTCATAATAAAGGATTTATGGTCTGTCAGGTTCGACAGACGGGTTAAACAATGATTTTTAAAAACTGGCTTACTTATTATATCCGGAGCATTTTCCTTTTTTTGATTTTTTTGTGCCGTTGCGATCTGTTGTTGTGGATTTGATTTCATGTTGGACTGTTTTCGACTTACTTCCCATAGAGCCACCGCATTACCTTTTTTTGATGCTGTTGGACGTACAACCCCCAGGCTTGCACGGG
The DNA here is from genome assembly GCF_011068285.1 of Flagellimonas oceani. NCBI lineage: Bacteria > Pseudomonadati > Bacteroidota > Flavobacteriia > Flavobacteriales > Flavobacteriaceae > Flagellimonas > Flagellimonas oceani. Next base: position 1,111,050 of record NZ_CP049616.1, on the reverse strand, counting down.
GCGTATAAATAGCGAAGCGGCTTTATGCCGCCCGCAAGGATGGGTGTTGTTATTTTGCCATCCAAAAAAAGGGAGTGGTACTAAGGTGTCGGGCAAGTCGGGAACGTCCCGGAGAAGAAAGACCGTCAGCAACGCATCGGCACAAAATGCATTATGGAAGGAATTGGTATCGGAATGATAGCTCTTTGGGCCTATGGCTGGATTTCTGCCCACAAGAGAGGGTGTTCACTTGCTGCATGCGCTCTTTTTTGGAGGGTGGGATAAATGGGCCATTTCCCGTGGTTGTCGGGCCAGATACCCTTACGGTGGAGCCCTGCCCCTATGGAGCGTTCCCAAAGTGGGGGAGAGACCAGAAGGTAGTCCTGCTGCTTAAGATTGATGCCCTTTCGGTAGGCGGTCATGCTGTGGTAATGGGCATGGTTCCCCAAATCAGTGTCCGATACGAACCTTGGATGTCGGGATACAGATTGCAGGTCGGTCTCCCGTAACAGAGGTGCCAGGGTATTGGCAAACGAGGGGTCATAAAAAGTGCCGCTGACCATTATGCTCTGATGCCCTTCACTTCTCAAATTACCATAAATCCTGGCCAGGGCATGTGCTTGCTCTCTGCGAAACTGTTCCGATTCCTTGGAGAACTGCGCACATATCAAGACCATTGTACCGTGGGTATCCGATGTGATATGGTATTCCTGACAGTTCAAAGGAAAAAGCAACCCTCCTTGGCTATTGCGCAGGTAGCGGTGGGTCACAAGGCCCCGGAGATGGTGTCCGCCGTACAGCACGATCCCAAAGCCCCTACCCTTCCCCTCATTTCCCTCAAAAACGTGGATCTCAACATCATCCAGCATGTGGGTTTGTTGCAGGTACGTTTGGTGGAATGAAACCAATGAGTACAGGTCTTCCACTTCTTGAAGGAGGAGGATGTCCGCCCCTACGTCCAGGATCGTTCTGGCCTTATGATTTTGCGATTGCTTAGGAACGGGTCGGGTGTGGATAGGCAGCCAACCGTTCCACAGACTACTGGTACCCGCCTTGGGTTCCCCGCCCTGTACCCCCTGTTTGAGGTAGAGCTCCCCATTGCGGGTACGCAGGGTACCATAACGGTGCATATCCACTTGTTCAAAACCCAGCAAAAAGGAGAGCTCACGGACCCGGTCGATGTCATTGGGTGATTTGTCAGCGCGGAGCATGAGGTCGTCAAGTTCTGCCACCCATTGTTTGACATTGTGGGAGAGGGTATTCTCCCAAAGGGATTTGTGTCTGTGGAAGAGGTTCTGGATGTTATAGGTGGCGATTTTCATTTTCTTTCGTTTATGGTTTTTTGTTGATGGTAGTTGGGGTCATTTTCGTTTGTCCTTTGTATTTTGGTCGAAGGCTATGAGGTTAAAGAGTTCGCGCATCCGGCTGCGGACGCGTTTGCCATAGCGTTCCTCTATTTCCTGGGCATTGAGATTGGTGGTGGCATGGGTTCGGGTACCGGTCTCCATGAACAGATCGTGGCGGGAAAGCAAGATCTCGCCCATCACATTACAGTCCTTTCCAAAGTGCCGGCCTGTGGGTTCCACGCCGAGGTCGTCGAAACAGAAGAAACGTCCGTTGCCGTAATCCTCAATGATGCTGTAGCCCATATGGTTGAAGCCAAAGACAATGTTCCGGGCGGGAATTACCTCGTAGGGTTTAAAGTGGGGGGTGATATGACGGATAAGTTTCATTAGACTGGTCTTCCCACAGCCCACGGGGCCGGAAAGTAGAATACCCTTGTTGGGATCTATCCCGAGTTTGCGACAGGTCCCAAAATCCCTGATGGCATAATTGCAGAGTTTGAACAGCACTTCATGGTCTTCTTCGAAGATCTCAAAATCGGTACCAAAGAGCAGGTTGCCCTTGGCCTTGAGGAAGATCAGGATTTTCTTGAAATCATAGGCCACTTGCCTGCCGTCGAAATGGCCGAGGGAATAGACCATGGAGCCCAGGGTGATCTTAGAGGGGTTGGTCATAGTCCTTGTCGTTTTGGGTGATCAAATAATCCGGGTGGGCCAGGGTCAGGGACATTGGCCCTCTTTTAGTCATGGGGTCGGGGTGTTGCTGTGCGTCGGCTTTTAACATCCAGTTTTCGGCGGCGGCCTGCCAATCCTGGATGGGGGCTTTGCCCATTTTCCATCCGATGGCGCTGTAGTGCATAAAAAAGCGTTTGGCCTCATAAGGAGACCCTTCTTTTTTTTCAAAAAAGTCCAAGGCCTCTTTTAGATTTTTTGGTCGGGGCCCGTTTATATCCGTTTTATGATGTTTGTTATGTTTTATTTTAGGGACCGATACTTGTCCATCACTTGTTCCATGCTTGTCCAGTGCTTGTTCAGAGGTTGTATCAAAAATGAGCATCTTGATCTGACTGCCCTTATATGGGTTATGCGAGGGCAGGTACAACAGGTAGTTCCAAGAATCCAGGGCATGAAGGCATCGATGATAGGTGGCCTTGGAACCGATCTTGGACCAGGCCATGATCTCGGCCCTGTCCACAAAGAAGAAATCGGGAAATCGATGGATGTTCCAGTATTGGAACAGGGCCATATAGAGGCTGATATGGGTGGGGTTGGCACGACGGTCCCCGGCGAATTTCCGGAGTACCCCGTTCAAGTGGCGGATATAGTTCATCACGTGTCTCAATGAAGATTTTGGGTTTGGCCCTGGCCCAAGACCCTTTGGATATGTTCGGCGTCGTAGTAAAGGATATTGCCCAATTTGGAGTAGGCCAAGGTCCCATTGGAACGGAGGTTCTGGAGGGTCCCTGCACTGATCTGGAACATTTCCGTCACTTCATGGGTCCGGAGCCACTTTTTAGGTCTTTCGCCCAGGTATTGGATCAACAGTCCCTCGATTTCCTTTAGGAGTTCTACCTTGAACTCTTGAAGGTCTTCTTGAGTGATGATATTTGCTCCCATGGTACAATGATTTAAATTGAGGAGACCTTCGCCTTACTGTCACCTATTTTGATGGCCTCTTTGTTGATTTGACTTTCGTTCGGTAAAATTGATGGCATTTATCGGGAATCCATCAGAGTCCGGACCGAGTTCGGTCATATTTTAACAATTGATGGATTTGGTGCCATTTGAAGTGATTCGGTGTCCAACAAATGGTATCGGATACGCTAAAAGGAAAAACTGTTTATGGGATGGACAAAAAAACCGAGTATTCACCGAACTCGGTTTTTCCTTGAACGTCCGCAATGCATTCGATAATCTTTCTTGATTCCCTGGCCACTCCCTTAACAGAAAGCTACAACACTGGTCCGGGACCTGAAAGCTCCCAAACTATTGACTGTTTTGACTTCCTCCCACATCTTGTTTTGACATACTTAAAAATTCAGAAAAACTTAATATTATACTGGATCTTGGCCATAAAGAAAACAGTACCTTTTGCATTGCCTTGACATTAAACATAACAAGTTGAAAATCAGAAATTAAAAAATAAATTCAAATGAAAAGAATCATACCGTTATTGGTCATCGGGATACTTTTTACAAATTGTTCGGACGATAAAGAGGATTGCTGCGTAACGATCGACACTGGAATTTCAATAAAGTATCTCAATAGTTCCGGGGAAAACCTGTTTGCCATGGATAACGGTCCGACCGAATCGGACATTACAATATACCACAGGGAAAATGGAGTGTGGCAAAAGTACCACCAAGGAAACCTGGACCATCCCAAAGGTATCATGACCCTAGGAAAAGGGGATGAAACCTATTTAATGGTCTTTCCAAGCAATATAATCGTGGAGAACAATTGTTCTGAAACGAAAATTGAATTTTCAGACCCAGATCTGGGTTCGGACATCCTCAAAGCTGAAATCGACAGGGACAATTCCAATGAAATCGTGACCAAGGTGTGGTATAATGGAGCATTGAAATGGGAATCCCATCATACTGAACGTATGTTCGAAATCATTAAATAAAAGCTGTCCCCACTATATACGGTACTATAAACCCAGCCAACGACCTATCTGATCCATGAAAAAATCCTTATTGAACTGGTTACTCCTTTCTTTACTGCCAATGGGCTTCTTTTCTTGTTCAAACAATGATGATGGGACCAATTGTCCAGAGACCCATGTGACCATGACCATAAATGGGGAATCCCAATCTTTCGAGGCAATGGGGCGTGGAATCGATCTGCGCCAAAATCGCTATGAACTTCATCTAAACTTGGACAGAAGGAGCAACGATCCCTCCAGGGAACAGGGAATTTCCATCATCTTGCCCTATAAAAAGACCGGGGCAAATGTAATAGAGCAGTTCATCTACCATCAATATATTGACAATGTCCCATTTGATGGGGATTTCTTGGATGGGGAATTCCAAAGCAATGTAATGATCAATACCCATGAATGCTTTTATGCAACTTTCTCGGGAAAACTCCATGATGGGAACCAAGAGGTCACCATTACCAAGGGGGAATTGCGCTATACCTACGAAGAACCCTTTGAGGAATAAAACGAATCCAGTCTTTTATCCGCTGTCCACACCATCTTCATCCTCCATCTTTGTCAGGAGCCGATAGACCATCTCTTCCAAGAATTTCACTCGGGAACCCTTCCGGGACTTCAGTTCATTATAGGTCCTTGTATGGTTTCCTCTGGGGACATCCAGAAAGTTGCCCAGTATTTCTATAATTTTTTTGGTATCCTCCCGGCCACCGTCGATTACCCCCATTTCCTGAATTCCATATACCAATTCCACAAAACCTGCATAAGAACCTGTCCATTTAAGATTGTCTTCTGTATCCTGCTCGGTCTTTGGCACCGACCCTTCTTTTTTCCCTCTAAGATAGTTCGCATAAAGACCGTATCCCCGGATACGAGCCAATATCTCATCATGGGACGTATTGAACGACCTATCCTTGAAATAGGGCTGGCCCTTGATCCAAGGAAACCTGTTCCTATGCTTACGGGTAAAGAAATGCTTGTCGAAATGCTGGTAATCCTGATCTATATAAATCAAAAACTCGATGTGCTTTCCCAAGAAAACATTTACCTTATCCAATTGTCCTTGCAAAAATTCCAATCGATGGGAATCCCCAGATTGGGGGTCCCGTAGTTCACAGAACCGTACTTCCGTGTAGTAGACTAGGTATTTCATGGGGATTATCTTCAAATACTTGAAAAATTGAATTTCCATATCCCTGTTGGCAAAACCCTCCTTTTCGACAACTTGCTTCAATTCCTCCAAGGTCTGGTTACAGAGGGCCAGACCATTCACCGCCTCCCCCAAGATGTCTGAAGCGGTGTGCCTAATACGCTTTAACTCTTTACTGAATCTGGATAATATCTCATTGTACGGCATTTCCTTTTCTTTTGTTTGTCGGTATACCATGGATATGTTGGTCGGTTATGGTTTCCTTTTTATTTACATTTTTTTGGTCTTATTTTTACATTATCGTTTTAGGGCCAAAAAAGGGCACGGTGTGTTCCGCGCCCTTTCATGTTTTAAACTGTGGTCATAGCATGCCCTTCTCCTCCAGTATCGACATCAAAATGATGGACAACAGGTAGATCGAGAACAGTATCACCGAGAGCAGCATCAATAGCTCCAAGGGGTTCCCTCCCTTATTTTCCTCCAGCCCCACGTTTAGTCGTTCCCGTTCTTCCTGATTTCCCGGTATACCTTGACCAGGGTCCCCTTTCGGTCCACATAGCTCTCGGTCAGCCGTTTCAACCGTTCGATCATCTCCAGGTATTCCCCATAGATCTCCTCCAGTTTCTCCCCCAGGTCCAGCATGTCCGTGTTGTCGTGCCCTTCCCGTTCCAATCTTTTGGCCATGGCCTCCACCCTGCGTTCCACCTGTGTATGTTCCTTTCCCGTAATCCCTCTCATTTCCCATGATTGCCTTCATGACAGTGCCCCCTGCCATGGGGACAGGGTCCCCGTTCCCGTTTTCTCCCCGTCAAAAGTCAGGTAGGCGTCCTCCTCCCTGCCTGTGGTAAGGACATAGATCTTATCATCCAATCGGGCCCATTCTATATAACGGAACCGCAAGGCCACCTGTACCAGTACCTTTCCGGTGGACGTCTCCGGCCATGTGGGTGCCGAGAGGGTCACCGTGCCCCCTAGGGGCGATACCCGGCGGACGTTCCCGTTCCCATCCTCCACATAGCAGTTCCCCTGCACATCGAGACCCAATAGTTCCGGATGGTCGAACCGGGCCATATGGCCCGGACCGTCACGCTGTCCGCATTCCCCACCGGCCAGTACCGAAAAATGCCCCGAGGGACCTTTTTTCCAGATTAGGTGGCGGTACCTGTCCGCCAGGTACACCGTCCCCTCGGGGGAAATCCCCGCGGCCGTGGTATGGGTCTCCGTGAAAAGCCCTGCAGATAGCCGTGCCCATAGGCGATGCCCCCATGTCGTTCGTGTCCTTGTCCTCATTTTGGTCGTTGTTTGGTCTTGTTATATTGTCTAGGATCGGCTTCCTATAGTATGCCGTTGTCGAGGGCTCATAATACTGATATAAGTGCCATCAGTAGATTATAGTGCCCAAATATTGATTTTGTCCCTTCTTTTCAATTGACATCTATTTTTTGTGTTTAGTTAAAAAATCCCAAGGAGAGGGCACGGTCATACCCAGCCCTGGGAAATTTTGGCAAGAAAGTGGCCAAGAGAAGGTTTTCTTCCCCCTTAGTCTATCTCTAAAACAAAATAAGCGGCCTCTTCAACTCCCGTGAATAATACTTCCACATTGCTTCCGTCCAATCCAGCTCTTTTTATTGGTCCATTCGCAAGACCGGTATAGGTACACCAAAAGATAAATTCATTTTCCGTGTCGATTTCGATATCATAGGGCACTTCATAATCTTCCTGATAAATAATTTCTGAGTGCGAAACAACCTCTGTAAGTTCTCCAGTACCATCTATATTCCCAATATAAATTGCATTTGACAGCCCAAATTCCGCTCCTTTATCTATGACATAGATTTTTCCATTTGTTTCATCTAATGCAATGTTTGCTGGTAAAGCTTCTACCTCTCCTGTCTCAAAAAGATCATTATCAAAGCTAAAAAGTATGTTCGCTGAGTGAGATAATCCGTTTAGATTGATTACTCCTACTTTTCCTCCGTAAGAATTTGCATAAAATAATTTTGAGCCATCATTTGATAATTTCACTCCACTTGCATCATCGAAGCCACTGCTTTCATCTTCAAAAATTAACTCATGAGACAAATTGGACAGATTAATTCTAAATATCACCGCTTTACTACCACCAACGATAGTATCTTCAAATCCTGAAACATATAGGTACTGATTTGTTTCATCAAGAACCAAATCATTAAATGCTCCTGTAGATATTAAATCATCAGTCCCAATTAAAATATTTGCTACTCCTCCAGAAATGCTTCCATAATAAATAGAACCATTTTGGAGCCAATAGATGTTCTGGTTGGATATATCTAAAACTACCCCTTTGCCACCAGATTCCCCAAACAAAAGATCAATTTGTGCTCCAGTATCCGTAATTGTACCCTTATATACTCCACCATCCGCGGTCCAGTATACAGTCTTTACATCTACCGGAGTAGCATTAATCATGAAACTTACTGCGTTTGAGATTTTTTCATTTACCTGAACAGTTATAGTTGTCTCTCCTTCCGGTAATCCATCAGGAATGAAAACCGTGATTTCAGAATCTACGTCGGGGTAAGTAATCTCTCCACTAAATGACTCAACTGTGGCCTCTATTTCCCCAAAATATACTTTTGGCACTACCTGTTCATTTACATCTGTAAAGTTTACCCCAATGATGGTAATCATATTGCCTGAAAAACCATCATTGGCCGAAAGGCTCACAATCTCAGGATCGCTCAAAGAAGTATCTAACGTAAAATCAGATTCCGAGGCTATCTTTTCTTCTCCAACTACTATGGTAATGGGACCTGTCTGAGCATCACGATGAACCTCTACTACTAACTGGGTAGGGCCAGCACTGATCAAAGTTGCTATCTCGTCATTGGTTCCGTATCCCCCTTGGTGTGTTCCATAAAAGTAGACCTTGTTTTGGGAATCCACATCGGAAAACCCCGTCCCCGTAATGGTAACGGTCTCGCCTATGCGTGCCGTTGCCGGCTCGATTGCCGTAATGGTCAATTCGGTCTCCCCGGGCCCAGGGTCTGGTCCATCACCCCCGTCATCGTCACTACTACAGGCGGTAAACAGTGTCCCTATCAGTCCTAGGAACATAAACATGATTGTTGTTTTGGTTCGATTTGTTCTCATCATTTGAAGTTTAATTTTTAATAGTTATTACTTTTTCAGTGGAGTCATCCACTATTTTTCTCCTTTTATTTTTACATTGGGCCTTTTTGTCCTAAAACTCAAAATTCAGGCCTAACGAAAAGTATGCCCCCTCTTTCCATTCCCGCTCCACATAATCGTTCCACATCCGGCCATCTTCAAAAACACGGGGATTTTCGTCTATTTTATTGGGCTTGTTATTGAGGTTTTCGTCTTTGTAAAACTGTATGGGGCTGTTCAGCAGGTTTTGGACACCGGCCTTGACACTGAAAGCTTTTGTTATCCTTTGGCTTAGGCTCAAGTCCAGCACATGCCGGCGTTGTTCGTACAGGCCACCATGTTGGGACCTTACGGGTGGAGCCGAATAAAGACGGGGACCGGTCAAATTGTAAACGACAGATGTCTTGGTACCACTGTCCCGGTGGTCAAAGTATAGGCCCGCATTTACGATATACGGTGATGTACCCTGCATGGGGCGATCGAACACGGCACCACCATACACACTCCCTACCTCCTCTTCTATCTTAACTTCACTTTTTAACCAAGAGGCATTTACAATCAGTGAAAAATATTCCATAAAGGGATCGATGAACCCCAGGTTTTTCCTTACCTCCGCTTCTATGCCATATACTTTAGCCTCGTCGGTATTCCCATATTTAAAGGCAGGGAAGTTCCACGATGAGTCCGAAACGTCGGAGCGTTCTATCGCATCTGTCAATCTCTTATAGAACCCACCTACGGCGATAAATTCCGATGGGCCAGGATATAATTCAAAGCGCAGGTCATAATTATCTATCGTGGCATCTTTCAACAAAATATTAGGGTAGATAATGCTGCCCATCTCAAAGTCGAAATAGTTGAAATTGGACTGCTCCCTGTACTGGGGGCGATCTACGGTTTTGCCATAACTGCCTTTAATTATCAACTCTTTCGAAAGGTGATATGCTACATTCATCGAAGGGAGCCAGTACTTTTGTATCCGATCGGGAGTTCTTTCATAAACCTGATGCCCATCAATAAAATCCACTACCACGGAATCCGGCCTTTGGTTTCCATTTTCATCATAAACAAAGCGCTCGTTCCATTCATAACGGACCCCTCCATTGACCACCAGCTTATTTCCAAGAAGCGGAAGCCCAATGGAAGCATAAAAAGCCCGTACCTCATCGTCGATGGAATATTTGCCCGGATCGGCGGACTGGACCAAAATCAGCCCTGTTCCGTCCTCGCTAAAATAATCTTCGTGTAAGTCCTTTATCAATCCGTCCCATGGGGCCTCATCCATGTTAGGGTAACTGTTCGGACCCGCGTTAGGGCCCTCCTCTATTTGGTAGCGCCCAGATGTGAATATCCGATCGTTCTCTTTCCAATAAACGCCTGCCTTAATCTTGAGCGGACCGCCCTCCTTATTTGTTTCATAAGTTCTTGTATAATCCATATGTGCACTCTTACCCTTCTCCTTGGTATGGAAATCAATACGGGCATTTTCCAGACCGCCAGGAAGATAAAACCATTGATTTCCATCTGACACACTGTTATTTGTGTAATTGAACCTTTGTAGGTCAGGGGTGTAGTCCTCAACTTGATTGATCCCTGCCGACCACTCGATCGAGTGCGAATCGAAGGCATGCGAACCTGCAAGTTGTAACTGGTATAGATCGCGACGTTGATATTCGTAAGAATATGTTTTTTGAGAATTATCATAACTGCCACCTATACCATTTCCCTGCCGAACGAGCACCTGGTCGTTCACCGAACGGTTAAAAAAACTGTTGAATGCGATACTGTGGTCATTACCGATCACCAGGTTTAGGTTTTCCATGGCGCTAAAGCGAAGTTTATCGAGGTAGATGGAATCGTTCGCCAGATACTTTCTTCCCCGAGTCCATTCCCCGGTTTCTTCATTGTGCTCAATGCTCTCTGCCTGTTCGGTATATTTTTTTTCGATGAATTGCCTTTCATTGGTATAGCTTAAGGCGGTAAGGTTGTTGAGGCGGATTCCACTGTCGGTCAATTTCCACGAATCGTAATAATTAAAGTTCGCGCGAACATCAAGATCATGGTGCTGTTTTTCGGGCAGGCGTACATCCGGTAGGCTTTTGCCCATTTCGGTCACTTCGCCCGGATATTGGCCAAAAGGGGGAAGGGTGTAGCTTGGGTCCCTCAACAGTGCGGGCAACTGCCTATCCTCTACCCCGCCACCGTACCAGTCCTTGCCACTGCCTTTATAGCCGATATGGTCCGTGAAACTGGAACCCTCCCGATATTGTGTGGAAACACCCATCTGGAACCTACGTGCGGTCGATGAGTTTTTGGTCTGGATCTTTACGACGCCGCCCCCGAAGTTACCAGGGAGCTCAGGGGACGGGCTTTTGTATACCATGATCCGATCGATGATTCCCGTAGGTAGCAGATTGAGGTTGAACGCCCTGGTGTCCATTTCGGCACTGGGAAGGGTCATTCCGTTGAGCATGGTCAGGTTGTAACGCTTGCTCATCCCCCGTACAATGACAAACTCATCCAATACACTTACCCCTGGCACACGTTTCACCACATCCCCTGCATCCCTGTCCATCGATTGGGCTATTTGAAAATTGGAGATCCCCGTCACGATACCCGAGGCCTCTTGGATGACCTTGACCAGGCTCTCCTCGGTGGAAGCCTCGATCGGGGAAACCTTTACATTGATATCGGCGGTGACCACCACCTCGTCCAGGGCATCGCCCCCCTGTACCATGGCCACCTCGATCTCGGTTCGGTTCCCCCCGATCACCCCGATGTGCTCCAGGCGCTGGGGCACAAAGCCCACATAGCGTACCAATAGGCTGTACTCTCCTTCGGGAAGGCCTTTGAGCTCGAACATCCCATCGAAATCGGTCACTGTCGCCCATTGGGAGCCCTCCACTTGTACCGTGGCCCCCATCAGGGGTTCGCCGGGATTATCGGCATCGTAGACCTTTCCCCCGATGGTCCCCCGAGACTGGGGAATCCTTATCGGTTTTGGCTTATAAAGGATTATGCTTTTTCCGTTCACTTCGTATTCAAGGCCTATTTGTGCCATCAGATAGGCAAGTACATCCCCCAATGGGCTATTGTCCACTTTTATGGAAATGTGCTTTCTAATGGACCTAATAAGTTCCGCATCATAGGCGAACCGATATCCTGTTTTTCTTTGGATGAGCTCCAGTACCTCTCTTGGGTCATTCCCTTCATATTCTAAACTCAACCTCACATTTTTGTCCACTTTGGTGTCATTGAAGCTCGCTGATGTTCGGGCGTTCACTCCCAGGGCCTGGATGCAAACCAGGGCCAAAATCAAAAATCTTTGCATTGTTTATTGGTTATTTAGTATCCGTAGTCGTTTTGATGGAATCTCTGGGCTGTCCCTATTTTGATGATCGAGTCATTGGGCTGTTCGATCGTAATTCCCATACTGAGCCCTATAGTGTGTAAGATTTCGGGAAGCTTTTGACGGTCAAAGACCCCAGTAAATTTTTTATTGGCCAAATCATCCTGTTTGTCCAACTGAACGGTCACCCCAAATTTCCGTTCCAAGCTTGAGGCCACCTCGGAAAGAGGCCTGGCCTCAAAAAATAGGATATCGTTCTTCCATCCATGGAAACGATCGACAGGGTTGTCGTGCGTCAGTTCCGGGATATCCCATCCTATACCAAAGGCCAGCTCATCCCCAGGTTTCAACAGGTAGTCCTTGTGGTCCGGGCCATTGGTCACCGGCCTGACACCCACTTTTCCGGTCACCACCCCTACGGACTGGCTTTCATCTGGATAGGCCCGCACTGAAAAACTGGTGCCCAACACTTGGGTGGCACTTTGGGCCGTATGTACGGTAAAAGGACTTTGTTCATTGCGCGTCACCTCAAAAAAGGCTTCCCCGTCCAATGCCACGTTCCGACCCTTTCTTCCATAGTTGTCACTATACCGCAATGTGGTTTCCGAATTGAGCCAAACATGGGTGCTGTCGGGAAGGTAGACTTCCTTGATCTCCCCGATGCCGGCATAAAGAACTGTTTCGGTACCCTTCGAGGGTCCTGTGATATCCGTTCCCCAATAGAGGTAGGCCCCTATGCCGAACAGGACCAAAACAGTCGCCGCTGTGCCCAAGGCATATCGTGTAAAACTCAGGTAGTGCGTTTTTGATTGATTCAATTGGGCCTCGATACGGTTCCACATGCGGTTTCTGATCCCAAACCATCTCCCTACTTCAAAAAGATTCCCCTCATTTCGTCGATAGGTATTGAACCATTCATCCAATCTATCCCTTTCATTACGATCGGCACGTCCGGTCAACAGGCGCCGAATCAGAATGGCTATACTTTTTTGGTTGTTTGTCTCTTTTGACATTTTTACGGTTTCGTATGATATTCTATTTATATGTGCCGGAAAAAGAGAAAATGGGGGATATGGAACACATTAATAAAACAGAAATTTTATGTTAATTAAAAGTTACTTGGAAAGACATTCTTTGTGGTTCCATCGATATAATCCCAAAATTTCCATTGGGGCAGTATTAAAAAAAGGAGGGGATGGTATATTCCTGTTCTGTACAAACAAACCGAAAAAGCCTGTCCATCAAAGTCCAATAGGTCAAAAGGAATGGGGATGAAAACCTTCGCTTAATACAAAGTTAATATCAGACAATCAATACATTGCGGAAATCGTTCTATTTTTGAACCGCTTTTTAAGTTTGTTCACATCAAGAAAAGCAGCATATCGATTATTGATTATGGACGACGGATGGAAGAAAAGTGTTCCAGGATTCAGATCCTTTTTTGAAAAGCACGCGAAACGACTTTATTATACTGCATGTCGCCACTTGTCACCGGAAAATGCCGAGGACGTGGTACAGGAACTCTTTATAGATATTTGGGAGCGCAGACAGTCCATCAAGGTCCGTACCTCTTGGGAAGGCTATCTGTATGCCGCCTTGAAATACCGTATATTCCGTTTTTTGGACCAACAGAATGCGCTGAACGTGGAGTTGTCGGAAGCTGTACTGGAAGCTGGTACCGAGGAGGAAATCCTTGATTTTGAGGCCCTGTACCTGATGTTGGAGGATTCCGTGGACAAACTTCCCGAACAGTGTGGAAAAGTGTTCCGGGCCAAATATTATGGCAATAAAAAGAACAAGGAGATTGCCAAGGAACTGGGCATTTCGATAGAGACTGTAAAGTCCCATCTGAAAAGGGGACATATGTTGCTCAGGGAACAGATGCGGGATGCTTTGGCCAATTTCTTGTTTTTTTAAGTCAAATAAATGGTGGCCATGTCCCTTTTTATTTTCATACACTCAGGCTATTATGGGGCCATATTGCGCACAATAGTACCTCGAAACCTTCCTTCAGTAATTCGCAGAAAATATTCGATGCTCTTTCCGCCCTGTGCCTCGGGAAACAGTTCGATGGCAAAAGTGCCGGTCACCGTCCCATTAGCCTCATTATAGGAATCTATGCTGAATGTGGCCTTTTCAGGTTCCCGTAGCGTGTATTCGTCCACAATAACATCACCACCGAGTGTATCATAGTAAAGGGCCTTTTCCTTTTTCAAGGTATAGTCGCCCTCACCATCGAATTTCATTTTGACCATCAATATACCATTGTCCAATCCTTCCCCTATCGCCAAAAACGTGAGGGTGTCGTTTGCTGTCAGCTGTAGGTCGATCGTCCCTGTCCAGGCATCGTCGTTCTTTTGGGCGGTAAAGGTGTTGGCGGCCAAGGGGGGGGGTATGGAATCGTTATCAGAATCACATCCGAGGAACATTGGAATGGTCAGTAATAAAAGAAATATGGGTCTCATGGGTCTTTTTCTTTAAGATGAAAGGTGCCATAAAGGTTGCTTCTTTCTCGATTTGGTTACCTCTGGGAGCATCCTATTTAGTGGGCAAATCTGTCCTGAAAATCTTTAACCAGTGGATCAAAGGTATGGAATTACCAAGGCATCTAGGACCAGGCATTGGGGATTCCCGTGCTTGATCAAACCATTCATTTCATCGAATTGAAGGCGGTTTATTTGCACGGGTATCACTATCCCTTTTGTTTCGGCATCAGATATCCATCCCATGTGACGGGTACATTGACTTTACAAGATTGGTTTTTCCAACATATGGCAGCCTGCCGTCCCGTAACTGGAAAAGCGAATTCATTTACCCGGGTCAGTTGTCGGGGGCGAGCTGTTTTTTTCCTGTTTGAATTTTACTCCTGCCTTTGTGCACAATGCGATAATTTCCAAAAGCGTTTTTTTGCCGCAGTTCCTAAAATCACCTATGGCCCGTAACGATAGTTTACCGATATCCGAAACTTTAAGATCATTGTTCGTTATGGGAAATATAGGTCGTACCCCAAATGCTTTTGAATTGTTATAGAGCACGTTTTGTGTCCGTACACTTAGGTGGCAATCCCTTATAAAAGAATCCTTGTCTATTTTTGGCCCATTCTTCATATCCTTATAAAATTAAGAATATATGCCCAATAAGGGAATGAGCTATCATTAATGGTCATCCCCTTGTCTATCTAACTACTTTTAACACAGGAACGTAATGTGACTTTGGATTTGTTTCCTGTTCAGGAATAACCTTTGCTTCTGTGCCTTCTCCGCGGCCATCCAATTTGGTACGAAGTGCTGCCATGTCTTGACTGATCTTTTGTTCGATGACCCTGGCATATCTTTTCGTGGTGGACAATTTGGTGTGACTCAATAGTTTTGATACGGTCTCTATCGGCACTCCGTTGGTTAGGGTAATGGTGGTTGCAAAGGTATGGCGTGCGGAATGGAAGGTAAGATGCTTATCAATCCCTGCCTTTTAGGCCAAGGTCTTTATATCTCTATTTACGGTTTGGTTGGTGGGAATGGGGAGCAGTTCACCGGAACGGGCAACCTTTGGATTTCCTTCATACGCTTTGAGGATTTCCTGTGCTTTCCCTAATAGCAGTACTTTTACTGGCACTCTTGTCTTTTGACGGGATACATTGATCCAATCTTCCCCGTCGATTCCCTGTACAATGTGCTGTGGCTTCAATTGTTTGATTTCTATATAACTTAATCCTGTATAGCAGGCAAATAGGAACATATCCAATGTTAGTGCTAACCTTTTGTTCCTAAGCCTGAATTTTTCAAGGGTTCCAAGTTCGCTTTCTTCCAAAAAGGCAGCTTCCTTTGCCCTGAATTTCAATTGATACCGCTTGAAGGGATTGTGTGATACCCATTCGAACTTATGGGCAAGTCCCATCATTTTTTGGAACCTTTCCATGTGTTTCATGGCCCCGTTGTGGCCCAGGGATCACTGCTCTTGGTCCCTTCCCATTGGAACAGGACCCGATCCATCGAATCGTCGGGGTCGGAACAGGCAAACCATGGGAGCATCAGCCCAAGGGCCATCACTGGACCATATTGCTTTACTTTCATGATATCCATTTATCTTTTACCCAAAAAACGAGACTTTGGGCAAAGGGTTGTCTCTTGGCATTTTATCTTATGGTTAAGCCCTGATTATGGAAACCTTAATCCAATGTCCGATCAGGAAAGGCGCAGTCCATGTCATTCCCAATGCCACCAAGACCTCCCAAAATTCTGTCCCTGATAGGATGATTTAATCTTTAGTTTACAACAGCCTCCATCCAAAAAAATAATTTTACACCTCTAATCACATAATGACCTTTACATTTATATCATGGCCAACACCCATAAGGTTTCCCTTTTTTCCTATCTGATAATCATAGTGGTCATCTGTGGAGCCTATACCGTGAAGTACAGTGCAAATACACTGGAATACCAACAATCCAAGGAAAAATGGTTCTTCAAAGCCATATCCGGATATCCGATGTCCATTACCTTTGAACCCCTTGTCCTTTTTGAAAATGGGGACTATGTGGAAGTGGGCATGGAACCTATTGAATCCCTCAACAGGACTGTCTCCAAGAGTAATCGGCCAAAAGCTTGGGGAAAATGGGAATTGAAAGGAGACCGTTATTACCTGACCAACCACAAGGGAAAAACAAACGATTATGGATTGGGGTCCGGGAACTGGTTTCCCGCCTTTCCTTACCAGACCAATTTGAAATTGGCCAGGAGCTATAAGAACACCTGTTCCACGGATGTAGGGTATGGGAATACCCTGACCATCTCGAAGATTACGTTCATTGATGGCGAACACTTTTTGGAAGGGGAAAACATGGGTGCCCTTTCGCCCAATGCAGCTGCTTGGAAAAAAAGTGGCCATACAGGAACGTACCATATTGAAGACCATACCATCACATTAAACTTTTCGGATGGCAAACAGGAAAAGCGTTCCTTCGCCATCAGCGCAAAGGGAAATCCGGCTGTCCCTAACCCCAAGATGATCTTTATCGGAGGGGATGCCTATCTCGCTGAGGAATGAAACAAAAACAATCCAATATATTTTTTAAAACCAATGAAAAACAACCTTTCTATTTTGACCCTATCAGTATTGACGTTCTGCCTATATTCTTGTGATGAAGGTGGAGAAGGCGACAACGACAATAATGATGACAACGGATTTGACACGGAGATTGTGGGAGAATCCGGTATTTTGGAAAACTTGAACACCACAAACCTTGATACATCCAGTTTTCCTTGGTATTATCAGGACGATATCAACGAAACCGGGTGTATTTTTTCTGAGCTGACCAATGGAAAACTGAAAAGATGGGATATCGAAAATGAGGGTTTGATACCCGTAAAAATTGGTGCCGTGCCCTTTGCTACAGATGCCTTGGACGCCATCGAGGATAAATTGGGAATGACCTTGTTCGATAGGACGAGCATCTCCAATACGCCCAATGAAAATGTTTCAAGGGGACTGATCTTTAGCGAGGGGACCGCTTCCGGGCCAAATCCATCCACTGATTGTGGACATGTTTCTGCAGGTGTTGGGACGTTCAGTTACCCCTATGAAGGAGAGGACACGGAATACTCGTCTGAAAATATATATTTTGAATATGATAATGAAGGAAACATCATAGGCCATGACAATCCGATGGTGGGCCTGGCCTATGACGAGGCTGGTAATGCTGTGGGCAACATTTTGGAGGATACCCCTTTTATTTTCGACGACAATGGATTGGTTATCGGTGTCAAGGCAGAAGATGAAGAGCTGATCAAGGACATCAACGGGAAGGCCATTTGTACCATACTGTACAACAAGACCCTGTTTGATTCAGATGGAATGGCCATAGGGGCAAATGCATGGATCAGTGGGAGCCACGAAGACCGGGATGCCTACCTGATCAAATACCGTGTGGTCGAAGATCCCTTCTATGATGCAACGGGCCGTATCAATACCGTACTATATGTACATATCGGCTCTTCGGCCTGTGAAAGTGAGATCGATCTGGACTTGGTCGTACACGAGACCGGGCATGCCCTTGGACTGGGAGCACATTTTGAGGGATTTGGCTATGGTCCCGCAGTGGACGGTAACTTCTGGAACGTCCTCAATACCCTGTACCACAATCCCATTGGGAGCGATGAAAGCTCCATGGACATCCGTCAGATCGAGTTTTAGGTCCAAAGGAAAAAAATATGGAATTCCAACAAGCCTATTTGCCCCCCTGTTGGGTTTGTTTCAAGGTCCTGACAAACTGTTTCAGGTTCTCATGGGAATAACTCAAACGGCCATTTACCATGATCACGGGGGTGCCCACTTGGTTGCCGATGACGCCTTGTTCCCTGAGCTTGTCCCACATATAGGCACCATATTCGGGATGTTGGGTGAAATTGAGCAGGGTAAAGTCCACCTTGTTCTGTACCAGATAATCCGTCGCATAGGCACATCGTGTACAACCATCTCTACTGAAGACCACGATGCCCTGTTCAAACTTTTTGAAATCCTCGGGGTCGTAGAGCTTGGCCGGCATAAGCACCTGGTTGTAGCCATAGACATAACCTACAGGTCCCCCTATCTTTTTGAGCTCGGCCACCAATAAGGTCTTTTGAGGCTCCACTAGCTTTACGATGGGTTGCCCATCATATTCCAATCCCCTGATCTCACTGAGTTCAAATGTAATCTCAACAGGTTCATCCAAAGTATTTTTCGCCTTGAAAACCACATGGTCCGCGGTTTCCTCTTCAAGAATCTCCACGGCCATCTGTTGTGAGTAGGACAAAAGAGCGGACATAAGAAATACAAAATGGACAAAAAAGGTTTTCATATCGGATTGGTTTCAATAAGGTTGACACAAATTTGTTGCTTGATAAAGCACTGGAGTAAATTATTAAAAAAACAAATGCCTCAAGTTTACCATAATGTAAAGGATATTTTCCCGTGCATCTGATCTGACATGTATATCACGCATTTTCAGATGGAAAATTATCCGGTGAAAATCGGATATATTACTGCCTTGCCTTCGTTTAGTGCGATATGGCCAATTTGCTATTATGGCGTACCCCACCATGCTTCTAAAGATTCACTCGTATACCTTCGGGGGCTTGACCGAACCCCATTCCCGAACGGGGCTATCCGGGTCTCTTCCCCATCATCTGCCCAAGGGGGCAAGATATGGGACCGAATTGACGGCCCACTAGCAAATCCTGTACTTGGACAAGACCACATCCATGTCCTCCACCAGTTTCCTATCTACGACCTTGGCATAGATCTGGGTGGTCTTTATACTGGTGTGGCCCAACATCTTGCTTACGGATTCTATGGGCACGCCGTTGGCCAGGGTCACAGTGGTGGCGAAGGTATGCCGCGATAGATGGAAAGTGATCCTTTTGTTGATGCCGCACTGTTCGGCGATGTCAGTCAGGTATTCGTTTAACTTTTGGTTGCTCATTACGGGCAATATCAGGTTGTCCTTGGATCTGGCATGGAATTCCCCGTATTTTTCCATAATCTGTAACGGTATGGGAAGTAGTGGTACACTACTCTTGGTCTTGGTCTTTTTCCTTTGGGTCTTGATCCATTGTTGTCCGCGAATATCCAATACAATATCAAGGGATGAGAGTTTCTTGACATCGGCATAGGATAGCCCAGTAAAACAACAGAACAGGAATATGTCTCTGACCCGATCCAGTTTTTTGTTCTTGAACTCTTTTTCCTTAAGGGCATTGAGTTCAGGTTCTGTCAGGACTTCACGTTCGGTGGGCTTCCATTTGGCCTTCCAGTGAAAAAAGGGGTCCTTGTTGATCCAATTGTGGGCATAGGCGATACGGACAATCTTTTTGAAATTGGTGATATATTTTGTAATCGTGTTCCTTCCCCCTGCCTTGGTGACCTTCAGATGGTGCTCGAACCTATGGATGAATGCCAAATCGACCTTTTTCATCGGGATGTCCTGTTCGTCGTATTCCTTTTGTATGAACTTTCGCAAATGCTCCTTGGTCCTGTTATGTTGGTAGTATCTCCCCATGGAATATTCCTTTCCGACCAGTTCGAGAATCTCATCGTTGTGCTCTTGGTACAGGACTAGGAGCATTTTTTGCCGCTTTCCCTTTCCCGAAAATTCATTTCTGATGGTCTCGGCGGAAAAGGGTTTCCCCTTGGTGGTCAGTTTGCCGTGGATCTCGAACAGCTTGTGCCGAATCTCTTCTAGGTACCTATTGGTCTCCATTGCCAACTGACCGCTTCCCTTTACCTTGCCCGCGTTTGGGTTCCATTGGTTGGGATTTACCTTTCGTTGGACACTCATTTCAGCTCGCTTCGCACCTACAGTAATTCGGAGATGAATGGTGGCTCTTTCATCGCTATTGGACCTGCTTTTCCTGATGTAGAACAGGATGGAGAACGATTTTTTCATGGTTTTCTGCCTTTGTTTCGACTTCAATGTTGTTTTTATTGCTGCACTAAAAACTGATATTCAGTTTTTTAACACTGTATCGACACACTTTTTGCGGATTTGGCAATGCCAAAAAGTGTACACCGGATTGTACACCGGATTGCTCACCAATCCCTTTGTTTGCGTTTGGGACCAAATAGGGGCAATGAAAATAAAAAAGCCCTAAATCATTGATAACTAGGGCTTTTTGGACTCATATTGAAGTATGATGTGATCGCGATAGGATTCGAACCCCATCCGCCAACCCTTATGTTTATTGAGTTTTACCTTGCTTATGCTTTGTAACTAACCGAATTACAGACCACGTATTGTAATCTAACTTCGTATGACGCAAAACTAACCATTTAATATTAATTTAGTTAAGCATAGTACCTAGATTTGGCACAACAGTCTTGAAGAACTGTCAATTATCGTTGGATTTGGAATGAATCAAAGACAAATATGATCAGAAAAAAGAGGAAACATATATAGTTCTAAAGTTTTTCATACATGTTTCTCTCTTTATCTATTTCAAAATTCGACATGCAACAAACTATAATAAGTACAGAAAACCATACTCATTTGACTAATATTTGATGTTGTTCGTCTTTTCCATTATCATCCGTAATTTTCAAGAAGTATATCCCACTACGTAGATTAGAAACATTGATTTTAATTTCAGAAGTACTACCACGGATTTTTTCGTCAATAACTAGTTTTCCCGTTTGACTAAAAACTTTAACATTTGCATTATTGTATTGGATATTGTCAAAATTTGAATTTTCATATTTTTTTGACTTTTTAGGAATAAAAGTTAGGTCATCTTTTCCAGACTCAGAATTATTTATTGTAATTTCCGATGTACTTGGATTTGGATAAACAACGCTCTTATGCCCACCTCCACCACTACAATCTTCATAATAACTTTTGGAGTCGGATCCTCCTCCGCTACTAACAACTGAAATTATTGAGTTTCCTCCTTGACATCTATACCTGTAAGAAAAGGATGGATTTGTAGTGGTTGCAATAAGTGTGCTATTGACATACCATTTGTAGGGGGAACTACCACCAATGACAGAGGCTGAAATATACATTTCAAAATCCGACTCGAGATAATTGATAACTAAATCCACATCTTCGGGGTAAAACCTCCTTCCTGACATATAACTCTTATTTGTGCCAGTGGGATCCAGGTAATCCCTTACCCGACGCCTTATGGAATATGGGTTGTCCCACATGGAGCTAAACCTTCCAAACTTTGCAATTTGACTCTGGGGATTGGTGCAATTTGTTGTTGTGCTAGAAGAAAGCACGCCCAAAATCCTTTTGTTTGCTGATATCAATGGAGATCCCGAAGAGCCCGGCTGAACCACAGAATATCCATTAGTGGTGCCAATCCAGGAAACATCCCAGTTTGCCGGCGCATAACCTATTTGACTAGGAATAGGAGTCACGGTATATGTCGCTATTTTTTTCACATCTACACGTGGGTGGTGAATCACCACTCCCCCTGCGGGAGGATTTTGTGTTCTGTCCCATCCATTGAAATAAGTATTAAACCCTTTTTGAGCGGGCGATTCAGAAAGCCGCAGCAATCCAAAATCGGTGTTCAAATTATCTGAATTGTCATCATTAGCCACTAAGGTGGCCCCAAAGGTTGATTGAAGTGTTGGTTGGATGGGGCTATTGGCACATCCCGGTTGTTCATAGTTCCAATAAAATATCCAACCCGAGGCATTGGGGTTACTTACTGCGTCCTTGTTTCCCAGACAATGGTCTGCTGTCAGAAAATAGGGTATTCCATTTTGTGATGTGTTATTGACAAGACTCCCAGTACAAAATGTTATACCATTGAAAAAAACTGCAACTCCTTGCTTTTCATTTTGCCAGTTATTTCCTTCTGAGCAATTGATATTGACTTGGCAAGGCCCTGAGGTATTCAAGTTAGGGTCACGGTTGGTAACATCAGTTGCACTTGCCTTAGCGAGTTCAAGCTCTTTTTTAATATTTACCGCCTTTATTCCATGATTTATCTCTGATATTTCTATAATAATTTCACCTTTCACTCCTTTGGATTGAAAATACTCCAAAATAACTTCGTCATCACTGATTATTCCACTTGCATAACTTCCCGGGCTATCAAAATCTCCTTGATTATTAGCCTCTGTAAATCCTCCAAGCATTTCTGATCTGTCATTATTGTATATATGGATTAGTCCACCAGGAGGTATGTGGAATTTACCAAAAACTATATTTAAAAATTTAGCGCCTGGACTTTTTAATTTTATGCGCCAAATTTTAGCCCCATTTTTTAAAGTGGTCCAAACACCTGAGTTACTTGGCGAATAGTTTAATGTTTGCGTTACAGCGTAACGGTCAACATACTCTAGACGAGAATCTAGTTTATCATCACTTAGGGTTTGTGAAATTGTTTTTGAAAAGAATACAACTTTAGAGTGCTTTTCAACGTCATCGTCTAATTTATAAATATCAGAATAGGGTTTGAAAATGTCTTGTCCAAAACTAAGTGTAGAATAACAAAACAGGAATGCTAAGGTAAATAATCTCATGGCTAACGTGTTTTAAGTTAATTAAAGGTTTTTTGGGGGACACAAATTGAATTTATTATCTACGGATTAAAACCATATCCTTATTTTCATTGTAACTTAGTCTCAAGGTTTCAGACGAAACTGAAAATTCCATGATGATTTCCAGACTATTTGGGTCTCTCGCCGCTTCCAGAGCTTCATAGAACATAATCCCCCAATCTGTTTCGCTAACCAATGTCGTGGCAAAATTTGTAATGATCAATTTCTCTTGTTCAGTAGTGAAGTTCCCATTGATTTCATTGCTCGTTGTAGTCGCATGAAAATCCAAATTCTCCAAAAAATTGAGGATAATGGGAGTCTCTCCTGTCTGTGGTTCAACAATGTTAGTGCCATCAGAATTTTGGAAGCGAATTAATTCCCATCTATCTATCAATTTAGATTGCAAATTTAGATTAGAGTTACCATCATCATCCCCACAAGAGAATAAGAGGAAAAGAATGAAAAAAAATAAAGTGTTATAAAATCGCATGTCGCTGAATATTTGATAATTTAAAGTTATTTTTTTAGCGAATATTCTGGGTTTTATGTAGGTGAAATAATTGTTATCAAAATTGTAGATTCTAAATTCTGAGTTTAGGGAATAAGGTATCTTACCCTCTTAGACGTGATGTCTGAAAGAATTTCGGCTTTTTCTTTTAAAATTAACCGGTAAAGTAAATTCCGATGCTTCAGCGCACTTTCGGTAGAATGGTATATAATTGAAAAGACCGAGCATACAATTCTTTCAAGAGTGTTCAGTGATATTGAAATTGTAAACAAGAATGAAAACTTTAAGACCATCAAATGAGACCATTTGATACTTTATGGATCTACCATAAAAAATATAGAAATAGATTATAGAGTTTTTAATGACGAAGAACACTTGATTAAGTGATATTTTTAATAAGATTCTATTTCAGAAAATATAAAGGAAAGCTTACACTTTGCTTTCATCGTTTATTTGAACTTTATAATAGATTCATATATCCAGCCACTACCAAACAGACAATGAAGAGAACAAACCAAAACAAAATTCCTAGTGTCTGAACTTCGGAAGCTTGTTTTGCCTTTTTATCAAATCCGTATTTCTCAAATCGCTGATATTCTGAATCCGTATAATGATCATTTCGCCATTTTGGCCTTGGAGTGATAAACGGTAATATGAAAAATGACAACCACTCTTCTCTTGTTAAGGATTCATCCTTTCGATTTTCTTTAAATTCAAGATACTTCAAATATTCTGATTCTGTAGTTTGAAGCTCCTCATCCGTTAATTTCCTTTTCTCCAATTCCGCCTGAGCATTAACCACTAAAGCTTTATTCTGACTGTTTTTAATCACATTTAATAACTCTACATTGGTATATCTATAGATTTTCTTGTCAGACATTAAAAGTTGGATTTATTGGATTTGCTCATCGTTTATTTGAACTTTTTCATTCATGAAACCATGAATATACTACTTCAGAAATATCTCTGCTTTGAGATTCAGTCACATCTAATCCATAGGTGCTAATTAATTCACTTGTAATAATCCTATTAACCTTAGCCAAATCACAATCATTTTGTAATTGTCTAAGAAGGTGCTCACTTAACCTTACGAATGAATCATTTTTCCCAGACGGCATAACATTGGTTTGATAGATAATTTTACTAAGCTTTCGGATGTTATGATCGTCCAAGTACTTCATCGTTTATTTGAACTTAGTTAAATGAATTAATAAAATAGATTATAACCGATTCCCAGACTTAACTCTTGAAATGAGCTTAATTTATAATATTTCAGGAATATCAAAAATCGTTTAAAACTTCCTTGAATTTTACCTTGATACTCAATATTATCTTTATAAATCGAGATTTTGCTTACTAATTCTGGATATAGAGGTCTTCCAAATGAAGTTCCAAATCCAATTAACAAACCTGAAGATTTATAATTTCTTGAATTACCTATATTATTAATTTCTAGATGACTATAACCCGCTATAAAACTGATTCTTGAAAGATTAAAATCCGTTTCAAAAGAATAGGTGTTGTTCTTAAGTTCATTGTCAAATTTAAAATCTCGGTAGCTAGCCCTGAAATCAATATCAAATTCACAATTTGATATTGAATGTTTGAACTCTAAGCTACCTTCTTGGAAAACATTTTCTTTCGAATTTGTCTGATAGCTATAACTGGCTTCCAATACCCCTCCAAAATAAATGTATGGGGAGGCAATATCAATTTGTCCACCAATTGGATTGTTTATTAGTCCAGACTGCCCATAAATTCTAATCCTGTTTGAATCAAAAAAATCTTTGTTGCAATCCCATTTCGTTGTTACTATAATTTTATTTTCTCCTTTAAGGCTATATTCTTTGGTTACCATTCCAACAAATGAAAAAACCAAGATTGCATTAGGGTCTGAAACTTCAATCGAAAATTGACCGTCGAAGTCTGTTTGAGCTCCATTTTCAGTGCCCTTTTCTTTTACGATTACACCAGGGATTGAATCATTATCGGTTTTAGATATTACAACCCCAGATACTTTGAATTGACTCCAACTCAAAATTGGAACTAAAAACAAGGCGAATATCAGATGCTTTCTATTCATTTTTTTTGGTGATTACTGCACAACTTGTTTATAGAGATGTATTTATCATCTTTTATTGGAATCCAAAATATTGTTTGCATCCTCTAAATCAAAGTCAAAATCAGTGTAAGGTTATTTTGGATGAGTAAGAGCAATCGTTTATTTGAACTTATAATTATTGGTTGAATATTGGCCTCCCAAAAAAACGGTAGAAATCAATATGGCAAAATGTGGCATATAAGTAGGCCAAGCACCTAGTAAAATTCTTGCTAGAATATATATTGCTAAAACATTTAACCCACAAATCAACACTGTAAAAGTCCATTGAAAAAAAGTTCCGTTCTTGATGCTAAGTTTAATTGAAATATAAATTTCAATCAGTGCGATTATTATCGGAAGATATCCCCAAAATATTGCTTCAAGATCCATCTATCGTTTATTTGAACTTTAATTTTGTTTTTATCATGAAATCCAGGTTCCAACAATCTCATCGATTACCCATCCACCGACATCATTTCTTTTGATGAAAATTCTAAACCCACTTCCATTTAACCTTCCCCTAGTATAGCCACCACTAAGAACGCCATATTCATTTTTCTCATCAAATAATATTGGGCTAAAACTTATGGTAAAAGCTATATAGTAGTCATAATCAGTTCTCCAGATTTCAGATCCTGGCGGAAATTCAGAACTATACTTGAATTTTAGCTTTTTCTTGTTTGCATTTAACTTGCTTAAATCAATTTTGAACCGATCATCTAATTCTATGTTTCTTGAATCCAGAACTATTTTATGTGGTTTAAAATGATTTATTAGTTCATAGAAATCTTCTCTATCATAGTCACTTAAAGAATCCGAAACAACAATATAGACAGCGGAGGTGTCCTTTTGAATTTCCTCTTTTCTGATTTTCCAATTCTCTATTGCCTTTTTATATTGAAGAGAATCAAATTTAATTTCCGTTCCGTTTGAATCAATATAGGATGGTGGTGGAGGTGGCGGTGGAGTTAAGCGTTTATCGAAGTAAATCGAATCAATAATAGAAGGAAATATTTCATAGAAGACAGCCTGTTCAAATTCTTTTGATGAGACCTTTTCTCCATTACAATTCCATAAAAAAAATGTGAGGATTGATAAGGTAAAAACTGAAGTAAGCTTAATTCTCATTGGAATCGTTTACTTGAACTTTGGCAACAGTCGTGCGTATGGTACGTTTCCCGAAAGGTACGTGCTATATACAGTGTAGGCGCAATTACTTTCATTTTATGTTATTGTCTTTCATAAGTTTATCAAGAGCATCACCTCCCCAGTCTTTCCTTAAATTCTTGTTTTTCTTTACAGTTTTTAGTATTCTTTGATTAACATCAGAATCTTCATAAGCAATAAGAGCTTGGGCCGCTTTGAGATAAATGTGAGCATTCCACTCTGTTTCAAGTCGGTCAAAGAGTGGTTCAATGAATGATTTATCCTTGAGTTCAGCAGTTTTGTCTGCAAAAATTGGAAATAGATTCACGTTTGCTTCTTCAATATTCTTTCTTATTACTTCAAATCCAAATTCCTTATCTTGTTTTAAGGCAAGGTCAAGCATTGTCGATGTAAGGTTTTCAGATGCGTCAAAATCATTAAAGTTCAGACTGATATTCGCACTATAAAGTCCGTCAGTGTTTTTCAGGCTTTCTTTTGTCAGCTCAAATGTCTTTTCTGGATTTGTGCTTGATAAATACTTAAAAACGTCAGGGTTTATTCTTTTTTCCTCAGTCCAAAGTTTCCAGAACAAGTCCTCATAGATTGGGTCTTTGAATTCTCGGAGTGCACTAAAAACAAAGTCGATGTGATACTTTCTGATATTGTTGTGCTTAACTTGGGTAAATGGTACGAGAAGTAACTCTTTTGCTTTGTCATTCTTGTAGCTAGCAATTGCCTTATATAGTTCTCGCCACTCGGTACTAAAGTGCGTATTGTCAAGTGTCTTTTCAAGATTCTTTTCAAGAAGTGGAAAAAAGTCAGAATGAGGGAATTGGCTTATTGCTTTATATGTATAGAAGAAACCTCCTTCGTCAAATTTGCTTTTCGTCTTATTATTTTGAATCAGTTCAATATCCTGCTCCTTTTGGTATTTGGCCAATGTCACCAAAGCCGTTTGGTCATTTTCCTTGACAACCAATTCTCTGATTTTAGGGTACAGACTTTCGGTAGGCTCTGCTCTGTTGATTGCTGCTGATTTGGCACTCAGGTTATTTGGAGTGTAAATGAGAATACTGTCAAGAGTTGCGAACTGGACAGAGTCAAGTTTTTTGGAGTCAAGGTCAATGCGCCCTAGGGTAACGACATTGATGAAAAAGTCTCCGACAGATTCTCCACTGACAATGCAGCCGAACTGTGTATTTACGAATTTACTGTCGTTTATGTGGTTAAGCACAATTGGATACGGGTCAACGGAATGGTCATACGATAATGCCCAAAATGCATAGGAACGAACTGTCGGATTTGGATGACTTGTCAATTCCTTTAATTCGTCTGAAGTGGCCATTGATTTAAGCTTCATGAAATTGTCGTACTGTTCGGGTCGCACCCCTGCAAAACCTACGGCACTGCTCATAACCATGTTTATTTCTTCAATGTCTTGGGCAATTTTATTTGTCTCTTTTGAAATTTTGGACTTATCAAACTTTGTCTGCCCGTAAATGGTCAGTGTCAATAACAGAAATAATATTATCGTCCAGTTTCTCATTTTTTGTATTTGTGCCAACTTGTATATAAGAAGGTAAAATACTTCAATATACCATCAAACAGGAATAAATTCGATGTATTGATTCATCTTTTATATGATCTCAACTTTCCTGAAAGTCCCCTATGCCGTAAATACTTGTAATAGGTGGCTCTTGAAATGTTCAATCGTTCACATATCTCTGTAACGGTCAACACCCCGTCATTGAAATACTCCTCACAAAGTACAGCTTTTTGTTGATTTTTCTTACTTAATCCCCTTGGTGCACCTAATATCTTTCCTCTTCTCCTTGCTGATTCCAAGCCTGCTTTGGTCCGTTCAATAATGATGTCCCTTTCCAATTGTGCCAATGCGGCAAATATGTTGATGATAAACTCCGAATGTGAAGACTTCTCCGTAGTATCTATGAAAGGTTCGGTAATACTCCTGAAACGAACGCCCTTTCCTTTTAACTTTGTCATTAGATTGGTAAAATGAATCAGGCTCCTTGCCAACCGATCAAGTTTCCAGACCACAATAGTATCTCCGTCCCTTACATATTTTAAAAGTTTGCTCAAACTCTTCCGTACTTCCTTGGTACTTGATACCTTGTCCGTGTAAATGTTCTTTTGTGGAATCCCTTCCTTGAGGAGTGCATCCAATTGTAGGTCCAAACTTTGTTCCATCGTACTCACCCGTGCATATCCAAAAACCATAACCGAAAGTTTAAATAAACGGTAGAATGTAAACTATTTATTTAGTACGGGGAAATGAACTTTAACAAACCAGTGGGCTCGTTTAACAATGAAAGTTCAATAAAACGGTGCCTTAAAAACCACCATTATTAATCTAATATCGATATCAAAGCGAGCGCAACGAAGTGGAGTGCTGCAAGCCCCAAATCTTGCCAAACTAACCTTACTGAGCAAGGCAATTTTATCCATTAATCCGATATACTCTTCTCATCATTTGAGGTGATCCAATGGTCTGTTGGCCTCAGTTTTGTAACGTTCCAATCTCCATTCCGATATTTTAAGCTTTAGATTACTTTTCCAAAGGCCCAATTTTGTTTTTTAGTGAAATTGCGTCAATTTTTTCGTCAAAAATTCCCAGTGTTTCTAGGGGTTCCCAAAGGGTTTACTGTAGATTTTGGAAAAGTCTACTGTAGCCCCTGATTTTGAACATTATTCCAAAATATATTCAATTAACTGGTTTTCAACTTGTTGAAGACCCGAAAACAACAGTGATGGCGCAATTTGCGCATCACCCTCTTGCTATTCCCTTAGTTTAGCGCTGGCCATTTACATAGAGCTTTTCCTTTAAGATGATCGTTGCTCAAATGACGGTCGTCTTTAACTCGGGAATACCCTCGGTGACCGTAAGTGGCCACCGACCGATAAAGGAGGATTAAGCGCAAGAAAAGTCCAGGACTTATGCTTTTCAAATCCTTTTATCGGTCATCTCTGAACGGCATCAGATGGAAATACAGGCTTCAAGGCCTATTGTCCAGGGTTTCGATATGGTTCAGATATCATTACATCAACATCCCTATGTATAGGACCGGAACATATATCGCCGTCCATTGAGAAGGAATCGGGTATTGCCTACCTTGGAACCTCAATGATATTGGACGGCAACCAGACCGATAAAGACGTATTAATTGCTATTCAAAGTTCAGGACTTATAAGGTAGGATTAAATGCTTTATCGGTCATCTTCTGGGCCTGCATCATATGGAAATTCAGGCTTGAAGGCCTATTATCAGGGATTGGATAATCGTTCAGTTGTCGGTTGTGCCTAATTCATGGATCTCTCATTTTTTAAACTTTTTTATCATGGAAAAATCTGACTTCAAGTATTTTGTTGGCGTGGACATATCCAAAAAGTCCTTTGACATCGCCATTATCGAAGGGGACGACACGGCCTCGTTCGTGTTCGACAATTCACAAAAGGGCACCAGAGCGTTCATAAGGCTGCTCAAGAACAGGGGCATACCC
This sequence comes from Flagellimonas oceani, assembly GCF_011068285.1. NCBI lineage: Bacteria > Pseudomonadati > Bacteroidota > Flavobacteriia > Flavobacteriales > Flavobacteriaceae > Flagellimonas > Flagellimonas oceani. Next base: position 1,081,119 of record NZ_CP049616.1, on the reverse strand, counting down.
TTGGAAAGCACCCTGGTCTGTCTGGAACATACCGGGATATACGGCAGGCTGGTCATCGCAAGGCTGCTGGAAAAACAGGTCAATTTCTGCGTCGAGATGTCGTTGAGGATCACACGTAGCCTGGGGATACAACGCGGAAAGAACGATAGGCTGGACGCCATCCGGATCGCACGGTACGCCGCCAAGAACCACAACGAGATGGAACTGTACAGACCTGTCCCGGAGATCCTGGAAAAGGTCAATGCCCTGCTCAAGGTAAGGGACCAACTGGTCAGGTTCAGGGCCGACCTGGGCAAACATCCCAATGAACTCAAGACCTTTGACCCGGAACTTGGAAAACATCAAAGGCACATCAGGAAGACGACCAAGTGCCTCAACGACGAGATACGCCGCATGGAGGGCGAGATAGAGGCTCTTGTGCTCTCCGATGAAAGGCTGAACACCACGGTGCGACTGGCGACCTCCGTGACGGGGATAGGTATGTTCACGGCACTATACTTCACCATCTTCACCAATTTTTTCACCAGGTACGAAACTCCCAAACAGCTTGCCTGCTACTGTGGTGTGGTGCCCTTCGAGCACACCTCCGGTTCCAGTATCCAGAAACGCTCCAGGGTGCACCATATGGCCAACAAGACGATGAAAAAACAGTTGCACATGTGCGCACTTGCCGCAGTCAGGCACGATCCGGAACTGAAGGCCTATTATGAAAGAAAGGCCGAGGAGGGAAAGAACAAAATGCTTGTCCTCAACAATGTCCGAAACAAGCTTGTCCTTAGGGTGTGTGCCGTGGTAAAACGGCAGAGGCCCTATCAAAAAAGTGTCGCTTGATACCGATATCATCGAATTGTTCACTTTGTTCATTTTTGACTTGTTTTTGACATGGAAATCATTTTTTCACGCTCGCGTGAAAACCCAAATACCTTTCTTTGGTGTGCAAAGCCATCAATAATTTGTGTGGTTTTTGTTGATTATAAGTTGTTGATTAAACATATCTTCCTGAACTCCACAAAAAACAAATAGAAACCAAACTCAAAGTTTAAAGGTAGGACTTGTGACAAAACATATGATGTGCATTTATGAATGCCTTTTCAGAATTACAAATCAAAAGTCAAGATTTCCTAACTTTTCCATATTGTCATTTGAATCTGAAAATTTCGAATCCAGAATCGTTTCTAGACCACTCATATCTTCACTTATTTTCTTATCCAATACTCTTGCATAAACTTGGGTAGTGGCCAATTTTGTATGTCCTAATATTTTGGAAACCGTCTCTATTGGAACCCCATTACTCAAAGTAATCGTAGTTGCAAAAGTGTGCCTTGCCATATGGAAAGTAACATTTTTTGGAATGTCACATGCATCCGCGATTTCCTTTAAATAACTGTTCAATTTTTGATTGGAGATTCTAGGGAATAGTTTTTCAGGTTCTCGTTTAGGATGATATTGGTATCGTTTAATAATAGATAATGCTGGACCAACCAATGGAAGCTTAAAACTATTCTTCGTTTTCATCCTTTTTGTGCTTATCCAATATTTTCCATCAATGCCAAGTACAAGGTTATCTTCGCTAAGACCCATTATATCACAATAAGAAATACCAGTATAGCAACTAAAAACAAACAAGTCTTTTACTATACGTAACCGTTCAATCCCTGTGTGATATTCTTGAATTTTCTGAAGTTCAGGTAAGTTTAAAAACTTCCTTTCCTTTCTTTCCATTCTAATTTTAAACTTTTGAAATGGGTCTTTATATATCCATTCATTATCAACGGCTATTCTAATCATTTTTCGTAGACGTTGAATATGCTTCATTGCACCATTGTTTGAAAGGTTAGCGTGATGATTTATGGGATGTAATTTGCGTAAATATGTTTCAAATCCAACTATAAATTGGTGATTAAGTTGTGATAGTCTGTAGTCATCACATTTATATTGTTGTTTGATATACTTCAACAGGTACTTCTGACATGTCTTGTAATGACTAAGAGTAGCCTTGCAAAGACTATGTGCATTATGTGTGTTGTGATACTCAAACAAACTCTTTAAAGTAACTTCACGTACATCTTCTCCAAAATAGTGCGCTTTGACCATCTGTGGAGTGATTTGGGACGTTCTAGACCGAAGTTCACGATAGCATTGAAAAAGTTCTGTTTCAACTTCCATCAGATAAGTATTGATTTCCTGAGCTTCCTTTGTTCGCCCCAGAACCTTCGACCCCTTACTGTCCCAGATCTCTTTCGGGATAGTATACTTTAAACTCATGTTTGCCCTTTGCGAATCAACGGTGATTCGGGCATAGATCTTTGCAGTGTTGTCACTCCTTCGGGATGTGCTTATCCAAAAACTGATTGAAAATGTGGACCGGGTTCTCATAGGTTTTGTGTTAAATTGAACGAAAATCACCTACGAAAGTCAAATACTAAGTGTTTGTAATATAGTTAATTACATCCTTATTCGGTTAACACTTTGAAGAAAAAAATTTACTAACCGAATTACAGACCAAAACATACCAAATCAAACCAGTTCAAATGAGGGTCTTAAAACATTAAAACCTTGCAAATCAATAAGATATGCAAGGTTTTGTTTTTGTTTGAACTCTAAAAGTGATCGCGATAGGATTCGAACCTATGACCGTCTGCTTAGAAGGCAGATGCTCTATCCAGCTGAGCTACGCGACCAAACTTTGCGGGTGCAAAGATACTAATGTAACCGATTGTAAAAAATATTTTTTTGAATTCTTGCCATTTTTATCAAAAGGCAGCCCAATCGGTTATCCTATTTTTTATTTGAAACCTATCTCTTTCAATCCTTTATGGCTGATTTTGATAACTTCCAGAGGTTTTTTGTCCCACGTCATATCCTGCTCAACAAAGTATTTTTCCATTCCAGATGTGTCCTTTTCATCCAAAATTCTTTTAAAATCGATGTTTCCCTCGCCTACGGGAGCAAATTTTCCTTCTTCATCCATATCCTTTACATGCCATAGTTTGAACCTCCCAGGGTATTTCTCAAAATAGGCCACTGGATCTGCTCCCGCTCTGGTCACCCAATATAAATCCATTTGGAAGTTTACATATTTTGAATCGGTATTCTCCAACAAATACACAATTGGTTTTATACCGTCCTCATTATCCTTATATTCAAAGTCATGGTTATGGTAGAGCAATTGCAGTCCTGCCGCTTCGCATTTTTTGCCAATTGTGGTCAAGATTTCTGCAAAGTCTTCCATGGTCCCTTTCATCCCCATTGTACGGTTCTCAGGGTCAAAAGTAAACATGCCCATCGGCGGTACCGGAATGGTGAAATACTCAAAACCGGCAGCTTTTGTATCTGCAATTTGCTGATCGGCATTCTCCAATGTAACGCTTCCCATGTGCGTACTCACAGGTGTTAAACCAATACTTTCCAAATAGGATTTAAATTCTTGTGGTTCCATCCCATAAAACTTTCCATCGGCATAACCTGCTGCTTCGATGTAGGCATAACCTGCGTCTGCAACTTTTTGCAACGTTGCTTTGGCATCTTCGCCCATGTTGTCCCTAACGGTGTATAAGGCAAGTCCACCAAACTTATCCTGCGCATAAAAAAAGGTTGAACATAGCATAAAGGCAAGGGCAACAATTCCCTTTGTAAATAAAATTCTCTTCATTGTAAGTGTTTGTAGTTAATCTAGGTTTCAAATGCCTTCCAAGATAGGGCTTTATCCATAATTTTTTGAAAGTATATTGTGATAATATCCAAAAATACAAGCCATATATCCACCTAAAAATCAAATGTGCTCTGTTTTTTGTTTTAACCTATGTGGCTATCTCAAACATTAAAAAAAACAACTAAGATGACCAAACTCTACATGCTGCCCTGCAGTTGCTTTCTTGTACGGTGGCCCCGACCAACCCAACGCCATTAGCCGTTTAAGGTACTACTCCATGTACGTACCCAAAATTATGAAGCGTATTGCCGAAAGTGCCCCGCAGGGAGCAGATTTAACGAGTTGGAAGTATAAATAATAAAAAATGGGGGCAAATAAGCCCCCATTCTTTGATTGGATATGTAGTTGTGGTTATCTGTAAAGGGTAAAGTGCCCAACGAATTCACGGGTATCTTCATCACCATTTAGCTTGATGATGTACCAGTAATCCCCTGTTGGCAAATCGGCTTTGTTATAAAAACCGTCCCAAGGATCGGTATCCTGCAACATTTTGTATATGCTTCTTCCATATCTATCAAAAATGGAAATGGTGATATTCGGGAATACTTCAATATTTCTTGGTTTCCAGGTATCGTTCAACCCATCACCGTCCGGAGTAAAGAAGTTTGGAATCTCAATATCAATAAATTCCATAAAAATTTCCCGAGTTACACTACATCCGTTTTCATCGGTAACGGTCACGGTATAAGTCGCTGTTTCCTTTATCAAGAAGGTGTTGTCATCCCCGTACGACACTCCGTCCAACTCAAAGGTATAGTCGGGGTTACCTCCTGCAACGCTAGCCGTTATCTCGTTGATATTGTCATTGCCCAACTCAAGTGTCAATGGTTCAAACCCTTCGACTTCAAAAGTAAAGGTACGGTCGCAACCATTTGCATGTGCCACTGTAAGGGTGTGTTCCCCAGGCGCCAAGTTGGTGAAATCCGGAGTCAAGACCATATCGTTAGGGTCATTGGAATCCAATCCGTACAACAGGTCCTGGAGTACGCTCTGGTCTTCAAAGTTGATATCAAGATAGTTGGTCGGTGAATCACCATCACACTCGTAGACTACTTCCACGGTGCCTTCCAAGTTTACCCCTGGATCTATGGTAACTATTTCGGTGGTGGTGCAACCGTTCGCATCCCGAATGAATACTACGTAGTCTCCACTCGCCAGATTGCCATAGCTCATCTGTCCCTCAACAAAATTCTCATCTTGGCTAGAGTTCAAGCTTGTGCTATACGGTGCTGTTCCGCCTTGGATATCCAAAGTTATCAAACCATCTTCACTACCAAAACAGATTTCATGTTCCGCTGTTGATGCTACGGTCAATGCATCGGGTTGCGCAATGGTAAAGTCCAGTACTTCGAAACATCCGTTGGCATCCTGTACAATTACGGTATAATCCCCTGCGGCAAGATCGGTGAAGGTCGCTTCGTCCACAAACTGGTTCAGGTTGGGTGAAATTGCATACTGATAGTCCGCTGTACCTCCCGATACGTTAAGTGAAATGCTTCCATCATCGGCACCCATACAGGTAACATCGGTAAGATTGCTGGTAATTGCAAGAGGTGCTGGTTCCGTAACATTTATGGCTCCTGATACCCATTCACAATCACCACTGGTTACACTTGCATAATATGTACCTTGAGAAAGGCCATCAAAATAGCCGTTAGTGTTGGTCGGTGCCGCTGGTAGTGTCAAGGCACTATCTTGGTACAGACCATATATGTAGTTTCCAAGACCGCCGTCCGCATCCACAGAAATATATGCCGTACTGTCCCCATTACAGTTCACGTAAGTCCCGTTCTCATCGACCACAGCAGTCAATGGAACAATCTCGTTTACCGTGATGGCATCACTTATTGCAGGTTCACAACCGTTCGCATCAATTACATAATATTGATATGGGACGGTACTTGGGCTCACATCAAAAGTGTGGCTGTTTCCACCAGACATATCGGTAAAAGGACCTGATTCGGATGTACTGAATCGATACACATTTCCAGCAAATGGGGTTCCCCCTGTTACCGTGAGCGTCAACTGCGCATCGGTATCACAAGTAAGGTTTTGTGACATGGCCAAGTTTGCCCTTACCGGTATTGGGTCACTGATAACTACTTCGGCAGTTGTCACGGTACATCCTGCATCATCAGTAATATTGATGGAATACGTACCTGCATTCAAATTATTGAAGTTATTGGAGGTCTGGGTAGAAGAAGTCGAAACGACACTTCCCGCCTCAATCCTATTTAAGCTGTACAATACGGTTCCCACACCACCAGATGTGAGTGTAGCTGTAATGCTTCCGTCGGAATCACCGATACAATCCAATGTTTGGTTGGCCGGCGTGATGTCCGCCAATAGAGGATCTACCGTTTGAATGGTTCCGCTCAACGTGGCGTTGGTACACCCTGCAGCATCGGTAACCTCGATGGTATAGTTTCCGTCATCCAAATTGGTGAATACATAGCTGTACACATTGGTCTGCGTCAATCCCAATGATGGTATCGAAATCGTGTACGGAGCAATACCTCCCGTTGGCGTTACGGACAATCTTCCTTGGTCGTTTGCGCAGGACGCATTGCCAATCTCGGTGATGGTCGCATCCAAAATGGCATCGGCCCCACCTACGGTAATTGTGGTTTCTTCGGTACATCTAGGAAAGTCGCCCTGAACCATCTCAATACGGTAAGTTCCCTTGGGCAAATCAATGTTTCCGCTGGTTGTACCGCTTCCGCTTCCGGTAGGACCATATTGCGTATCGTCACTGGTATCGCTCAACGTACCATTGGTATTGTAAACGGTCCAAGTAAAATCACCGGAATACCCTCCAGTCAATTCAAAATGATATTGGGCATCGTCCCCAGCACATACCACTGGTGCATCTTCGATCATATTGATTTGGAACTGTTCGATTTCTTCCACATTATGCGTCACAACAATGGAACATCCGGTCACAATATTGATTACTCGGAACGAATGCAATCCTACCTGAAGTCCCGTAAAAGTTCCCGTTGCATTGGTACTTCCTGTCGAGATTTCTTCAAATTCATAGTTATGGGGCCCTGAAGAGGAATCAGACAACAGGCCATGTGCGGTAATGGTAATGGTTTCCCCTCCGTTGTCACAAGAAATATCGTCATCCACATCGACGGTCGCATTTTGCAGCTCATCAAATTGTTGGATAAAGGCCGTAGTGGTTCCCGAACAACCCGTATCGTCATACACATTGATGGTATAGGTACCTCCTGCTCTATTCGAAATCATTAATCGGTTGTTATTTCCATCTTGCGCTACATTACTGGACGGGTCGATAAACTCATATCGAACATAAGTTCCCGTTCCACCGGTAATGGAATTTACCGTAATGCTTGCATTATCGGGGTTATTCCCTGCAGCACAACCAAACTGTACCACATCCGTAGCGGGAATGGTCACTGTAATGGTTGTGGGTTCGCCAATAGGGATTATGTTAGAGTCGGCGGGACAACTGTTGGTTCCAGTAGCCCTGACCACATAATTCCCAGGCGCCAAGTCTTGGAAGGTACGGGTAGCAGAATCATAGATGAAATCAGTTAAAGGAATCGGATTCAATCCACTGTCCAACAATTCATACGTCAATGGTGTGATACCATTATCTGTCTGTCTTACCGCGATGCTTCCATCATTGGCTCCATTACAGCTCACATCGGTTGGTGTTGCGGTGAAGTCTGGTTCTATTGGGTCAGGAACGACAATGGTGAATGTACGCTCACAAGCTTCATGGTCTGTTGTGGCATCCACGTACACTATGATTTCATACTGTCCTGCGGTTGTTGGGTGGAATTCAACGGAATTACCTCCCATGGATGTTTTAGGGACCTCGGTAGATGTAGTGGTCAGGTTTTCCACGGAATATTCGTAGGTTCCCGAACCTTGTAACGCTTCTATTTCAATGGTCCCATCTGGTGTACTGGAACAATCGATAAGTTTGGTCAATTGGGCATTGGCCTGGAGTGGTGGATTAACGGTAAACGTGGCCTGCGCCATGGAACACCCATTGCCATCAATCACATAGAAATCATAATCCCCTGCGGTTACATTGGTGAATGTTCCACCATTGTTCAAAAATGTGGTCGGAGCAGCAGCACCTGCCGTTACCATAGCATAACGAATCCCGCCTATGGCAGAACTTGCCGTTACGGTAACATCTGCGCTGCCATCACAGTTGGCCACTTGAATGTCATCAATAATCGGGTTGGGCGTCAACGTCATTGCAACTGAATATGGTGTGCTTACAGTACATCCATATACATCGACAACGGTAACATTGTAATTTCCTGCTGGTGAATTGGCAGGTATTTCGATTGGGTTTTGTGTGGTCGCAGAAATCGTCGAAAATCCAGTTGGACCGGTTACATCAAAAGTGTACGGTGCTGTACCTCCATTGATGTTTGTAACGGAAATCAATCCAGGTTGATTGCATCCAATTTCACGAGTTGAAGAAACATCTGCAGTAATCGGAAGTTGTTCCTCAATTAACACATTTTCACTGCCTCCAAGACATGCATCTACATTTAAACCATCTACCTGTGTAACGTTTACATAGTATTCCCCTGCAGATAATCCTGTAAAATCGAGGGTACTCGTATAAGGTACATTTGCTGCAGACACTCCACCTCCACTAACCTCCAATGGGGTAGGGTTTCCTACCTCAAAAAATTCCCATCTTATTTGAGGCTCTGCAAAATCAGGATTTAAACTGAAACTTACACTGCCGTTATTGGCACCATCACAACTTGGAATTGCCGTTTCTGTTATTTCAATAGGTAAATCAACTCCTGGTATTTCATTGACATTTCGATCACTCTGTCTAATACAACCATTAATATCCCTAACATAGAAAACATATGTTCTACCAGGTATTAAACCTGTAAATACGTATGGATCGCTTAATCCTTTAGCTGGAGATGTCCAACTTGCTGATGAAGGATCAAAATTTACCGGGTCTTCCGTGTAGGCATACACATAATCCGGGGTTCCTTGCTCCCCTTGAACCGTTACTTCCAACTCATTACAATTCAAAACAATAGCGGAAATCGAAATATCCAGATCATCCAAAGGATAGGTCAAAGTATATTGTGGCAAATCATATCTGCAAAGCGTATTTCCGCTTCCATCCACTGTTCTAATGGCAGGCTTTACTTCGTCTCCTGAAACCAATCCTAAATCATTAAATGTATCACTGGTTCTCCAACTTGATCCATTGTCATGGCTAAATTGAAGTGTTCCATTCAATCCACTTGTTGGATACCCGGTAATCCTAAATCCGATAGCGGGGTCGCAATCATCCGAAGGAAATTCAGTAAGTGTATATCCCGTCAATTCCGGTGGATCAACGACATCTATCAAAGTTTGGTTCAAGCTACATCCTGAACCATCCGTAATTCTCACCTCATAAGTACCTGCGGTCACATTGTTAAAGGTATAGTTGGTAGTTGCCAAATTGGAAATCGATGCAACTTCAGTAGCACCTTGATATAAAGAATACGTAAAAGGACCTGCTTGAGTAATTTGTGCAGGGGATAGGCTTCCTCCTCCGTTCAATTGTACATTGGCCACAATGCTTCCGTTGCCACCATTACAATTGGGGTCTTCGGCCACTGCCGCCACTTCCCAGTCTACCGCGGGGTTTATAATAATATCTTCCTCTATTACTTCGCAATAGGTAGAGGTTCCATTATTGTCCCTAACATACAGGTCAAAACCTGTTGGATTTGCCGTGGCAGTGGCATTGTCTATTGAAAAATTAGTTGTAGATCCAAAGTCACCTGAAGTGGGCACGTCACCTTCCGGAACTAATGCATAGACCAAAGTGCCGTTACCCCCTGTTGCCGTCACTTCGATAGACCCGTCCGCACAACTGCTCACATCTGTTGCGGTAACATTTACCACTAATTGAGCATCTATAACGACTTGGGTTATGACATCATCACAACCGAAAGCATCTTTTACATTAATGTCGTAAGTACCATTGGCCAATCCAGAAAAGGTATAGGTATTGGATGTACTTGGGTTTGGGCTTTGCCATGGGCCTCCATCAATCTGGAAAAGGTATCCGCCATTTCCAGAGGTTACGGTAATATCGATGGATGCATTATTGCCGCCATCATAACAACTGGTGTAATCTACATCGTAGGCCAATGCATCTGGAGCATCCAGTGTAATTATTGCGCTTCTTACTTCGCAACCGTTGATATCCTTTGCAACAATCACATAATCTCCCGCAGCCAGTCCATTAAATGTATTTCCTGTTGGGTTTGGAAAAGCTACAACAGAAGCTCCAACACCATCCTCCAGAGCATATTCGTAAGTAGGGGTTCCTCCTGTTACAGTTGCTTCGATACTTCCCAATGGGTCATTACAACTCGGATTTTGAAGAATGTTGGTACTAATGCCAAGCGCTGCTGGCTCGTCAATATCTTGGTTAAGTGTTATGGAGCAGCTGGTATCATCTGCCTTGCGTACCAAAACGCTTTGAGTGCCGGACGACAAAGTTGTTGCCGTAGTCACCGGTGATGTTGTTGATGCAGTCCAGTTGCTACCGCCATCTATGGAATATTCAAAACCGGCAGTGGCATCAAAATTTTCTACTTCAAAAGTGATGGAGCCATCGTTCGTGCCATTACAGGTAATATCGGTATGAGTAAGCACAGTAGCACCAAAGCCGTTACCAGCTTCGATCACCACGGGAATATCCATAGTCCTTGGGCAGGATTGTGGCACTTGTTCCACCAAAATATCGTCGATGGCCACATCATTACCACTATTGCCTATTTTTTTGGAAATTAGAACAAAATCCAGTTCGGTATGAACTCCTGGGTTTATGGTAAAATCAAAGGTGTTCCAAATGCGGTTCTTTGGGATATCATTGGTCTGGACTTCCCCTACCACGGTACTGGTTCCAGGTATTCTCATCTGCACATAGATGTCCGGATCTAGCTGTCCCCCACTTCCAAGTAAATTAATGGCAGCAAAGGAAATCCGCATATCTTGATTGGGGATAATGTCCTTAATTGGTTTTTGATATATAATTTGACCCGGTGCAGGAGAACCTACATTGATCACCAAATATCTACCATTGGAGTCAGTACCTCCCGAAGTATGGTCTGTTGGCCTAATCCATGGCCCAAAAGGAGATACGATATAACTCGTTATGGAATAATCGAAATCATTGATCTGGGTGTTGCTACCCACTTGATCTTCATAAGTATAGCCCAACACATAAGGACTGTCCACTGTTGGCCCACTGCCAAAATCCTCCAGTAACAACACACTTGGGTTTGGAGGGTCATTGTCCGTATACTCGGCCGTTATGGTGTAAGTGCCCGGAGCTATACCCGCGAAAGTTCCATCTGTTGAGGAAACAGTCGGTGCTGTGCTTATGGTATAATTGTAATCATATATACTTTGGTCGGGTGTGAGGAGTATATTTCCGTTACCATCACAATCATACGCAACATCCATATCAAAATTCGGAACAGGCAATGGAGGATCTATGGTAATCGGAAGCGTAATTTGACACCCTCTGGCATCCTTGGCGATTAGAATATGATTTCCCGGTGGCAACAGACTGATTCTTACCGTTGGGTCCATAGGATCATCGGCGATGAAGGAGCTTCCTCCATCAAAACTGAACTCGTATGGTGCGGTTCCCCCTTCTACATTGGTGAACCGTACTTCAGAGTTTCCATTGACATCACAGGTTCCTGTACTGGAAATACCGGCATTGGCCTTAAAAGTTTCCGGGTCGTCCAAAGTTACCGTTGTACTTTCTTCACAACCATCAGCGCTTCTAACCCTTAGGGTGTAAGAGCCCGGTGATAGATTGACAAATGTTGGGTCGTTCTGTTCCGTGGCCCAATTATCGATACTATAGCTGTATGGCGTCTGGGCCCCAGATACGTTCATCGTAACCTGCCCTGTATTGGAACCTTCGCAGGTAATTTCCGAATCAATGGTAGGTGCGGCAACAGTTAGTCCGCCCAAATCGTTTATGGTGACCGCGTTGGAAATTGACGAGCAATTATTCTCATCCACGACCACAAAACGGTAGGTACCTTCTTCGCCTGATGCAAAGCTGAATACGCCCGGTGTAGCTATATCCCTCTGAAATTCAGTCGTGGGAATATCGGTGATGTCGGTATAAAGTTCAACTCCATCCTTTTCCCAAATAGCAAATGAATAGCCAGGGGCACCTTGCGAAGCGGTCAATGAAATGGTCCCATCGGTACAGGTAATATGTTTGGTAGTTGATGCGGTAACCTGTGGATCGGGTATTTCCTGAACGGTGAACGCTTCAGATTCATTACAACCATCATCAGTTTCCACCACGACCACATAATCTCCCGGATTTAGTCCAGAGAAGGTGTAGTCACTGTGCGCGTATGCCAAATTTTGATTAACGAAGGCGCCAGGGTTTCCTGATCCGTCATCTTTGTACAATTTGTAGGAATAGTTGGCCCTAGCTTGGGTGGCTTGGATACGAACACTGCCCTGTCCCAAACAAGTAACCGGTACTACATCCAAGCTAAGCGCAAGGTCCCGTCTCTGAATTCCTATCTCCTCCGTGCTAAAGACACAACTACCATCCAATGGATCTCCTGTTGATGGGTCCAATTGTGTAAAATCCACTCGGTAAGTTCCTGGAGTGTCAATATCGAAATTTGGTCCGTTGTTGTCGGCATAGGAAACCAAAACAGTTTCTGAAGCAGTATCCACCAATTGATATCCGTAACCTGATCCAACATTTTGGATCCTGATATGCCCGTCGGTAGTACAAAAAATATTCTGGGTATCAACATCAAAATCCAGATTGTTCTGGAATACATCAAAGTAAAAAATACTGTTACAGCCACCTGTGTACGACAATACCAATCGGTAACGCCCTTCTGTATTGGCCGTAAACGAATTTCCTGAATCCACTTGGCTCCACGTACAGCCCATTTGGGTATTTGGACAATCGGGGTTGGTGGCGGCACAACTGGCCTCGTCCAATTTTTCCCATCTTATGGCCTGGGCATCCGTAATGTTTAATGTTATATCCTGCGTGTCGTTTATACCACAAAGAAAAATCTTTGGCAATTGTGAACCGTCGTTGGCACAGGTTACGACCTCTCCCTGAATATCGTTGGTGATATCGGCATCACCATTAAGATTATTAAAGTATGTGATGATAGGATTCACCTGAGTGGTCCCAAACCGGGTCACTTCCATGGACTCTATGTTGGTACCACAGGTTGCCGATTCCTTTCTCACCAAATATTGACCTGTCTCTTGAACAGTGACGGTGGTAGGGTCGTTATCCGGGTCACCATCCGTGTAAACGGTATCGGTCGCATCAATTTGACCGTTCCCGTTCAAATCGCGGTACCAGGTATAGGTGTCGTAACCATCACCTGCCGTGATCTGTGAGCTGGCTCCACATATCTGGATTTCGCTCTCAAAAATACAATCGGTCAAATCATCCAAAAGGAAGTTGGTGGCACCCGTGGTCACAAAACCACAACTATCCACATTAGATACACTCGGACTCGGGGTGTCTGAAATGGTTTGACCGGTGGTTACTCCATCATAAGTGGAGTAAGCCGTATTGTGGATGGTAGAACTACAGGCCGCCACAAAATCGTGGCAATCATCGGATACCTCCACACGAATGATTATTTCATATGTATTCCCGCCTTGGGTTACCAATTCATCGGGTACTTCGAATACAATTTCCTCCGGGTCCATCCCGCTGGTTGTCATAGTTACGCCGGGAGCACCAGATAGATCAATATTGTTCAAATCCACATTATCGGGCAATACGTCGCGAATTATAAAATTGGTTGCATCGTCGTTACCGCGGTTCCAAAAACGCAAAACATATTCCAAAGACTGCCCAAGGTTGACACCTGATCCTGTTATATCGTTCCCTGCCAGATCCTTTACCTTTTTCTCAACAATGATATCAGGATTAATTATTTCGACTGCTACTGTGGTAAGGAAGAGGATTACCCCTTCACTGGAAGTACTGATCAATATTTCTCCGCTCTCGTGATTATTTGGCAAAACGGAGTTGTTAGGATTGGGCAGGTCCAAAATATCCGCATCCCAACCTAAGGTGTTGCGACTGGCGGGGGTCCGTGTATCCACCCAACTGCCCAAGTGGCTTATGGTACTGTTAAAAACGTTGTTGCTGGGGTTTATGGCATCGCTCAAATAGGTCCAGCTATCGCCTGGATTTGCCCTAAATCGCATGCTGGGCCCGGTTACCCTGTCACCATCCATGGTACCTGCTCCGATAACTGCATTTACCGGAAGTGGCGCGGGCAAGGTCTTAAATCCTGAAAAAGGAAAGTTCACATTCTTATAGGTGCTCCCCATGGCTGCATACCCATCAAAAGTGGATATGTATTTGCTCGTGGAGTTTTGGTTTTCATATATCACCACCATGGTCCAACCTGCACTTACATTGCTCTCTCCTGTAGATGCGACCACGTTTGCAACGGTATATTCGCCATTGGGATTTCCCAGACCCGTAAGCAAGTGGGTCACATTGGCGTAGTTAAGGTAAGAGGTCATGTTTACCCCGCTCAAATAATCCACATCAACTACCCCTGGATCAGTGGTGCCGTCACCATCCCGATCTCCATCCTTATCATAAATCTGTTCGTACTGAAATTCCGGTGCACTACCGGGTCCAATATCGATATAGGAACCTCCCGGAACCTTGAATTTGACTGATTTGTACGGATCGTCACGATCCGTATCCCTATAAATACCTCCCCAATACAAACCTGCATACACCACAGCGGAACAGCTGGGCGCATTCAATTCGGCACTACTGGAACTAAATGTGGAAGGGTCACCATCTATATCAATATAATCCATCTGAACACCTTGATTACTGGCACTGCCGTTATAATCGGTATTGGGATCGGATGCAATACTCACAATATTATTGGCCACGTACACCAAGTCTCCCTTTACCTTAATGTTTCCATCGGGCAAGCGAGGTTCAAACGGTACGGAAAGTTGTGCTTGGGACAGCGATACAAAAGCTATAAAAAACAATAGAAATAGGAGTCTATTGGAAAGAACAGCAAGAGGTTTATAATTCATTTTTGAGGTTTTGGATAGTGTGGGTTATTTAACTGCGGTACCAAATCTATCCAAAGAAGAAAACGTGGGGAATCTTATGTTGTGGAAGGCTTGTAAAATGTTGCAAACCTTGGTTATACTGGTGTTTAAAACCAATACAGATAGGGTAAAATCACTGAAAAACTGGGGTTTATGGTATTGTAGAATCCAATTAAAATATAAAATCAGCGTGCCAATTTCGGTTCCAACCACAACCAGCCCATCCCCAAAAGAAGCACAATATAAAACCAATATAGCGATATGGGATGCAACACTTTTCTTGATTCGGAAATGGAAGTCCCAAAAGTAGGTTCGGAACCAAATTTTTGATGGTTGGACCTTAGTACTTCGTCTTGTTCCAAGGTTTGAAGTTGATTGTCATCATAAACAAAATACGGGAACGTAACAACGGAGTCATTGGATACCCGCAGTTGGTTCCAACCAGTTGCTCTCGGGTATTCCACACCGGTCCACTTATTTATCAGCAATCCATCTTGAAGCAATGGGATGTTTGTATCTTGATTTGTCTTTACCTCAACATCATTCAAAGCGGTACGGAGTTCAAAATGAAAAGGTTCATCAGTTCTGGGAATCCGGGTAATCGCTTTCCAAGATACCAATGTTTCCCGTTCCCTTGTAATGCTGTTGAGGATTTGTGTCCATATTCGGGCATAGAGATTTTCTTTGCCGTCCAACACCAATTGGTATGTGTTCTGTAGCAAGGTTGTGCCCACTTTTCCCCTTTGCATCGGTAGGTAAGATGCTATGGTGACCGAATCCAACAAAATTTCCTGTGCCCTCCAAGCTTCTTTAAATTGATATGGATATTTGGACAGGTTTTGGACAGGTGCCCCCAAATTGATGTCGTTCTTATAATCCTGAATGAATTTGAATGGGGAACGACTTTCCGAAAGACTGAACAAACCTTGGCTGGGCTGCACAAAAACACCGAGTCCGGATGATTCCATTGCAGCTTCCATCGCCTGTTTGGATGCACCGGTAAGCCCTGCGTAAGAATCGGAGTCCAACACCAAAAGGTCATATTCTTTCAGGTTTTCTGAAGTGAAACCATAAATAGGACTTGACGCCCCATTGAAATATTCGAACTTGTACTTTCCTTTCGTGAGCTGTGTCCGTGCCAAGACCTGATGCCCTTTCTCGGTCAAGAAATTTTTAAGGTACTTTGTCTCAAAAGTGGGAAATGTATTGATCAATGCTACTTTTAACGGGGCTCCTTTTTCCACCTCAACGGGCAATGGCTCTTTTGATATTAGGTTTCCCTCATCATCTTTTTCCAAAAGGCCATAAACAAACCGTCCGCTAGCTTTAGGAGCTGCCCTTAATTTCACAATCTGCTGCTGCTCACCAAAAACAACGGAGTCCAACGGATTGCCACCGTTATCCACCAAAACGGCCCAATGTCCGTTTTTAGGATTGGCATATTTGGCATCTACCTTAAAAAAGTCGCCCAAAACCACTTTCTTTTTATAGGAAATGCTCGTCCATCCCGTTATTGCCTCCCCACCCAAAAAAGCAACGGACTTGTCTTCCAATTGCCAAAAATCATATGGGGCAAGGCCATGGCCCATTAGAAAAATAGAGTCCGTATCGGTTAAAATGGACAAGGTTTGACCTTTGGTATACTTTACGGTTTTTATACGCTTGTAAATTGATTTTAGACTGTCCAACTGTTCGGGGCGGTACCCGTTGGTCAATACGATCGCCTTCCCTTTTGTGGATTTTTGAAACGTTCCCGGTTTGAGGATGATCATCACCAAGGAAGAAAGTGCAAAAAATGATGCAATCAGTTTGGGCCAAAACCTTCGTTCCCTTCGCTGTGGCCATTCTTTCCAAACAAAGACCGACCAAAGTACGAGACCCATCAAAATTATGGGCCAAACAAGTTTTGGATTCATAAAAACCACACCATCACTCATAAACACCAAGTTCTTTTAGATACAGGAGATTGATTTCGTCCTGATATTGGCTCTGTTTCATTGGATTGTCCTCTACGTTGGGCAAAACGGACAAGAGATTTTTTTGAACCTCCCTATACCCTTCCCTGGTTCTGTTCGATGCCTTTTCCAAGTCTCTCAGGCCCTGTAAGACTTTTAGATACTTCAATGGTTCCGATATGGCCCTTTGTGCCAATTCGTTGCCCGCATCCAAGAAAAGTTCACTGTCATCCGAATTAAACTTTTTCTTGTTCTGGATCAAGGATTCCAACCGATCAATGGCCTCCCTTGTTGATGCAAAGGGCATTTTATAGGCAAAATCCTCCTTTTTATCAAAATTGGTGATTTCCTCAGTATCACCGCTCAGCCTGTTTTCCTCTTTAATGGGCGGTGGGTCAAAACCGATACGGTGGACATAGATCCTGGCACTGTTTTTTATATCCTGAATGATTTCAAGGGCATCATGTTGGTAAGGCAATGATTTTTCCGGCTCGTACAGTCTCAAGTACAGTTCGGCGTCCCACATAATGTTCAAGGCCTCCCGAAGCTTTGCTTTTAAAGATTTCTCGAACAGGGTGGACTCTTCCGGGTCGTCATGGTTGTGCACATAATCGTGCAGTAAATCTTCCTGTTCTTGGGTGGCTGAATTGTTACCGGGTCCACTTTCATCTTCGTGGTCATGATCGTGTTCCTCCACTAGATTGTGTTCGTTTTCGCTATCGTGTTTATGGCTGTATTCGTCCAATAAATCTTCTTCTTCCCCTTCGTGATCATGTTCATGGTCATGTTCTCCCTCACCTTCTACATGTGAGACCTGTCCCGGCGCCGATTGCATTTCGGTTTCGTCGCCCATAAACTGTCCATATTTTAAACGCAGTTGTTTCTGGTCAAAGCCCAGTTCGTTGCTCCTGAATTTGAAGTCTTTTTCAGAAATATTGGGCTTATCGGCAATCAGTTTTTCGGTATCAATAATCAGTTGGCGCTGACTCCTAAAATAGTCGGGCATCAAGTCCACGCCCAAATTGCCCTCAACCGCAAATGCATCGGTCACCGTATCGCGGATTACGGCGAAATAGGTCTCGCTACGGGCAACGTTTGGCGAAGGTGCTTTTTGGTCCAATGCCTCCACATAAAAATAAAGCTCATCTCCCGGGTCCATTTTTAGGGCATCCAAATCCACTGGCTGCCTTAATTGAATCGACTTTTTTCCTTTGGGTATGGGGTTATCAAAACGTACTTTTTCCTCCCTGAACTTTACGGATTCTCCCGAACCTTTGCTCACGGTGGCGATGATGTAGGCCTCCCCTATTCCAAAATCATCCGAAATACGGGTGGTGAACATCAATTTCTTTTCATCATCAAACTCAAAATAACTGTAATTGTCCAACCCTTCAATTTGGACCATTGGCGGTTCATCGTTGGCCATTTCCAAAGAATAGAGATCACTAACGTAAGTATTGCCCATGGTATCTTTAAACGTGAAACTGTAAAATCCCGAAGTTTCCAAAGTCTTGGACAACTGGTACGCCCCTTGATTTTTTGACAGGGCAATCCGGTCGCCCATCAAATCCATTTCTACTTCCCCGACCTCTCCCTCAAACCTAAGGTTCCAAATAATTTTTGCCCCCTTTACGGCACTTATGTTTGGATCATTGGTATGTATGGTTGCCTTTCCCGTATAACTTGGGTATTGGATCGTGATTGCCGTTTCAATCAATTCTGGTATCTCGATCGTGGTGGACAGACTATCCTTTGGTGCAAAAGTGATTTGCTCCCTATCCGGGGAATTCACCGAAGAATTTCCCCAATTGCTCCATATAAAATTTCCTGCAAGACCGCATAAAATCAACCCAAACATAACAAGGGTGGCCTTTAACAAGTTATGTGGTGGCCTCAATTTGGACAAAACCGGTTCTAATTGCGATGCTACCCTGTATTGTTGCAACTTGGACAAATTGGATAGTTCGCTGGATGGTGACAATAATAGTCCGCTGCTATACCCGGCTTGGGGCAAATGGGCATCAATATAACCCACGGCATTTTCCGAACTGATGCTCCATGGCCTTAAAACAAAAAAAGCTATTCCGGCAGCTATAATTAGGGCAATAATTCCGTAAAGCAGGCCATGGGTCCATAAATAGACCAGGCCGCCAAACCCGATGCCATATAGGAGCGCTTCCATATATTTGGACTGCTGCCATCTTTTTTGAAACCGTTGTATGGACGCCGCTCCCATCATTGTTTTTTATAATTTGATAACAACCGCTCAACAATCATCAGCAGGGCAAGGAAACCGAACACCCATAGGGAAATATCCAAAAAGGTCGCTCTTTCCCTTTTTCGTTTGGGTTCCACGTAATTCGGTTTGAGTTGTGACTCGTCCATTTGCCTTGCATCGATGCCGGCCACAAGATTCTTTAAGTCCCCATTCAAATCCAATAGGTGCAATAATTGCTCCGGCAATCGTTGCTCCACCGTATTCTTTGGATTCAGCCTTGCTGTTAGATAAAATAAATTTTTCTCCTGCCCAGGTGCAATCAATTCTTCGGTTAAGGGGTCTTCTTGATATATCACCCTTTTACCTGCTACTTGATTATTCTGAAAAGTGCCCAAAAGAATGTTCAAATCAGCATGCTCGTGCATTGCTTCTTCGGTTTGGTGAACGTTGATTTCCTGGTTCAAATAAGACGATAAAGCTTTAAAAGATGCTTCAATAAATTTGCTCTCTTTCTCAAAATCTTCCGTTGCATACATATTTATGTGAAGGGTGTCCAAGTTTCTTAACGGAACGGTCTGCGAAGCATCCGAAACTATACGAAGACTGTCTCCTTCGGCAATAATCTCAAAACCATCCACTAGGCTTTCCCTTTTTATTCGGGTCGCCATACCATTGCCCGAAGCTGTTACCAATTCCACTCCTGATTCACGATTAAAAGCCATCAAAGGTTGGGACAGGGTTTCTTCCGCATCCATGACCACCCAATGGATTTTTTTCTGGGTATCCGGACGTTTGGATTTGATTCCCTTTACCAATGCCCGTGTAAATATCACTATGCTATCGGAACGCAAAGAGTCCATTTTTTGCACCAATTGCCAATAATTGGGCCGTACTTTTTCCGATTTATGGTCGACATCGGCTTCCCAATCCGGAAAACCATTTTGTAACAACAATACCGGGGCACTTTCCTTTAAACTGTCCAGAACGCTTCCAATGGAGGGTTCATTGGCAATGGCCGGCTCGACCAAATAAGTAATTTGTTTGGGATTGCCCTTGGTACGCCATTGTGGCCCTGCCATTAATAAAACCACCAAAGCTATTATGAGCATACGGAGCAACAGCAAGAACCATTCGTTCAATTGAATGCTGCTGGATTGTCGTGAATTGGATTCGTCCAACAACTGGATACTGCCAACTTTTATGGTTTTTGCATCTTTTTTGCTCCACAAATGAATGGCCAAGGGAACCAAAAGTCCCAAAAATGCCCAGAGATATGACGGATTCGCAAAAACCATTTATTTTAATCGTATTCGTTCCTTTAAAAAGAGCTGTAAAGCATCGGCTAGGTCATTGTCCATTCGAAACAAATGATAATGCACTCCTTGTGAGAGCAATTGTTCCTTGGTCTGTTCTATTTTTTCATTCAAGGTCTTCAAATAGGTGGCTTTGGCTTTGTTGACATCCACTTTTACCTTTGCTCCTGTTTCCAAATCTTCAAAGACAACAGATGTATTATAATCGAAATCCATTTCATTTCCGGCCATAATTTGAAGCACCACCACCTCATTGTTGGCGGTTTTCAGATTTTTCACAAAGTCGGACAGTTCGGAAAGATCCTCGTACATATCCGTCAGGAAAAAAACCAGTTCCTTTTCTCCCCTATTATGGATTCTTCTGGATGCAATGGATAGTTCGGGCCATTTTCCTTTGGTGGAAATCTTCAAAAGTTCCAACAACAATCGGTTGAAGTGTTTCTGGTCCGCTTTGGGGTATATGCTCACAAAATCATCCTCGTTGAGCGCAAAAAGCCCAACTGAGTCACCCTGTTTTTGGGCCAAATAGGACAAGCAAGCCACCATTACCCGAGCAAATTCCAATTTGGAAATGCCATCTTCTTCGTGCTCCATGGACGCACTGGCATCAACAATAAATTTAACGTCCACGTGACTGTCCACTTCGGATTGTTTGATGTAATATCTACCTGAACGGGCCAACATCTTCCAATCGAGCAGCCTAAGGTCGTCCCCGGGTTCATAACCTCGGTATTGACTGAACTCCATTCCGGGCCCGACACTCTTGCTCCGGTGCAGACCGGAAGTGTAGCCTTCAACCACAATACGCGAGATCAGGCTAAGGCCGGATACGGTATTGATGACTTCCGGTTTTAAAAGGTCGTGGTAGTCCCGTGCTGCCATTATTTATCCCTTAATTGTACTGCTTTCAATATTTCCTTGGTTACCTTATCCGAAGTAATTCCTTCGGCATCCGCCCTAAAGTTTACGAGCACCCTGTGTCGTAAAACCGGCAATGCAACGGTCTGTAGGTCTTCCAAAGTCACGGCCAATCGGCCTTCCAAAAGTGCATTTGCCTTTGCGGTCAAGATCATCGCCTGACCCGCCCGTGGACCAGCGCCCCAATCCACCCATTGTTTCACGTAGTCTACCGAGGTAGTATCTGGTCGGGTGGCACGGATTACATCACTCACATATTGGATCAATCCATCACTAATGGAAACTTCACGGACCAGCTGTTGCAATCGTACAATATCTTCGCCTGATAGCACCTTGTTCAATTGCGCCTTTTTGGTTCCGGTAGTTGCCTTTAAAATCTGTGTTTCTTCTTTATCCGTAGGATAACCTATTTTGATGTACAGCAAAAATCTATCCTGTTGTGCTTCCGGCAGTACAAATGTTCCCGATTGTTCAATAGGGTTTTGGGTGGCCAGAATAAAGAAAGGTCTATCCAAAGGATAGGTTTTGTCCCCGTAGGTCACCTCGAACTCTTGCATGGCTTCCAAAAGCGCTGCCTGTGTTTTGGGTGGTGTTCGGTTGATCTCATCTGCCAAAATGATGTTGGAGAAGATTGGCCCTTTGTTGAATCTGAAGAATTTTTTGCCCGTGGTATGGTCTTCTTCCAAAATTTCGGTCCCGATAATGTCCGACGGCATCAGATCGGGCGTAAATTGTATCCGTTTGAATTTTAAATCGATGGCGTTGGAAAGTGTACGGATCATCAAGGTTTTGGCCAGTCCGGGAACACCTTCGAGCAAGGCGTGCCCACCTGCAAGAAAAGTAATGAGCAGTTGGGAAACTGTGTCCTCTTGGCCAATGATGACTTTTCCAATTTCTTTTTTAAGGGCGGTCAGTTTTTCTGAGAGCCCTTCTACTTCACTTGCAATTTGTTGTAGTTCTTTATCCAAATTAGTATCGTTAAGAGGTTAAAGCATATAACACAATATTCACCCCAAATCGGGTATTGTCAATTTTGTACCAGCGTTTGTTTCTAAAATCGTAATCCCATTCGCAACCATAGTCCTTGTTGCTGTAGAGCACACCTATCCTACCATCGATAATAATGGCCTTGAGGTAATCGTGGACAAGGTCGTCCCCCCAACCGTTCAGTTCTTGGGATGTAGTGGGCGGTCCATCATCAAACTCAAAGAAAATGGTATAGATTTCGTGGTCATTGGGAATCTTTTTTAGTTCTCCCGGTCCGAATATCTCATCCATTTGGCGTTCGAACGATTTTGCAAATAGGCCATCGATATCGTGGTTGCAGTCATCAGCAAAGACAAAACCGCCATTGCGCACATATTTTTCAAAGTTTTCCCGTTCCTTTTTGGTAAACTGCACCAATTTATGACCCGAGATATAACAGAATGGGCTTTTAAAAATATCGTCGCTGGCGAGGGTAATGATTTTTTCCTGAGTGTCTACCTTCAAAGTGGTATACTCGACCAAAGAATTCAGCAAGTTGGAAGGCATACGCTGGTCCACATCCCAATCGCCTGATTCGTACTGTAATCGTGTAAAAAAGAATTCGTTATCCAATGCCATTTGGGTAGTTGGCTAAAATCATTGTCAAAATAAAAACTGGCGATCAAGGCTAACCTGACCACCAGTTTGTTTTGATTCCTCTGTTTATACCGCGTCCGAAAGACTGGTGAACGTAAAGTCACGAATCTTCATATAGGGTATCAAGTTTCCTTCGACACGTACTTGTTCGCCAAGGGACTCCAAATTATTCAACATAATAATTGGGCTCTCGTTAAACCTAAAGTTTTTGACAGGGAACTTGATTTGTCCGTTCTCGATATAGAACGTTCCGTCCCTTGTTAAACCAGTGTACAATAAGGTTTGTGGGTCCACACTACGGATATACCAGAAACGCGTGACCAAAATACCTTTTTTGGTTCCCTTGATCATATCTTCCAGGCTTTCATCCCCTCCTTCCATAATGGCGTTGCTGGGGAATGGAACGGGTTCCACACCTTTCTGTTCCGCCCAATAACGGCTGTAGGCCAGGTTTTTTACAACTCCGTTCTCTATCCAACTGGTTTTCTTCAAGGGCATGCCTTCCCCGTTCCACGTGGATGTTGGCACGTCCGGATGCAATGGATCGGACCAAATATTGACACGCTCATCAACTATTTTTTGACCGATTTTTGTCCCCCCATCCTTAGCGGACATAAAACTCCTGCCTTCATCTGCAGATCTTGCATCAAGAGATCGGAACATGTTTTGCAATAGCCCGATCGATGCCGCAGGCTCCAAAATAACCGTATATTTTCCAGGTTCTATGGCGCGCGCCTCTTTGGACATCACAGCTTTGTCTATGGCGACTTTTGATGCCTCTGAGGCATCGAACTTATCAATATCGTTATAATCCCTGGTCACCCAACCGGAACCTGTACCGTCGTTGGTACGCATGGTCACAGTAAAGTCCACATTGGTGGATTGATTGTAAGCGAACAGCCCCTTGGAATTGATCATGGCCGAAAATCCGGCCGAATCGTCCAAGAAACCTGCTGCCGTAACATCTTTTGCGGCGGCGGGAACGATACTGCTATTGGCCACCTCAGCTCTGTATTCGGGCGTTACATTCGCGGTAGCTTCCTTGTAAGTGATCGCTTCATCGTATTCCTGCGGCTCCAAGGGAGACATAAACTCAGGGTTTTCGGGAGATAGCTGAGCTAGTTCTTCCGATCTTTTCACCACCTTTTCAAGTGATGCATCATCAAACTCATCTATGGTAGCCGTTCCCACTTTTTTTCCGAAACTTGATTGTACCACCAAGCTTTGGGTAGATCTATATCCTGCTGTGGACACGGTATTCCGTGCATATCGAATGTTTCCACTGTTACTTCCACTTAGGTTTATCTCGCAGGCATCGGCACTGGAAAAGCTCAATGCTTTCTCCAAAATCTTTTTTGCTTCTTCTTTTGTATATATAGCCATTGTCTTATTATTTAATTTGAATAAACCTTAAATGGTCCTACCTGTATTGATTACGTTGATTCCGTTGAATCTTGATGTGGAACTACCGTGAGAAACGGCACTTACCTGGGACGGCTGTCCTTTTCCATCGAAGAATGAACCGAACAACCTATAGTCGTCCTTATCACATATTTTGGCACAGGAATTCCAGAACTCCTGGGTGTTGGACTGATATGCAACGTCTTCGAGCATACCTACTATCTCACCGTTCTTGATTTCGTAGAACAAGGTTCCTCCAAACTGGAAATTGTAACGCTGTTGATCAATGGAGTAAGAACCACGACCCAGAATGTAGATGCCTTTTTCCACATCTTTGATCATATCCTGCAAAGAGTATTTTTCCTTGCCCGGCTCCAATGAAACGTTGGGCATTCGCTGGAACTGGACATCTTCCCAACTTTGGGCATAGCAGCAACCATGCGATTCGTTTTGATCGATCATATGCACCTGGTCCCTTATGGCTTGATAATTCACCAAAGTTCCATTTCTGATCAAATCCCATTTCTTGGTCTTTACGCCTTCATCATCATAACCAACGGCACCCAAAGAGCCTTCTTGGGTCTTGTCCGCGACAATGTTCACGATATCGCTACCGTAGTTAAAGTCTTTTGACTCCCATTTGTCCAAAGTGGCAAAACTGGTTCCGGCATAGTTGGCCTCGTAACCCAATACACGGTCCAGTTCCAATGGGTGGCCTACGGATTCGTGAATCGTTAATCCAAGGTGGTTGGGTTCAAGTACCAAATCATATTTGCCGGCCTCCACGGATTTCGCAGACAATTTCTCTTTGGCCTGTTTTGCGGCCATGGTGGCATCTTCAACAATATCGTAGCTTCTGTTGTATAGTTTGATGCCCTCTGGACCTTGAAGTTTTTCTGATTCCAGGCCATCCATATACTCGTAGCCCATGCCCATGGGTGCGCTCAACGCCTGACGGCTCCTGAACTTTCCTTCTGCACGGTCAATGGCCGTAACGTTAAAGGTTGGCCAAATTCGATGGACATCCTGATCAATGTACGATCCGTCGGTGGAAGCAAAATACTTTTGCTCGTTCACCATAAAAAGGGCCGAGTTTACAAAGTTGGCGCCATTTTCCATAGCTGCCGAGTTTGCACTCAATAGCAAATCAACTTTTTCCGAAATAGGGACTTCCTTAAAATCCTTTTTTATAGGTGTTTTCCAAGATACCTCTCCATGTCCCTGCACCGGAGCCAACACAACGGGTTCCTTTTGAATCTTGGCATTGGCCTTGGCAATGGAAACCGCATGCTGTGTAGCCTTTTTGATTCCGTCCTCGGTTACATCGTTGGTAGAGGAGAATCCCCAAGTTCCATTGGCAATAACCCGTATTCCAATCCCGAAGGATTCGGTGTTCACCACGTTCTGAACCTTATCCTCACGCGTAAAAACGTATTGGTTCAAATATCTTCCGATTCGGGCATCTGCATAGGAAGCTCCCATGGACTTTGCCGTATTCAGGGCAACGTCGGCCATTTTCTTTTTTAGTACGGTATCCATGCCCGGTTCGAGCAAGGCTTCCGCAGGAATGTCATTTCCCAGAAGAAGCGAGGGCATCATCATGGCCCCTGCACCCATACCGGCGTACTGTACAAAATCTCTTCTTTTCATCTGTTAGTTATTTGATTTGCTTTGAGTTAATAAAAGGTAAGTATATCGCAAAAGTGATTCCTTCAAATACATAGTTGGTACTAAAAATAAGTAGCACATTGTTAGTATTATGTTAATTTTAACCTAAAATCCTTAAACGACGACCCAAAGGCCCTGAACGACTTTTTATAATCCCCAACACCGTTAAATAAAGCGTACTACATCCTAACTCCCCGACCATAAATTCAGCGGGGTACGTCCACCTAGCTATCTGTAGGGATTTTATATTTTTTGTTACAATAAAGAGGTTGAATAGGACTTTTTGCTTTCTTCGCCCGATGCGGAACAATTTTAAATCATCTCCTCTATTGATCAATTGAATTCCGGCTAGCGGTCGTCCGCACCAAAGGATTTTTTTACCAACGCTTTAAATTGGTTTTGGGTCATGCTGTCGGTTGTTTCGGTTTTCTTCACTTTGTCCGCTAAACGGGAATGTCGCGTTTTTAGGGCGTCCAAAAATTTATCCGGGGTTTCGGCAGGGCCAAAAATCGCCAATTCATCGGCATCGGAAACTTGCTCGGCAATCTCTTCAAAGTATTTTTTTAATTGGTGCTTCTCCCTTTCAAGGTATTTGCTGTCCTGGACCACATCCTGCGGTCCCCATTTTGTTTTGGAGCGCGCACCTCCCTTGGGATTATAAAAATCCAGTTCCGATACTATGTTAAAAAAACTTTCCTTTCCATTGTTCAACACTACTCCGTTGGTCTCTTGTTTGTCCAGCCATATTCCTATCTGTTTCATAAAATCATCTTTTAAATTACAATTCATTTTATTTTGGGCATTTCTTATCCATATCAAAAACCCAATGCTTTGATTATAAAATACAAGAATTTCTATGTTTTTGCTAGGATTTATATCAATTTGAACAGCAATCTTGGCTCAATGGGACGAACGGAGGTACCAAAAATGTGATTTTACTGTAAGACCTATTATTGAAGGAAGGTTACAAAACAATTACAAAAAATACTGATTTTGATCATGCATAAATGTCGATTAGATCAGTATATTTATTCCCGAGCTAAAAATTAAAAAATGTTGGAATCTGGAAAAAATCAAGTGAACGAATTGTACCAAAATCTGGGAAGGTTGTTTTATGCCGTGGCCATGGCCGACCACAGTGTTCATATGAAGGAAATGGAAAAGTTGAACGAAGTGGTCCGTAACCATTGGTTGGATGTTGATGATATTGAAGATGAATACGGAACCGATTCCGCTTTTCAAATTATTTCTGTTTTTGATTGGTTGTTGGAATATCAAAAGGAGAGTGATGAAACCTACGAGGAGTTTGAAGCCTTCTATATGGACCATAAAACACTGTTCACCCCAAAAATAAAGAAATTGGCCATGTCCACTTCAAGGGCCATAGCTTCTGCATTTTATGGCAGCAATAAATCGGAACTCGTTCTGTTGGGTCGTTTGCAGTTGCTTTTTGATAAATAATCAAATTTAAAGGATAACCCCAAAAACCTTTGAGCGTTCGGGTTAAAGTTGACCGTTATGATTGCACAAATCAAATTTTGCGGTACGTGAACTCATTTTAATATCTACCCGGCAAAGAGTACCTTTATATGGAACCAATTCCCAAAAAATGATCGTTCATCAATTCGACCAGACCAATTCTATCCTGAATACCTTTATCGCGGAGATAAGGGACGTGGACATTCAAAAAGATTCCATGCGCTTTCGGAGGAATATTGAACGTATCGGAGAAATACTTGCCTATGAATTGAGCAAATCCTTGGATTATAGGGATACAACCATACAAACACCTTTGGGCAACAAAAAGACCTTTACATGTTCGGACAAGGTAGTGCTCTGTTCCGTGCTTCGTGCGGGTTTACCGCTCCATCATGGAATTTTAAGTTATTTTGATGATGCCGAGAATGCTTTTATTTCGGCCTATCGGCACCACCCTAACAATGATGACGCTTTTGAGGTGGTCGTAAAATATTTTGCGGCCCCAGTTCTCGATGATAAAGTGTTGGTACTGACCGACCCTATGCTGGCCACAGGAAAAACCTTGGAGAATGTTCTTGATGCCCTAAAGTCCCATGGCGAGCCCAAACAAATTCACATTATATCCGTTATAGGCTCCAAAACAGGGGTGACAAAGGTTGCGGAGGTGTTCCCAAAAAACACCCAATTGTGGATCGCCGCCGTTGACGATGGACTTACCAGCAAGGGTTATATTGTTCCCGGATTGGGCGATGCCGGGGATTTAAGCTACGGTCCAAAATTATAACCGTTCAAAATCAAGAAACGGCACTTTTGGAAACATCTACCTCTTTTACCGTTCTACCTTTTTGGATGGACAAACGTACATCTTCCAAAATTAGATATAGGCATGGAACTATGACCAAGATGATCGCCGTGGCGAATACGATACCAAATCCGAGTGAAATGGCCATCGGAATCAAATAAAATGCTTGACTTGAGGTTTCCAAAATGATGGGTGCCAAACCGCCAAAGGTCGTCATTGTGGTTAAAATAATCGGGCGGAACCTTCGCAAACCGGCTTCGTGAATGGATTTGTAGATTGGGTCGCCTTCTTTCCGCCGTTTATTGGCATAATCGATCATGATTAACGAATCGTTCACTACGACCCCGGACAGGGCAATCACCCCCATCAAACTTACAAGTGAAAGGTCGTAACCCAATAAAATATGACCGATTACGGCTCCTACAATACCAAATGGGATTGCCGTCATCACTATCAATGGTTGTACATAACTGCCAAAAGCAATGGCCAAAAGGGCATATATCAAAAGCATGGCAATCGCAAAACCGGCCTTTAGGGTACTCGTGCTTTCGCGCATATCGGCCTGACTTCCTTCGAAGGTCCAAGTGATTCCTGGAAAATCCGCTCTAAGTTGGGGCAAAGTTTCTTCCTGTACCTTTGCAATGACCCTGTTTACGGCATTTGCTGGTTCCACATCCATTCCAACATTTACCACTCTACGTCCATCCCTGCGGTTGATACTGGTAAATGCCTCGCGCTGTTGCACCTCGACTACATCCATTAATGGCACCTCCACTCCATCCTGTGTACGAATCAGAAAATTTTCAAGGTTTTTGATGTCCTTACGCTCTTCCATGGGGAGTTTTACGCGGACTTCGATTTCGTCCATGCCACGGAGCTGCCTCATGGCCAAGGCCCCAAAAAAACCGTTCCGGACCTGCCTTCCTACCTCGTTGGATGTAAGCCCAAGGTTTCTTCCTTGTGGCAACAGTTTAAAATCATATTGTAGTTTTCCTTTGTTGTAATTATCGGTGACGTCCCTTGTGTTGGAGAACAATTCCATTCGCTCAACAAAGGCGGTGCTGGCCTTCTCCAGTACATTGATATCGGTATGGCTCAAATCTATGCTAATGGCCTGACGGGCACCCCCCGGGCCTCTTTCTGCCTCAAAGGTAATTTGATCTACCCCTTCTATGTCCCCGATATTGTCGCGCCATAGAGCGATGACCTCACCGGCGGTAATATCCCTCTGGTCCGGTGGCAGCATCACAATTTCGACATCTATAAAATTTTGTCCCCTTACATTGGTCTTGATCCCTTCGGCAACCTCATACAAATTATGCTCTTCGAACATTCTTTGGGTAGCATCGGAAATATCGTGGGCCACCTTTGCCGCTTGATCCGGTGTGGTACCTACGGGCAATCTAACGCCTGCTTCTATTTCGTCGGCCGCCACTTCGGGCATCATGATCATGCCCATATGTCCACTGTAGCCATACCCTCCAACAATCAACAAAAGTGCCACTGCACTTGACAAGGTTATATATCTATGTCGAAGACATTTATCCAATAACGGGCGGTACCATTTATCTACCAATTCATTGAACTTGTTCGCAAAAGCGCCTTGCCAACTCTCCAGTTTGCGCACCCATTTGTTCTTGCTCGGATTTTTTTTGAGATGGGCCAAGTGTGATGGCAGGATAAAAAGTGCCTCCAGCAGGGAAACCGCCAATATAACGATAACAACAGCGGGCAACGGCTGCCAGAACTTACCGGTTTCACCCGGCATAAAAAGCAAGGGAACAAAAGCAATGATCGTGGTAGTGATACTGAAAACGACGGGCAAGGAAACATCCTTGGTCCCCGCAATGGCAGCTTTTATAGGGCTTAATCCCTTTTTTCTGTATTCGTACACATTCTCCCCCACTACAATGGCATCATCCACAACAATACCGAGTACGACCAGGAACCCGAACATGGATATCATATTGACGCTAATTCCGATCAAGGGAAGAAAAATCATTCCCCCGATAAAGGAAACCGTCATTCCCATCATCACCCAAAAGGCCAAACGGTATTCCAAAAACAGGGTCAATATCAACAACACGATAATAATGGCCAAAACGCCATTCTCTGTGAGCAATGACAATCGTTCACGGTAGTCAGAAGCCCTGTTGCTATCGGTTCGGTAATTTACGCCGGGCGGCAATTGAAAATCCTTTAAAATGCCCAAGGTAACATCCTCTATTTCCATGGGGGATTGATCGCCTATCCTGAAAATCTGGAGTTCCACATAATTCTGTTGGTTGAATTGACCGTGAAAACCTGTTTCTTCAAAATCATCGGTAATGGTAGCGATGTCGCCTAAGCTCACCTTTGCTCCCGATGGTGCCGAAACAATGGTGATGTTACCAAATTCATCGGCCCATTGTTTGCGCTCTTTCATCCGAAGTAAAATCTCGCCGCTCTGCGTTTGAACTGCCCCTGCCGGCACATCGTTGCTGCTTTGCTGAATAATGTCCGCCACCTGACCAAGGGTGAGGTTATACTTTTGAAGATTGTTTCGGGTGATCTCTACACGGGTCTCGTAGTCGGGCACATTGTTGAGTTCCACTTGGG
Source organism: Flagellimonas oceani (assembly GCF_011068285.1). Classification (NCBI taxonomy): domain Bacteria; kingdom Pseudomonadati; phylum Bacteroidota; class Flavobacteriia; order Flavobacteriales; family Flavobacteriaceae; genus Flagellimonas; species Flagellimonas oceani. The sequence continues at coordinate 1,050,287 of NZ_CP049616.1, read as the reverse complement.
TTATGGCCGGATTACTGAGCATTATGCTTCGGAGGCGTTCGGCAAGTATGCGCAAGGTCCAAATATCCGCTTGTCCGTATAATCCAATTTGAATAACATCGCGTTGCCTTGATCGCAAACTGACCTCGGGCCGCTCTATATCGTCTGGGAATGTTCTGATCCGGTTAATGGCCTGATCAATATCCTGAAAAGCCTTCATACGTTCGGAACCTGCAACCAATTCAATACTGATCTGTGCTGAACCTTCATCGGCCTGTGAAACAATTTCCTTAATGCCCTGAACACTTCTAATGGCCTCTTCCACAGGTTGAAGAACACCTTGCTCCACTTCTGCCGGGGAGGCCCCTGGATAAACTACAGACACATCCACAAAATCCAATTGGAACTCAGGAAAAACTTCTTTTTGAATGGTGTACATGGTAAAAATTCCTCCACCCAATAGAATCAACATCAATAAATTGGTCGCTATTGAATTTCGGGCCATGTAGCCTATGGCGCCTTCCTTTCTTACTTTCTTGTCCGTATCATTATCCTCCATCTTAGCAGTTTTTAGTCATTCTCTTCTTCTGAAGTCCCTTCGGAACGAGTCCGAAGTTCCACACCATTGCTCACGGTGCTCAGGTTTGTGGTGACGACTTTGTCGCCATCCTGCAAGCCCGATCTTATGTATGCATATTGATTATCGGTTAGGATAATGTCCAATTCTCGTATTTCCAATAGATTGTCCTTCATCACCCATGCAGTTTGATTGCTTCGGACCAAATCACGGTCCAATCGCACCACATTTGGGATAGAATCCGCTTGGATATTTACTTCCACAAAAGTACCTATCATCAATTTTGGGGCGCCTTGCAGTTCGTCGCTTGTGGCCAAAGGGTCCTCGACACGTACCAAAACCCGAGCCAGTCGCGTTTGGTTGTCCAATGCCCCTATTTGCCTGTCCAAATAACCTTGGCGCTGAGTACCGGAGGGCCAAGCGGAGGAGTTTTCGATATGTACGACGGAACCTTTTTCCTCTTCGGAGTCCGGGAATTTCAACCATTGGATTCGGGATACCGGAACGGTTGCAGTTACCCAATAACTATCGGTTCCCACGATTCTGCCCAAATCGTCCCCTTGCGCCACTTGACTGCCCACGGTTACATTTTGGGTAAGGATATGCGCATCAAAAGGCGCCCGTATGGTGGTCCTGTCCAAATTTAGCTGTGCTTGGTTCATGGATGCCCTTGCTGCCTCAATAGTAGCCTTTACGGCATTCAATTGGGGTTTACGAAGCACCAATTGCGTTTCGTTATCGGACAGTGGATTATCGCCGAACAATGAATCGTTATTGATGAGTTGTAGGTCTTGTTCGGCAATCTGTTGGCGTCCCATTTCGGTGGCCAGGGCTGTTTCGGATTGCAACAGCTCGCTTTTGCGCAGTTCCAGTGTGTTTCTGTAGTCCGATGGGTCTATTTGTAGCAGTACCTCTCCTTTTTTCACAAAACCTCCTGGTGTAAAAGCTGGATCGCGGCGGACAATCTGCCCCGGCACCAAAGGACTGAGAATCACATCTTCTACGGGCTGTACCGTACCTGTGGCCACAATGGTGGGAGCAAATGTTCCCTTTTCTGCAGTAACCACGTCCACTAAAATAGCGGTCTCAATGGTTGCCCCCTCACTTTCAGCTTCGGGTTCGGTGGAAAAGATAATGGCGGTCACTAAAATTCCTCCGACCAGAATGGCCAAACAGATCCAAATTAATTTTTTATTGCTCATATAGTTCGTCCACTTTACTTTTTTGATCTTCTATGTTTCTACCGGTATCAAAACCTCCTGCCAATGCCCTGTACAAAGCAATACGGATTTGAACATGTTGCAATTGGGCCGTCACGTAATCCCTTCGAAGTTGTTGCTCTTGGTCAAGCCCCAACAGCACATCCAAATACGGACTGAACCCGTTGAGAAACTCCACCCGTAATTGTTTGTTACTTTTTTCGGCAAGTTCCAATTGGCGCTGGATATTCTCCAATCTTTCCGTTTGTTTTACATCTTGTACCATGGCATCCTCCACTTCTCTAAATGCGACCAACGTGGCCTGACCATATTCGTACAAACGCTGTTCCTTAATGGCCGTAGCCCTGTCCACTTCTGCATTTAGCCTTCCGCCGTAAAAAATCGGGGCTAGAATGTTCCCCGCCAAAGAATAGGCCCAATTGTCAAAAAGGTTATCAAAATTATTGGAACGTAGCTGTCCCCTACCACTTAATGAAATCCGTGGATATTTACTCTGTACGGCTGAGGCCATATCCCTGTCGGCGGCCAATAAAAGTGCAAATGATTGTTTTACATCCGGTCTTCGCCTTACCAAATCCAACGGCAACCCGGCATCGGGAAGTTCCGGTACGACTGGCATGTTGGATGCCTGCATTGAGATTGCAATTTGGGGCTGCTTGCCCAACAGTACGGAAAGTTGGTTTTCCAACAATTCCACATTGGTCTCAAAAATGATTTTTTGTTCCTTTGTGCTTTCGAGCAATTGTGCCTGCCGCAGAATATCCACGGCCCTTATTTGACCTCCCACAAACCGGGAACGAATCAATTTGATGATGGCCTCGTTGGTCTTTATCTGATCTTCGGTGATCTGCAATTGCTTTTTGGCCGCCTGCAATTGGTACCATGTTGTAGCTACTTCCGCAGAAAGTGACAAAGAAAGTGCCTGATAGTCGAAATAACTCGCTTCGGACCTGAACTTTTCCGCATTTACGGCAGTGCCTATGCGACCCCACAAATCAAGTTCGTAACTGGACAAAAAACCCAACTGCGTATTCTCACCTCCCACAAAGTCAGGTTCTGGAAGCGTCCTTGCGGTTTGCGCGGAAGCTTCGAGGGTGGGCCATTTAACGGAGACCTGGGACCTTACCGAAGCCCTGGATGCTATAAATTGTTGCCATCTTGCGGCCAAATTTAAATTGGACCGCATGGCGGTATCCATCAAAGTGTTTAACTGGTCATCCTCAAAAACTTCCCACCAATTATCGGACACCAAAGTATCTCCGGTTGTGGAAAACTCCTGAAATTCATCTATCGGGGGAGATAGGTTGGAATATTTGGGAGAGCAATTTAAATAGAGTAATCCTATGGAAAGAACACATACTAAAACCCAAAGGCTTCGCCAACGGCAAACCCCGGGATTTACCCGCACCATTTTGTTTTTTCTCATTACCTTGATTTGACATGACATGGTTTTGCAAAAAACCACTTACATAAGTACGTGAATTTCAACGAACTTTGAAAATAAAACCGTTTCAACTACAGTGAAGCCCCTCTCAACGGCACGATTCCCCTAGCAAGCAGGTTTCACCAGAATACAAAACATCATTTTATTCCATTGAAGATATGCTCCTAAAAAATAGGTGAAACTGGGATATCATTCGAATATGAGTGTACTGAATCCATAATTCTAAATTAGTTGGTATCTTATGCCTTCAAAATAAACTGAACAACTAAACTATTATGAAATATCCATTTTACCTGTTGTTGTGCCTTTGCATAATGGCTTCTTGCAAGGACAACAAAGAGAAAGCTGCGGAGCAAGAAAAAGAGGACCAGAAACGTCCCAACATTGTCTTTATCATTAGCGACGACCATGCCTACCAAGCGATCAGTGCATACGGCGGAAGGTTGGCCGAAGTCGCCCCTACCCCGAACATTGATAGGATTGCAGAAGAAGGAATGCTCTTTGAGCGCTGCTTGGTCACCAATTCCATCTGCGGGCCCTCCAGAGCGGCCATCCTCACCGGAAAGTACAGTCACTTAAATGGTTTTATCGACAACACCATTGGTTCCAAATTCAATTTTGACCAACAGACCTTTGGCGAATTGTTGCAACAGGCAGGATATAAGACCGGTGTTCTGGGGAAACTGCATTTGGGCGATACGCCATCGAAAGGATTTGATTACATCGATATTTTACCTGGCCAAGGTTCGTACTACAATCCAACTTTTATAAATGAGGAGGGCCAATACGAACTTGAGGGGTACACCACGGAAATTATCACGGAAAAGGCCATTTCATGGATGGACTCCGTAAAGTCCGAAGAACGGCCCTTTATGCTGTTCTTGGGACATAAGTCGCCGCACAGGCCATGGCAGCCGGGGCCCAACGAACTGGGAATGTACGAGAATGTTGAAATACCTGAGCCAGTGACCCTGTTCGATGATTATTCCGGAAACCGTGAGGTCGCCGGCATGAACTATATGTCCATTTCCGAAGCGATGAAAATGGGACAGGACCTTAAAATTACCGACCGACCACAGAACGGGTTTACCGAAAGGCAACAGCAAATGTGGGATTCCGTTTATGGGCCCATCAATGAAAAGTACAATAGGGAAAAACCTACCGGCGATGATCTGACCCGTTTCAAGTACCAACGCTATATGAGGGATTACCTGGCCAGCGTTGCCGGTGTGGACAAAGGCGTAGGACATGTTTTGGATTATTTGAAAAAGGCCGGTCTGGATGAGAATACCATCGTAATCTACACCTCCGACCAAGGGTTCTATTTGGGCGAGCACGGCTGGTTCGACAAACGTTGGATGTACAAAGAATCGTTGCGCACACCTTTATTGGTCAAATGGCCCGGCAAGGTAAAGCCAGGTACCATAAACACCGATCTGGTTTCCAATATCGACTTTGCAGAAACGTTTCTTGATATTGCACAGACCGATATTCCCGGGGATATGCAGGGTAAAAGTTTGGTTCCCATTCTTGAAGGGGAGACCCCAGAGGATTGGAGGAACGAGCACTATTACCATTATTACGAGCATCCTTCGGAACATGATGTTCGAAGGCACTACGGGATAACCACCGACAGGTACAAGTTGATTCATTTTTATTACGACCTTGATAAATGGGAACTGTACGACCTAAAGAACGACCCCAGCGAAATGAACAACATCTATGGTGACCCGGATTATGCCGACGTGCAAGCAAAATTGCATGAGGACCTTGAAAAATTGAGGGCGAAATACGAGGACAACGATTCCCTGAACCAAAAATATATCGATGAATATCACGAAAAAGTAAAGGACAACCCGTTAATCGAATATTGGAAGATCGCCCCTGAAGAACGGGCTAAAATGTTCGAGGAGTACATGAAGAACAAAGGGGAATAAATTTTTCCGCTGTAGTGATATGTCCTAAAGAAATAGTTTGAGTTTCCAGAAAATAGATCGATGATTTCCAAACTTATACGTTTTATTTGCCTCGTATCCTTTATTTTGATGTTGGGCTGCAAATCCAAAACTGAAAAATTAGATGATTCGGCAAATTCCAATACCGAAAGCCCTCAAAGACCTCCGGCAAAAGCGCCGGAGGGCATGGTATGGATCCCCGGTGGGGATTTTATGCAAGGGGCCGTACCCAATGACAGGATGGCCATGGACCACGAAAAACCGGCCCATAAAGTCCATGTGAACGGTTTTTTTATGGACATCCACGAGGTGACCAATGCCGAATATGCAAAATTTGTGGATGAAACGGGGTATGTGACCGTGGCCGAACGTGAAATCGACTGGGAGGAAATGAAAAAGCAATTACCGCAGGGAACCGAAAAACCGCACGATTCCATTTTACGGCCCGGCTCCCTGGTTTTCAAAAAAACGAAGTCAAGTGTTCCGAATTTATATGATTATTCCCAGTGGTGGGAATGGAAAATAGGGGCCAATTGGAAACATCCCGATGGCCCAGAAAGTGATATTGAAGGGAAAGAAGATCATCCCGTGGTGCATATCGCTTACGAAGATGCAATTGCCTATTGCGAATGGGCCGGACGACGATTGCCAACGGAGGCGGAATGGGAATATGCCGCACGCGCCGGTAAAACGGACAACAAGTTCTTTTGGGGCGATGATGTTTCACAACTGGGTTCGCATGTCAATTCTTGGGAAGGTGAATTTCCGGTCGAAAATACCTTGGAAGATGGATTTGAGCGTACCGCTCCGGTGATGAACTATCCCAAAAATGATTTTGGATTGTACGACATGGCCGGAAATGTCTGGGAATGGACCGGCGACTGGTACAACACCGATTACTACGAAGAACTGGCATCAAATACCGGGGCGGCCCAAAATCCAAAGGGGGCGACCTCTGCCTTTAACCCGAGCAACCCTTATGCAGAGGAAAGGGTGATCAAAGGAGGTTCGTTTCTGTGCAGTGCTTCCTACTGTGCCAGCTACAGGATTTCCGCGCGCATGGCCACCAGCCCGGATTCGGGAATGGAACATTTGGGGTTTAGGACCGTATGGTCGGAATAACTATTCTTTTTCTTTTTTAAGAACAGTTAAGGGAGAATTTCTGACAATACCCATACTGTTGCCTACGCCCAAGGCAAAAACCAAAAATGTAATCGCGGGCAGAATAACAATAAACGGTACGGCCGAAGGTGCAAAAGTGGTATCGAACAGCATCCATGCCAGCAAGCCGCTCCCCAAAACTGCCAATACTACGCCCATAAAGGCACCTAAAAACCCTAAAATGGTATACTCGATGGCTATCATTTTTAATATCTGGGAGGTTTTGGCCCCAAGGGTCCTTAACAATGCTCCCTGCTTCACCCGCTGATGCTTACTACTGTAGATGGCTCCCATAAGTACTGCTATCCCGACAAATATGCTAAAAAAGGCCATAAAATTGATTATCCAACCTATTTTGCCCAAAATATCTTCCAAAAGGGATAGAATTCGTTTTAAATCCAAAATCGAGACGTTGGGAAAATCCCTTACCAATGTCTGTTGTAATTTGGCAGAGGTATCGTCATCAGGGGTTTGGAGGGTCATCACGCCAAATTGAGGAGCATTTTCCAAAACTCCGGAAGGGAAAACCACAGAGAAATTGGGTTGTAACCTGCTCCAATCCACTTCCCGAATGCTTCGTACCACTGTATTCATTATCCTACCTTGAACATTGAACGAAACCGGGTCACCAATGGTCACCTTGGCCATGTTGGCAAAATCACTGCTTACGGAAATCGGGATATCGCCTTCGGAGTTAAAACTGTTTACCCAATCGCCCTCTAGTACTTTTTCGGAACCAATGAGACTGTCCCGATAAGTAACCCTGAATTCATGGTTCAGTATCCATCTGCCGACTTGCGAAGTAGTGTCCTTTCTGATATCTTCCACATGTCTTCCGTTCAAGGTTTCCACACGCATGGTCACGATGGGGATTTTATCTATTATGGGCAGACCCGAGGCCTCAATAGTACCGGATACGGCTTCCATCTGTTGACTTTGGATGTCCATTAGAATCATATTTGCACTGTTCGCGCTATCTTCAATAGCTGCCTTTTCCAACAACATATCCTTGGTGAAATACAAGGTGCTTATCAAAAATGTGCCAATACCTATTGACAGCACCAAAACCAAGGTCTGGTTTTGAGGACGGAACAAGTTCTTTAGGCTTTGTCGAGGAACAAAACCCCATGAATACGGGAAAAATCTTTTCAATAGGGCCATAAAGAATCGTGCAACAGCAGTCAAAATCAAAAACACCACCAGTAGGCCTACCACAAAAAAGAGCGACCGTAACAAATCACCCAACAACCAATAGGAAAATCCGAACACAAAAAGTATGATGCCCAAACCAACCAGCCCCGTAGCTCTTTTTGAACGGGTTTTGGTTTCCTGTACTACGCGCAATGCCTGCAATGGGGAAACATATAGCGTTTTCATCAACGGGTACAGGGCGAACAGCACGGACATGGCCAGCCCGAGCGTTAGTCCTAGAACCACGCTCTGTAAGGACAGTGCAACATCGACCTCAACAGGAATCAAGTCACCTAATAGTAACGGAAACAATTGCTGGAGTCCATAGCCTATAATCGTCCCCAAGAGACCGCCAACGATTCCCATACAAGCTATTTGAACAAAGAAAATCAGATAGCTTTGTTTTTTTGATGCACCCAAACATTTGAGCACGGCAATGGATTTGATTTTCATTTGGACATAAATACCCATACCACTGGCAATTCCTACGCACCCCAATAACAAAGCGATAAATCCGACCAGATTAAGGAACCTTCCGAAGTTTTCATATCTCCTGCCCAAACGCCTAGCCTCGGACAAATGGGTATCCAAATCGGCCTCTTCAGCATCGAGCACAGGTTCCACTTTCTCGCTCAAAAGAGCCATATCCTGACCTTCGTCTGCCCTGAAATAGTATTTGTATTCGATTCGGCTACCGGTCTGCACCAAACCTGTTGCTTCAATAAATTGAAAAGGAATGAGTACGGGAGGTGCGATCGCTCCGAAGACGGAAGTGCTTCCCGGTACGTTTTCCAATGCTCCGGCAATGGGAAGGGTAACCGCTCCCAATTTGATGCTGTCCCCTGTTTTCAAATTGAGCTGTAACATAGTGGTGGCATCTACCAAAGCTCCATTGTTTACATAGCTGCTTTTAGCCGACGACGGATTGGTCTCCAATTCCCCATAGAACGGAAAACCTCCTTCCACTCCCCTGACTTCCATCAACTTGGTACCATTGTTATTTGGGAAAGCGGCCATGGACAAAAAATTGATTTCCTTGGCATCGGAGCCGCCCAAGGAGTCCATTATGCCCTGAACCTTATCGTTTACAGGTTTATCACTCTCGATTACATAATCCGCCCCCAACAGGGATTTGGACTGCAAGGCTATATTTTCTTTCAACAATCGGCTAAAAGAATGGACACTGACCACTGCGGCCACCCCCAAGGTTATTGAGAAGACAAACAGTAAAAGTTTACCGTAGCTTGCCTTTCCATCGCGCCATGCCATTTTTAAAAGCCATAAGAACCCAGCGTTGTTTTTTCCCATAATCAACCTACGGTTTCTTCTATTTTCCCAGACCTCAATCGGATACTTTTATCGGTTTTTCTGGCCAATTCCAAATCGTGGGTTACAATAACGAGTGCCGTGCCCTGCTCCTTGTTCAATTCGAACAGCAGCTCCTCTATTCGGGTTCCGGTATCATCGTCGAGGTTTCCTGTGGGTTCATCGGCAAAAAGAATGGATGGCTTGTTGGAGAATGCACGGGCCAAGGCTACGCGCTGCTGCTCCCCACCTGATAGTTGCGATGGATAATGCCCTGCCCTGTTCAACAAACCTACTTTTTCCAAGAGTTCCCTTCCTTGCTCGGCAGCATTTTTTACTCCTCGGAGTTCCAACGGAACTATCACATTTTCCAAAGCTGTCAAAGTGGGCAACAATTGAAAATCCTGAAAAACAAATCCCACGTTCTGGTTTCTTAAAAATGCTCTTCCGTCCTCATCCAATCCCAATAAATTTTCGCCACAAAGCCAGATTTCACCTTCGTCCGTAGTGTCCAGTCCGGCACAAAGCCCCAATAGTGTGGTTTTTCCGCTACCCGAAGGTCCGACTATGGCAAAACTCTGACCTTTGTCCACATCAAATGACACGTTATTCAGTACATTTAGGTCATGTTCGCCACTCCGATATGTTTTAGAGAGGTTTTCAACTTTTAATATCTTTGACATACCATGCTTTTGGTTAAAACTCTCAAAATACTAAAATTGTCCATGATCAAGAAAAACTCAGCCCTCAACACGTCGTTAATGTTTTGTTATTTTTTGATGCTGTTCGTAGCTAGCTGCGGAGAGAAAAAACAGCAAAAAGAGGAAAACGAAGTTTCTGTTGAGGAAGAAGTGGTTGAAGAGACGACGGTATCCAGTAAAAAAATCCTGTTTTTCGGGGATAGCTTAACAGCAGGTTATGGTTTGGAGCTTGGTCAAGCTTTTCCATCAATTATCCAACAAAAAATTGATTCCCTCGGTTTAAACTACACGGTGATCAATGCCGGATTGAGCGGTGAGACCACGGCGAGCGGCAAAAACCGTTTGGATTGGGTGTTGGAGGATGATATGGATATCGTCATCATAGAATTGGGTGCCAACGATGGTCTCAGGGGTGTTCCGATTGCCGAAACCAAGGCAAATCTTCAAGAGATGATAGATCAGGTACAACAGGACCTCCCAAATGCCAAAATTATATTGGCCGGCATGAAGATTCCACCAAATATGGGACCGGAGTACACATCCCAGTTTGAAAACATATTTCCAACATTGGCTCAGGAAGAAAATATAGCCTTGATTCCATTTTTACTGGAAGATGTGGCCGGAATCCCTGAACTGAATCAAGGAGATGGCATACACCCTACGGTTGAAGGGCAAAAGTTGGTGGCCGAAAATGTTTGGGAGGTATTGAAACCAATGTTTTAAAATGGCATCTAGCCTCCCATTATTTTCTAAGGAACTCGATTATCTATCGGCCATCAAAGCCAAAAAATCTTTGTCGTGCTGGGGTTTTGCTTCACAGGTGTTATCAAAAAACATGGTAGCGGTATTCTGAGGGTCGTATTCTGGCCATTGCGGCAAGCTATCATGGTTCGGATTTCCAGTTTTTGCAAAATTGATCCATGCGCTGCTCATTTTATCCGCCAAAATGTGTGCTTCTTTACCACCGCCCGTCATCTGTCTGGCCCGTTCCACATTGTCAAAAACAAAAGGGAGTTCCATGCAGTGCAACGCTTTATATTTTCCGTCGAACACTGGTGATTGCCATGTAAACATATACATGTACACCGGCGCACCATTTTCCAATTGCGACTTTTTGTTCGCTTGGAACACTGCCCCAGGTCTAAAGGTTGCATCTATATCCAATAAATCGGATGGGCGGGTATCGTTGGGATATGCCTTTTTTACGGCAGCTACATAATCATCCGCCTTGTCCTTGTACATTTCTTTGATGTGTGTCATCACTTCTTCTTCGGATGCGTTAAAAAAACGGCCGTTCATGAAAGGGGTGAACTCATTTTTTGTGGTGCCCAACATTAGTGGGATACCTTTGGAAAGCTCAAATGCCTCTTCGGACATCAAATCATGAGGAAGTACTGTACCATCCATGCTTGGTCCCCAATTAAGGCTCATTCCCACAGGAACAACACCCTCTGCCTTCATTTGTTCGGCCACTGTTTGCAATGCTGCACTTCCCGCTGCACTTAATTTATCAAACGGAACAGTCTGAAGACTATCCACTTGGTTCTCCGATAGTGAAAGTTCCTTTAACACTTCGGCCGCAATGGCTCTTGTTGTTTCTTTTTTGGACAGACTTCCCCTAAACGAGCCGCTTTGGTTAATGGCCTTGTGGAACAATCCTTCGGCCTTAGGCATGGCCATTAACGTATTTACCTTGGCCCCGCCTCCGGACTGACCAAATATGGTGACATTGTTGGGGTCTCCCCCAAAATTTGAAATATTGGTTTTTACCCAGTCCAATGCGGCCACTATGTCCAACATGCTATTATTGGCAGACGTTTTGTATTTATCCCCGTAAGCGGATAGATCTAAGAAGCCCAAAATATTTAATCTATGATTGATGGAAACCACGACCACGTCTCCCTTTGCGCTCAAATTTTCTCCGTGATACGATGGCAGTTCTTGACTTGAGCCGGCGGTAAATCCGCCCCCATGGATCCAAAAAAGTACGGGTCTTTTTTTGTTATCATCAATGCGAGGTGTCCATACATTGAGCCGAAGGCAATCTTCGCTTGTGTATCCCCAATCATGGTCGAAAACGAATTCTGATTCATCTTGCACCTGTGTGGTAGGTGTCATTAAAGGGGCTACCGGGCCATACATGGTGGAACTTCTAACCCCTTCCCATGGTCCTACTTTTTTCACGGGCATGAATCGCTCTGCGGTTGCATAGGGTATTCCCTTATAGGTGTAGATCCCGTTTTGAATAAATCCGCGGACCTTTCCCGATTCGGTATCTGTAACGGCGACATCGGCTCCGGTAATCACTTCTGTTTGCGCATAAAGCTGCCCCAGCCCCATAATTGCCATGAGCTGTAGTAATGTTCTAAATTTCATTTGGATGTGTTTAGTTTGTTGTTTCTATGTGCCAGAAACATACCTGCTTGTTTTTAAACCTATTCAAAGATGTATGGTGTACTTCATCTTTTATTCCGGTCCCAGTATGCTTCTTGACGTACTAAATTTAAGGGAAGTACCCTCCAATTCACAACCTATGCCAAAAAAATTAATAAAAGCTGCCTAAAACGTAACTGCTTCAGCAATTTTGATCCCTATTTCATATACTTCTGCATAGCGATATACTGGTCAGTTGTTGTTAGTGTTTGGCGCTATGATGGAACCATGTACATATTTTTTGATATATGGGATCTCGTCCTACCCATCACTGGAAAACAGTTCAATTAAAGTATCAAATCTTAAATCGTCTGCTTCATTTTGGCCCCTGCGGTAGCCATTACAGTATTTGAACACTTCTCTGGAAAAACATCAACATTGTTTTGATTGTTGGGTCCGTTCTTGGGATTTTCGCACAATATTGTGGGTTTTGACAGGTTTTAATATTTTAGATCATAAATAACCCCCGATGACCGCCACACCATCTATTTTCCACAATGCTGCCATCCCATTTGCAATTTTAGATGAGGAAAAATTATTTGTTGATTTTTCCAAAGAATGGCTAAAGCAGTTCCATCTTCCCCCTGAAATAGAGGGGAAAAACTTTTTTAAAACCATGCCCGTACTACCAGATGAACTTGAGACGGATATCAATCTCTGTTTGGAAGGTATGGAGAACCGCTCGGATACCAAACGTTTGATTTTGGAAAACGGGGACTATGTTTGGTACTATTGGAAAGTTAGCAGTATCCATAATGACGAGCAATCAAGTCCTAGTGTTTTTATTATTCTAGAAGATATTACAAAGGAACGATTGGAAGAAGATCTTATGTTGAGATCTCAAAAAGTTGCCAAAATCGGCGGTTGGGAAGTAGATTTCGTAAAAAATACAATCCATTGGTCAAAAATCACCAAAGAAATTCATGAAGTACCAGAGGATTATGTCCCGGACTTGGAAAAGGGAGTTTCCTTTTATAAGGAAGGACATGACCGAGAAATGATCAGCAAATTGGTTCAGGAAGGAATGAAACTTGGAAAACCTTGGGACGTCGAACTTCAAATCGTAACCGCTAAAGGCAATGAAATTTGGGTAAGGGCCATTGGGGAACCAGAAATGATAAAAGGAAAGTGCGCCCGTATTATTGGCACCTTCCAAGATATAGACAAACGTAAGAGGACAGAGCTTGAATTTAAAAAAGTCAGTCAACGTTTATCCTTGGCAACCGAAACGGCCGGTATCGGAATCTGGGAATTCAACATCCAAGAGAACCTGATACATTGGGACGACAATATGTATAAATTATATGGTATAAACAAAGAGGATTTTAAAGGGGTTTATGAAGCTTGGAAGGCTTGCGTACATCCGGATGACTCTAAAATAGCCGCCATAGAAGTGAACGATGCCATAGCAGGTGTTAAGGATTTCGATACCATTTTCCGGGTAAAATGGCCGTCTGGAGAAGCCCGCTGGATCCGTGCCGAAGCCACAGTTATCAGGGACGAACAGGGAACACCCTTAAAAATGATAGGAATCAACGAGGATATAACAGCCTTAAAGGTTACCCAGTTACAACTACTTAAAAGCGAAGAATCCCTTCAAGGAACTTTGGAAAACTCCTCTATAGGCATGGCCCTAGTGGCCACCAATGGCAAATTCATAAACGTTAACCAAAGTCTGTGCAAAAGTTTGGGATATTCGAAGCCCGAACTTTTAAATTTGAGTTTTCAAGATATTACGCATCTCGATGACCTCGCAATAGACCTCGGCCTATTAAAAGACCTTGTTGCCGGTAAAAGAAGTACGTATCAAATTGAAAAGAGGTACCTTAACAAGAGGGGCAACCCAGTCTACGTAATTTTAACGGTAACAGCTGCCAGAAACATTGATGGTGATATTTCCCACTTTATTTCCCAAATCGTGGATATTTCCGAAAGGATAAAATACGAAACCAAGCAAAAAGAGCTGTTGGAACTATCCTCCAATCAAAACAACAGCTTGCTGAATTTTGCCCATATTGTATCCCACAACTTACGCTCCCATGCTGCCAATTTGACCATGATCACAAGCTTTTTAACGGACGAAACCTTGGGAGAAGAGGAAAGAAAAGATAGTCTGACGATGTTGGGCAGGGCTTCCGATGGTTTAAACCAGACCATATCGCACCTTAACGAGGTTGTCCAAGTAAAACTGAGGGCGGATGAACAGTTAAAGTCCATACAACTATCCTATATTGTAAAAAAAGTGCTGATGGACATTCAGGCCCTAATTGATAAAAATAATATCCAATTGACCGTGGATGTCCCGAAGGAATTTGAAGTGAAAGGGGTTTTGGCCTATCTGGAGAGTATTGTGCTCAACTTGGTGTCCAATGCCATTAAGTATAAGGATCCGGACAAAAAACAGGCTAAAATTGATATAAAATCCTTCGAAAAGAATAAAAACATCATCTTACAGGTCAAGGACAATGGATTGGGAATCGACCTGAAAAAACATGGCGAGAAATTGTTCGGTATGTACAAAACATTCCATAAAAATGAAGATGCCCGAGGGATTGGACTTTTTATCACCAAAAATCAAATCGAGTCCATGGGCGGTAAAATTACCGTGGAAAGCAAACCGTTGGAAGGCTCAACGTTTAACGTTATTTTATTAAAAGGTTAGATCAATAAACCCGATCTTAGGGCAAAAATGTATATTTAGGGCGCACACCAAAACTAAACAACATATCATGAAGATTTTTGTTCGTCTTCAGGAATACTTATTGCCCAATTATTGGCATCCCATCAAAATAGTACTCCTGCTTTTCTGCGGAACAACGCTTTCTACACAGTCATATTCTCAAGAAAACGTAAAGGATACCACAAGTTACATTCAAACCGTTGACATTGATTCCAGTAGGATTGATACCATTCTTGCCATAAACGAACATTTTGAAGCGCCCAACTGGCATCCCGACGATTATTTGATAGTCAACAGCAAAGGCAAACTTTACACTTTGGATTTGAAAACCAAGGATTTAAACCTTTTGAACACCGATTTCGTCGACCAGAGCAACAACGACCACGGGATCTCAGCGGACGGCAAATGGTTGGCCATTAGCCATAACGATGTGACCGACCCCTCCCCTAAATCATATAAATCTGCCATCTACGTGGTTCCGGTTGAAGGAGGAACACCTAAGAAAGTCACTTCCAAAGTACCATCCTATTGGCACGGTTGGTCGCCCGACGGCAAACGATTGGCCTATTGTGCCGAACGAAACGGCAATTACGATGTGTATACCATTAGCATCAATGGGGGCGATGAAAAGAGATTGACCACAGCAGAAGGACTTGATGATGGCCCCGAGTATTCCCCCGATGGAAAATATATTTACTACAACTCCTATAAATCCGGACATATGCAGATTTGGCGCATGCGGACCAACGGTAAAAAACAGGAACAATTGACCTTTGATAAAAACTCGAACTGGTTCCCCCACCCATCACCGGATGGGAAATGGATTGCATATATTGCCTATACTTCGGACCAAAAACAAGATCATTTATTTGGAAAACAGGTCAAACTAAGGGTGATGAATCTTGAAACAAAGGATATTAAAGATATTACCCCGGTTTTCTACGGTGGCCAAGGAACCATAAATGTGCCTTCGTGGAGCCCTGACAGCAAAAAATTGGCATTTGTGAGCTATTCCGTCAACTAAACCAATGATATAATCAAAACACATGAAAAATAACAACTCAAACAAAAGAAGAAAATTTTTACGACAGATAGGGGCCACTACTTTGGCCTCCGCCGCCACTCCATTTGCTTCTTTCGCTGCCCAAGAAAAGGCAGAGGAGCGTATGCTGAGATATGACAGGATATTTTCCAATAACGATACGGTGCGAATCGGTGTCATCGGTTATGGCGTACAGGGCCATTTTGATCTTAGAACCGCCTTGCAGGTTCCCGGTGTTGAACTAGCAGGCATTTGTGATCTGTACAAGGGTAGGTTAACACGGGCCCAAGAGGAGTTTGGCAAAGACCTCTATGTTACCAGAAGCTATAAAGACTTATTGAACAGGGAAGATATTGACGCCGTGCTTATTTGTACCACCGATGTTTGGCACCACCAGATTACCTTGGATGCCCTTGCCAAAGGCAAACACGTGTATTTGGAAAAACCCATGATGCATAAAATTGATGAAGGCTACCCCATGATGAAGGCCGCCAAACAATCGGGCAAAGTTGTCCAAATCGGTAGCCAAAGGGTAAGCAGCGTTGGTTATGCAAAGGCAAAAGAGCTTTTGGCCGCCGGCGAAATCGGAGAACTCAACATGGTCACGGCTGCTTGGGACCGACAAAGTTCCATAGGAGCTTGGGAATATACCATACCGGACGATGCCAGCGCCGAGACCACTGACTGGGATACCTTTATCGAGGTAACGGACAAAATGGAATTTGATGCCAAAAAATTCTTTTGGTGGAGGGCTTTTAAGGAATTCGGCACGGGCGTGGCAGGGGACCTTTATATCCATTTATTGAGCGGAACCCATTTTATCACCAATTCCAAAGGGCCCGAAAGTATTTACAGTACCGGACAATTTAGTTATTGGAACGATGGCAGAAATATGCCCGATGTGATGTCCGGCGTTATGCAATACCCCAAAAGTGAAGCGCATCCCGCTTTTCAATTAAATCTAAGGGTAAACTTTATCAGTGGTACGGGAGGCCAGGAAATAATACAGTTGATCGGTTCGGAGGGGACCATCACCGTAAACGGCAATAACATAACCGTTGGTTATAGCAAAATGCCAGAAGCTCCCGGATTTGGAGGCTATGATTCCGTGTTCACCTTTCCCGAAGAAATGCAAGAGCGCATGAAGGCCGAATACAATGCAAAATGGACCGAGGAACAACAACAGCGACACCCAAAAGGCGATGTAATTTTTAAAGCTCCCGAGGGCTATAGTGACCATTTGGACCATTTCACCAATTTTTTTGATGCCATAAGGGATGGTAAAAAAGTGGTGGAAGACGCAGAATTCGGTTTTAGGGCGGCAGCTCCTGCCCTCGCCTGCAATACCAGTTATTTTGATAAAAAAATAATGCACTGGGACCCCGAAAAGATGAAATTGGTTTAATTTTTTTGAATTAAAAGGAGACATACGGCAAATCGTAATGTCTCCTTTTAAATATCCCGCAGCATACAAAAGTTCGGTTGCGCATTGTTCTTCCATGATTTATTGATACATTTGCATGTTTCAATATATTATAGCATTTTGAACTTAAAACAGGTAGAACGCATCTCAAAAGCACTTAGCGATGTCAATCGTTTAAAGATTGTTCAGGCTATCCAGTCCTGTGAGGATAAACTGGAATGCAGTACTATTACAACCTTTTTGAACCTATCACAGCCATCCGTAAGCCATCATATTAAAAAATTGGTCGATGCTGAATTGATCGAGCCTCAAAAAGAAGGCCGGTTCTACTTTTATACGCTCAACCAAGAGGTGATGGACAACTACTTGTTGGCACTCAAAAAGCTATAATTTTTTATTTAATCAATACATCGATACATATAAATATATGGATTCAAAGAAAATTGCTTATTCACTTTTGGAACTTGCCGTTCTTCCAAAAGGAAGTACACCAAACCAAGTATATAAGAATACGGTGGCGTTGGCCCAAAAAGCAGAGGCATTGGGCTATAAAAGAATGTGGTTTGCCGAACATCATAATATGCCCGCTATCACCAGTAGTTCGCCCGAAATATTGATAGGTCACGTAGCACAGGCCACTACATCTTTACGTTTGGGTTCTGGTGGGGTGATGTTGCCCAACCACTCCCCTTTTGTAGTGGCCGAACGCTTTGGTACCTTGGCCAATTTGTTCCCGAACCGTATTGACCTTGGTCTGGGAAGGGCTCCTGGTACCGACCAACCTACCGCGCGTGCGATAAACCCGGGTTTTATAGAAGCTACCCATTCCTTCCCAAAGGATATTGAGCAGATTCAACAGTATTTTTCATCAGATAATAAAGACTCGAAGATCAGGGTTCCATTGGCCGAGGGCGTGGATGTACCCATTTATATTTTGGGTTCAAGCACCAGTAGTGCCCGATTGGCAGCGCAAAAAGGATTGCCCTACGCGTTCGCCAGTCATTTTGCGACCGCACAGCTGTTCAATGCCCTCGAAATTTACAGAGACCAGTTTCAACCCTCCAAGACATTGCAAAAGCCTTATGTTATCGCTGGAATCAATGCGATTGTAGCGGATACCGATGAGCAAGCCGAGCGTTTGTACACCTCTGCCCTAAGAATGGTCATAAATATATTGTCCGGTACGCAGACCCAATCCATAGAACCTCCCACCGAAATGAGCACTAGTTTACAGGAGGTACGACAGCATCCGGCCATTATGCAAATGACCCGCTACTCTTTTGTGGGCAGTAAGGAAACCGTAAAAAAACAAGTGGAAGATTTCATTGAGCAAACAAAAGTTGATGAAGTTATTGTCTCCTCCATGATGTATGATAGCAATGATCGCATCAAGTCGGCAGAATTGTTCGCAGAGATCATGAAGGACATCAATGAAAATGCCCTGGTAGCGATGGATTGATTTTTGGTACAGTAGTTTAGCATACCCTCAAACCAATTTGATTGTATATTTGTTGAAAATCAACCTGTTTTTTGAGAGTAGCGCTTGTTTACATATGGTGCCTTTTTACCGCTTCGCTTGTTGCTCAAGACAAGATGCTGGATGTTGTTGATAAGGACACCTCCACGGTAGATAGTCTGAACCAATTGGGTTATGACCTCTGGATTCGAGACCCCTCGCGATCCG
This sequence comes from Flagellimonas oceani, assembly GCF_011068285.1. Lineage (NCBI taxonomy): Bacteria > Pseudomonadati > Bacteroidota > Flavobacteriia > Flavobacteriales > Flavobacteriaceae > Flagellimonas > Flagellimonas oceani. Next base: position 1,031,492 of record NZ_CP049616.1, on the reverse strand, counting down.
TTCAATTGGGCAATAGGGCGTACACCATGGCCACCGCCCTAAAATATGAGAGTGGCTCCGCTTTTGCCAAAAGGGTTTCGGGTGTGGGCCATTGGTCCTTGGGAGAGGCCAAACAAGCACTTTTCGACCTTTACGAAGGATTGGACCTATACGAAGACCTCAACGACCTTGAAGGAGTTTCCAATATTAAGCTCAACATCGGGATGGTCTATGCTGATATTGATGAAGATTCCTTGGCCCTGAAGCAATTTCATGAGGCCATCAATGGGTTTTCACAGCTCAACTTGGATGATAGAACTGCGACCGCATACACTAAACTGGGCACCCTTCAAATGGAAAGTGGCCGATTGGACAAGGCCCACACCAATATTACCAACGCCCTGAACATACATACCAGGATGGATTACAAATATGGTATGTCCGAAGCCCACAACAGACTTGGACGTATCTATCTGGAACAAGGCGACCTGGAACAGGCAGATTATCACTTAAGGCAATCGCTTACCATTGGCAGACGAATCGATGACAAGGACGGCATGGTGAGCAACCTTTTACAGTTTGGCAGAATGTTCTCCCTTCAAAAAGATTATGAGATGGCCGATATGCATTTTAAGCTCGCTTTGAGCAGGGCCGACCAAATGAACCTGAACAACTACAAACTCGATATTTTAAAAAATTTGGCTGAGCTCAAACATTTGACCCAGCAAAATGATTCGGCCCTTATTTATTACAAACAATACGTCAACCTGAAGGACTCCTTGTTTACCATTAAAAAATCCAGACAAATTGCCGGACTGGAGTTTAGGAACGAGATTTTACAGAAAGACCAAGAGTTGAACGCCCTATCCAAAAGTCAAAAACTGAACAGGACCATACTGTGGATTTTGATCGGAGGCATTTGTATTGTGCTGTTGCTTTCTTTCTTTTTGATGAAAAACATTAGACAGCGTACCAAGCATCAGAAACAATTATTGGAGCAACAAAAAATTATTGCGGAGCAAGCATTGGAGAATCAACAATTGCGAAGTACGGATCTGGAGGGAGAACTTGATGCCAAAAACAGAAAGCTTACCTCCTACGCCATGAATTTTGTTCAAAAGAATCAACTTATCGAAGATTTTAAAGACAAAATCCAACAGGCCAAAAAGTCGACCTCCCCTGAAAAAACCAAACAAATACTCACCGATATTGAGCGTACCTTGAAAATCAACCAAGGAAAAGAAAAGGATTGGGAAGATTTTAAAGAGCATTTTGAAAATGTGCACCCCGACTTTTTCACTAATCTAAAGCAACAATATCCCGACTTAAGTAGCAACGATTTGAAGGTTGCCGCACTAACAAGACTCAATTTATCCATTAAAGAGGCGTCCAACATTCTCGGAATTTCGCCCGAAAGCACAAAAACAGCCAGGTATCGCCTAAGAAAAAAAATGGACTTGCCCCAAGAGACCGACCTTTTCGATTTCCTCATACAACTCGACAACTAATTTTTAATTTATTGATTTTTAGCGATTTGAATACTATTGAAAGTATTCTTGTCTACCTGTTGTCTACCTCCATCTTTTCGTTGTTCACTTCATATTTGGTTACCGTACACTCCGTATGACCCTATAAATTATTTGTCACGAGAACTACCCTCTACTTTTGCGCCGTCAAAAAATATGTGGGACTCCCACTAATTCATCAATCTTTAAATCATTTATTATGAGACGACAGTTATTTATTCAAGGTTACCAGTGCAACCAAGGTTTGCCTGCCATTAGGGCAAGAAGAAAAATGGAGTTTAACGCGAAGTATAAATCTAAAATGTAAACGCCATGGAAACCTTAAAAAATTTACCGACACCTTTAGAAATTCTTTTAGACCCTATCTCCTTAATTGTCTTGGGAATCTATGCGGCCCTTATGATCTGGGAAGGATTGTTCCCCGCCAGGGAATTGCCCAAAATTAAAAATTGGAAAACACAGGGATTATTGACCTTTGCCGTTTTCTTTTATCTATCGAGCTATTTACCGTTGATTTGGGACGGCTATATTTCTAAATACCAAATATTCGACCTTTCCTTTTTGGGAGATATTGGAGGAGCCGTAGTAGGCGTATTCATTTATGAATTCGGTCTTTTTATTTGGCACTACAGCCTGCACAAAAGCGACTTCCTGTGGAAAGTTTTTCACCAAATGCACCACAGTGCGGAACGTATGGATACTTATGGAGCTTTCTATTTTAGTCCTATGGACATGGCCGGATTTACACTTTTAGGGAGCCTTTGCTTGGTCGGTGTTGCCGGTTTTACACCGGGAGCATCCACCCTTATCTTGTTGACGACGGTTTTCCTGGGAATATTCCAGCACAGTAATATTGTTACGCCACAATGGTTGGGGTATGTTATTCAACGTCCAGAGAGCCATACGGTACATCATGCCAAGGGCATACATGCATACAATTATTCCGACCTGCCCATATTCGATATCATCTTTGGCACCTTTAACAATCCAAAGGGATATTTGCATGAGACGGGATTCTACAATGGAGCATCTAAACGGATAAAGGACATGTTGCTATTTAAGGATGTTAGTGAAGAAATCAACAAAAATGAAAAAGATGAAGCTTAAAAAATCAATAATCCTATGGTGTGCAACCATTGTAGTCTCTTGCTCATCGGACGATATAACGGGTTCCGGAACATTGACTACGGAAAGTAGGGAACTGAATGCCTTCACCGCAGTTTCTGTAAAGGGAATAGCCAATGTAAATATTACTCAAGGGGATAGTCAAACGGTAGAAATCACCGCAGATAGCAATGTTATCGATTACTTGAGAACAGAAGTCGAAAATGGCAGCTTGAACATATATCTGGCCTCTGGGCACAACTACGAAAACATAACTGTTCATGTAGATGTAATGGTAAAAGGCTTAAATGGTGTTACCAACGAAGGTTCTGGAACTTTAAAGATTCTTGATGTGGAAAATCTCGATTTCCACATCAAGAACATCGGTACCAGTGATATCTCCTTTTCGGGCTCATCCAAAACCCTATCCATAGAAAATGAGGGTTCCGGACGCATTTCCGGTTACGGATTCCTTACCGAATCCTGTGCTGTAAATATTGTTGGTTCAGGTGATGTGGAGGTGAATTGCGCCAACGAACTCCAAGTAGAGATAAATGGTAGCGGAAATGTTTTTTACAAAGGCAACCCGACCATATCCACAACGATTGAAGGCAGTGGAAAAGTCATAAACAGTAATTGATCAATTTAAAGAATCCCTGTCCGTGGAATCGGTTTGCGTTGTAGTGCTATCCTTTTCCTTGTCCGAATCCGACCATTCCTTGTACTTTTCCATACTTTCCGATTGGGTTTTCTTGACCTCTTTTAGTTCCTCGCCTTGTTTGGGATGGTTCAATTTTTTATCCCTGCACGAGGTTGCGTACAACATCGTAACAGCAAGTATCAGGTATAAACTATGTTTTTTCATCATGCTCTTTTTTAAAATTATAAGGGAAAGTAACCATTCTTATCTCTGGATATTGTCCTTATCCGCTCAAAAATTGTCTTGATGCATATCGTCACAAACTATTGTGAATCAATTAGAAATGAATCAATTTTTTATTGAAAAAAGCCAATGCCGTCCTTTCATCTGCTGTACCTTGACATTGAAAATGAGAGCTCGATGCTTTCAGTTTAAATAGGATTATTAATAAAATTAGACATTATGAAAACTTTGAAAACAATTACCGTAGCAGCGGCATTATTTGTCGCTTTCGGAACTTTTGCCCAAAGCAGTAAGGACAAAAAAATTATTGCGGATGCACAAAAAGCCAAAAAAACGCTGATCGCAAAAGATGCCGGGCTGAAAAAATTCTTTGAAACGTCCACGGGCTATGTAATCTTCCCAAATGTTGGGGAAGGTGGATTTATCTTGGGGGGAGCCTCTGGAAATGGTGTCGTTTACGAAAATGGAAACAAGGTGGGAATGGCCAACATGAAAAAGATTGATGTTGGATTACAAGCCGGTGGCCAGGCATTGACCGAGGTCATCTTTTTTGAAACCGAAGATGCCCTAAATGAATTTAAGACCGGAAATTATGCCTTTTCGGGCGACCTTTCGGCCATTGCAGTAAAATCAGGTGTTTCCAAAAGTGCTGATTATAACGATGGTGTTGTTGTATTTGCCATGCCAAAAGCTGGATTAATGGCGGATGCCTCTGTTGGCGGCCAAAAATTTGAATACATACCCTTTAAATAGGTTTCGTTTATTGACAATAAAAAAGGTCGGTATTGCTACCGACCTTTTTTTTGACCAAGAATCAAAAGCATGGTTTGATCTTGGCATCCGAATACTTGTTGCTATAAGTTTACAAATCCTTTTTCCCCGGAGTTGGACGCCATGCTTTCCTCTGCATCAAAAAAGGGCACAAGCTTACTGTTCTCGTTGTCCCAAAAGAATGCATTTTCCATATTTACACTGATCAGGGTAAGGTTCGGGTCGTCCTTGCCTTCGAACCAATTTAGCAAAGTATGGTTCCATAGCTCATCCTTTTTCTTTTCGGCCTTTATGTGTGTTGCATTTCCGAAAATGGACAGGTACTGCTGTTTTTTATCATCGGAGTAGATAATTTGAATGCGATTGTCATCTTCAATATCCTTAAAAAGTCCGCTTTCCTTGGAGACAAAGAACCAAAGGTCCCCTTTCTCGTCCATTTGCTGCACGGTCATTGGGCAGACCGAAAACGGTTTGGTATCCAAATTACTGGCCATCATTACGGTTTTCTGCTCATCTATCAAGGTCCTTACTTTTCTTAGACCCTCTTCATTTTTCATATAATTTCTCTTGTTCATGGTTTTTGTTTTTATGTATTATTGATTCTGTTCAGTCGCCCGGCCTGGACTTGTTTCAAAACTTTTGACGTGTCGGCCTTATGGATGGACGATTCATTAAATCTAACCGAAATAGGGCTGTTTGCTTTGCTCATTAGAAAAGATATTGGACGGAATCGATTAAATCTTATCATTTTTGATTTAAATCAAAATACACTCATATTCAGAACATTATCTATATATATCACCAAATACGGCAATTTTTCAAGCATAAGCGTCAAAAAAATGACCTGTTGTAGTTTATATTAAGAGTGATGATGAAAGGTGCCAAAGAAGTGGTACCGGTAAAATGAATTTTTAATCAAAAAAAATAACTATGATTGTTGCAGATAAAAGAAAGTTTAAACGAAAAGTAAAACAGAACAATCCCACGAACCCCACTGGTAACACCAATATCGATACGAACAAATTTGATATTGATGAGAAAACCATAAAAAAACAGCAGAACAAAGAATAATACTAACAACTGATGGATAAAGAAAAAAAGCTCCTTTTGAAAGGAGCTTTTTTGTATTAATTCAATAAAAACCAAAATGTAGGGTAAAATATCCCGACTACGCCGAGATGGCAAAGTTTCTCTGCTTGTCCTTATATTCTTTAGGGCTGCAGTTATATTTTGCCTTAAATATTTTTGAGAAATAACTCCTGCTTATAAATCCAATGCTGTACACCACTTCCGAAATGTTCATATCCGTTGTCTTTATAAGGTTTTCCGCCAATTGCACGCGTACATCCCTTATGTAATCCGTTACGGTTGTTCCGTGCATAAGTTTAAAACCTTCTTGCAGTTTAGATGGCGACAATCCGCCTTTTTTGCACAGATAGGTTACAGAAAGCTGTTTTTCGGGATAATTGTTCACAAAAAGGGACAGTTCCCGAACAACCTCCATTTCATTCTTGGTCAATGAGGACTCTTGCAAGTCCGTCTTTTTAAGGTCGTCCGAATGTTGTTGTATTTCGAGGGCCAAAATTAAATGTACCAGACCTTCTACCATCAATCTTCTTGCAATACCTGTTTCGTCAATGGAATTTAATTGTCTCACTCTTTCCGCAACCTTTAGGTTATACGATCCCACATAGGCAAAATTCTGTGCCTTATCGTTCTTAAAGAACAATTTTTGCAATTCTTCGCTCAGGTGGTTTCCGTTTGCGGATCTTGAGGTTGGGCTAACGAGGATCAATATCATTTTTAGGCGCATGTCCTTTTCAAAATAAAGCAGGTTGTCCTGGGACTTTTTACTTGTAATGATTCCTGTTTGGAAATTCTCCAACTCATGCTTTTCACCATTTGTACCAAAACTGTGCATAAAATGCCCCTGCGAACAATACGCAAAACAAATGGGCGTGTGGTCGGGAGAACTGGCCACCATTGCAATATCTTCGGTAAATTCCATATCAAATTCCATATAGGATATGCCACCTTTAAAAGATATTCCTTTGATAATGCCCTTTCCTATTGGATTGTCGATTTCCAAGATGTGTTCCTTGGCATCGGTTGTAAGTTTACCCGCAAAAGTGGTTTGCAACTGTTCAAGTACTTGATGGATTTTCGCTGTTTTTAAGGTTATCGTTTTCATGGCTTTCCTGTGTTTTTAAGTTTGTTTTCTATTACTCAGTGATAATGGAAATCTTATTTTGTAAAGATCACTATGTAAACGTCAACCCCTCTTATACAACTTTTGGATTCTGTTATATAACTTTTTGATATACCCCTAAAAAGTGTTAAAAAGCTCTTAAACAGATTGTTTTGCAAGCTTAAATGAGGTTTTTGGAAACTAAGCGGGAAGATAAATTATAAAAGTAGACCCCTTGCCGTCCACACCATGGGCCTGAATGAACCCATGATGGTTCTCCACTATTTTTTTGCAGATGGCCAATCCAATTCCTGTACCGGAATATTTGGTTTTTGGGTGCAGGCGCTGGAAGACTTCAAAGATTTTTGTGGCACTTTCGTTATCGAAGCCTATGCCATTATCCGTAAGGGTAATTTTATGGTAATGGTTAGCGGCCTTTATAAATGCCTCAGGAATTTCCTGGTGGTCCACTTTCTCCGATATAATGGCTATTCTGGGAGCTTCTTCTGGATTACGGTATTTTATGGAATTGGAAACAAGGTTACCGAAGAGTTGTTCAAGTTGAAAACCGACACCTTGTACCGTAGGCAGTTTTTCCCATTTGATCTCTGCCTTCTCAGCTTTTATGCGTTCTGCATATTCTTCCTTTACTTTTTGCAGGACCTTATCAAGATCGATGGGCTCAAAATCATCATGGGTACTGTCTATACGCGAATAGTTGAGCAAGTTCCGGATAAGTGACTGCATTCGGGCAGCAACCTTGTCTATCCTATCAAAATATCCCCTGCCCCTTTCGGACAACTTGTTTTTCTCTTCCCCATCAATACGGGATATAAACATTTGAATCTTACGCAACGGTTCCTGAAGGTCGTGGCTTACCACCCTATTGAATGATTCCAGTTCAACATTGCTCCGCTCCAGCTCAAGATTGTTCAATCTCAATACATTTTCCGTTTCTACCTGACTGGTTACGTCCTGTACCACCCCGATCAGAACCGTTCTGCCCTGTCGTTGAATATAAACACCTTTGGTACGTATATACTTTACCTGCCCCTGCTTTGATATAATCTTAAAGATGTTTTCCCTTGGCTCTTGCCTTGATTTAAGCCGTTTTCCGTTCTCATCATATTTCGTAAGATCATCAGGATGTATAATATTTCGAAATGATTCCAATGTGGGTTCGAACTCCTTCGGTTCGTAACCCAATATACGGTAGTAATTATCGGAAAGCTCTATCACGTCCATATCCAGGTCCCATGTATAGCTTCCAATCTGGGCAACTCTCTTGGCCTCGGTCATGATAAAGTTCTGTACCTCCAGCTCTTGGTTCAATTTTAGAAGGTTTTCCTTTGCATTATATTCTTCCGTATTGTTGCGAACCACCTCCAAAATTCCCCCATCCATTGCCCTAACAAAGGTATGGAACCAATATTGCTCCCCGTCCACGGTTACCTGTCGCTCAAAATCGATGGTCTTGTTTTGATGGAAACACTCTATCATCCTTTCCAGTTCGTTGTTTTGCAAAACAAAGGGAAAAACCTTGGATATGGGCTTACCAAGGAGTTCATCCGGTTCCAGGTTTAAATAGTCCCTATTGCATATATTGGCGAACATTACCTTAAAGTCGACCACCTTTCCGTTGGAGTCGCGCATCGGCTCGTAATAGTTCATGATATTGTCCGTGCTCTGCACAATATTCTGCAAAAGTGCCTCGGAGGACTGGATTTTGTTTTTGTGCCTGCGCAAGCGGAAAAATGCTATGGTAAATACCAGAATGGAGAACAGGGCAAGGAACAGGGTGGTGAGCGGCGTAAGAAAAGTGAGTCGCCTGTAGGCCGTTAAACGATCTTGCAGGAATGTCTCGTTATGCTGCAACATATTTCTTTTGATGCCCCGCAATTGCTTTAATGTCGCGGCTGCGTTTTCCACGTACACCATAGCGGTGGAATCTGCCAACAAGGGCCTTACCTTGCCATGCAAAGCTGTGAGGGTAATATGTAAGCTATCTTTGAATTGGGCAACGGAATCCAAACTTGTTCGATGGTAGGGCATTTCCTCGACAAGGCCATAAAGTCTATTAAACGTTTGGTCGCTTTCAATCTTATGGTCTATGTACGATTCCTCAAAAGTCGAGTCCCTTAATATTACGGACCTGAACTCTGCGGATTCCATTAAATCGTATTGGGTAAACAATGTATTGATTTCCTTATCTACCGTTAGGGAATGTGATACCGACTCGGCGGAAATCTCAAGTCTCTTTATCTGCCTGAACAAAACAGTCGTTATGAACAATAGCAGCCCTATGGCCATTACCAGGGCCAAGTTGTCCACTACGGGAGATCGTGCTATGCGGCGAAAAATCTTTAAATCCATTGGTTAGTGGAACAACCAAATTGTAAACTTGGCGTTGGGTTTATAACATATGGCTGCATAGTTAAAACATTTGCTCCACAATTTTGGTCACAATCGCAATAAAAAATTATCCCTATTGAGGTTTGATGTGTGGTATTGCCAATTGATCTGCAGTACTTTTTCTATTGATTCCCTCAATTTACTAAAGTTATTGGGCTTGTTCAAATAAACATTGGCACCGTTCACAAAGGTCTCTTCAATATCCTTCTCGGAACAGGAAGTGGAATAAATGGCAATGCACACATCGTTAAGCCTGGAACTGGAACGGATCTCCTTTAAGCACTGCATTCCGTTTTTAATGGGCATGTTCAAATCCAAAAAAATCAAATTGGGCAAAATAATGTTGGGAAGATTGAGATAATCCATCAATTCCTGCCCATCGTTCAACAACGATAGCTTGGTGCGTATGGCAATATCCTCCATGGCTTCCTGAAAAAATAAGCGGTCGTCTTCATCGTCATCCGCCAGGGCAACATTAAGGATTTGGTTGCCGGGATTTGAGGGAAGTATATTCATATAGTTTGTTGTATTCTATTGTCCTTTCGCTTTTCCAAAATATTTAGAAACTTGGTAGGCGTCAATCCAGTAATTTTTTTAAACTGACCGGATAAATGTGCCACGCTACTATAGTTTAAACGATAGGCTATTTCTGTTAATGTTAGGTCGGTGTTCGCTATTAGGTCCTTGGCAAGATCGACCTTTCGCAAAATCACAAAATTCTCTATGGAGGTATAGGTGGTTTCAGAAAAAAGGTTGGATAGATAGGTGTAGGAATAATTGAGCTTATCGGCAAGGTATACGGAAACCTTGTGCGACCTGAGGCCGTCATCTTCCAACATTTCATTAATGGTATTCTTGATGCGTTGCACCAAAGCTGTACGTTGGTCGCTCAAGACATAAATGCCATAGGCGCCCAAATTGGTGACCAATTGCTCCATTTCTTGGGCCGAAAGCGTCCTTTTAACTTCTATTTCACCTGTGCCGTGGAGAACGTGGGGTATGTTCAATTTATCCAATTGCTCCTTTAAAATGGTTTTACAAGTGATGTTTATATCATATTTGACGCTAATGTTCATTCCTATTCTGCATATTTGGTAAAGCCGTTAAAATGGTTGGGGCAGACCTTTGCAAGTTTAGAATAAATTTAGATAATTATTTAACAGTATTGTCGTGTTTTTGACCAATAATGAACTTTCACCATTACAATGGATTAGACTGTTGTGCAATTGATCGGTACTTAAAAAAATATTGGGAACGAACCCATTTACCACTTTTTAAGTACAACATGCCAATAAAAGTTGAACTTTTATGATTGTTGGAAAGAAAGGATTTTTGAGGTGATAGCATTTACAGGCCATAAAAAATATGGCCTTGTGATATGCAAAACTTATACCTTGAAAGAAAGGTAAACTTCTAACGCTTTAGGATTGATTCGTAAAGCTGATGAATCGTACCTGATTAAGAATCTATACTTGCCCTGTCGGATACATTTTCCTTTGGAATGGCCTTAAAGAATTCGGTCGCGTCCAAATCTGCATTGGGGCCATATCCCAACAAATGGGTGCCCTTTTTTCCGTCTTTGGTCTCCAGAACGTATAGTATGGACATGTCCGATGGATTGCTCATCCCCTCATAACGGTGGTCCGCAACAATAAAGATATCTTCCGGACTGTAGCTCTCCTTGGTTTTGGAGGCTATCAATTTCCCTTCATCAAATCTAAAATTTGTGGTGTATCCTTTTTCTTGGTACACTTTTATATAATCTTTCTCATGTTTTGCATATTCACTTTCCATACTTCTCAATTTTAATCAAAAGTGTGATAATAGTTGGATTTACGTTGACACATTAGCTAACTTTCTTGACCCATTTAAAAATAAAATTGGCAGATGATTGAAAAATATGCTTAATTAACGGTTTAAAACCAAAATAAGGTCTTTGGCTTATCTTATTGTCCAAGGACGACCATAATAAATGAACGTTACATTTGAAGTTAGCGATTCCGATGTCAAACAACTCATAAATGATCTGGCAGAAAGTTTTCAGGTGGACATCGAAGAAGAGAACAATGAATACTGTCTTCGGGTACCGGCCAAGATAGGCTCCGGCTTTATCAAGGGAACCCATTTTGAAAACGGCGTCGGGGTCTTGGAGTTTGACTGCCGATTAAAAAAAGAACTGGTCCTGGAGTACCAGAAGGGACTCATACACCCTTTAAAGTTGGTCTTTAACAGGGAATCCACTATTGTACATCAATTTGATGGAATGGACGAGACCCACGAAATACAGCGGTTGGAGAATGTTATTTTATCCAGCACCCCCCAAAACAACCATGTGTTCAGGTTTCCTCCGGACCAACCCATATGTACATTCAGCCTAGAAATTAACAGGAAACTGTTCGAGGACAAAATCAGTGAATTCCTTCCTGAAATGAACGAGGATCTTATGGAACTTTTTCGTGACCTGAACGGCACCCAAACTTTTTACCACAAGGCGCACTACAGTTTGGAAATCGCAAAATTTATGGAAGAATTCACCGAATGCGATTTAACGGATTTTATGAGAACGGTCTACCAAGAGGGCAAGGCTTACGAGATTTTGTCACACCAACTGCAACAATATCTCGATGACCTGAACGGCAACGGTAAGCATAAAATATTGAGGCAGGCCACGCTGTCAAAAATTGAAAAAGCTGCAGAAATAATCCATGATGAAATCAACAGAATGGACAATATTGTAAGCTTGGCAAAAAGAGTGGGGCTCAACCAAACCACTTTACAACTCGGTTTTAAAAGGCTCTACAATGCCTCGGTGAACGAATATATCCGAAACTACAGGATCGAGAAGACCAAGGAGTTTTTGGAAAAAACGGATATGAACATTACCGAAATAAGTTTTAAGGTCGGTATCAATTCCAGGAGTTACCTCTCCAAACTTTTCAAGGAAAAGTACGGCATATCGCCCAAGGAATACCATAAGCAGGTAAAAAACGGGCACTCCGAGTAAGTACAGGAAGTTAGGTTGGCCGCGTTGGCGTCTTACTTCTGGCCTATATCCTCCAACCTTCTTATAATGGTAAGGTCATGGGAAATTTTGTTCATTTGGCGTCGGATCAACAGTTCGGTGCTGGGAAGTAGCCCGATTTCCTCCAACACTCCGCGATATTCGTCAAGGACCGCTTTTTCGGCCATTATGGCCTCTTCAAACATGGATTCATCATTATTTGATGAAAAAAATGCCATTACATCCGTCCAACTTTCATGCAAAGTTCCCGCAGAACCAACATTCATGAGTATTTGTTGATTGAACTTCATCATTTCGGTTTTCAACTGGTGCCCAAACCGGCAACGTTCCGAGGCCTTTTCCAGAAAAAAGTTCTTTAATGCTGCACTGACCGCCCGTTTTGACGCCTTATCAAAACCGTTCTCCGTGCTATATATCTTTTCAAGAAGATTGTTGAGCTTCTTCCCCATTGTAGGTGATTCATCCATTGGTTTAGGTATTTAAAGTTATTTGGATGCTCAGTTTTTTGGGGAACTACATCCGCTTTAATAAAATTATCCCAAGTAGTGGATTCACGTTTATCCTATAAAATAGATTGTTGACCCATTTGATCAATATCGCCACTTTAGTGGCGGCCATCTTTTGGGTCAACATTTTATTTAAATATGTCAAAGTTGTACTTCAAAAATAAATAGCTTCGAATTGTTAAGGTGGGAATTTTGCACTGCCTTGCCAACGAAATCAAAATAACCCCATTATGAAAAAGAAAGATCAAAAGCAGTCCGAGGAAAATACAGAGTTCGTTAAAAACAAAGAAAATCCAAAACGCAACTATATCTTTAAAAATAGCCGTATCACTAAACTTGGCTTTGTGATAATCTTGGCCATTTTGATTCTTATTGTTTTTGGAATAATACTTTCTGGAATGTTCTTTGAATCCCCTGTTTAATTTTGGAGCAAGCAATGACCAATGCATGGTTATTGACTTGCCCCTATCATTTATTTTTTAACTCTCCCATTCATTCTTAAAGGCAAAATCTTCTTGGGGCATCCGTTGTCGGTCTGCCCTTTCGCTTTCTTGAAGATCTTTGGATAGGTCATCCAATTCGCCCCCATAATATCCTATTGCTATGGCCGAAGAAACGTGATAACCTTCCGGCACATTGAATCTTTTTTGTGCCTTTTTCCAATCCACACCGGCCATGTGGTGAAGAGCTATGTCCAGGTATTGTGCTTGGACGGTCATATTGCCCAAACTCAGTCCCAGATCATGGGGTGCATGGAAGTTTTCCTTTCCATCATCAGTTTCTTTTTTATAAATGGCCAGCACCAATATGGGTGCTTTGGATGCCCACTTCTTGTTAAAATCGCTCAAACAATCCACGATTTTGTCAAAAGCTTCGGATTCCCGTTCTGCATAGATAAATCTCCACGGCTGTAGATTGTTGGAACTTGCGGCCCAACGCGCAGCTTCGAAAAGTTGCCGTAGTTGATTTTCTTCGATTTTCTGGTCCCCAAATATTCTTGGACTATATCGCTGCTTTAGCAAAGCAAAGATTTCATGGTCCGTATCCGCTATTTTACTTAGTCTGATTTGTTCTAGTTCGTTCAACATTGCAATTTTTTTTGTTTAATAAATTATACTGATTCCAAAACTTTTTAATTAGTTCAAAACGGTTTTGTTTTGACACTAATGAGGTTTGTATTTATTGGTAAGTACATTTTTAAGCACTTAATTGCTGGTTTTCCCGGGGGTTGCCATATTCCCTTTTATATATTCGAACGATTACCAAGAAAAGGTTGATGAGCAAAGGACCAAAAACCAATCCAATGAAACCGAACAAGGGTATACCCACGATTACGCCTATTAAAGTTATCAATGGATGTACGTTGTCCAATTTTTTGAGCACGTAAAGCCTAATAAGATTGTCCGTTAAGCCTACCACAACAATACCATACACCAACACGCCCCAAGCTTGAAACGTTTGCCCATTGCTCAGGGTGAGGATAAATACCGGCACGGTACCCAAAAGGTTGCCCACAAAGGGGATCATGGAACCGATGGTGACCATCACCGCCCAAAAAAATGGGTTCTCTATTCCAAAAATCAAAAAACCGATCAAGGCAACCGCCCCTTGGGCCAGGGCCACCAGAGGTATTCCCAAGGTGTTTGCCCTAACAATATCGTTGATCTCATTCCCTATTACCTTAAGGTTCTTGTTGCTTATGGGGATATAGTCAAAAAGGGATTTATAAAGTTTTTTCTGGTTGGTGAGCATATAAAAAAGCAGAAAATACATTATGGATATGGCAATCACCGTATTAAAAGTACCGCCGACCAAACCTTCGAGATTGTTGGTAAGCCATTTCGAAATCCCAGAGGCATCTATTTGGGAACTGAGCTTGTACCCTATCAGGTTTTCAAAATATTGTATCTGCGACTTTATAATGGAAGTCACCTTCTCCGAATTCTCTATCGCCTTGCTGATTTTGTTTCCCAACATGAGAAAAGCCCCAGAGATCGGCAATAAAATAATAAAAAAGGATATCACCATTAACAGGCTTGCTGCCAATGTCTCGTTCCACCCCTTGTCCACCAACTTTTTCATTGGCCTTTTTAAAAGAACGAACAAGGTTATAGTACCCAAAACCCCGGAAAAATAAGGGGCCATTTCAAACATGATCAACCCTCCCAATGTCAAAATCAGCAGGAGGATAAAAATTTGTCGTATAATTTTGGGCGCTATATAGTTCATGCACTTAAACGAATTGGTTATGTTGTCTCTTTTAATGGTTCCTTAGGGCATGGATAAGCTCATCCTTGGTCATAGTGGAACGGCCCTCTATACCCACCATCTTGGCCTTGTCATAAAGTTTATCCTTGGTCCACTCTTCATATGGGCTTGCCTCTCCCCCTTTTTTTCCGGAATCGGGAGTGTTTGCGATTCGGGCCGATTTCTCCTTGCTGTATCCCTTATCGCGCAAAGCTTCATATTGTTCTTCGTTCTTAATTCTTGGATTTGGCATAGCCTTCTTTTTTTATTTGATGTAGGAGATACAACCTACACTTCAAAATTTAAAAATTAGAGGGGCAGAGCTTGCTCCATTTGACTTTTTTATTGCCCTTAAAGGATTAAAAACAAATTTTAGGTCAGGAGAATACTGGAGTGATGCATTAAGGTCAAAAATTTTGCGTTCCGGGTCAACACTTTGAAATATAAAGCAATAGCTTGGCTATAAAGAATTATTAATCTAAAATTTTACGAATATGAACAGCGATCAGTTAGAAGGTAAATGGAAACAAGTCAAAGGAAAGTTCAAAGAAAAATATGGTGAGCTTACCGATAATGATTTAACGTATTCCGAAGGAAAGTTTGACCAAATGTTGGGCAGACTCCAAGAAAAGACCGGAAATTCCAAAGAAGAACTAAAAAAGGAGATCGAGAGGTTATAGGAAACATCAAATCTGCTTTAAGTAAGGTCCTCAAAATATTTTTGAGGACTTTTTTTTGTTCCGTGCTCCCTAATCTTTCGAATCAATGTTCAACAATCTTGTCCTTTTTGAGCAAGGAAGCCAGAACGCCCAGACCAAGTGCCAAGGCAATAAAGCCCAAAGATATCCATTTGGGAAAGGCAATATGATGTGACAAGATCATTTTGAGCCCCACAAAACTTAGGATAGCCACCAAACTGTACTTTAGGTATTGGAACTTGTTGATCATATGTGCCAAGAAGAAATACATGGACCTAAGCCCCAAAATGGCAAATATGTTGGAGCTGAAGACCAAAAAAGGGTCGGATGTGATGGCCAATATGGCAGGTACACTGTCCAAGGCAAACAAAACATCGGTGAACTCAATAATTATCAATGCCATGAACAAGGGCGTGGCCGCCGTAATGTGGCGTAGTTTTACAAAAAACTTTTGCCCGTCCATATGGGAGGTAATTGGCATTATTTTTCTCAGGTTACGATAGATAAATGATTTTTTTGGCTCGAAGGGTTTTTCCTTGGAAGTCACCATTCTAATGGCTGTAAAAATCAAAAATGCCCCGAAAATGTAAATGGTAAAACTAAATTTATTGATGAGGGCCACCCCAAAAAATATCATTAGGGCCCTAAACACTATAGCCCCTAAAATTCCCCAGAACAGCACACGGTGCTGGTATTTTTGGGGTATTTGAAACGAGGTGAAAATTACGGCTATGACAAAGATGTTGTCTATGCTCAACGAAAGTTCTATCAGGTATCCGGTGATATAGTTAATGGTGGCCTCCATAGGCTCCAGTCCATCGACATTATCTATTTTTCCTGTACTGTAAAGCCAGTAAACTACTCCCGAGAACAAAAGGGACAAAGAAACCCATATCGTAGTCCAAATCGAAGCTTCCCTAACACTTATAACATGGGCGTTTTTGTTGAATACGCCCAAATCCAATGCCAAAAAAACAAGAATCCCCAACAGGAAGAAAATCCAAACTGTCATAAGCTTTTTATATTACGGACCGAAATTAAAAAAAGGAACCAACCTCCTCCCTAAAACACTTTATAATAAAATGTTAAACTGAGCGTCCATAGGTCCAATGGCAATGGATTGTAACGCAAACTGCAAGAAATCACAAAAAATTGGATTCCAGACGCAGAACTGGTCGAAATTGAAAATATTGGCCATTTGCCCACTACTTTAAAAATAGCTCAACAGTTTCAAAAAAACTTTTATCCGAACCACATACGGAACAAACATAACCACAAGGCACATCCTCGAACTTTGTTTTGGGCGTTACACCGGATTTGATGTCTCCGATTGCATCGTCGTAAACGGTCAGACAATTTTTACATTGATGGACCTCGCGTTTTACATCCTCCTCTATTGTTTTGTTTTCTTCAGGAACGCTCTTCTCCTGACCGAGCTGCTGAAAATATTTCTTGCTCAACTCCATCAATAGTTCGGGAAGTTCACTTTTGTCCACATCCTGGGCGTAGACCATGTATATTCTTGTATTGGGATCAAAATCTTTAAAGTGACACACATTAAAGGTCGGGCTCACATTATAATCCTCTCCGATTTTTGTGGTCGGGTTCTGCTCTATCACAATGGACGAAAAATGGGATTTTTTCCCCACATCCTTGCTAATCCCAAAGGTGAGCCCATACGTACTGATATCGTTTTGGTCGAATTTGTTGACCAAGTACCGTTTAAGCTCCAAAGTATCCTGATCATCAACCGGCAAATGCCAGTTCATCTCCAACTGTGAATGTCGCACATTAATGCCCCGCTGTCCAAGAAATCGTTCCAATGCCGGCCGCGACTCTTTGGAAATGCCCTTAATGATAAAGGATTTCCATGGGGTAATGCATATTTTTCCAATACTATTGTCCAAGCAGAAACCGCACAGTGCTTTTAGAAATTGAAGGTCGTACCGGTTATTTCGCCAATACAACCCCAACCAATATTGATCTAGGCCCATTCGGTTCATACCTTCGTAATAGGGAAAGGTCACCAATGGTATTTGTAGCTCTTTTTTGATTGCTCTATTGTTGGTCGCCTGCAATCGCTCGTTCAAAACGGCAAAAAGCTGTTCAACATTATCCATGGTATAATAGACCTCTTCTATGGCCTTACAGACCGAAACAATGTCCCAACTGTAGATCAATACGGGGTAGTAGGCATCTTGCTTCCAGTGTGGCAATAGAATGTTCAGGTACCAATAGTCCTCCTCTTCAGAAGCCACAAAATTGAGGTTTCCGCTAAAAATGGGCACCAACCGTTGTTTTGGGTCGGTTATATTTACCTTTAACTTGGGCATATAATCAAATTGCTCCAACAAATAGAGGTAGGTAGATCCTTTGAGCCAATGGGTCGCATCAAAAATGTCTGCCGAAACGTAAGAGCATACAATGTTCTGATAGGATCGGTCGGCAACAATGTCCGTATTGTACTTGGAGTTCTTTTCCAATCGGTCTTTGTTGGTATTTACCAAAGGGAATAAAATATCCTGCCTTGAGCCAAAGTAAACTTCCGACAGCCCGGCCGTTTCGAGCATGGCGATACTGTCCTTAAGCTCTCCTGGCGAGGTAATGCCCCCGCTTATCAAAATTCTGTGCAAATCGTCGTTCATGGCATCAGACCATTATTGTTTTTCTTTGTGTGTTCAATATTGCCTGAACCTCTGGTTTACAGCTTCCGCACCCCAATCCTGCACCCGTTTGGGAGCATAATTGGGCAAAATCCGTGCATCCGCCCGCTATGGCATCTTTAATATTGCCATCCCCAACTTGACTGCAGGAACAGACCAAGTTTCCTTTTAGCGGTTCCATCGTGGAAGTTCCCCGCAACAATTCTTCTCTTTTTTCCGAAAGTTCTATTTCTTCCTCTATGAGTCGCTTAAACTCGGCAAACTCATTTTTATCCCCCATCAGAATAGCCCCTTTCAAGGTATCGTCCTTTACAATGCACTTTTTATAGAACCGCTTGCTCACATCCATCAATAAAATTTCCTCGTAGGAAGGATCGTTCTTCGGAGCATTGACCATTCCAATGCTACAGAGATCAAGGTTCTCAAACTTTAAAATGTTCATCAACACGGAACCGCCATACATGCTTCCCAAATCCCCAAGGATATAATTTGCGGCCACATCGGCCTGTTGTTCGGCTGCCGAGGTAATGCCATATAGTGCGTTCTCAAATTCTGCAATTTCGCCCAATGCAAATATGGACGGATCGCTGGTTTTAAGATACGCATCCACCATAACGCCCCTTCGTGTGTCAAGGCCGGCTTCTGTGGCCAACGATATATTGGGGCTGGTTCCAATGGCATAAACAATGGCATTGCAACGTAAGGTCCTGCCCGTTTTCAGGTTGGCCATCAAAGTGTATTGCGACTCTTCATCTTCGAAAATAGTACTCACCTCATTATCAAAAAACAATTGTATTCCCCTTTCTGATACATCTTCGGCCAACAATTTGCTGGAAACAGGGTCCAATTGGCGTTCCATTAATCTTGGCGCACGTTGTATGATGCTGATGTTGATGTTGATTTTTTTCAACGCAGCTGCCAGTTCAAGTCCTAGAAGGCCTCCTCCCACGATAACCACATGCTGTTCGCTGGGGGAGAGCTTTGTTTTGGACAGATAGTTTTTGAGTCGGTCCGCATCCCCCCTTTCCCTCATCGTAAACCTACCGGGGAGATCCATGCGCACTTCATTGGGCACAAAGGCCTTGCTACCTGTGGCCAATATCAATAGATCATAAGTGTGTACGTTGGCAAAATCATCAGTTACCGTTTTGCCGTTACGGTCGATGTGTTTGATGCCATTGTTGGGATATAATCTCACCTTAAGCTTTTCAAGTTCACCTTGTTTCAATTTTTGAAGGGCCTCCCACGACAATTCTTCATTCACATATTCTGGAAGCAGAACACGGTTGTAAAATGGATGTTCTTCTTTGGAAAATACATGGATTTCATCGGTTCTGTTCTTTTCCCGATAGGTCTGGATAAACCGATAAGCAGCCGCCCCGGCACCAACAACAACTATTTTTTGTGGGGGTTTGCTATATTTTTCAACCTGAACGGCACAATATTTAAAGTCGGGCTCCTTGGAAATCGGGTCCACAATATCGTTGGTAAGATTATTGGCCCTGCTAAAATCATTGTTCAAGATCTTTCCCCAGTGCATTGGGAGAAAAACAACCCTTTCGCGAATATCGTAATTGATCTTGACCTTGACCCTTACAGTTCCACGTCTGCTCCTTATCACGGCAATATCGCCTTCCTTAAGATTTCGAACATAGGCATCCACCTTGTTCATTTCTAGAAAAGGAGATGGAATGTGGGTCAATAGTCGTTTTACTTTTCCCGTTTTGGTACGGGTGTGCCATTGATCCCTGATTCTTCCCGTATTGAGCACCAATGGAAAGTCCTGAGAAGTGATCTCTGATTTGTTGTACAGATTTCTGGGCGCATTAAAGTGTACCTTTCCATTTGCGGTAAAATATTTCTGATCCTGAAACAGGCGTGGGGTACCCTTGTGTTCGGGCGAAGGTACCGGCCATTGGAAACTTCCCTCCTTTTTGAGCCGTTCGTGGGACAGTCCAGAGATATCAATATTGGTCCCTTTGGTCATCAAACAATATTCATCGTAAACTTCGGAAACACTGTTATAGTCAAAACCTCCATAGCCCATTTCCTGGGCAAACCTCCACAAGATTTCTGCATCGGGCAGGGCCTCGCCAGGAGCATCGATCACCTTGGGCAAATAACTTATCCTACGTTCGGAATTGGTCATGGTGCCCTCTTTTTCCAACCAACCTGCCGCTGGCAACAACAAATCCGCATATTTTGTGGTCTCGGAATTATGGGAAATATCCTGAACAATCACAAAATTGGCCTTTTCGAGCGCTTTTTCAATCTTTTTGGCATTGGGCAAACTCACAACGGGGTTGGTGCAAATAATCCATATTGCTTTCATTTTCCCGGACTCCAAGGCATCGAACATTTCCGTTGCCGTAAGCCCTGGCTCACCCTTGATTTCCTTTCCACCCCAAAATTGCTGTACTTCTTCCCTGTGTCTTGGATTTCCCAGATCGCGATGGGCCGCCAATAAACTGGCCATCCCCCCTACTTCTCGACCTCCCATGGCATTGGGCTGCCCCGTTAACGAAAACGGCCCGGAACCGGGCTTGCCAATCTGCCCAGTTAACAAGGAAAGGTTCAATAATGAAACATTTTTGTCCACCCCAATAACGCTTTGGTTCAGCCCCATGGTCCACATGCTGATGAATCCTTTGGCATCCGCGATCATCTTGGCGGCCTTTTGTATTTCCCCTGCCGTTATTCCACACTTTTCCGCAGCCTTGCGAATGGAAAGCTCGAACGCCATCTGCTTGCAGGCTTCAAAATTGGAAGTATGTTTTTGTATGAACGATGTATCTATCTTCTTCTTTTCAATCAACCATCTTGCCATGGCATTGAACAAAATAACATCGGTTCCTGGCAAAATCTGTAAGTGTAAATCCGCCAAAGCACAGGTCTGCGTCTTGCGCGGATCCACTACGATCAATTTAACCTTGGGGTTTTGCTCCTTATGTTTTTCAATACGGCGAAACAATATGGGGTGGCACCATGCCGGGTTGGCTCCAGCGATCAAAAAGCAATCTGCCAACTCTATATCGGCATAGGCGATGGGCACGGCATCGTTGCCCACTGTTTTCTTATACCCCACTACGGCAGAGCTCATACATAGCCGAGAGTTGGTATCTATATTATTGGTCCCCAAAAAACCCTTGGTCAGCTTGTTCGCCAAATAATATTCCTCGGTAAGGCACTGGCCCGACACATAAAGTCCCACACTGTCCGGACCGTGTTTTTCCATGATGCTCCCAAAAACTGCTGCTGCCCTTTTGAAGGCCATATCCCAGGTGACCCGCTGCATGGGGTGGTTTCTACTCCATCGCATTTCCGGGTACAGTATCCTATCCTTGGTATCTTGGGCCACATAATTCAAGGTTTTTCCTTTGGAACAGAGCATTCCTTTGTTCACGGGGTACTCCTCGTCACCGGTTACGGACAATATGCCCTTTGCATCTTTGGAAACCGTAATGCCACAGCCCACACCACAATACGAACAAATAGTTTTATGTGTATTTTTTTCCAGCATTCTACTAACAGCATATTTTTGATGTTGAAAGTTAAAAAAATACGTATAAATACGTAGTGTCAATTCAATAAAAACGATGCTCTAAATCGAGAGAATGATAAAAAAAGTACCAAAAGGTTGAAGAAATGAAATTTACACCAAATTGTGCTTGTTGGCTTTTTTGGAAAGATCGATTAAATTTTTCACTTCCATCTTTTTCATCAGGTTGAAGCGATGCGTTTCTATGGTACGTTTACTGTTCTGAAGTTTTTCCGAAATCTCTTTGTTGGTATAACCTGCCAAAACCAGTTCCAGCACTTTAAGCTCTTTATTGGTAAGATCAAAAGGGTTGTTTTTATTGGCTTTTGATGATGGTTCGTTTGCCTTGCTATCGGAACTGAACAAATTGTTTACCAACACATTGGAAATATCACCGCTAAAATATTTGCCCCCTTCTTGAACCATATGTATGGCCTTTACGAACTCCGCCTTGCCCGTATCCTTTAAAAGATAACCATTGGCCCCGGCCTTGACCGATTTAAGAATGTATTCCTCCGAATCGTGCATGGAAAGAATGATGCACTTTGTACCGGATTGTCCTTTGGCATTGAGTTGCTCTACGGTTTCTATACCGTCCAACTCGGGCATTCGGATGTCAATGATCAAAATATCGGGGGATTTTTCGACCACCATTTTAAGGGCATCCAAACCATTGGACACTTCCCCTATCACATCCAAATCCGGCTCTTCCTCCAACAAAGCACGAATACCGTCCCGGACCAAAGAGTGGTCATCTGCCAAAACTATGCTAATGGTTCGCTGTTCTTCCAAATCTTGCATTGCACAAAAATAATCGAATTATTGAAATACGTAGTGCACAAAAAAAGGCCGTCCCATTTGAAAATGGAACAGCCTTTACACTCACTAACTCCAATAATCAATCTTTCTTGTCCGTTGAGAACAACTTGGGCTTAATGATCAACATGGCCCAAGCCCAATTTTGCATATGGGCAGCCTCGGCCTCGGCCAAACCCTTAAGTTCATACATGCCATCGGCAGGGAATAATTGGGAATATCCGACTTTAAGGGCATACCCATTGAATTTTTGTGTGAATACCAAATCGACTTCGGTGCCCAAAGATTTTTCACCACTGGGCAAACCTTGTTCGGCCTGAAAGTTTAAGACTTTGGCCATAAGACCCGATTTTTCACCCAAAGCTATATTGGCACTTAGATGGACATCCAACAATCCAACGGAATTGGCATGATTGCCCACATAGAAATAATCCATGAAGCCATTAAACTTATGGTTGGTACCGTACAGCGGAAAAAATGCACCTGTCTCACCTGGTGTTCGATCATCATTTCCACTAATTATTTCGAACCCGGCCCCTAATCCAATAGTGCCCGAAGCTTTATAGCTAGCATCCAGACCCAGCAAATAAGCTCCTTTTACATCGATCTCGCCCTGTCTTTCCCCGATCTGAAGAAATGCATTGGCCGCCAATCCAAAGTTTTTCTTTTTATAGGTTAAATAGGTTCCAATGGTCTGTAAATTGCTCACCCCATTTGCCCCATCATTTTCATCAAAATTTTGAAAACCGTTATTGAGCACCAGCAAACTTGTTGTAAAATTTTCCCATTTTTGTTTTAGATAAAGCATCTGCATGGTCTTGTAACTAAAAAAACCTGTGGTGCCGTAGGTATTTCCCTCGGATTGAAATCCGCTTGGGTCATCAAAATCTTGATTGTAGGCAAGGGCGAGATCAAGCTCAAAATCTTCTTTTGCATATCGCATCAAGGCAGCATCATGGTTTCGGGCCTGTTGTGTCCAATCCACTTCGCCCAAAATGCGTTCGTCATCGTAAGAAAGCACCTGTCTTCCCAATTTTGTATACCAACCGGAACCCAAATCAATTTGGGCCCATGCCTCAAAAATGGCAAAGGAATTGTTCTCATCATCGGGTCTCAACTGTCGGTTTTCCCCCCAGACCATAACATCTTGCAAGCTTGTATAAAAGGTGTACTTATCGATTTGGTATTTAGCGTTCAGACGAATCCGCGTAGCGGTGGCAAAACCAGGTTCGGACGCTTCGGAAATCAAACCTCCAAAGCCATTTCTATATTCTGTCCTTGGTCGAAACTGCCCGTCCAAAACAAATTGGGCAAAGGAAAGATGCGCTCCAAAAAGGAATAGGCACACCAAGAGTCCTTTTTTACTGATAAACTTCATATTACATAGTTTTTGGTTGATTTATTCAGGAAGTTTGATGGCCAAAAAAGTCAGTTCTCTACGGTGGACATTGCCATTTTGCCTTCCATTTCCTGAAGCACGGCCTCTTCATCGGCAGTCGAGAAACGAATGGCAAATGCACTGATAGCTGCTATTACCACAAAAATTCCAATGATGAAATAACCGCTCGATACGGCGCCGGAGGCAGCCGCCGATTGTGCCGCTCTAACAGCTTCTTCTCCCAAGGATGCATTGGCCTTTATTGCGGCGCTCTCTGCTACGGCCGATTTGGATTTAAGGAACAGGGCCGCTAAAAATGCCCCAACATTCCCCCCTGCGCCCACGATTCCGGAAATGGAACCAATAGCTTTTTTATTGATAAAGGGAACTACGGAAAATGTGGCACCCTCGGCCATTTGTACCGTAAGGCTAAAGGCTACCAAAAAGACGATTCCCACCGCAAGACTAGTGGTGAGCGAGAACACGGAAAGCATGACACCTTCGGCCATCAAAATAAAAGTGAGGAACAATACACGGCCGCGAAGGCCTTTTAATTTTCCAAAGCGATCCCCGAAGAAGCCCCCCAAGGTTCGGGCAAAAATGTTCATCAGGGCGAAGGACAAAACAATGTTTCCGGCCGTGATCCTCTCCAAACCAAAGGTATTTTGCAAGTAATCGTCCATAGTACCATAAACAGTAAGCTCCATTCCAAAACATGCAGCATACACCAAAAACAATATCCAAACGCGATAATCCTTTAAGGTACTTGCGAAAGAAACCTTATCCTTTTTTAAAACGGGCATGTTGCCCGTTCTCCGCAATTCGGCAAAATTTCCTTCTGGTGTATCTTGGGTAAAGAAGAAATAGGCAAGTCCCATCGCAAAGCAAACGACACCGGCAATGACCATGGAATAGCGCCAAGCAACCTCATCGGCCACCCCGAAACTCACCACCGCGGCCGCGATCAATGGCATTCCCAATCTATTTGCACCACCTCCAAGGTTCCCCCACCCGGCTGAAGTCGCATTAGCGGTACCCACTATGTTTGGGGCGAACATTATAGAGGTATGGAACTGGGTAATAACAAAGGATGCGCCTATGAACCCTATAAAAAAGCGACAGAGCAAAAACTGGAAAGGTGTTTGAACCAGACCAATTAAAATTACCGGGATGGACCCGATAATCAACAACCAGGTATAACAGAGTCGCGGCCCGAATTTATCACATAACTTACCTATGAGCAATCGTGCAAAAACTGTCCCGGTAACCGCTAAAATAATAGAGTTCCATTTCTGTGCTGGCGTAAGCCCCAAATCCCTCACAACATCGGGCATAAACGGAACAATCCCGAACCATGCAAAAAAACAAATGAAGAAAGCAATGGCTGATATCCAAAATGTCCTTATTGGAATACTTTTAAGGTTCAGAAGATTTAATCGTGTGGCTTTCATAGTACTTAGATTAATTGATTAGATAATCAAATCTAAGTATTTATACGTATTTATAGATATGTAAAACTAAATAACTACGTATTTTTGTGGGATGAACAAATAATGGCCACCATTTTACAACATCTTAAAATTTAGGCACTTATTATTAATGATTCACAAGTTATTGAGGATGGCATGTGAACCAACTACTATTAAGGTATGGATTTAGAGTTCCACGCCCACAACCCTTTGAATTGCATCTTCAAAAAATGATGGATGGTCGGCTACCACATCGCCTATGACAATGATTCCGGGACTGGACTCATCCAAATCAAGCGATAAACGCACTGCGTCGCTCAAGGTTCCCGTTACACATTTTTCATTGGGCAGCGTTCCATTTTGAATAATTGCAAGTGGCGTATAACTTTCCCTGTAACGGCCAATTTCCATGGCAATTTCGACCAGTTTTCGAATACCCATCAATATCACCAGTGTTGCCGAAGATTGTGCGGCCAATTGAATATCCTTGGAGAGATTGCCTTCCCTTGTGGTTGCGGTAACCACCCAAAAGCTATTGCTCACCCCTCGTTTGGTCACAGCTATCCCTTGACTTGCAGGAACTGCAGTTGCACTGGAAATACCTGGCACTATAGCTACCGGAATCCCGAATGATTCAATACACTCAAGTTCCTCCGACCCCCTACCAAAAACAAAAGGATCCCCACCCTTTAATCGAACAGCATGACCATACTTCAATGCATTTTCTACAATGAGCATATTGATTTTTTCTTGGGAAAAGCTATGTTTTCCACATCGCTTTCCTACGTATATTTTTGGAATATGCCCACCAACCTCTTTCAACAAGGCGACATCCGTCAAGGCATCGTACAAAACCACATCAGCTTGCTGTAAAACCCTCAAACCCCTTACGGTAATCAAATCGGAGGAGCCTGGACCAGCTCCTACCAAGCTTACTCTTGCTTCCTTCATGCCTTGCTTCATCATAAATATTTGTTTTGATTTTTATGGATTTCTCAACAAGGATACGTATTTATTTTCAAAAAAACACAAAATATATACGTACTTATACTTAATTTTGATTCGTATTTCAAAATCACATGGATATGAAAACAGTAATTGTAGTAGGAAATGGAATGGTGGGGTATAAGTTTTGCGAAAAATTCATCGCCACACCTTCAAATAATGCATATAAATTGATTGTCTTCGGTGATGAACCCAGACCGGCCTACGACAGGGTGCATCTTAGTGAGTATTTTGAAAACCAAGATGCCAAAGCCTTGGAGCTTGCCCCTGCTACATGGTACAAAAAAAACGGTATTGAACTTATTACAGGGCAACGCGTAACGGACATTAAAAAAGAGAAACGGGAGATCCATACGGATGCCGGTGATTCACATAGCTATGATTACTTGGTACTGGCCACAGGCTCCGTTCCATTTGTACCGCCTATCTCGGGAGTGGAAAAAGAAGGTGTTTTTGTTTATCGTACCATAGAGGATTTGGAAGAGATGATGGCCTATGCCTCACAAATAAAAGCTATTAAGCCCAATGGAAGGGCGGCAATCCTGGGTGGTGGCCTGTTGGGACTGGAAGCTGGAAAAGCGGTGCTGGATATGGGATTGGAACCCCACGTGGTCGAGTTTGCCCCAAAATTGATGCCCAGACAACTGGACAGCAGGAGCAGTAATGTGCTCCAGTTAAAATTGGAATCCATGGGGATTCAAGTCCATTTGAGCAAGGCCGCCAACCAAATTTTGGGCGATAAGGTAATCGAAGGAATGGAGTTTGGGGAAGATGACCGGTTGGACGTGGATATGTTGATCATATCAGCAGGAATACGGCCAAGAGATGAACTTGGAAGGACTTGCGGCCTTGAAATGGGTACACGTGGCGGAATCGTAGTCAATAACAAGATGCAAACATCGGCAGAAGATATTTTCGCCATTGGCGAAGTGGCCCTTTACAATCAAATGATATATGGCCTTGTTGCTCCCGGATATGAAATGGCCGACGTGGCCGTCAACCAAATATTGGGCAACCGAGAAGTTGTAATGCCCGACGATATTGATATGTCCACCAAATTGAAACTCATGGGCGTGGACGTGGCCAGTTTTGGCACTCCCTATATGCCAGCAGATAGAGGGTTGTCCATCATTTTTGAAAATAAGACAAAGCACCTCTACAAGAGAATCAATGTGAGCCACGATAGAAAAACACTTTTAGGGGGCATTCTCGTAGGAGATGCTTCCGACTACAATATGCTGCACCAAATGTACTTGAACGGCATGGCATTGCCCGAAAATGCGGAAGAATTGATCGTAGGTGCACGTGGCGAGGGAGGTTCTGCCTTTGGCAGTGCCATGGACCTACCGGATACCGCCCAAATATGCTCCTGTGAGAGCATCACCAAAGGGAACATCTGCTCATCGCTCTTGGACGGCAAAAGTGAATCTTTGAAAGATGTAATCCAATGCACCAAGGCCACCACGGGCTGCGGTGGATGCAAGCCCATGGTCACGGAGTTGGTCAACGAGACCCTTAAATCCATGGGGAAAGAAGTAAAAGATGTTATTTGCGAGCATTTTGAATATACCCGACAAGAGCTTTACGGCATTGTCAAGGTAAAGGGCATCAGCACTTACAATGAAGCCTTGGACAAATGTGGAAAAGGGCACGGCTGCGAAGTGTGCAAGCCTGCCCTGGCCTCCATTTTTGCCACCATTTATAATGATACTGCCAATAAAGAAGATGTGATACAGGACTCCAACGACCGTTTTTTGGCCAATATCCAAAGAAATGGTTCCTATTCAGTGGTGCCCAGGATTCCCGGAGGGGAAATCACCCCCGACAAATTGATCGTATTGGGCGATGTGGCCAAGGAATATGGTTTGTACACCAAAATTACCGGAGGACAGCGCATCGACCTTTTTGGTGCCGAACTTAACGACCTTCCCGCTATCTGGAAAAAACTCATCGATGCCGGTTTTGAAAGTGGCCATGCCTACGGAAAAGCGTTGCGGACCGTAAAAAGCTGTGTCGGTTCCACTTGGTGCCGTTACGGTATGGACGAAAGTGTAAGCTTTGCCATTGAACTTGAGGATAGATATAAAGGAATACGATCCCCGCACAAACTAAAGGGAGGTGTATCCGGGTGCATACGTGAGTGCGCCGAGGCCCGGGGAAAGGATTTTGGCGTAATTGCGGTAGAAGGCGGATGGAACCTTTATGTATGTGGAAACGGTGGTGCTACGCCGAAACATGCACAATTATTGGCAGAGCAAATTGATAACGAAACCGTCATCAAGTATTTAGATCGTTTTTTAATGTACTACATCCGCACAGCGGCCCCATTGATGCGTACCGCAGCTTGGCTCGAAAAACTCGAGGGCGGTATTGAGCAACTCAAAAAAGTGGTGGTCGAGGACAGCCTGAACATTGCCCAAGAGCTTGAAATGGATATGCAGTCCCTTGTCGACAAATATGAATGTGAATGGAAACAGGCCGTGGAAAACGAAGAGATCGGTAAACGCTTCAAGCATTTTGTGAATACCGATGACAGGGACGACAATTTGGTGTTTGTGCCCATGAGGGAACAGAAAATGCCAGAACCATGGACCAATTAATCTAAAAGTTATGGATACTTTATTACAACATTACAACCCGGTTTCAACAAATCAAGTGAAGACTTGGTTCAAGGCTTGTCTGGAAAAAGATATTCCAGAAAATGGCGGAGCCTGTATCAAATATCAGAACAAGCAAATCGCCATCTTTAACTACAAACGCAAACAAAAATGGTACGCCTGTCAAAACCTTTGCCCGCATAAAATGGAAATGGTTTTGTCCAGGGGAATGATCGGAGATACCGAAGGTATTCCCAAAATCGCCTGCCCAATGCACAAAAAGACCTTTTCACTGGAAACCGGGGAAAATCTCAATGGCGATTTGCCCTCCATAGCCACTTTTCCGGTAAAATTGGAGAATGGCTTTGTGTATATTGGTTTTTCTGAATAGTTTTAATAAAACCAATATATATGGGCATGTCCAAAAAACTTTTGGAAGCATTTAAGTTGTTTGATGAAGCCAATGCAAAAGATCCCAATACGGAACATTTTGAAGGGGCAGCATTCCCTAAAGAACTTTTGTATGCAAAGCGGATGACGGACATCTTGAACGATTTTGAACCCAGTGCGTCTGAAGCATTGCAATTAACGGCACGCTGTCAACACATCTGTCGATGGGAAATCCCCAGGGAATCCTACGAGATGAACCGGGCGGGGTACCTTAAATGGAGGCAGGAACTTAAAAAGTTCCATGCAGAGAAGGCCAGTAGCATATTGCACAAAGTAGGCTATGATGAAGATACAATCGATAGGGTATCTTTTTTGTTGCTGAAAAAACAACTAAAAAAAGATGGGGAGACCCAAACCTTGGAAGATGTTATCTGCTTGGTTTTCTTAAAATATTACTACGAGCCCTTTCTAGCAAAACACGATGATGACAAAATAATATCGATCCTGCAAAAAACCTGGAAAAAGATGTCCGAAAAAGGGCATAAAGCTGCCTTGGGCCTTTCTTACTCCGATAGAGGACTGGAACTGGTGACCAGGGCAATCTCCAACTAAACCCGTATCATGGCCGAAGTGAACAATACAAAAAACCAACAACAGAATCTGGATGTCTCTACTTTCCAAAGATTCAGAAAGTGGTACCTGTTGGCCCTTTCGGCTATAGCGCTCACCATCATTGTGGCCCAAATCCTGATACAACAGCACCTCAACTCCCAATTAAATGACTCACGGGTGATCAACGTGGCGGGCCGGCAGCGCGCGTACAGTCAAAAATTGGTCAAAGAAGCCCTATTGTTGCAAAGTGGGGAACTTAGTAAAAATGAGCGGCAAGAGCTTTTGCTAAGATTGGACAACACTCTTTTGGTGTGGAAAACCTCCCACGATGGACTTCAAAATGGCAATGATAGTATAGGTCTGCCCAAGGAGGACAATCCGTCCATCTTAAAACATTTTCAAGAACTTTCCCCGCACCACGATGCCATGGTCAATGCCGTGGAAAACATGCTGAAGCATGAAGATAGTACGTTACACGAGCAAGAGTTGGCCATTTTATTGGCGAACGAAGGTCCGTTTTTAGATAAAATGGACACTATTGTCAATGAGTACGATGCCATCAGCAAGGAACGCCTACAAAGGCTAAAGTTCAAAGAGTATTTGTTGCTTGCTTTTTCTTTGCTGATATTGGTTCTTGAGGTGTTCTTTATTTTCAGGCCATTATCCATTCAAATAAAGGAAATCATACAAAAATTGGTGAAGAGCAGATTACGATCTGAGCAGGACGCCCAAGAAATCAAAAAAATATTCCAAGAGAAGGAAAAATCCCTCCAAGAACTCAAGGAGCTCAACTTTGTAATCGACAATGCCGCTCTTTTTGCCAGCGCACGTAGCGATGGCACGGTGGTTTTTATCAGTAAAAAATTCCTGAGCCTTTTGGAGTCCCCAGATATTCCGCCGAATGCCCAGCTCGCCGAAATATTGACCAAAGATGAGGGCCAACGGCAGTACTTGAACGAGGTATTGACCAAACCAAGAAAAAGTATCCGGTCGGAAGAAATAGAGATCACGACCAACTCAGGAAACAAATTGTGGATGGACCTCTCCATCATTCCCATGCACCGGACAAGTCTACGGCAAAGTGTTCTTATTCTGTGCTCCGATATTACCGAACGTAAGCGAAACCAAGAAAAAGTGGAGCAGCTCACGCGTGAGAATTATGAGGATCGGGTACACCAAAAACAAATGCAGGCCAGTCTTATTGTAGAAGGTCAGGAAGAGGAACGCAAACGCATCGCTAAGGACATTCATGATGGCATAGGCCAAATGTTGACAGCCCTTCGATTCAATATTGAATCCATCAATCTTGACCAAAAGGAACGTAGCAGGGAGAAAATAGAGTATCTTAAATCGCTTACCGGAGATTTGATCAAAGGGGTGCGGACGGCCACCTTTAACCTTACTCCTCCCGAACTCAGTGACCATGGTATTTTTCCCGCATTGCAAAAAATGACATCGGAACTGAGCAAACTTACGGGGCAGCACATTTTGTTCGAGAACAAAGCCGAGGAGAACATCCGGTTTGATTCGCTGGCGGAAACCAATATTTATCGGGTTACCCAAGAAGCAGTGAACAATGCCATCAAATATGCCGATGCGAGCTACATATTGGTCACTATTAACCATACCGATAGCTTATTGAGCGTTGTTATTGATGATGATGGAAAAGGTTTTGACCCCGAAATATTGGACAAACCTCCAAAAAATAGCAGTGATGGCGGCATGGGAGTGTTTTTTATGAAAGAGCGAATGAGCTATATTAATGGTAGATTGTTCATTCGGTCCCGACCTGGCGAAGGAACCCGGGTAACCATCAATTATAATTTAACGGATAACAAAATTGCAAAGAACGAGCCATATGAAGATTAGGATCAAAGGAAATTCAATTCGCTTTAGATTGACCAAAACCGAGGTGGAGACCTTTTGTAAAACGGGAAGCTACCAAGAGACCACGGATTTTGGCAACAAGATGCTCACTTACGCGCTCCAAGGCAAAAAAGACATCGATGTGCTTGAGGCCTCTTTTACGGGCAATGCCATTACCTTGTACCTCAATGACAAGGAACGGTCTACTTGGGCCAAATCGGACAGGGTCGGTTTTGATGGCACTATGGATTTGCCCAACGGCAACCAATTATTCCTACTACTGGAAAAAGATTTTGCCTGTCTGGACAATACCACCGAAGATCAATCCGACAATTACCCCAACCCCCTGAGCGGTAGCAATGCGTGCTAAGCAAACTTGAAGGGTCAAGCTAATTAGGTCTCTATTTCTTCTTAATTACCCTGAAAAGGTGCAAATCAATGAATTAGGGAGTAGTTCATTCCCTCGTCAATAATAATTCCATCATGGCCAGTGAGGATGCCTTTCCGATTTATACTAAACAAGTGCGTTCACTATCGATGGAATCCTACAATAAATTATTTGGATATCGGATTGAACCCAGTGTTTAATTGTGAAGGAATTATTTATTAAATTATTGTTTTCCAGTATATTGAAACGTTTTAAACTGTTCATACTGTAAAAGTCAAAACATAAGTAAAATGCTTCAAAAGTCATATAAAACTACAACAATGATTGTAAATGTTTGCGACCAATGGCCACATTCTTGATATGATTTTAGATGGTTTTAAATGAATTCAAACGATATGCTTAAAAACACAAAATACTAAGAATCAAATGATTAACAGTGTTTTGTCTTGACCTATTTCTAGGTTCTTCGGGTTGGCAGCACTTGTACCCCCTACCCCATTATTCTATATACCAATCGATTAGGTGTTTCAAAAACTTCACTGCCAACCGATTTTCGACCAAACTTTAAAATGAACTTGAAGTAATTTGCTTTACTTTCTGATTTTTATGAAGATAACATTCTTAAATACACTAAACAAGCCTACTTTATTTGTGAATTAGAAAGGCTTCAATGACCAAAAATGTATCTCAAATCATAGGTAATATGTACTGCTCTGAAACTTTTGTCTATGTGGAAGATACTTTCTTGAGGAATTTCAATTGAGCTGACTGATTCTTTTGTTCATAGATTTGAACAAAACAAGTTATTTGACAAATATTCCAAACTTTAACCTTTTAATATAAGTACATAAAGTAAGAGTGATTTAATGGATTCTTTGTGGTAAAGTAGGGAATATCTTCAGCTTGATGAAACAGACCATAATATATCTTCTTGCCACTTCGGAAGCTAATAAATGCTATTTTTATAATTTCATTTTTCATTACCATTAGTACCGAAGACCCTCAAATAAATAGGTGCCTAATTTGCCGGACTCAAAAATTCACCATCAGAAACGTCTCCATTGTTGTAATGGACAGCTTTTATCATCAATGCTCTCTAAAATTCAAAATGAACGGCTGTAAGCTAACCCAAAGAATAAATTGGTTTGGGGAAAATTACACTGAAAGGGAAACATTTCAGACTTTGTGAAGTCAAACAAATAAAGCATGGCAAATGTAAAACTGAAAATTGCTAGATAATAGTTTTATGAAAATATATAGCGGCTTTTATAGTATTTGGACGTGCTACGGCAAAGAGTGCTCAAGTTTAAATTGCGTTGGAGCTCAATAAATAATTGGTAGTAATGATATGAAGTATTTCGTATCAAGATGTTATTTTACCAAACGTTTGGTAAATAATCTTATTTTTGTATATTTGCACCATGAGACCGCAAAAGATACAAGACGAAGAACTACTATCTGCCTTGTCGAACGTATTCCGGACCAAAGGCTATGAGGGTGCCAGTTTAAAGGAACTGTCAGAAGCCACCGGCTTACAGAAAGCAAGTCTGTATCATCGGTTCCCCAATGGAAAAAAGGAAATGGCCGAGGCTGTCCTTGCCGATATGGATTTGTGGGTGACAAAACACATTTTTAAAACTCTTGAACAGGAAGGTATCCCGCCCAGCGTCAAATTAAAACAAAGTCTTGATCAAATTTCAAAACTTTATAATGGCGGTAAGGATAATTGTATTTTCAGGGCGCTATCCATGCAAGAAGGATTCGATCATTTCCATGATGTAATTACCAAAGGCTTCAAGGGATGGTTAAAGTCCTTTACCGCTCTTGGCCTATCGGTGGGACAGACAAATCAAATGGCCGAAAAAAATGCCATACAAACTTTGATAGACATCCAGGGAAGTCTAATGCTCTGTAAAGGGATGCAGGATACAAACATATTTATAAACACCCTTAAGCAAATAGAAGAAAGGTATAATTAAAAAAATTTAACCCTATTATTTACCGAACGTTAGGTAATATTTAAATTAACATTCATATAAAACAATAGACATGAAAAAAACAATCCCGATTATGCTTGCCTTATCTCTTGGCATTATGGCCTGTGAACGTTCAGCGGAAACAGCAATCAATAATAATAATACATCTAAAAGCGACACAAATATGACAACAACAAAATTCAAGACAATAGAAATAGACGGCATCAATATTGCTTATCGTGAAGCCGGGAATCCCGATAATCCGACAGTTGTTTTGTTGCATGGTTATCCAGCATCATCACATCAGTATAGAAAAGTGCTTACTCAATTATCGGATACCTATCATTTGGTAGCCCCTGACTATCCTGGCTATGGGAACAGTGATTTCCCTACCCCTGACAGTTATGATTATACCTTTGACAATATGGCCAAAACCATGGATGCGTTTTTAGAGAAGAAAGGATTGGACTCCTACGCCATCATGATGCAGGATTATGGTGCCCCTATCGGGTTTCGTATTGCCGTCGCACATCCGGAAAGAGTCACGGCCATCATCAATCAAAATGGCAATGCCTATGAGGAAGGACTTGGTGAAGGATGGAAACTTATTCGGGAATTCTGGGCCGATAGGAACGAAGAAACTGAAAAAGCCTTGTTACCTGCGTTTACGTTGGAAGGTCTAAAATGGCAATATACCCATGGAACCAGAAATCCCGAGACCGTAAACCCAGATACCTGGCACTTGGATTACCTCAGAATGTCACGGCCCAATGCCCACAAGGTGAACCTTGATCTATGGTACGACTACCAAAACAATGTAAAGCAATATCCTAAATGGCAACAATACCTCAGGGAACACCAACCACCCATGTTGATCGTATGGGGTAAAAATGACGCCTACTTTCCAGAAAGCGGGGCAGCTGCTTTCAAGAAAGACCTCAAGGAAATAGATTATAACATCTACGATACCGGACATTTTGCCCTAGAAGAAGAAGGAGAGGCCATTATCAACAAAATGAGGACGTTCTTGGGTGCGAAGGTGAAATAGGGCATTGTAAAGGGATAGTTTTTGGTGCCACATGTTAAAAACACCCCACACTGCCGGTGCCCGTGTCCAAAATCAAACAGCCTCAAGCTTTGCCATGGGCAAGTGTCAATTCAATGACCCTTTTTTTCATTCCAATGGGCAATTTCAACAGGTCACTTAGAAAGTAAACGTTTCAGATTTGTTCAACCTTAATTTTGCATTCCAATTTTAATTGAAAAAGAAGAACAATGAAGAAACACTTTTTAACAATTGCCGCATTGCTTGCGGCCATTACAACGTATTCCCAGACCAAACCCATTGAATTTGGGTTACGGGGCGGTCTAAACTTTTCCTCTGTCATAAACGAGGACGAAAGTATTGAAAGCCCTAAGGGACGGGCCAATTTTTATGGAGGCTTTCTTATGGAGGCGCATCTGAACGATTGGTTCTCCTTGCAACCGGAATTGTTCTATTCGGCACAAGGGTTTGATCTGGACGGTGACCTGAACAATTTCGACGCCGAATTCCAGGTCGATTACCTACAGCTTCCCGTTTTGGCCAAGGTATACATCATCAAGGGCCTAAGTATCCAGGCCGGTCCTCAGTTCGGCCTAAAAATCAATGAGGAA
Organism: Flagellimonas oceani; assembly: GCF_011068285.1. Taxonomy (NCBI): domain Bacteria; kingdom Pseudomonadati; phylum Bacteroidota; class Flavobacteriia; order Flavobacteriales; family Flavobacteriaceae; genus Flagellimonas; species Flagellimonas oceani. The sequence goes on along the minus strand of NZ_CP049616.1, from coordinate 995,802 downwards.
GCTGATTTTGACCTATTTGAGGAAGGTGGTGACATAGGGACAGATGCCTTCAACGATTTTGACCTTCAGCTTACCGGTGGTGCCGCCTACACGTTTGGGTTCGGTTTTTTTGTGGAGGCGCGTGCCACCCTCGGCCTTACTGAGGTCATCGATGATTCGGAAGCTCACAATATAGTGTTCGCTGCAGGAATAGGGTATTTATTTTAAAAACTTTAAACACATACAGGTAAAATGAAAATTACAAAGCAAATAATAGGATTACTGCTGGCATTGAGCACCTTTACAATGACGGCACAGGAATTAAGTGTTGACAATTCCTCTTCGGTAAATATAGAGAGGCTTCCCGAATATGTGGTCATAACTTCGGAAAACACTAAATTGTTGGGAGGCATGAACATCAACATTGCCAGTAAAAAATCAAATTATGAGAACGTCTTGAAAGATTTGGAGGACCTGCTCCAAAAAAACAAGAACCTCGCCATAAGAAATCAAACAGACCTGCTCAATGCAATGTCCAAACTGGGCTTTGACTATCTGGATGCCTACAATGCCTCGGCAGGTACCGTTGGTGCAGCCGCAGGTGAGGATGTCCAAGCCTTTGGGAGCAATGCAAAATATCGGATCAATATGGTGTTCCGAAAGAAAATGGAGTTTAGGGATTAACCCTCTCTATCCATAAAGATCAGGAACTTATAAGTAAACAGCCAATACGTTAACGTATTGGCTGTTCTGCTTTATACCTGATTCGTGAATCGGGCGCCAATGGTCAATACTCCAACCATGCCTTGAACAAAGGTGCCTTGGTCCTACTGATCATGATACCTCCCTCTTTATTGTTTCCTATAATGAGTTTCAATTTGCCATTGAAGTGATCCTGGACGCTTTCAATGGAATCCATATGGACAATGTACTGGCGGTTGACCCTAAAAAATATATCGGGATTCAATTCTTGCTCCAAGGACTCCAAGGTTTGGGGCACACTCATTTTTTCCCCGCTGAACAAATAGATATAAGAGGTGCTTTCAAAAGAGTGGATAAAGGCAATATCTGCCACATCCACTTTTTTGTAGGTGTCACGATGGGGTATCAAAAAGCGGTTCCTGTATTTTTTAGGCCGAACCTGGGCAATCAATTCCTCAATGACAGGTTTTCCCAGATGAGATTTTTGGGACATACTATCAAACTTCAACAATGCAGATGCCAATTCTTCTTTGTCAACTGGTTTGAGCAGGTAATCAACACTTTTGTACTTGAATGCCTTGATCGCATATTCGTCATAGGCCGTGGTGAAGACCACAGGGCTTCCGATATCCACTTGGTCAAAAATATCAAAACTCGATCCATCGGCCAACTTCACATCCATCAACACCAGATCCGGATCTTTATTGATTGCAAACCATTCCACCGACTTTTTTATACTGGGCAATACGCCAACGACCTTAACGTCCTTTCTGATTTCGGACAGAAGTCTCTCCACTCGGTCTGAATTCAATTTTTCATCTTCCAAGATCAATACATCTATGCTTTTCTTCATTGAAACAGTGAAATTTTTACTTTAAATACCTCATGGCTTTTTTCAATGACAGGCTTGCTCCCTCCTATTAGGGCATAACGGGCGTTTATATTTTCAAGTCCCATCTTTGTAGAGTCTATTTCCCTTGTCAATGGCAATACGTTATTGGATATCTCCAGTTCATTGCCATCGTTCAATTGAACATTTATGACCAAAGGATCGTTTTCCTCTATGCGATTGTGCTTTATTGCATTCTCAATGAGCAGTTGCAAGGTCATGGGTGGAATCCTGAGACCTAGTTTGGTTTTTTCAATATTTACTTGAATTTGGCACCCTTTACCCATTCGGTGCTTGATAAGAAATTGATATGCCTTGAGAAATTCCATTTCCTCGGAGAGATAAATCAATTTCTTTTTGGAATTGACCAACAAATAGCGGTACACCTTGGTAAAGTTTTCCGTATACTCATATCCCAATCTTTGGTCCTTTAGCACCAATTCCGAAAGAGCGCTCAGGTTGTTGAAAACAAAATGGGGGTCAAGCTGTAGTTTGAGGGCCTGAAGTTCCAACTCTGAGACCAATTGACGATTTTGTGCCGCCTTTAACTTATATTCCATGGCCTTCATTGCCGCACCTTTCCAATTTCCCAGCAAATAGGCCCCTGTGTTCAATGAACTGATGACCAATGATAACAACACAATGGACAACAATATATAAATACCCTCCTTAATTTGGATAAGGGGAGGGCTTGTCTCAAAGGAATCCTTGAAGGCCGAGGAAATGATCACAGCCAAGCATACCACTATGAGCGCCCCCAGTATTTGGAACAGGGTTTGGAACAATAAACGTCGCCATGGATGTGCCATCCATGAAATATTTTTGTCCAATATCTTATCTATTTGAATACTTATCACCACCATGACCAAACAAAACGAAAGATTGCTTAACAGTCTCATCAGTATATCGTTTGCTGGGCCCTCGAATTGTGACCTCAAAACAGAAAACGGTAAAAAAATAAAGGTGGTCAAGTAGGAGCCCAGTAACGCAAAAAGGGTGAGCCATACAGTCTTCAGCCTTTCATGGCCAATACCACGGAAACTTGCTGGAATGTGATTATAGATCAATATAGTATTCTTTGGGGAATCAAAATGTCGGATCGGACTTACGCTTTAAGGATTTGTAGGCGTTCGACACTTACAGACCCATCACAGCCAAACACTGCAAGGGTAGAAAACTTTCCAAATACGCTAAAGACGGTCATACCTATTTGATTTGTTGTAAATAATGCATCAGTGGTAAGGTCAGTTATTGGAAAAGTGTTGAAAGTTCCCTTTTAGAATGTATAAAATCCAAGGAAAACATCCACTTTAGGGACAAAGATAACCAATATTTGGACCAATCCGTTACCTTATCCTGATCACTTGGGAAAACTGAAAAAGCGAACCTGAAGCCCAGCTTGGCGGCTTCAAAAAATAACCTAGGCTTTCCTAGAAAAGGCCACGCTAAAGCCTTTCGACCAACTATCGGAACAGGTCCGAGCCTAACAACTAAGATTATTCTGTAGTTTTAGGAAATCGTAAAACACTTTTTAAATACATATCCTTTTTTACGATCGCATAACTGAAGATAATTCCCTTAAAAAAATCCTTGTCTACTGATTTCTCGAGATTCAGAAAGATATAATGCCTATAACTTTAGGAAAATTCTCCAATTAGGATAGCTTTCACAACCTGTCGCTCACCTCATTGTATTAAAACCTTCCCTCCTATTCTCTTTCTCTGCGATTTTTCAGTTCTCCAAATAGGTAATTATGTATATTCTAAAGCTCATGTTTTAAATATAAGTAACAAAGTAAGGTATCTTTTCAACTAGGTCTGCTTGGATTGTAAACGTCGGCCATAATATATCACCCTTGCCGAAACATTATGAGCATGGCAAAACCACTGATAAGTGACTGGATTAATGTTAACTAAAATCAAAGTGGCTCAGACAATGCATTTATCCATATCCAACCCATCCACAATTATAAAGACAACCATTTAAAATTCTCATATATAGGACATATATAAAATTTTAGAATTCCAAAAAACAGCGAAAAACACATAACTAGTTGTTTTTCAAAAAGTTAGTTTTTTGGCATAGAAGTGGTTTAAAATCCATAGGTAAGTCCGCTTTTGGGCAAACAAGGAATACTATTTTAATCTGGAGGCTTGTTGACTCAATACTATTGAAAGAACACTGAATCAATAAAAGAAACAAAAACCATCATGAGCCAATCATAACAGCTTTGACAAAACAAGAACCCATACAATTCACTATGATATTAAATAAAATAGGCTATGGTTGATTGAGTTGGGCATTCTTCAAAGAAGCCGACTCCAAGACTTTAAAAAATAACCTGATCTATGTTTTCATTTACCAATTCATCATTAAAGACAGCATCCACTAAGACTGACATCTTTCCAATTCTACTTGTTAATTTCATTGGAATTCTTGGATACAGCATTGTCGTTCCCATATTGATTTTTATAGTCACTGATTTTGGTGGAAATGGTTTTATATATGGCATTTTGGGGGCCATGTATCCGCTATTCCAATTCTTGGGAGCTCCGATTTTGGGAAGGTTTTCTGATCGCATAGGTCGAAAAAAAGTCCTCATTATTTCACAAGCGGGAACCTTTTTGGCATGGACACTCTTTCTACTTGCCTTTACGCTGCCTGAATTGGAGTTATGGTCTCAAGATTCGAACATTGCAGGCCAATACACGATGACCCTACCGCTATTGACCATTTTTTTTGCTCGGATGCTTGACGGTTTCACCGGCGGCAACATTTCGGTGGCCAATGCCTATATGTCTGATATTTCAACAGATCAGAACAGGAAAGAAAATTTTGGCAAAATGGCAGCATCGACCAATCTGGGGTTTGTTTTGGGACCTGCATTCGCCGGTTTATTGGCCAGTACATACTTTGAGGAAGTATTGCCCTTATTTATAGCGGCCCTAATTTCTTTGGTAGCCATCTTCGTCATTAAACTTAGATTAAAAGAAAGTGTACCCGGGATAGTCGACTCGATGAATGTTTCTTTGAAAGGTATTCGAAAATTCTTTCAAGTGGAGCACAAAGATTGTTATGTGGAGGGAAAACCAGAATCAAACCCTAAAAATTTGGCGAGCTGGAAATTCGTAGTTGGCATACCTCATATTCCTTTACTTTTTTCCATCTATTTTATCACTTTTTTTTCCTTTAGTCTTTTTTACGCAAGTCTTCCGATTTATGCAAATACCATTTTGGAATGGTCGGCCATCGACCTTGGTATTTTTTTTGCGTATTTCAGCCTGATCATGGTTATAGTGGAGGGGCCAATCTTGTCCAGATTATCAAAAAAAATCACCGATTATGTATTGGTCCTTTTTGGTTCCCTATTATTGGGAATAAGTTTTTTGTGCCTTTCCTTTAGCAATACCGCACTACTGTATGTAGCAATTACGATCTTGTCCATAGGCAATGGTCTTATGTGGCCAAGCTTCCTTTCCATTCTGTCCAGCACCGGTCCGAAATCCATGCAGGGTGCAATTCAAGGCTATGGAGCCTCTATGGGGAGCTTAGCAAGTATGTTGGGGCTGATCGTAGGAGGAATTCTTTTCGAGATCATCGGAACTTATGTTTTTATCTCCGGAGGTTTGGTGTTTTTCATCATCACATTTTTGATACTGACACATTTTTATAAAAACCGCAGGGAAGGACTATGTCCAAAGGATAAACTCTGGGGCGATACTTTAATAGGGAATGATTTTAATTAAAATAGATGAACTATGATAATACATAATGAACCCGTTGTACAAGCAGGAAAATCCCTTCAAGAGGCAAAAAATGTCCTGATAATGGTGCATGGTCGTGGAGATTCGGCACAATCGTTCGTACACTTGGCAAAAGAACTTGATATTCCTGGGGATTTTGCCATAATCGCAATACAGGCCGTAGGAAATACATGGTACCCCTACAGTTTTTTGGCTCCTGTTTCCCAGAATGAACCACAGCTCACACAAAGTTTGGATGGCCTGAAAGAGGTGTATGACAATCTCATGGAACTAGATTTTGTCGCCGAGAACATGTTCTTTCTCGGGTTTTCTCAGGGTGCTTGCCTAGCCCTTGAGTTTTGCGCACGTCATGCCAAAAAATACGGAGGGGTAATCGCTTTCACAGGTGGGCTTATCGGCAGCGAAATCAATGCTACGGATTACAGGGGTGAATTTGAAAACACCCCAATATTTATTGGCTCCAGTGACGTCGATCCACACGTTCCCCTTCTTCGGATTGAGCAAAGCGAAACGATTCTAAAAACGATGGGGGGCCATGTAATCAAAAAGATTTATCCTGGAATGGGACATACCATCAATCAGGATGAAATACAAATGGCCAACCTTATACTCAACAAATCACTGAAAAAATAATATGGAAAATTGGGAGCACAAACTGAGTTTGGAACTTAAGGATAAGGTGATAAAAGCTTTGATCACGCGCAAAAAAGAAAAATTAACAAAACTTCGAGAGCAGCAAGTGGAACTAATCGGCAATGCCAACCTAGATGATATCGATTATCAAGACCTTGTGGAAAGTCCGAGGGAAGCGATGATGGCGGAAATGGAATCGAATGCTGGTATTCTCGACAATCTTCGACAAGAAATTGACAGCTTGGAGCTTTTGAATAGCTCCAGACTCCACCGGACAGTCGCTAAAGGTGCGTTGATACGAATGAACACAGGATTGTATCTTATAGCTGTCGGGGAACCAAAATGGAACGTGGAAGGTATCGAGGTAACGGGAATTTCAATGGAATCACCATTGTTCAAGAAAATGGAAGGGAACTCCGCTCACACGGAATTTCATCTCCAAAATATGGAATACTTCATTCTGGAAATCATTTAAAAACAATACTATGGACTATAAAGTAAAAGGGTTGCACCACGTAACCGCCATTGCAGGAAACGCACAACGTAATTTTGACTTTTACACGAAGATTTTGGGCTTGCGTCTGGTAAAAAAGACCGTTAATTTTGATGATCCGGGTACCTATCATTTCTATTTTGGAAATGAAAAGGGCGAACCGGGCACCTTGCTTACTTTCTTTCCATGGGATGGCATCACTACGGGGAGACGCGGGACGGGACAGGCTACTGAAACGGCATTCAGTGTGCCGGAAGGCTCTTTTGATTTTTGGATGGAACGCTTTGAAAACGAAAATGTGATTTATAACAAGCCGTCAAAACGGTTCGATGAAGAATATTTGGTGTTCATCGATCCAGACGGTTTGAAACTGGAGCTGGTCTCTGTAGCAGGAGACAATCGCAGCCCTTATACCACAGAGGAAATCGATCATACCAAATCCATACGGGGATTGCACGCAGTTACCCTTACATTGGAAGGATATGAAAAAACAGCATCCATTCTAACGGAACTGTTTGACTATGAACAGACCCATGAGCAGGTAAACCGCTTCCGCTTTGAATCACGTAACGTCAAAGATGCAGGTATCATCGATTTGGTCTGCCTTCCAGAAGAACGTCGCGGAATGGTGGCGGGAGGAAGCGTTCACCATATTGCCTTTCGGGTTGAAAATACAGCTGTGCAGCAACACTTTCGTGATAAACTGGTCGAACGTGGTTTGAATGTAACGCCTGAAGTAAATAGGGATTACTTTAAATCCATCTATTTCCGTGAGCCTGGCGGTATTTTATTTGAAATCGCGACCGACGACCCCGGTTTTACTGTGGATGAACCCTTGGAAAAATTGGGAACCAGTTTGAAACTTCCCCAAATGTATGAGGTAAAAAGAAAAGATATTGAAGCGATACTTCCAAGAATTGAGGAATGATGACGCACAAAACCCGGGGTGCTAATTTATTCCAAAGGGTTGACGCTTAGCTTAACCTTTCATATTATTAAATCAATCAATTACTATGGAAAAACTCCGAAAACATATTGAAGAAATAACAGCTATAACCGATGAGGATTTTGAAGCGGTAAAACCCTTTTTTACGATCCGTAAAGTATTAAAGCACCAATACTTGATCCAGCAAGGGGACGAAGCAAAATATGAATATTTAATACTATCGGGGATTTTCAGGGTATTTTATCTTGATGAAGACGGCAAGGAGCATATCGTACAGTTCGCCACGGAAAATTGGTGGATGTCCGATTACATTGCGTATTTCAACCAGAAAAAAGCAAACATGTACGTCTTGTGCATGGAACCTGGGGAGGTCCTGAGCCTGACCTTGGAAGGTCGGGAAAAGCTTGCCACCATCCTACCCCAAATGGAGCATTTTTTCAGGGTCAAACTGACCAATGGATATATGGCACTCCAAGCAAGGATCGTATCACTGCTTTCCAGCAATCCCCAACAGCGCTATGAGGAATTCGCCGAACTCTATCCCGACCTGATACAGAAGATACCCAAAAAATATATTGCCGAATACCTAGGGGTAAGCAGGGAAACCTTGAGCCGCCTATATACCGCTCCCTGAACACGCTCAAAAGTGTGATTCAAATCACACATTTTCCGTGATTTGGGTCATCGTGTTTCAGTATGGGCCTACCCTAAATTTGTGCTATAAATAAGTAGTAACAATTTAAAATTTTTAGCAATGAAAAAAATGATGGCATTAACAGTAGCACTTGCTTTTTTTTCTTTCAACACACCGGATAAGAAGCAGGATGATGCAACAAAACAAAGTAAATCAAGTATCACAAATCAGACAAAAATGAAAAAGAAAGTTTTAATTATTGTATCAAACGCCAATATCATTGGCCCAAACAACAGAAAAACAGGAATCTTTCTTCCTGAGGTAGCGCATCCCTATGCGGAATTCACAAAAGCCGGGTACCAAATTGATTATGCAAGTCTTACAGGGGCCACCCCATATTTGGATGCCCTTAACTTGGCCAGCGACCCGGACAATTTGGAATTTCTTACGGGAAAAGGCTGGGAAGACATGCAAAAGGCCGTAAAACTGGCGGATGTCGATGTCAGTGAGTACGATGCCATTTTTGTACCTGGTGGATTGGCCCCGATGGTCGATATGCCGGAACACAAATTATTGAAGCAGGTGATCAAGGAAACCTATGAACGCAATGCGGTGGTAGGTGCCGTATGTCACGGTCCCGTATCCCTGTTAAATGTAAAACTCAGTAATGGAGAGTATTTGGTAAAAGGTAAAAATATGACTTCGTTTACCGATGAGGAAGAAGAAGCCTATGCCGTTGCAGATGTTCCATTTTTATTGGAGACAGCATTGACCGAACAAGGTGCCAAATTCCATGCGGCAGCCCCATGGAGTGCCCATAGTATTGCAGATGGAAATTTGGTAACCGGGCAGAACCCTGCTTCGGCCAAGGGTGTTGCTGAAAAAATGATCACCGTTCTAGAGCCGGCTAAAAAGTAAACTGTTTGAAAATGGCCTCTTTACTGAATAAAAAGGAGGCCATTTCAATACATCTTTTGTAGCGGAGTAAGTTCAATTATTTATTGTATTCGCAAAACTTAAAATCAAATGGAAAATCAAAAAAACGTACATGTTTTTGCAACATGGCAGGTTAAAGAAGGGCATATAGATACTGTTTTAAATGTATTGAAAACGGTCAGGGAAGAAAGTTTAAAAGAGCATGGGAATCTGTTTTATACCGTTCAACAAAGCAATACGGATACCAATACGCTGATTCTTTTCGAAGGATATCGTAATGAAGCGGCCGTTGAAGAACACAGGAACACTTCACATTTTCAAGACTTGTTACTGGGACAGATAGTCCCCTTATTGGCCAATAGGGAAATTGTATTGACCACGCCGATAGCCTAAGGGGTAAAATGTCCTCCCACTAAAAACAATACCGATGAATATTACGGAAGCCCAAGCGGAAAAAGTCTTGAAAGCAGCCATATCCAAAGCGAAAGCGATCAAGGTTCCCATGAACATTGCCATCATGGATGAAGGAGCAAATCTGAAGCTGTTTTATCGTATGGATGGTGCATTGCTGGGAAGTGCGGACATAGCTATAAAAAAGGCAAAGACCTCCCGCCTTTTTGAGATGAATTCAGAAAAACTGGGAGAATTGTCCCAGCCCGGGGAAAGCTTGTTCAATGTGGAACACTCCAATGGGGGATTAATATCATTTGCCGGTGGTTTGGTATTAAAAAACAAAAACGATACAATCATTGGTTCAATAGGTGTTTCCGGCGGCACCGTAGCAAAGGATTTTGAGGTCGCCAATGCCGGATCACAAGCATTATTAAACAACAAGTACAATTTATAGTTTAAAAAATAAATCATGGAAAACAACATCACAAACAAAGTAATTGTAATTACAGGAGCCAGTAGTGGCCTTGGAGAAGAAACAGCCAAATATCTGGCTAAAAAAGGAGCGATGGTAGTACTGGGTGCTCGACGCGAAGATAGGTTGGAAAAGATAGTAAGTGAAATTACTTCTGAAGGAGGAAAGGCAGTATATAAGGCAACCGACGTGACCGTAAAGTCCCAAGTACAGGCCCTTATAGATTTAGCACTGAGCACATACAACCGTATTGATGTAGTTATCAACAACGCAGGTATTATGCCTATTGCCCCGATATCGGAAGTTCGTACCGATGAGTGGGATCAAATGATAGATATCAATATAAAAGGTGTGCTGTATGGCATCGCTGCTGCATTGCCCATTTTCCAGGAACAACAGTCGGGTCATTTTATCAATCTGGGTTCGGTTGCGGGAATCAAGGTCTTCAGTCCGGGGGGAACCGTTTACAGTGGAACCAAATATGCCGTAAGGGCGATTACGGATGGATTAAGACACGAAATTGGAGGGAACATCCGTGCTACGACCATAGAGCCCGGAGCAGTGGATTCTGAATTAAAATTCAGTACAAACCATGAAGAAAGCTCTAAAGGGGTTAAAGAGTTCTATCAGATCGCTATTCCGGCTGCTTCGGTAGCAAGAGCTATCGCCTTTGCCATTGAACAACCTGCCGATGTTGATATCAATGAAATAGTGATGAGACCGACCCAACAGGAATTTTAAATTTTTGATTCATAGGGTTCGACGAGTCAAGGTCTTCAACCCAAAAAAGAAAAGAAGCATGAATATAAATATTGGAATATCAGAAAATAATCGACAAGCTGTTGCGAACGAATTATTGAAAATCCTGGCAGATGAGTATGTACTGTATACCAAGACAAGGAATGCACATTGGAACATAGCGGGACCCGACTTTTACGACAAACACAAATTCTTTGAAGATCAATTTGAAGAATTGAATGAAATCATTGATCGTGTAGCGGAACGTATTCGTTCATTGGGGCAAGGAGTACGGGGTAGTTTGGGATACTTTTTAAGTATCACCCAATTGGCCGAATCCGATAACGAAAAAACGGATAGTGAGTATTTTATACAGGAACTGTTGGTAAATCATGAGCGCATTATTCAGACCTTAAGAACAGATATCAAAATATTTGAAAGCGATTTTGGAGATATCGGTTCAAGTGACTTTATAACCGGGCTACTTCAGGACCATGAAAAGATGGCTTGGCTTTTACGTTCTCATATGAAATAAGCCAATTCAGAATTGTGACCAAACCTTAACATTACGCATCATAGCCTAATTACAGGGAAGCCAGAATAGGCTTAGGACTGCATTGTAACCCAATGTTGATGAGATTATTTCCACTTTAAATTAAACGTATCATGGAAAAAAGCATAAAAGTAGTATCCCCATACGATTTAAAAGAAATCAAAGAATTGCCGCTAATAAGCAGTGAAGATCTTGAGCCTATTCTAAAGACTGCACACGAATTATTTAGTGACCGGTCCAATTGGCTTCCACCCTACAGGCGCATCGAAGTACTGGAAAAGGCTGCTTTACTGATGAGTGAGCGTCTGGAAATGATAACTCAACTCACGATAAGTGAAGGAGGGAAACCATATAAAGATTGTAAAGCAGAGGTGCTTAGGGCCATTAAAGGAGTTAAGTTGGCCGCAGCGCATATTTCCCAGTTAAAGGGAGAGCAGGTGCCAATGGCACTTACGCAAGCCACACGTAACAGGTTGTCCTTTACCACAAAGGAGCCCATTGGCGTTGTGGCCGCAGTCAGTGCTTTTAACCATCCGCTCAATTTGGCCATACATCAGATAGCTACAGCTGTGGCAGCAGGCTGTCCGGTAATCTTTAAGCCAGCCATGACCACTCCTTTATCGAGTTTGGCTTTTGCAGAAATATTGAAAGAGGCTGGATTGCCCGAGGGGTGGCTGCAGGTGGTGCTTTGTGACAGGGAAGTCGCAGAGCAAATGGTTACAGATGCCAGAATTAATTTTTTCACGTTTATAGGTTCGGCCAATGTAGGGTGGTACCTTAAAAGTAAATTATCCCCCGGAACACGATGTGCACTTGAACATGGAGGGGCTGCACCTGTTATTGTGGAAAGCGATGCCGATTTTGAAGAGATGATTCCCGATTTGGTGAAAGGTAGTTTCTACCACGCAGGTCAGGTCTGTGTGTCCGTGCAGCGTATTTATGTCCATGAAGGAATTTTGGAGTCTTTTGTTGAGGCCTTTGCTGCAGCAACAGCCCAGTTAAAAGTTGGAAATCCTTTAGAGCATACTACTGATGTCGGCCCACTCATAACCCCTAAAGAAGTGGATCGAATCGAAACATGGGTGAATGAAGCACTTTCGGAAGGAGCCGAGTTAATTTTAGGCGGGGAGCGAATTTCACAAACGCTTTTCCAACCCACTATTTTGTTGAATCCATCGGAGCGTTCAAAAGTTTCACAGCAGGAAATTTTTGGACCGGTGGTATGTATCTATACGTATAAAAATCGTGATGAAGCCATCCAACGAGCAAATGCTTTGGAGGTACATTTTCAGGCAGCGGTGTTTACAAAGAATGTGGATGTTGCCCTGGATACCGTAAAGAAATTAAATGCAACTGCCGTGATGGTGAATGACCATACAGCATTCAGAGCTGATTGGATGCCTTTTGGAGGAAGAGATGCCTCAGGTATCGGAATGGGAGGTATATCACATACCATTGAGGAAATGACGAGAACCAAACTGACCGTTTTTAAAAGTAAATATATATAGGAACAGTCTTGGAAGTCAACATATAAAAAGTACATTATATTAATTAATTTAAATAGTATAGCATGAATATATTAGTCGTAGGTGCCAGCGGACGTGTTGGCCTAAATCTGGTTAAATTATTACTGGCAAATGGTCATACCGTAATCGGTACATCCAGAAGTAAGGGCAGTGTATTGAAACATGATAAGTATTCACAAATTGAATTGGATCTTACCGATGAACTGGAAATAATTAAAAATAAAATACCCGATACCGTAGAGGCCATATATTTTGTTTCAGGCTCCAGGGGTAAAAATTTGCTTCAAATAGATTTGCATGGCGCAGTAAAAACAATGCAGGCAGCAGAATTTAAAGGTATTGAGCGTTATGTCATGCTAAGTGCCATTCATTCCCTGTCACCTGAAAAATGGCAAGAAGAAGAACTTGAAAGCCTTACAGATTATTATCTGTCTAAACATTATGCAGACCTCTATTTAATGCAACAGACAAAATTAAACTATACCATTTTACAACCGGGAGCCTTAACTGAGACCAAAGGCTCAGGCTTGATAGCATTGAATGTGGTTCACCATAAGGAAAATGCTATTGAAAATGTAGCGGAAACACTTTCAAAATTATTGAATAGTGCCAACACGTATCAAAAAGTGATAAGTATGCACGATGGAGATGTTCCGATACAGCAAGCGATCGATAATTTATAAATTATAAATTATACCATATGATTATGGCATATTCGGTGTAGGCTTGCCTTAAAACCGAACTGTTAAAAAGATAGTTTTTTGATAAAAGCTTGAATTATGATTAGTTTTAATTTTTAGCATTGATAAAAACACACAAGTTTTGTGTATTTTTTCAGCCATGCCATAATCTACTTTTTCACTCCTTTCAACCAACAAGTCATTTATTCAAATACTCTAAGGTTTTTCATTATTGTGTCTGAACAAAGTAAAAATAGTCCCTAATTTTTCCGGGCAATGAGGGTTCCAAAAAATCCGTAAGCAAATCAATAATTTAACTGAAATACTTCCATTCATATATGAACTTTTGACCATTGAACCTTAGAATTTTTCGGCTGTTGCCAAAACCAATGAAAGACTGATATGAAAAAGTGTTTTCAAGTAGGTTACAACAGGGCTATTTTACAATATATCTTCCCTTAAACTCCATCATTCCAAGTATAATTTCAAAACTGAGCCATTATATATCAGCTATTTCATTCATTTTTCTTAAAGAGGCCGCCCCAACATGGGAGCAGCCTCCTGACTAACTCAAAAAAACTATGCTCGAAGGCAGGCCTTAAGGGATATATACCAACCCGTTCTTTTTGTAACTGATTCCCCTAAAGTCCAAAGAAATGATATCGCCCCATATCAACGATATTCCTGTGTATATATTCGTATTCATTATTAAGGGGGTTATACTTATAATCCTTGGCCCATTCTTCATGACCATTGACAATTTCCCGAAGGGCTTCAGTTATGAATTCCACATCCGCACTGTTCATGGTCGGGTGAAGGGACACACGGACCCACCCTGGTTTGTTTTTGAGGTTTTTTTGGTCAATTCCATTCATTATCTCCGATGATCTTGTCCGATCCATTCCAAATAGATAATGGGCAAAAGTGCTTGCACATGACCATCCGCCTCTGACCTGGATTCCGAAACGGTCATTGAGCAATCGAACTACTAGGTTATAATGGATATCCATTAGATTGAAAGACAGACAACCGATACGCCGGGCATAACTATTCCCATAATACTGTATATCTCCGATATCTTTGAGTTCATCTCGAAAGAGACCCAACAAAGCCAATTCCTTTATGGAAATCAGTTTGGTGTCCATCTTTTCTTTCAATTGTATCGCAAGGGCAGCCTTTATGGTTTGGATAATCCCTGGCGTTCCCCCATCCTCCCTTATCTCTATGTTCTCAAAAAATGAATGTGTTCCCCAGGGTGTGGTCCATTTTACGTTTCCGCCACCTGGAATGGCAGGCACTTTATTTTTGTACAACCATTTGTTGAAGATCAATACCCCACATGCTCCCGGGCCGCCCAAAAACTTGTGGGGCGAAAAGTAGATGGCATCCATCCGGCAATCAGGGTCCGATGGGTGCATATCAATATCCACATAAGGTGCGGAGGCGGCAAAATCAAAAAAGCAGATACCCCCATGGGCATGCATGGTCTTTGCCAAACCCTTGTGGTTGGTCATCTCTCCAGTCACATTGGAACATGCTGTAAATGCACCTATTTTAAGGGTCCTATCTTTATAGTTCCATAATAGTTCATCCAACTTGTCCAGGCTGGGCATCATATTTTCCCCGGGAGGGACAATCACAACATCTGCCATGGCCTCCAGCCAGGATACTTGGTTGGAATGATGCTCCATGTGAGTGATAAATACAACAGGAACCTCGTTTGGATTCGATGGCCGTTTCCCTTTAAGGCCCATTATTTGCAGCAGTCGGTCCAATGCCCCAGTCATACCGCTACCCGTGGTTACCAAAACATCATCTTCATCGGCATTCACATGCCCCTTGATACGTTCACGAGCCTCCATATAGACTTCAGAGGTCACTTTGCCCGTCTCACTTGAATAAGAATGCGTATTTGCCAGATAAGGCCCCAGGTTTCCCGTGATTTTCTCCTCAATGGGGCGGTATAGCCTCCCGGTGGCAATCCAATCAGCATATAGGATTTTTTGGGTTCCATAGGGAGACATAAAATACTCGTTGTTACCGATTACACCATTCCTTATCTCCCTAAAATGGGATTCCAAGTTCGTTTTTACCATTTTGTCCATAAGTCTACTTAATTAGGTCATTGTAACTTATAGGTATCCAAGCCTTGCCTCAACCAGGCTTCATATACTTCTACATCTGGTGTGTAACCCACTGGGGCATTAAGGCTTTTACCTTGTCCATCCACTAACACATAATAGGGCTGGGCATTGGCTCGGTATTTCGTAATCTGAAAATCGCTCCACTTGTTCCCGATGGTCTTGATCCTTTTCCCCGTTGCCTCAGAAACATATTGCTGATCCTCTGACATCTCGCGTTTATCATCCACATAAAGTGAGACCAAGACCACCTCATTGTTGAGTATATCCAATATTTGTGGGTCACTCCATACGCGTTCTTCCATTTTCCTGCAGTTCACACAGGCGTGCCCGGTAAAATCGATCAAAACAGGTTTGCCCACCTTTTTGGCATGGGCCATTCCTTTCTCATAATCCTTGAAGGTTATAATATCGTGCGGACCGTATGTTGCTCCTTCCGGAAGTGGTTTGTTCGAAAATGACCCTCCTGTCGAACTGGTAAACCCAACGCCGTTCGGGGATTCGCTGTATTGCATGGGCGGTGGAAAACCACTGACCAACTTTAAGGGAGCGCCCCAAAGTCCGGGGATAAGGTATAGTGTAAAAGACAGTGTCAGTATTCCCAATCCGAGCCTACCGACCGAGATATGTTGTACCTGAGAATCATGGGGCAATTGTATCTTCCCAAACAGGTACATTGCCAAAATACCAAAAATGGCAATCCAAATGGCAATGAATATTTCTCTTTCCAACCAGTGCAATTGCAAAACCAAATCGGCATTGGACAGAAATTTAAAGGCCAAAGCAAGTTCCAAAAAGCCCAAAAATACCTTTACGGAATTCAGCCAGCCCCCAGATTTGGGTAAGGAGTTGAGCCATCCGGGAAAAAGTGCAAAAAACATAAAGGGCAACGCAAGTGCCAAGGAGAACCCAAACATACCGATAATAGGCGCCATTCCCCCCTTGCTTGCTGCCTCGACGAGTAGGGTTCCCACTATCGGTCCCGTACATGAAAAGGATACAATGGCCAAGGCCAAGGCCATAAAAAGAATCCCAAGGACACCTCCCTTGTCCGCTTGTCTGTCCACTTTGTTTACCCATGTATAGGGCAGAACGATCTCGAACGCCCCAAGGAACGATGCCGCAAAAACAACGAGGAGTATAAAGAAAATTAGATTGAACCATACATTGGTCGAAAGAGCATTCAAGGAATCCGCACCAAAAACCGCGGTTACCAAGGATCCCAATATCACATAGATCAGAACGATCGAGATACCATAAAAAATAGCGTTTTTGATTCCTTGAGCGCGGGTCTTGCTCTGTTTTGTAAAGAAACTAACGGTCATAGGAATCATCGGAAACACACAGGGCGTCAATAATGCAGCAAAACCTGAAATGAAGGCAATGAAAAAAATAGACCATAAGCCTTTCCGGTGTCCTGTCCCTTCAATTCCTTGGGAAATGTCGTTGGTATTGGTTTCCTTTGCTTGTTGCGCACTTAAATCGAAAAGCAATTCTTCTTCCGCAAGTGGCAGACAACGGGCATCATCGCATACCATATACTCAACAAATCCCTGAATCTTGGAAACCGTTGGCAAGGTCTCCACCCTTTGCTCAAAAACCGCCTCTTTCACAAAGCCCATTACCATAAGGCCGTACAGGGGTTCCCGAACCTTGACCGTAGTTTTCTCCTCGGTATTGCCCATAAGTTTTGTGGAGGTATCGACATCATATAGGAACATCGTCGGGGAAATACCTTCTCCTTGGACGTCCTGTCCCAACAAATGCCATCCTTTTTCAATGGAGGCCTTGGAAATCAGACGATACTCCGTATCCGATATTCTTTCCACCGTGGTGGTCCACTGTACTGGTTGGGTGTCCTGGGCGTTCAACACCCCAATGACAAAAAACAAGGTAAACCACAATTTTGTCTTTACGTTTACCATATGCCGGGTTTCCCCTAAGTTGAAGTGTAAAATCATTGAACCACAAAAACTAAGTCGACTTCCTTTGGCGGTAGGCACTTGGTGTTATCACACACCATAAATTCCACAACAGCATCAATACGGAACCCTTTTTCACCCTTTACCTTGATCCGTTGGACAAAGGTGGCCTTGGTCTCAAAATATTTGATTTCCATGTTGAAAATTGGGTCTTCAACGGTATGACCACTTTCTTCCCTCGTGTTGCCTTTTTTAAGGTACTGTTCACTGCCGTTGAATATAAAAGTTGTAGGCAAAGGTCCATTATCGGGTACATTTTGGGAATACAGGTGCCATTGGTCCTCTATAGTGGCTGTAGCGATCAAATCATAATCCGTATCGGACACCTGTTTGACGGTCGCGGTCCATTTTACGGGATCATAAATCTGTGCCTTACCGTAAAAAAAGCTCAGCAACAGGGCAAGCAATAGTAGTCTTTTCATTTTTTGAAAATTTAAAAAGGGTGCAGTACTGCACCCTTGGGTTAAGAAATAGGGAGCTAATCCAAAAACTTGAAAACAAAAATTTCCAGAATCCTATTTTAATTATGGTTTTTAGGTTTGAACACAATGGAATAGGACTTGGCCTCTTTCAACAATTCTTGGGTGAACGCTTGGAGATCCTTTGGGGTGATTGACTGTATGATGTCCTCAAAATTCTTCGGGTCGTCCATATCATACCCTTCCCTGTAAAAGATCTTCAGCAGATCCATATCAAAACTATTGTAGTCCTTGTGCTGTTTTCGTTCCTTTAGATAACTGGTCAGGGTCTTGTCAAGGTCAAGTTGTTGGATGTCCCCCTTGGCAATTTTAGTAATTTCATGTTGGGCGATCTTGGTCAGGGATTCCACCTTTTCGGGATTGCAATCAAAGTTAACAGCGATAGAAGCCTCCTGCACCGGACGTTTGGAGAGATTGCCGTGGGCCCTTGCCCCGTAGGTCCCCCCTTCCTCTTCACGGAGTGTCTCGATGTACCGCAAGGTCAAGATATCGCCCAGGGTCCTGGCCAACATGGCATTTTTCAAGCTGTATTCCATATCGTTCTTGTAGGCTATCCGTACCGAGCTTTTGGGATCCTCCATTTTTAGGTAGATCTCTTTTTCAATGTTATCCTTGATCCACATATCCGAATTATTCTTCCATTGTTCCCTTGTAGCCTTTGTGGGAATGCTGGCAATATAGGTTTCCAATAGGGGTTTGAGGGAATCTTTGTGCACATCGCCGACCACGAAAAACTCAAAATCAGCGGCATTACCAAATCGGTCCCTATAGATGGCCTTCATCCTTTCGAAAGACGCATCGTTGATGTACTTCTCATCGAACAACCGTCGTTTGGGATGATTCTTTCCATAAAGGGCTATGGTGGTACTATCCGCCATTTTTTCACCAAGGTTCTCACTTCGGCTTATCCTATAGTTTCTCGCATTCTCCAGGACCACCTTAAATCCGTCCATATCGAAGCGGGGAGCAACAAACCGCAGATGAACCATCTGCATCAGGGTCTCCACATCCTTAGTTGCGGAATGTCCTGAGATACCTTCTATCAAACCATCCAAATGAATGCTTGTTCCAGCGGTTTTTCCTGCCAGTACCTTTGGCAGGTCGCTTGGGGAATAGTTCCCCAGACCTGAGGCATTGATTACATGGCCCAACATATCGGCAGAGGGCAGGTCATCGTTGGAGAGCAGGGACTTTCCCCCATAACTGATGGCATTCAGGCGTACATCGTTCTTGTTCTTATCGGCAAATTTATAATGCACCTTCACCCCGTTGCCCAAGGTAAATGTGGTGGCTCCCAGACTATCCGCTTCTTCCGATACGATGCTTCCTGGTTCAATGGCAAGCCCTGTCACCAAGGTCTTGCCCAAAAAAGCATCGGTATAGGGCATTAGACTGTCATCACTTTCCACAGCATCCATAAGGGCCACCGCTTCCGCTTTGGTCAAATTGTTCCTTCCCTTCACCCCAGTGACCAATAAAAACCTGTTATTGGTACCATACAGATTTCTAATGGCATCGTGCAGTTCTTGGGGGTCAAGGTTATCAAGCATGACCTTCACCAGTTCATACTCCTGTTCCATATCGGTCATGGCCGCATGGTTCAGGTAGTTGTTCTGGATGATGGAAACAATCTGACCGTGTGACCTATCGTCCTTTTTTATGATCTGGTTTTCATAATCGTTCTTCACCTCATCGATTGTCCGTTTGATTTCCGCCGTGGTAAAACCATATTTCACCGCCCTAACCACTTCCGACAGCACTGCCTTGAACGCTTCCTGTTGTTGGTCAGGTTTTGGCGTGATGGAAACATTGAAGGATTTTGTGGTCCTGGAGTGATCGCCATAGTTGATATGGGCCCCTAAAAATGGGGCATCGGGTTTTCTGGATAGTTCACTCACCCTTTTGGACAGCATGTTCATTGCCATGTTGTCCAATACCGTTTTCTTTAGATCGCCCACGGTTTTACCCTCCAATGAGTAGGGATGTACAATGCCCAAGGATATACTGGAGGTCGTCACTTCATCGTCCATGGCCATGGTAAACAACAATTCCTGGTTTTGTGGTATCTCCACAAGAAATCGCTCTTTGGGGTCTTTCACCTGTTCAATAGTGGAGAACATTTTCTTTATTTTTGCCTCTATCGTATCCACGTCCACATCCCCGACTATGGCAATGGCCTGCAGGTCCGTTCGGTACCAATCATGGTAAAAGTCACGCAGGGCCTTGTATTCAAAATTTTGGACCACCTCCATGGTCCCTATGGGCATGCGATCCGCATATTTGGTGTGGTTGAAGACCGAAGGAAGGGATTTAGTAAGGATACGCATCCCTCCACTTTGGCGGGTCCTCCATTCTTCGGTGATGACCCCCCGCTCGGCATCGATCTCCTGATCGGTCAACAAGAGGGCATTGGACCAATCGTGCAAAACCAACAGGCCGGTATCGATGAGTTCCGGAGTTGTCGGGACGTTGTTGATGTTATACACGGTCTCATCAAAGGACGTATAGGCATTAATGTCCCGTCCAAAGAGCAGCCCGTGTTGTTGCATGGTGTTCAATATGCCCTTGCCCTCAAAATTCTTGGTCCCGTTAAAGGCCATATGTTCCAAAAAGTGCGCCAGGCCTTGTTGATCATCGTTTTCCAAAATGGACCCCACGTTCTGGATGATATAATAGCTGGCCACCCCTTTGGTAACATCGGTACTTTTGATGTAATAGGTCAATCCGTTGGGTAATATACCCTTCTTGATCTCTGGATCGGTCGGGAGCGGTGCGCCCAGGTCCAGGTCCTGAGTGTACCCGATGAGCGAAAGCCCAAAAAATAAAAGATATGTGATGGTATGTCTCATGAAGATGTTTTCTTAAAGTTTATGTAGTTATTGACCACACCCTATCCTGTCTGCCCAAAGGACAGTGACCAGAACAATGTCCATTTGAACCAGAAAAGTGGGAGGATTGGCTTGTAATCAATAGGATGAAAGGGGGACCTTTTGCCTTAGTTGAAATATTCGTTTAAAAATTCCTCCAGTTCCTTTCCCCTAACGGATTCTCCCAATATCTCACCTTCTGCATTGACCAAAATGTTATAGGGAATTCCCGATATTTCATAGTCCTTGACAGTTTTGGACTTCCAAGCCTCCAGATCGACGGTATTGATCCAGCTTGTCTTTTCCTCATCCAAGGCGGTCAGCCATTTCTTTTGGCTATCATCCAAGGAAACGGCATAGATTTCAAACCCTTTCTCCTTGTAATCCTCATAGGCCATGCGCAAATGAGGGAACTCTGCACGGCATGGGCCGCACCAGGATGCCCAGAAATCCACCAGCACCAATTTGTTCTCCTTCAAGATATCGGACAAACGATGGGTGTTCCCCTCGACATCAACGGAGGCGACATCAACAAAGGCTGTACCCACACGGGACTTCCGGGACGTACCTGCTTCCTTTTTTTCCTTCTCCTCTTTATAATAGTCATAGGCAAACCCAATTCCCATGGTCTCTGGATGATCGGGAAAACGCTCCTGAAAGTATTTGACTTTTGTCTCAAAGGCATCAAAGTCGGTCTTGGGATCCAACTCATATAAGGTATAGAGCTGATAGGTGGAGTGTGATTCATCGAACCAGTCTTTATCTATGTTGTACATATAACCGCCCAACTTCCGCTGCAATTCCTGTAGGACCAATTTTTCTTCATCGCTGGTCTCCCTTGCTTCCATGTCCATGACCTTTTCACGCAGGTTCAGATAGGCCGTATCCTTATGGGAGGCATATATTTTATGTGCATATTTACTTCCCTTTACGTCGAATATGGGGTATCTGGTAAATTGCCCGGAATATTCCACGGATCTTTTTTCAACGAACAGCTGCCCATAAAGGGTATCCTTCTCCGGGGTGGTGACCATGGTATAATAGCGATGCTCATGGGGAACACGTCCGGTAATGGTGAACTTCCCATCCGTCACGGCAGCTCGGGCAAAAGGGACCAGATCCTTACGGACCACGTTGCATATAAAAATGGAATCGGCCTCTTTGATATTGGAAAAGTTCCCTTTGATCTTAAAATTATCTTCCTGTGCAGTACCCGATAGGGCCAGCAATATTACAGCAATATATAGTATTGTCTTCATATGTTTTTAGTTTAATCCCTTGATATGGGTGATGTCGGTCCTTATCTCCCAAAGACCGGGTTGAAAAATTTCAATCTCGATAAAATCCCTACCATAGTTCGCTTTCAACTTTATCGGAAAGGTGACATTGGTAAGCTCCACAAAGTCATTGTTGTTGATCTGGGTCTGATATCTCCCGGAATGGACTACAAAACTGAAGCCAGGGTAATCCTGCTGTTCCTGGTTCACCCTTACATAAAACCTTAAATTGTTGATGTCATCCTGCACTTTGTTTATGGTATAGCCGGAAACATTAGCGGACTTATCGATTTTCCGATAGGGTTTTTCAAACCGGCCAATATAGGCATCCTTTTTCCAGAATCCGGTCACTACACTATCCGGGGCAATGGTCAAGGTCCCTTCCCCTTCTTTTTCCCCTTTGTCAAACTGTCCTTCATAGACCTTTCCATCCTTCCAGGTATAGGTACCCTTACCATGGGGCAATCCTTTTCTAAATTCACCGCTATAGGTATCCTCTCCTTTTGCGATTCCTTCGCCGTCGGCCTTACCTCTTTTACAATCCCCCTCGTAGGAACCGCTAATGGATTTCATCAGTACTTTACACTCTTGCCCGTTCATAACGGTCAAGGTCATAAAGCACAATAGCATTACTATCTTGTTCATCATATTATATTTAATAATTAGGATTTTGTTCCACCACATTCTTGCCTGCTTCAATGGTGATATAATCTATGGGCAGGATATATTTGTCCGGGTCGGTGGCCGATGGCTTTACCGTGGACACATCAAAGCCGTCCACGAAGTGGTACCGTACCATATCAAACCAGTCTTCACCTATTTCAACCCCTAGTTCCATTCGTTTTTCAATGCGAACTGCTTCCAAAAACTGGGGCAAGCTGATGGTTGCCGGATAGGTTTCAAAGCCATCTCCTCCTGTAGTAGTGGCTCCCGCCCTTGCCCTAATTTCGTTAAGGGCGTTGAGTGCATCCGGTGTTACTGCATTTTGGGCACGAGCTTCCGCTTCCGCATAAATAAGATATACTTCGGCCATGCGCAGATGATAGATCATTTCATACCTGTTATTGGCCGGTTCAAAATTGAAGTTGGACTTTAAACTATCAAACCCAAAAAAGCCTTCCATGATCGTTCCGGATATCCGCCCCCCATCATGAACGATGGTCTGACCTCCTACTTCCGTCGTTCCGACCTCTGAAGCTATATATTGAGGCGATACGATATAAATGGTTCCGATAACGTTACCAATGCCCACACCTGCTACAGGATCTCCTTTGGTACCGAATACAATCTCGCTGCTATCAAAAAGCTCCGGGGTGGCATGGTTCAAGAAAATTTCACCATAGGTATCGGCCAATGCAAATTCTCCTGGCGAGGCATCCATGACGTCCCTGGCCAAAGTGGCAGCCTCGTCATAATTTCCCTGATACAATAACACCTTTGCCTTAAGCCCCATGGCATACGCGCGATTGGTATAACTCTTTGTTCTAATGTCGGGGGCATTGGCTATGGCATAATCCAGATCCTCCATAATCACCTCATATGTTTCACGCACCGTACTTCTAGGGAGCGCCTCCCCAGATCGGGAAGGTTCGGTCCTGATACTGATGCCATATTTGGAGTCCATATCATAGAACTGTCCCCAAAGACGCAACAAGTAGAAATTTGCGGTCGCTCGCAACATCCGTGTCTCCGCAAGGATTTCCTGTCTCCTGCCAGGAGTGGGAAACTTGTCATCGGTGAGTTCGCTCGCTTTCTCGATCAACCAATTGGCACGATTGATCACATCGTACATCCGGGTATAGGCCCCCAACCCTTGACTGGTATTGACCGCCAGTGGATTATTGTTGACATATCCCTGTACCTCATCGGTATTGATCAGGAAGGAGTTGACCAATGTCCCGCTCATCAGCGAGGGAATGGTATAGATTTCCGGAATGCCGCCTCCCCCACTTTGTTGGTGGAATCCTGCATAGACCCCAGCCAGGGCCAACTCTGCCGTGGACTCATCCACAATGGCCTTGTTCGCGTCCAGGGCATTGAGCGGCTCATAATCATCCAGATCTTCGGCCAATTGACAGGAGGACAGAAGTCCCACTATAAGAATAAATATATATTTGAATGTTTTCATCTTTCGGGTTTTTAATGGATTATAAACTTAGGTTGAATCCTATGGTAATGGTCCTTGCCTGTGGATAGGAGGCCCCGGTATCACGGGCCAATTGCACTGTGGCTCCTCCTTGTTGCGTTTCAACACTTTCTGGGTCAATGCCCGGATAGTCGCTGATGGTGAACAGGTTGTTCCCGGACAGGCTCAATCGCAGGTTATCGATGCCCGTGTTAGCCAACCACTCTTTTGGAAAGTTATAGGACAATGAAGCTGATCTCAACCTTATATAGTCGCCGGCCTTGACATTTTTACTTGTCGTGGTCGTATTGCCATGAGTGGCCGATTCCAGGCGGGCATATTCCGCATCTGTATTATCGGGCGTCCAAGTGTTGTAAATCTGTGTTGTGACATTGGATGTGGTGCTTATGGACGAAAACTCCGTGGCACCCCTGTACCAATTTCTCTTGTTGCCCTGTACAAAATTGAAATTGAAGGAAAAATCAAAGTTCTTGTAGCTCAAGGAATTGTTCCAGCCCCCGTAGTACTTTGGATTGATATCCCCTAATGGGGTAATGTCCTCCGGGGTGATCTCATTGTCACCATTGACATCCCTGAAGATATAATCCCCAGGCTGCACCAATCCACTGTAGTAAGTACCGCTGGGAGCCTCGCTGTTCAAGGCGTCTATTTCTTCCTGTGTCTGTGCAATGGACACCACATCATAACCCGTGATGACTCCAATGGGTTCACCTTCTAAAATACCGGTGCTGCCAAAGTTGGTGGTGGCCCCATTGTTCAGGGCATCCACATTGTTCTCGATAAAGGAAATGTTGAAGGATGAATTCCACCTAAAGTCCTTTGCCCGGATGATGTCCCCCCCCAGTTCGATTTCCCAACCTTTATTGGACACATCGGCAATATTGGCATTCCAACTGGAATAGCCCGTTTGGGATGGCACGGGCACAAAAAGGATAATACCACTGGTCTTCTTTTCAAAATACACCACTTGGGCATTCATGCGCCCATTGAACATGCCAAGTTCCAAACCAAGATCCAATTGATCGGTCTCCTCCCATCTGATGTCCAGATTGGGTACACCGTCCACAGCGATCCCATTGACGCCATCGTAATAGGAATCCGTACCGTTCAAGGACAAATAATTCACCAAATATGAAAAAGCGGGCAAATTATCCGAGCCTGTTCGGCCCAAACTTGCCCTAAGCTTCAACTGGCTCAACAGTTCACTGTTGCTCAGGAAGTTTTCATTGTGTACGTTCCAAGCCAGTGCGGCCGATGGAAAAAAGCCGTGCCTGCTGTTGGGCCCAAACTTGATCGACCCATCATACCTCCCTGTAAAAGTGGCCAGGTACCTATCCTTAAAATTGTAGTTGACCCTCCCGAATAGCGAGTTCAAGGCCGTTTGGGTGGCTTGGCTGGACACATCCAAGACCGTTTGTGCCGAATTGATGTCCGTTAGGATCTCATCATCCGGAAATCCCAAATAGCTCTGGGCATCCAAATTTAATCGGGAATGGTCCCAAGAGACCCCGGCAAGCGCATCAATGGTATGGTCATTCGCAATTGTCGTGTTGAAGTTTAAGGTGTTCGACCATGAGGTGCTCAACCCTTCCGAGTGCTGGACAAACAACAAAGCTCCATTTTCCAAGCCCCGTCTGGTATAGGAAGGATGAAATACATCACTCCGGTCATTGTTCAGGTTGATGCTCAATTGGGACCTGAACCGAAGACCGGTAAAGAGCTGATATTCCCCGTAGACCGTCCCCAATACGTTTTTGGCCACGGCCTTGCTTCTTACTTTGGCCTCATCCCCAAGTGGATTCAAACGCTGTAAGCCTGAAAAGTCTTGGAAAGAGTAGCCCCCATCGGCATTGAACACCGGTAGGTCCGGGCGATAAAATGCACCTTGTCCCAAGTTGCTCAATGCAGATTGTTTATTATCGGTATAATTGTAACTAATATGGCCGCCTACACGTAACCTATCCGTTAGGTCAGCGTCCAGACTTGATGAAAAGGTATATCGATTCAACTTGTTGCCCAACATGATGCCCTCTTGATCGCTCACATGCCCGGACATCAAGTAGTTGATTTTATCACTACCGCCAGAAATTCCGACACTATATTGGCGCCAGAGCGCATTGTTATTGGTCACTTCTTCCTGCCAATCTGTATCACCATTGCCAAAAACGATTTCGTCTTCCCTTCCTTGCTCAATAAGATACTCCCTGAATTCCCGTGCATTCAATACGTCATAGGTTCGGGTAGGGTTCTGCATGGTGGCGCTGTAAGAGAAATTAAATCTTGGGGCCTGGTTTCTATTGCCTCTTTTAGTGGTGATGAGTACCACCCCATTGGCCGCCCTGGAACCATAAATGGCCGCAGAGGAGGCATCCTTTAGCACATCCACCCGCTCGATATCCGCAGGATTAATGGACAACAATGGGTTTTGACGGTTGTCGCTGAGGGCCGTACTGCCCGCAACTCGGGGATTTATGATAATGGGCACCCCGTCCACAACATATAAAGGTTGGTTGTCCCCGACCAACTGGCTAAGTCCCCTTACATGGACTATGGCACCACTGCCCGGTGCCCCGGACTGTGCGGAGACGTGAACCCCGGACATTTTTCCAATAAGAGCCTGATCGATGGTCTGGGAATTTATCTGTACGATCTCCTTGGCTTTCATGGTGGCCACTGATCCCGTCAGGTCTTTACGCTTGGTGGAACCGTATCCCACAACAACAACTTCTTCAAGGGTACTGACATTTTCTTTTAATTCAATGGCGTACACATTCTTATTACCAGTGATTTGTTCGGAGTACATGATGTAGCCTATCCCAGTCGCCACCAGATAGTGGCCGGGCTTAGCTTTCAAGGAAAATTTCCCGTCCATATCCGTTGCGGTCGCCTCTACCAAACTTTGCCTGTCAAGTCTTTCCCCAATCGGTTTTTAACTAGATATATAAACGGTCATACCGGGCAGGGGGATGCCATTGACATCCTTGACCTGTCCTGTTACGAGAACGTCTTCCTGTGGACTTGAAACCCAGTTCTCACTAATAACAATGGTGTTGTCATCTGACATCTTAATGATGAAATTTCCCGAAGAAAGACTGTGTTTCAAGAGTTTTTCAGCCTTTATCAATCCCTTTTTGACACTGACTTTTGGATATCCTTCGAATAAATCGGATTTATAGATAAAGTTGTAATCGGTCTGTTGTTTGATGACCTCAAATACCTCATCAATGGTCATTGTCGCATCCGAAGTAATCTTTATCGTTGCGTTCTGTGAAAAAATGGTTCCCGAAGTAAGGCTGAAAACTGAAGAACAAAATAAAAATAAAAAGGTCTTCATAATTGCGTCTAGCATGCGCTTCCATGTTGGGAAAGCGACCCTGCTCAAATTAATTTCCATAAATTTGTAGTGTTAGTTATTCATTTAATTAATGTAGGGGAACAATGAGGGCTGTTTGGTGAGATATTCGACCCTCGGTTCCCTTTTTCTTGGTTATTTAAAAATCACGGTTTTCTTATTTATTTCATACTTCATATTGGTGGTTGTTTTAATGGATTCCAGTATCACTTCGATATGTTGGTTTTTTCGCAACACCCCGGTAAAAGAGCTGTTTTTTAGGGCAGGGTCGCCAAAGACCACATCGATATCGTACCATCTTGCCAGAACTTTCATGATTTCCCCAAGGGGCATATCGTTAAAACTGAAAATCCCCTTTTTCCATGAGGTAGCGGAATAGACATCCACTTCCTTGACCTCGATTTTATTGGAGCCAGGAAGCACAATGGATTGCTGCTTGGGCCTCAACATGCTACTTTCCTTGCCAACATTGACCTGCACCTTGCCTTCCACCAAGGTTGTCTGTATGGTTTCCTCATCGCCATAGGCCTTAATGTTGAACTGGGTGCCCAACACCGTAACCTCTTGGGTTTCTGTGGCAACCTTGAATGGTGCACCGTCGTTTTCCGTACTGGGAGATACCTCAAAATAGGCTTCCCCATAGAGCAGCTCCACTACCCGTGTCCCCCCTTTGGCAAAGGCAACGGGATATTTCAACTGTGATTCCGAGTTCAACCAAACCTGGGTACCATCGGATAGGGCCACTGAAAACTGCCCTCCCCGGGGAACGGTCAAATAATTGAATTCGGGAGGGACCGTTTCCTCTGAATACGTTGGTTGGTATACGATTTCCTGACCATTGGAAGTAGCATTCCCCAACGTCTGGGAACTTCCCTTCTCCAAGGCTATTTCGGTACCATCGGTCAGTGTCAAAATGGCTTTGTCCGTTCCTATTTTCAGTTCAGACCGTACCACTTCAGTTTGCGATTCGGGATGCAAGGGAGCTTGCACGTCTTTCCTGAACAAAAACGTTGAAACCACAATCCCTGCAAAAACGGCAGCAGCGGCATACCTCCATATGCGGTACTTAGTCTTTCTTTCCAGTTTTCTTTCAATAGTACGCCAAGCCTTGTCCTGTTTGATCGTTCCTACATCCTTGTCGTGCATGACCTTCACCTTTTCAAAATAGGCCGCATGTTTTGGTGACTCATTGAACCATTGATCAAAGACCGTTGCCTCCTCAGGGGTCAATGTACCGTTCAACTTTTTTATGATGAGTTTGAATTCCATTTCTAAATCTTGCTACTAAATGGTTGACTTCAGGTTAACGTAAACTTAACCCTTTGTTGATATGGCACATTTTATCTTAAATGGGTGACAAAAATTTGGAAATAATTTGAAGCTTTTATTAAAAAATGATTTTTTCTGCTGTGAAGTGCGGGTTTTCCTAAAAATAGGTCAGCAAAAAAACAATAAACGCAATTGCTTCGTTTATCTTGGCCTTTGCCCTTTTGAGCTGTGTTTTGACCGAGTTGATGGAAATCCCCATTTCCTCGGCTATATCAGCATACTTGTAATCTTCAAAGAATTTCAACTGGAATATTCGCTTCATATTATCGGGAAATTCTTCCACCACATCCATCACCTGCTGGTAGACTTTTTGCTTTTCTTGGGGTTCGTGACCTTCCATTTCATAATCGGAGGTCAGGTTGGCGTTCAAATCGATCAAATTAAGGTCATCCTCGATCTTTATGTCCCTTAATCGATTATAGCATTTATTTCGTACAGAAGCATATAAATACGACTTTATGGAAGTATGTATATTCAATTCATGGGAATTTTCCCAGAGTTGGATAAAGACGTCTTGGACCAGGTCCTCACTGGCTTGGAGATTATAGAGAAAATTGTGCGCATAAACCACCAACTCCCTATAAAATAGATTAAAGACTTTTTTATAGGTAGCTTTGTCCCTGATATCAGTAATGGGTGTGCCCTTATCCAAATACGTATGGTATATGGAAAACAAACCTAATAAAACAATTTCAAATCAACGGTAATTTGTATTGACAACCCTTAGAAGCAAAACTTTATAGTAATGGATCATATTGGAAACGCCCGATAGTTGATACCACCAAAAGCGGAAAACCATAAGATCAACAGTGTTTTGATGTTACTTAATTAAGCTAATTCGGGGTGGGATGATCATTAAAAAATGTCGAACACCTATTGTACTGTATTGTTAACATAAGCATTTTCCGGTAATGGAATCCGGGACTCTTCCAAAATGCCATTTGTAATTGCGTACCCATTTATCGTTAAAGGTCTCGGTTTTTTTTCTTGATATAAGGTTCCCCTAAGTAGGTAAACAGTTTTGTTGTTTTTTATCCGGGATTCAATTTCATGGTAAATCAAAGATTCGCCGTACAAGGAAGAGGCAATTACTTTGTTGTTGAATTTATATAGCGCTATATTTTTGATATTGTTTCCCAAAAAGCCCATTTTGGTCCGCCAGGAGAAAACCCCTATGTTTTTGTCTTTGGAAAAGGTGAAAGTTATTTGTAAGTCCTCATTGTATGCCTTTAAGAGCTCGTCGAACTGTTTGGGAGAGCGTATATTTTCAATAAGTCCTCGCATTTTTTCATTGAGCGTAACAATTTCATCCAATTTTTTACTGTTAGAAGTGTCTATTTGGTTTAATTGAAGCAGTAGGTCATCCAATTCTGCGAGCGTATCCGCACCGTTAAACTTTTTTTCTGGTGTATTGGAGGGGTTGCAACTCACAAAGAGCATCAGAAATAGCAACTTCAATGGAACTGTTTCACTCATATTTAATCTCATAGCAATGTATTTTTTCTTAAAGTGGGGGGCATTTAAATCAATGCTTATGGCCATAATCAACCAATGACCATATAAATTGAAAAATAGCCCTTTCCTCTATAGATTCAGAAAAAATTATGGGTTGGGTGCTTTATCAAATATTTAACAGGGTACTCATTCCAACTTTTTTGGAT
Organism: Flagellimonas oceani; assembly: GCF_011068285.1. Lineage (NCBI taxonomy): Bacteria > Pseudomonadati > Bacteroidota > Flavobacteriia > Flavobacteriales > Flavobacteriaceae > Flagellimonas > Flagellimonas oceani. The sequence goes on along the minus strand of NZ_CP049616.1, from coordinate 965,230 downwards.
TGAATCTCATCGTACCATTGTTATGGATGATAAATAATTGAAAAAAGTTTAAAAAAGAGGCATAGTATATCACTGGTCAAGCATCATAGTATCCAAACTCTCCATAGAACCGAGGCATGATGCCATCGAAAAAACTTAAAAATAAAAGTTAACTTCAGCAGTGGAACAAATTGAACTTGTGCATTTGATTGACAACTACTCACTTTCATCCGCCACATGTGATGCATTGACCTCCCTATCTGGAAATCCCGCCATCAATCGTTAGGCAAATTCCAGAAACATACCGTGCTTCATCGGAAGCCAAGTATAGGTATCCGTAGGCAATATCCATGGGTTGGGCAACGGTCTTTAACGGAATGCTTTCGATAATGGCATCCAGCTGCTTTTCTGGAATCTTCTCTACCATTTCGGTCATTGTCAGGCCCGGCGCCACGGCATTTGCCGTGATTCCATACTTGCCCAATTCCAAGGTCCAGGTCTTCGACATGGCGATGATACCGGCTTTGGTGGCCGCATAATTGGTCTGTCCAAAATTGCCTCGTAGCCCAACATTGGATGCCGCACTCACGATCCTGCCCCATTTATTTTCTTTCATATAGGGGACTACGGCTTGCGTACAATTAAAGACCCCTTTTAGATTGACGTCCATGACCATTTCCCATTCTTCTTGGGTCATCTTTTCCAAAGTTCGGTCCCGTGTGATCCCTGCGTTATTAATAAGGATGTCAATACGTCCATATGCGGCAAAGACCCTTTCACATAATTGGTTCACTGCATTTTTGTCCGTAACGGAAAGCAAGTAATATTCGGCTCTACCCCCATGGGACCGGATATCCTCAGCAATCACTTTACCCTCTTCCAGAACATCCAAAATAACCACTATGGCACCATGGGCAGCAAAGAGTTCGGAAATGGCTTTTCCTATACCTCGTGCACCACCGGTCACCAAAGCCACTTTATCTTTTAACCTTTTTTCCATCATTTTTATTTTTTTAAAAATAACCCTTTCAATTCATCTAGTTTAAAAATAACCTTGATTTTTAAGGCAAATGACTATCTTTAGTAACGGTCCTAGGGAGAAGGATTACGTTCGCAGAGAAAACCTTACGGACACGCTTCCTAAATGCAATCAATAAAGCAACTCGACATACCCATACGGTTTTGAAAACAGACGATTCGATTTTCACCCCAAAATACCGGGCTTATACCCTGTTTGTACTAACTGCTGTGTATGTATTCAGTTTCATCGACCGTCAAATCTTGGTTATCCTTCAAGAATCCATAAAAGAAGAACTATCACTTTCCGACACCCAATTGGGATTGATGTCCGGATTCTCCTTCGCTTTGTTCTATGTATCCTTCGGTTTGCCCATAGCACGACTTGCGGACAAGGGAAACCGTAGGAACATCATTGCGCTGTCCCTTTTGATATGGAGTGCCATGACCGCGCTATCCGGTCGGGCAAGCAACTTTGTGCACCTGCTTCTGGCCCGCTTCGGTGTGGGTATTGGTGAAGCGGGGTGCAGCCCCCCAGCACATTCCATTATTTCAGACTTATATCCACGTGAAAAAAGAGGTACGGCCATGGCCATTTATTCAATGGGAATATCCATAGGGATTCTTGTTGGCTTTCTGGGCGGTGGCTGGATCAATGAATATTTTGGTTGGCGAACTGCATTTTTGGCCATAGGGTTACCTGGAATTTTGCTTGCGCTGTTGCTACGATTTACTGTCAAAGAACCACCAAGGGGACTTTCTGATAACAAGGAAATCAAGGAGGATAGTCCTGACATTGGGACGGTCGTCAAAATGCTTTGGAACAGTACTGCCTTTAGATACCTTGCCCTAGGGGCCAGCTTATCCACGTATACCTTGTACACGCTCAATTCTTGGCTTCCCCCTTTCTTGAACAGGATTCATCATATGGGAAGTGGTGAGATAGGCACCTGGCTGTCCCTGCTTTTTGGAATTGGCGGTGGTCTTGGTTATTTTTTTGGAGGGTATCTGTCCGATAGACTGGGGAGAAACAATGAAAAGTGGTATATGATTCTTCCCGCCATCGGCATTTTGTCCGCTATACCTTTTACAGCGCTTACCTTGTTCAGTAATCAGTCATGGCTTGCACTAGTTTCTTTTGCCCTTCCCGTGTTCTCCATTTCCATGTATCTGGCTCCATGTATTGCCATGACCCATAGCATTGTTGGCGTACGGATGCGGGCCTTTGCCTCTGCCGTCCTTTTTTTTATCATCAACATCATTGGACTTGGATGTGGCCCTCTGATAACGGGGGTGCTCAGCGATTTATGGCACCCTTCCATGGGAGATGAATCCTTGCGTTGGGCCTTGAGCACTTGTCTTATTGCCCATCTTTTGGCTGCCTTTTTCTATCTTAAGGCTTCACGCGCCCTAAAAAATTAAGACCATATAATACATATCCAGTTCCAACTACATGGGGGCACTATCAAAATGCTGACGATCCAACCAATCCACGAGCTCATTCCAGCAGGAAGGTGGAAAAGTGGCATGTAGGGCATTCTCGATGACCCAAAATTCCTTGTTATCACCGGGTATACCATTGTACAGTTCCCGAACGGCATCCACAGTGAACAATTCATCCCGATCTCCAACACCTACCAATACCGGCATCGGAGGCTCATCCTGAAAAACCAGTTCGCTCTGATCATCCAACATGGTGGCAAAGCGTAATGTATACACATAGTTAAAAAGAGGATCTTCCCGTTTTTCCATTCCATCACGCTCATAAGCGATGACGGCCGTACTGGGTCGAATAACAGAATTCGTAATTATGGTAAGTTTTTCGAACCAATTGAACTCCCTTGGTGGCAACTTACCCTCATATGCTCCCGAAAGCAGTACCAGTCCATCCAATTGATCAGGTGCAAGTTTGGCCAAGAAGATGGCAGAAGCAACCCCAAAACTATGCCCAATCACAATGATTTTAGAATACCCCAGTTCTTTAATAAACTGCACGGTTTCAAGGTAGTCGGCCTTGGACCGCTCCTTACCGGGGCTATCCCCCCGGGGGCCTCCGGAGAGACCATGTCCTCGATAATCCAATCCAAATGTGGTGTAACCTGCATTGGATATAGGTTTGGCCATAAAATCATAGGCCTTGCTATGCGCTGTAATCCCATGTAAAATGAGTACGGCAACACCTTTTTTGGTCAAACTGTCCACTGGGTCCCACCTTCGGACAAATAGCGTTTCGCCGTCACTGGTTTCAAGCAAGTGATAGGGCTGTTCCACTTCCTGTCGTAAAAGTGCAAGGTCCAGGTCCGGATTTTTGGGAACCGGTGTAAGCAAGGTAATGGCAACCACAGTCAATACCAAAGCCAGAATGACGATCAATACCCATTTCAAAATCTTTTTTACTATCATTTTACATGTATTTTACCTATGGATCACAAGGAAGGTTTTGCTTGTTTAAAGCCATATGAACACACAACTTCCCTTTCCCTAATATAGTCAGTTTTATTCAAGTAAAAAGGTTTATCCCTAATCCTTGTTTGCCAAAAATGGATCAATGGAGATTCCTATTTGAAAAAATCCAGTGGGCCTTTGCTCATTCTTATATATAAAATCCCCTGTAGGCTCTCCCTTTTCGGTCAAACGATTGCCGATAAAATGCAGAACACCCGCCTTAAAGGTACTGATCAGGTAATCATTGAAACGGTGTTCATAGGTTATGCCCGACCTTATTTCCAATTGGCCATATTCATAAACATTGGCATAATCAGGGTGATCCATGTTGACATAAAATCCAGTCGAGCCAAAAGTACTCCCCACGGATAAACGGTCATTTTCACCAATATACCTTCGCAACAATAAACGTTGGGGCAAAATAAAATCAAGCTCCCATGCTGGATTCCTAAAGTGATAATTATAGGAAAAGGCGGGAAAAAAAGGAATTTGGGAGGTGGGATCAACAAATACAACTGCCCCTAAAGTCATGGTGACGCGCTTGGTTTGTTTGAGTACAAACGATAGTCCCAGCATACCTTTCATCCGTTCCAATCCATTTTCATTCCCATCGATGAGCAGATTTGCATTATAGATGACCGGCCTATTAAAAAGACAACCATAAAACATCGACCTGAGCGTAGTTGAAAAATAATGAAATTTGATACCGCCATTTTGATCGGCATCCTCCACCCCCTCAACGACCATGTTATCCAATTCGAATGCCGTGTACCGATAGTTGAATGATCCCATGAGATACCAACGTTGTGAGGCATAGAAAGGAAGATTGGCCGTGGCCTGAAAATTTTGTTGGAACCTGACCTCACCCTCCTGAAAATGCTCCCCAAACAATTCGGATTCAAATTGCCTGTCCAAGCTTTGTCCATATTCAAAATTCAATAGTCGTGTACCGGGAAACTTTTCTTTGATACGCTTTTCGGTCTTCGCCAATAAAGAATCAGGGCCATAACGTTCCTTTGATTTCTCTTGGCCAAAGACCCACCTTGGATTGACCGTCAAACAAATCATTGTCAAAAAAAAATATCTGCACATAATCAAAACTCTTTTGCGCTATAGGCGACTACTGCCCAACCCAGTGTATAGGACCAAACTTTTCGTCCAGGGTTGATAAATCGCGAACATTTGCGCCCATTGGATGGGAAAAATCCAAATTGGTTGTTTTGAAATTGGGTTGATTTCCTCGGCGGGCATTTCCACAAAAAGTCACCATTAAACGGTTTTTGGTCATATATTACTGACCATAAAGCACATAAGAAATTTTAAAAAAATAGGGATGTTATAAAAAAGTATGGTAGCAATGATTTCTAAAAAAACCTAAGAAAAATGTAGGAACCCTCAACAAGGTGCACCTCACTGACCGGGAGAAATCATTCCCAAGGGTTCTGTGTCCAGTCCGGATGGTATTGCATTACTTGTATCGGGATTTGCAGGGTGTATTTTGGGCTGTTTTTGGGCAAGGTAGCAATCACATTGCCCTCGGCATCGTAACGATAAACGGTCTCCATACGGTTTTCCTTATCCAACCTTCGCATATCAAACCATCGCATTCCCTGAAAGGGGAGTTCCAATTCCCTTTCCCTCAGGGCCCATTCAAGGACCGTATCTTGATCGGTCGATTGCAAAGGCTCATAGTTTTCGGGAGCAAAGCGATTGATACGTATTTCATTGAGCTGTTTTAATGCTTCGTCCAGATCATTGTTTCGAGCGGCTGCTTCGGCAATGATCAATTTCATCTCCTGAACGGATGTGCCCAGATTGATGAGGGCCAAGGTTGGAACCATGATAGCTGGGTAATATTGGGTTGCCCCACGTTCCGTATAAGTTCCATTGTCTTGGTTCACGAAAAGTAGACTGAATCTCAAGTCATTCGGATCGAACTTGTTTACATAGTCCAATGAGCATATAAAACCGGCACTTTCCGTGAATCTGGCATAAATGGCATCAGGTCTCATAATGAACAAGGGCAAATCAGGAAATGGACCATTATAATCGATCATGGCGGCATTTCCCTCGTCAATGGCAAGCCGAGCGTTTTCTTGGGCCTCGGTATAAAAACCAGCATAGAAATACAATCTGGCCAAGACACTATGGGCGGAAGCCACAGAACCACGATACCTATTTGTACTGTTATCCGAAGGCAAGTCGGGCAATGCGGCCTCAATATCAGCGATAATATGATCAAAAATCTCTTGAACGGATGACCGCTGGGGAACGGGGTCAGAAATATCATTGGATTCCACAAATGGGACGGCTAAATCGTTTCTGGCGCTTTCGGCATCATACATCGGGGCATACTCGTTCATTAGGTAAAAATACTCCAAAGCCCTTCCCAAAAGCGCCTCAGCTTTCAACATGTTCTTTTCTGCTGGGCTGCCGGTCGCCCCATCGACTCCATTAATGACGGTATTGAAGCCGTTTATGCGGTTATAATGGTCTTCCCAAATAACTGCTTTTGCCGGTATATCAATAGCATATTGATTCGCCCAGATATATACCAGGTCGTATATCTGGGTAGGGGGCATCGCTATGGACGGGTTATCGATAAAATCGTTTAATTGGTTCAATTCAGAGGGGCCTTCCATCAATGCGACATCATTTAACCAGTTATGGTAATCCCTTGTTGTGTTCAATAATACATACCCTTTTGGTTCCACATCAAGGTAATCCCCACATGAGCAGAATGCCATGAGCAATACGAAACATATACGGGCGGTGAAATATCTGGGTTCCATTGAAAGTTGTTTAGAAATTCGTGAATAGGCCAAAGGAATATGTAGGGGTAACATAGGGTTTTGCGTAGCTCCCCGTTGCACTGCTATAGTTATACCTGTTCAATCCAACGGTCCATACATTGGAAACTTGCGCCTTGACTTCAAAAAGATCGAACCCCAGTTTTTTAAAAAACCCATTGCGAAATGCATACGATGCCGTGAGGTTGCCAATTGTAATATAGTCTCCGTCCACCACATGGCTATCGGAATAGTTATAGGCCAGCATAGCATAAGTATTGGAATAGGAGTCAAGGTTGGGCACATTGGTATCCTCCTCATCTCCCGGTTCTCTCCAGTAATTCCCCGCGCCTTTTAAGGGTCGATAGGAAGAAGGTCTTGCTCCTGGCACAAACACCTTAAAGCCGCCATAATAATTAATCATGGCAAAGAAATACAAATTGCCAATATCCACCCTATTATGGAGTCCTATACTTCGGGTAGGAATTGACGATCCCACATACTTGGATACCCCTGAGTTAGTATCCCCCTGCATAATATCAAACAATTCCTCGGGAGGCAATGCAGTAGAGTACACTTGATCCCCATTGGTCACTTGAGGATACCCCTGATCGTCCAAACCGGCCCAGTTGTATGCGAACATGGCACCAATGGGATACCCCTCTATAAAACCGGCATTATTGTAAAACAAAGGGCTATAATCCAACTCGGCGAACACCTCATCCACCTTACTGGTGTTTTTGGAGAAGATAACGTCCGTGTTCCAATTGAACTTAGGGCTGCCGATCCAATTGGCGTGTAAACCAATTTCCAATCCCTTGTTGGTCACGATCGCTTGATTGAGCAGGGCGGGACTTTCTCCCAAGGTTGGGTCAATTTGGGCATTGGCCAATAGATCGGTACTTTTTTTGGTGTACCAATCCACGGTACCACGGATGTTCTCCAGTATCCCATAGTCCAATCCTATATTTATATTCTTGGTCTCCTCCCATCGTAGGGAACTGTTGACATAGGATGCCCTGGTCAGTGCCACTGAAGCCGGATTCGTCAAATTGTTCAAATAGCGTTCAGCGGTGACCCGGGGAATTGAGTTTTTCGCAAGATTGCCATTCAGTCCGTAGGCAACCCTCAATTTTAATAGATCCAACCATTCCATATCGTCCAAAAAGGGTTCCTTGCTGGCCACCCAAGCGGCACCGACGGACCATAAGGGATTATTCAAATACGCGATGTCCGTGCCGAAGAGGTTAGATCGATCAATGCGAGCACTCCCGCTAAGCGAATACCTGTCCTTAAAGGTGTAAACGACATTTGAATATAGGGACACATAACGGTCATCCACAAACCTTTGTCCGAAATATGAGTCATAAGGGAAAGCGTTCACCCCATAAAAAAAAGGGCTAAAAAAAAGAGATCCCGTGCTTATAAGCTGATAATTTCCCGGTTGTTGCAAAAGGGTTTCATCGTCATATCCAAAATAAGAGGCGGTACCCCCCCTTTCGAGTTCGTTCCTGATTTCCCCGCCCAAGATGGCATTTATGGAATGGTCCTCCCCGACATGCCCATCATAATTGAGTTGCGCCCTCAAGGTATAGTTGGAAGTCGTTGTATTGGTTTCTTTCAAGTATCCTCCTATTGGAATGTTAAAGATCAATTCACCATTCTCATCCAGGGAAGCAAAACGATTGGTCAATTGACGGGCCTGCGATGATTCTCCGTCCGCATAATACCTCTCATTGGTGCGGGAGGTCTCATAGATGCCTCCCACGGAAAGACTGAATGCATTCCCCATATTGTAATTCAAATGGGCCATTATCCTATTGTTGACTGTGTTGGCCTCATTTTTAATATGATGGGCGTCCACCAGGGGATAGTACCGATGGTCCAATAGGCCATTGTTCTGAAGTACCTCGTTGTAGTAAGGATTGACCCCCGACCCATTGGTTACCGCTGTTGGGTTTCCATTGCTATCCTGAAAAGGTTCATGTGGATATATTGCATCAACCGATGGAATTGGGGCAGTGTCAACGTTCCTTACCTGAAAATCCAAGTTCAGGTCCAATGTTAAACGATCGGTTAACTGGAAGGTACTGCGCCCCGAAAGTAATATCCGATTATTCCCATTATTGATCTGCTCCAACCGATTTTGGGTATAATTGGCCGAAAAATTATAGCGCACCTTGGTGCTTCCTCCCGATACACCGAGCATATAGGACTGTGTTACCGCCGTCCTTAGAAATAGTCTTTCATAATCGTGCAGGTTATTGTAGTTGGAAAGTGCATCAAAACGTTCTTCAGCTTGGGCAGGGGTTATCACATTGGCACCTAGTTCTGCCAAAATATACAATGGCGTCGGATAAGAAAACCGGAGCGAAATTGTCCCAAGCCCCTCATAGACGCTTGCCGTACCACTGGGCGTATACCTATTTCGCAGGTACGCCGTGCTTATGGCCGAGGCATCATCTGCCCAGCGGTACCGATCGTAATTGGTTTTGGGGGTAAAACCCAAGGTAGTCCGAAAGGTAAACCTCGGCTCACCCACACTCGCCTTTTTCCGTTCAACAACAATGACCCCATTGGATGCACGTACCCCATAAATGGAAGCGGCTGCGGCATCCTTGAGCACCGTTACCGATTTGATATCATTCGGGTCGAGCATATCGAGTGTAAATGTGGTCGGGTAACCATCTATTACGATAAGGGGATCCGAGTTTCCCAAGATCGTGGAAACCCCACGGATATTGAATAAGTTTCTGGATGTCTCCGTGCCATCCAGATTACTGGTGAATTGGACATCATTGTTGATCAAAAGCCCTGGCAATCTGTTTTCAAGACCATCCGCAAAATTGGTGGTTATCTGGCTCTCGTATGCCTTTGTGGAAATGGTGGCCACACTTCCGGTGCTCTGTTCCGGTTCAATCTTTTGATACCCCGTACTGACCAGTTCCACCCCGTCCAATTCGACCACTTCCTTTAGGAGCACAACATTTATGGTGTCCCTTCCATCTACCTCAACTTCATCACCGACAGACCCAATGGACGTAAAGACAAGGGTATCCCCCCCATCCACCCTATCAAGGGAAAACGTACCATCAATATCCGTGGCCGTTCCTTTGGAAGTTCCTTTGACCACCACAGAAGCCCCTATCAACGGGAGCCCTTCCTCATCGGTTACTTTACCCGATATTGTCCGTTGCCCGCCCTTTGGAGAACCATTGTCCCTTGAATACAAGAGAATCAAATTTCCGTCAAATTCATAAAGAAATCCACCCCTGGCCAAGCTCATATCCAATAAATCTGAAATTTTTATACTACCTCTGGGCACCTCGATTTTAGGGTAATTTTCAAACATGTTCACATTATAGATAAATTCGTACCCTGTCTGATCTTGTATCAAGTCGAATACTTGATCCACCGACATGGAACGGTTGGACTCGATACTTATGACCGGGTCTTGTGCGAACACTTTGCCCGGTGCAAGAGCCAACATAAAGATGCACCATAAAAAAAAGGACAGCCTCATAATTTATCGTTAAATACGCTCTTCAAAAAATCTTATGGACAGCTAATCTAATTATTGTAAATTAGAGAAAATAACGATACATATGGCTAAATGAAAGGGGTTTAGCGCTTTTTTTGCAAAGATTTGCACATCCCTATTCAATTAATAAATATTTGGTGATCGTTGATCTGATAATCAACATTATTTGTTTTTTTAAGGCTTGTCAGTATTTTTTCGATGGCTTGATTCCTGCTGAGCCTACCCTTAAACCGTTGTTGCTTGGTCTTTGAATCCGAGGCAATTTTGATTTCCACATCATACCATCTGGACAATACCCTCATGACTTCCTCCAAGGAATCGTCATCAAAGCTAAACTCTCCATTGATCCAGGCAATTTCTTTGTCCACATTGACTTCCTGCACGGCATAGGACCCGGAATCCCTAAAATAACGCAACTGTTCTTTGGGAGAAAGGAGTTCCCTGGATTCCTGGACCGCTAAAGCAATCGTACCTTCAACAAGGGTCGTGTTGATTTCATTTTCATTCCGGTAAGCCTCAATATTGAATATTGTTCCAAGTACCTCGACTTCCTGCCCTGCGTTCAATACTTTAAAGGCACTGCTTTGGTTCCCTGCACTCTTGGATACTTTGAAATAAGCTTCACCATAGACCAGTTCCACTTTACGTTCCGTGCCCGGTATAAAGTTCACCGGATATTTGATCTTGGTCTCAGAATTGAGCCAGACTTCGCTTTGGTCCGACAGCACCAAATGATATTTTCCCCCTCTGGGAATGGTCAGATAATTAAATCCCATTTCGGAACCCGTTCCTACTTGTGGCCGATAAACAATCCTTGCCCCATCACTTGCTACATTATCGGAAATATAGGTCGCCCCATTTCCGAGCGCCACTTGCATACCATTGCCAAGAGTCAGGGTTGCCTTATCCGTTCCTATCCGTATGTTGTTCTTGACCACGGTTGGCTCCATACCATCGGTTTTGGAATCAAAAAACACAAAACTGATGGCAATCAGCACCAATATTGAAGCTGCCACTGCCGCATAGGGCCAGTACATTTGGAAGGTGGTCTTTTTGTTTTCCCTAAGCTTGCGCTTTACCTGTTCCAAGGCAGCCTCCTCATCAATTGCAGTTAGGCTATAATTGAATTCGAAGTCCTCCTTGACCAAAGCTTGGAATTTCTTGGCATTGCCAGGCTTCTCCAGCCATTTCAAAATTTCTTCAGATTCGGCCTGATCAATCTCATCTGTTAAATACTTAATGATCTTTTTTTCCATTTTTGGGAATGTCATGCATATATTAAGGTAACGACATGAGAAATTAAAAACCTCTAGTTTCCAGATAAAAAATAAAGATAAACATTGAATATTTAACCAAAAATCAATATAAATATCCCAAAAGTCAGGATAGGCTGATTATTTCTGTATATTTCGTATTATCGCCAACCGCTGTATGGAAGACCACGAGTTGATAAAAAGGATTAAGGAGAACGATCTTCAAGCGTATGATCGGTTTTTCAAGAAACATTACAAACCCATGGTCATTTACATCAGGTCATTTTCCAATGATTTGGATGTCGCCGAAGATATTGTTCAAAATGTCTTTATGGAACTCTGGGTCAAACGGAAAGAACTTAGCATCAGTAAATCGGTCAAGGGTTACCTCTATTGGAAAGCCTATACCAGTTTCATTGATCAATACAGAAAGGACAAGCGAAGGCGCGATCTCTTGGAGAAATTCAGGGAAGAGTCCATCCGGGCCGCCATTCCCGAAGACCATGAATTGATGAACAAACGTGCCCATCGGCTTAATGAACTCATTGCATCTTTGCCCCCTACCTGTAAAGCCGTGTTTGAGCTCAACAAAAAAAATGGGCTAAGGTACCATGAAATCGCCGATCGACTCAATATCTCCAAGAAAACGGTAGAAAGCCATATGAACACCGCATTTAAAAAGATTCGGGAAGGATTCAAAAACAGCGGGTTTATTTTGTTCATGATTAGAAAATTAATGTTCAAGGCATAGTACTTCCCTGCGAACATGGGATTTTGCCATTACATTTGGCTTACAAATAATGGTACAACATTAAGATTCATTCTTTTCCTTTGGTCTGAATATAACCTCAAAAGTGTCGGCACCATCAAACATTTGTTGCGCAAATTGCTGGATTGCCTTAGGTGTTATGGAGTCCAGGACATCCTCATGGTTTTTGGGATGGTCCATATCATATCCTTCCAACACATAAGTTATTAACCGCTTCATATCATGATCCATATAATTCTTTTGGGTTTTTCTTGAGTTCTCGTGGCTTCTCAGTGTCTTGCTCAGATCGGATGTATCAATATGTCCATGGCTCATTTTTTCGATTTCCCGATAAACGATTCCGATCAACTTTTCGGTCATTTCGGGATTACAGTCAAAAGCAATGGTCATTTTCGCCTGCTCCTTGGGAATCCTGACCACCGATGTTCGCACCGAAGTACCATAGGTACCCCCTTCGGCCTCCCTTAAGGTTTTCATAAAACGTTGCTGCAACATCGCCGCTACGGTCTGCGACAATACCGTATTCTTCAATGAATACCGCATGCTATTCCTGTACCCGATGTACACGGACGCCTTTGGCTCCTCCATAGCTAGAAAAACTTGTTTTTTAATGGTTCGGCCAAGCCATTTCTCCTCACTGTTCTTCCAATTTTCAGAAGTTTTGTTTTTGATCGGGATACTTGCGATATAGGTTTCCAATAGGGGCCTTAAACATGCTATTTCGATATCTCCGACAATAAAAAATTTAAAATCGGAAGCGGGATTGAAACGTTCGGAATAGATTTTCTGCATTACATTGAAATCCAGGTCATCTACAAATGATCGGTCCCATATCCTGTGCCTGCGGCTTTTATTTCCATAGAGGGCGGTAATTAGACCGTCATTGATTTTATATCCAATATCCTCCTTCTTTATTTTCAGGGTATAGGCAAGATCCTTTTTCAATCTCTGAAAAACCTCAGGGTCCCATCGAGGGCTTACAAATCTGAGGTGCACCAGTTGCAACAAAGTCTCAGCATTTTCCCTTACCGCATGTCCGAGAATGGACTCGCTCTGATCGGATAGCATTATAGCTGTACCCGCTGTTTTTCCTGCCAAAACCTTTTCGAGTTCTTGGGCGGAATACTGTCCCAGGCCAGACTTCTCCACGAAATGCATCAAGAGTGCCGCCGATGGGATTTCCTTGTCATCAAGCAATGATTTACCTCCATAGCTAAAGGCCTCCAGACATATGTTGTTCTTTGTCTTATCGGAATATTTAAAGAAAACCGTGGCACCATTGCTCAATTCGATAACAGTAGCCCCTATATCGTCCAGTTCGCTCTCTCTAACAATTTTTCCGGCCTCGATGTGAACGCCGGCAATTAAGTCTTGATCTTCAGACCTGTCTACATAGGGGGTTATGGACGGATCCTGTTCAGCGTCATCCATAATGGAAATCGCTTGTTGCCTGGATAGATTATCTTTTCCTTCAACCCCGGTGACCAACAATACTTGATTCTTTTTTGTATAGAGCTTTCGAAATTCATTATGGACTTCCATGGCGGTAATCTGCTCGAGCAATTGCTTTACAATGCTGTTTTTGGCCGTAAAATCGGGAATCGTTTTATGTTCGAGGAAGTTTCTTTTGACCAAATCGGCCATATCCTTGTGTGAGAGATTGTCCTCATTGGCCCTTTGGTCCTCAAAGATTTTTAAGAACTTCTTTTTGGCCCTTTTAATCTCCGTATCCGTAAAACCATACTTGACCGCTCTATTCAATTCTTTAATGACCAATGCAAAAGCTTCTTGCTGTACATCCGGGGTCTTGGGGTAGATTTCAATCGAGAACTGTTTTGTACCTCGGGTCAATTTGGAATATTTGACCGATGTATGCAGGAAAGGGACATCCGTTTGTTGTTGACATTCCTTCAGCCTGCTGTTGAGCATGGATAGGGCCATCGACCTAATCAAGGAGGATTTAAAGTCGCCGACCGTATCGGCTCCTGTCCCATCACAATGCTTGATGAAAAAATTGATACCGGTAGTAGCGACCTCTTTGTCCGTGGCCAAGTTATATATCAGTTCGTGGTTTTCGTCCACATTGAAATCATCGCGCTTTTTTGGGTTTTTTACCCTGGGTATCCCTGAAAATTTATTTCTGATTCTCTCTTCCATATCATCTAGTTTAAAATCTCCAATTATTACTATGGCCTGCAAATCTGTGCGGTACCAATTGTGGTAGAACTCTCGTAAGGTTTTATATTCAAAATTTTGGACGACATCCATACTTCCCATAGGCATTCTTTGGGCATAAATTGAATTGTGGAAGCGCGAGGAGGCATGCTTTTCATAAATGCGCAATCTTCCATTTTGTCGTACTCTGTTCTCTTCAACGATTACCCGCCTTTCTTCATCGATGTCTTGCTCCGACAACAATAAATTATTGGACCAACCATACAGCACTTCCAAGCAGGTATTGATTAGGGTATCCGCTATCGGAATATGATTGATATGGAATACCGTTTCATCGTATGACGTATGGGCATTGATATCCCTTCCAAAGACCGCCCCTGCCCTTTCCAAGGTGTTCAAAAGACCTTGACCCTTAAAGTGCGTTCCTTTGAAGGCCATATGTTCCAAGAAATGGGCCAACCCCAATTGTTCTTCATTCTCCAAAACAGACCCTACATTTTGAACCAAGTAGTAACTGGCCACATTGGCCACAACATCGGTATGAAATAGATAATAGGTCATGCCATTGGCCAGCGTATCCGTGCGGACATCTTTTTGGGCAGGCATTGCACTATCCAAATCCTGTCCATGTAAGCCAGCGTTGGTCAACACGAATAGCATAACTGCGAATAAAGGTTTCTCTATAAACATTTCTTCTGGGATAGGGTACGTATGTTTTTGTGCCCTTTATATACATGGACGTCCGCGACATTGGAACAACCCAGAACCAAAGTGTTAAAAAAATGTTAATTATAAATACTTTCCATACACCTCGAAGGAGTTTAACAATGTGTACAAAAAGCAGTCTGGCATCGAACTTTGTAATTTTTTTTTTTTGGATCGTTACCAAACCGTAAAGGACTTTTTTCCATGCTTTGAATACGTTTTGGATAGTGGCATAGATACACAGTTCTTATCCATTAAAATATTCCGACAAAAAATACGGAATGAATGTTCCGTAATTGATTATATTTGCGGAACGATTATTCCATAATTAATTAAAATAACAAAAAATGAGTCGATTAAAAGACAAGATCGCCGTAGTTACAGGAGGTAGCGCGGGCATTGGATTTGCAACTGCAAAAACATTTATTGAAGAAGGTGCCCAAGTGGTCATCACGGGCCGTAATCAAAAAAACCTTGACGAGGCCGTGGGAAAACTCGGTGGACAAGCCACCGGTATTCGTGCCGATGCGGCAAAGCTTGCGGATACTGAAAATTTAGTGGCCCAGGTACAGTCAAAATTTGGAAAAGTTGACATATTGCTGGTCAATGCAGGTGTTTCGTTTCAAGAACCCGTTGGACAGCTTACCGAGGAGGTTTTCGATACTATTTCGGACATCAACTTTAAAGGTGCCGTGTTCACGACCGAAAAATTTGTTCCGATACTCAATGATGGTGCTGCCATCGTTCACCTAACTTCAGTCAGTGCCTATACCTATGCCACGGGAACCAGTATCTATTCCGCGAGCAAGGCTGCATTGACGGCCTACAGCAAATCCGCAGCCGTTGAACTGGCGCATAGAAAGATCAGGGTCAATACCGTGGCGCCTGCCATGACAGAAACGGACATGATCTACAGGGGAGACTTGGGAACCGAGGAAGTACACAATTTCCTAAAGGAGAAATTCATGCCCTTCAATAGATTTGCCCAACCTGAGGAAGTGGCCAAGTTGATCACCTATCTTTCCGCTGATGACGCTTCATTTATTTCGGGCGCTGAATTCACTATTGACAGTGGCGCTTCCGTGAATGCGGTACGCCTATAATTTTTTTATCAAAAAACGGAACATTCGTTCCCGAATTTTTATCTTTGTATGGTGGGGTTAACCTTCCATACAAAGATTTTACAATGGCAAGACCCAGGGTATTTGACGAACAAGAGGTCCTCGACAAGGCCATGGACCTGTTTTGGCGAAAAGGCTACAATGCCACTTCCGCACAGGATCTGGTCGACAATCTTGGTATCAGTCGCTCAAGCCTTTACGACACCTTTGGTGACAAGCATTCCCTTTTTGTCAAGGCACTGCTCCAATACCGAAAGGAAAAAATCGATCCCGCACTGCAGGGAACCGAAGCCATCGTGGATGTGGAAGCCTACATCCGATTCCTTTTCGGGTCCGTTAAGGAAGAGGCCCTATCCGACCATAGCTCCAAAGGTTGCTTTGTGGTGAATTCAGTGGTCGAATTGGCCCCGGTGGATTCCGATATCGCGACGATTGCCAATGCCATCATGCGTGATACGGAAGAGGCACTGTACAAGGTTATTCTGGAGGGACAGCGCAGGGGTGTATTTACAGATGAATATCCGGCCCGTTCCTTGGCCAGATTTATATTCAATGCACTTAACGGTCTGCGTGTGACGGTTAAATTTGATGCGGACAAGAAAATGTTCGAGGATATTGTCAATGTGTCACTATCGGCTTTAAGGGCTTGATTTTATTGCCCTCCCTATATAAAGCTTCCACGGGCACATAACAGGAATACCACCTTACGAAGACGTATTCCCGTTCAGCATGTAAAGCAAACAGCAATCCCCGACTATTTCTTCAAGGCCATTTGATCAAGTGAAGAAAAATTTGGAATTATTTTTTCACCAATTTCTTCTATCAATTCCCCTGCTGGTCGTGAGGCATATTTTAAGTTTAGCATGACATGGTTCACACCATACATTTCCAATAATTTTAAATGGGAATTTAAATATTCCAAACCTGATCTAAATCCGAGATGGAGAGGCGTTGGTTTGGTATTTGGGTCCGTTTTGAGGTCAATGTACAAAGATTGCATGAACGGTTTCCAATCGACTTGACTGTTTTTTAGTGCCTCCTTCCAGAGCTGCATCATGAGTTGCAGTTTTTTAAAATCCCTTGGATAGTATAACCAACCATCCGAATGTTTTGCTATCCAATCCAAGGATTGTCCAGAATGTCCGGTAACAAAAATTGGTGTCTTTTGACGATATTTTGGAAGTAGGTCAATCCCGCCATTGGTCCTGCCATAAAATTCTGAATTGTACTTTGGAAAATCTTCCTGTAAGGCCTTGATATACTGAAAACTGTCCCTAAAGAGTTCTGATTTATGTTCCAGTTGCCGATTGAATGCTGGATATTCAATAGGTCGGTCCCCAGAGGCAACACCCAACACCAAACGTTGATTTGAAAGTAGTTGAATACTGTTCATTGCCTTGACCGTGTGTACCGGATGACGTAATGGCAAAATGATACTGGCACTGCCCAAAGCAATTTTGGTGGTGTGATTCATTATGTGGGTCATATAGACCCAAGGATCATATAATTGTCCCGCATCACCAAAATTTGGATCATTGAACGGCACATCCCTAAACCATAAAGCTTTAAAACCGAGTTCTTCAGCTCGTTTGGCCAGTTGTTCTTGATTTTTCATGGTTGCAATGGAACCACTATAGGCTTCCAAGGGAAATACAAGTCCCAAGGTCAGTCGACCTTTGGTCGCAATTTCAGTAAATGCACTCATTTGAATAATTTAAATATTTGTTTCACCTGCTCATCGTACCAATATTCCCCATCCATAGTTTGGGAACTACCCTTCCGGACCCATTTTTCAAATGGTATTTTTGGGTCTCTTTTATTGGAGCATGCCCTTCCCACCAAAGGTTCCCTGGTTTAAAAAGGGGCCGCCCCAAACTTCAATCTTATTAAATGCTACAATTCCATTAAAAGTGAAAATAGTAGCTCCCTAAATCTTTATTGTGCCAATCGCACACCTGAAAATTGCCATCTTCGATCGGTCTGGAAAAAATTCCTGTACGTCCTGCGACTATGTCCTTTGGGTGTTGCCACCGACGCCCCTCGCAAGACCATTTGATCGACCATGAACTTCCCATTATATTCCCCTATGGCCCCCTTTGCCTTTTTGAACTTGGGATAGGGCAGATAGGCACTTTCCGTCCATTCCCATCGATGTCCCCATTTTATTTGATTGGAAGCCAACTCCCACTCCATTTCGGTGGGCAATCTTTTTCCTTTCCATGCAGCAAATGCGGCTGCTTCATAATAGCTGATATGGCAAACTGCTTCATTGGCATCAATATCCTCAAGGCCCTTGAAACCATATTTCATCCATTGTCCATCTATCCAATGCCAATACAAGGGCGCCTTGATCTGGTTCTTGTTCACCCAATCCCAACCCGATGCGTGCCAAAACCTGAAATCGGAATATCCACCATCTTCCATAAACTCCATATACGCGCCATTGCTGACTGGTTGCGGAGCAATCTCAAAAGCATCCAGATACACCAAATGTCTTCCCTTTTCATTGTCGAAACAAAAGCCTTTACCCTTATGCCCTATCCAACAGGCGCCTTCCGAAAAAGCAATGGGCGTTTCCCGTTCAATCTGTGGTTCATCAAAAATTGACTCATGGGAATAGGCAGGAAACAGGGGGTTGTGCCCCAAGATATATTTGATGTCCATATACAAAAGTTCCTGGTGTTGCTGTTCATGCTGTAGGCCCAATTCCAGAATATCGCACAGTTCCTTGGAAATGTCCGATTTCCCGAGCAGTAGATCGATATGCTCGTCCACGTAGTGTCGGTAACGAAACACTTCGGATACCGTAGGTCGGCTCATATTTCCCCTATCCGTTCGGATCACACGTGCCCCCAAGGTTTCGTAATAGCTGTTGAACACATAATTAAAGTTGGGGTCAAATTCCTTGTACCCGACCAAGTTGGGAAGCAGGACAAAGGTTTCAAAAAACCAGGTCGTATGTCCCAAATGCCATTTCGGGGGACTCACGTCCCCAATGGGCTGCACCACATAATCCTCCGTTTCCAATGGGGCACATATGGCCTCTGTTTGTTTTCTAACTCGTACATAGCGTTCCACCATTCGTTCTTCCCGAACTTTTTCTCTTGGCAATGTGTTCATAGCGTATTCCTTTACATTTCTTTTTTGATTTGCCAGACCGCATCCACAAACCACTTCTTGGAATCATGGATCATTCCGTAGAGATGGAATCCGGTCTGCTCGGCAAGGTTTTGGATTTCCGTTAGGTCGTACTTTTGGGATATCTCCGTACAGATAACTTCATTTTTATCAAATCCGATGGTATGTCCATCGATGCGCACTTCTTGTTTCCGTAAACTGACCAAAAAGCTCTTACATGCCCCACTGATGGGATCATAGGATGGATAATGTTCGAATTGGTCCAAATCAAAATCGGCCATCAGTTCCCGATTGATGCGTTCCAAAAGGTTCAAATTGAATTTCGAGGTCACCCCTGATGCATCATTGTAGGCATTCAATACCTGTTTTGGATCTTTTTTGAGGTCGAACCCGATCAGCACCATATCGCCCGGAGAGAGCAAGCTTTGCAATTGAGCACAAAAGCCCTTGCATTCATCCGGTTCCATATTCCCGATATTGGCACCCAAAAAAAGAACCACTTTTCGATTGTTGGAACGGGAACAGGCCTCTGCCAACATTTCCATATATTCCCCCTCAAAGCGTTGTACTTCCAAATCTGGGAATTCCGATTGCAAGGAACCGCCCAGAATATCAAGAATAGTACCCGAAATATCTATGGGCATATAGTTGAAATTTGTGTTTTCTTGGTAAAGGTGCCGTAGTAAATGAGTTGACTTGAACCCGTCACCTGCACCCAGTTCGATCAAATCGAAGGGTGTTCCGTCCATAGCGACCATCTTGCCGAGCTCATCGGTTTTATTCTTAAAAATGTCCAGCTCACAGCCCGTCAAATAGTATTCGGGAAGCACCATGATCTCCCTGAACAAGGCAGAACCTTTTTCATCATAAAAATATTTCGGGTGCAAATTTTTGGGAGAAGAAGACAACCCCTTCAGCACATCCTCCTTAAAGCGTACAAAGGTCTCCCTTTGAACTCCTGACACTAGCGTACTGCTTCCGTTTAAATCCAATTTTATCCTAATTTTTGGTTTCACTAATTTATAATCCACCGATTCAACCGGCCTTATCTTCGTCGGGAACAACTCCAAGTAGCCATAGATAAACTAAGGATTTTGTTCAATTATCAAAATCCAAGCCTGGTACATCCTTGAGCAAGGCATCAGACCTTGAGCTTGTTCAACATTTCATCCGTAATGCTTTCCGAATAAATGCCATAGCCATTGACCAGTTGCCCTTTTAACTTGTATTTATCCGAAGAAATGGCGTACAGGACGCTGGAGTCCCCGGGATCGCTCATTCCCTCGAAGCGGTAATATTCATCCACCTTAAATTCATCATGGAACACCTTGTATTCACCATTGCGGCATTCAAGGCAATTTTGTTTTAGGTTAAAATCCTCTACATAACCTTCATCCCTAAGTACGTTCATTGCTTGGCTCAACGTATCAAAATCTCTATTCATTATATTATTTTTATGGGTCACTATATTAATTGGTCTGGGTTTTGATCCATGCTGTAATAGCGTTAAGGACCACGGGGGCGATGGTCTGCTCAATTTTCGCATATTCCAGTGGGGACCCCGTTTCCGCTTCCTGAAAAAGATGGTTCAAACCCTTGAATTCCCTAGTGGTAACATTCGAATTTCCTCCCTTATTGATGGCCTTTTTAATGGCTGAAAGGTTCTCTTGGGGCGGAACCTGAAGATCCTTCTCACCATTGATGGCCAAAACAGGACATGTCACTTTACCCAGGTTACTCGATGGGTCGTAGCGTAGAAAATACTTTACCCATGGAGAGGTGAATTGGCCGATCTGTGCGCTAATGAGTTCCACCTTGGTCATGCCTTCCGGAACGGTTACTGCACCTTCTTCCTCCAAGATATCCCTGAGTTCCGATTTTAATCGCGTATCATCTTTGGAATTCACAATGGCATCAAACAGCTTTCCATTGGTCTCGAGCATCTGCTTGATTTCCGGTTCGGGCGTACCCAAAACCCTTTCGATCAATTCCTCCTGCAGTAACAATAACTTATCCCCTCGAATACCCGATCCTGCCATCAAGACCATAAAGGCAACGTCCTTGGAACCTGCCGCGACCATGGGTGCAATAAGCCCGCCTTCACTATGGCCAACGAGCCCGATGGCCTTGCCATCTATTTCCGATCTGGACTTCAGGTAGGTAATGGCACTTACCACATCAGTGGCAAAATCGGCACTGGTAGCGGAAGCAAAGTCACCGGTGGAAGCTCCAAAGCCCCTATCATCATACCGTAAAACCGCAATACCGTTTCTGGTCAAATGATCGGATAGTACCAAAAAGGGTTTGTGCCCCATCAATTCCTCATCCCTATTCTGAGGACCGCTTCCCGATATCAGGACAACGGCCGGAAAAGGACCTTTTTCCCGCGGGAGAGTCAAGGTTCCAGCAAGTGTGATATTGGCGTTCTTGTTTGGAAAGGTGACATTTTCAGCGATGTAAGGATAGGGCTCGGATGGTTCTTGAGGCCGAACAACAGCCATTTCCTCCATAGTTCGCTTCGTCAATGTCAACGGAAAATCTTGACTGTGCTGTGTAAAGGTTCCAACAATCGAACTGTCCTTTAGCACGCCCTGATAGGTAATCCGGGCTGACGGCAATCCAAAAGTGATCTTCGGTCCATCGACTTCCGTCGTTGTAACCGGCATGCCCTTAACGCCTTGGTCGGGACTGTCCAGAGTGGTAATATACCCCTCTGGGCCCTCGGTCACATTAAAGACGACCCGAAGACGCGTTCCTTGGACATCCAAGGTTCCGCCCCATGCACCCGTTACATCTTGGGCTACCAATGATGCTGTTGATAGCCATATGATCAATAATACTATACGTTTTTTCATATTACATTGATTTAAGGTAATATCAACACAAGTTATACTATTTATTTACCACGCCTTCCATAAAGGTCCGGATTTTAGGTATGATTTTATTTCCGTCCTCTTCCAGGGCAAAATGGCCGGTATCATAAATATTGTAGTCAATATTCTTCACATCTTTTTTAAAGGCTTCGGCGCCACTTTCGGGAAAATATTCGTCATTTTTTCCCCAAACAACCAATAGCGGCGGTTGATTGTCCCTAAGGTACTTTTGCCATTTTGGATATAGTTTCAAGTTGTTTTGATAGTCGTACCATAAATCCAAATTGACTTTATGGGCATGGGGACGGTTCATTCTCAAATAATCCAAATGCCAGCTATCGGGGTTCACATTTTCAGGATTGCGGGTTCCGTGGGTGTAGTCCCATCGTAAACCTTCCAATGTAAAAGCAGGTAACAATGCCTTTTCGGTACTGTCGTTCCTATTGGCCCAAAGGTCTTTGATTCCTTTCCATATTTCCCCAATACCTTCCTCATAGGCGTTTCCATTCTGTGTAATAATGGCCGTGATCTTTTCAGGATGCGCCGTAGCGATCCTAAAACCGACCGGAGCACCATAATCCTGCATCATTATCGCAAAAGAATCCAGACCTTTTAACTGTAAAAAAGTATCCATAGTTGCTGCAATGTTGTCAAAAGTGTATTCATAATCGTCCGGTGACGGAAAATCACTGTTCCCGAATCCAGGATAATCCGGAGCCACTAAATGGTATGCATCCGAAAGTTGGGCCAACACCTTTCGATATTGATGTGAAGAGGATGGGTATCCATGCAGCAGCACAATTGTGGGGTTTTCCGGGTTTCCAGCCTCTCGATAGGCAATGTTCAATCCTTGAACTTCCAGTGTTCTATATTTAATCTGTTCCATTTTGCTTTCATTTATCATTGTTTGCTTCTCTACAGTTGAATTCTCTTGACATCCCAATGTGAACATCAATAGTAACAGCAAATACGGTTTTACATTTTTCATGATTGGTTCGCTTTTCCGGTTATACATGCACCTGGCTTTCCACTCGTTGCTTCAAGTCGCTATTCATGCGCTCAAAACCTGACCTAGTACTGATTTCAAGTTGTTTTTTGAACAGGCTTACCAATAGCCCCCTAAAGGTTTCGCTATGGTTGAAAATGGTAGTGCCGTTTCCATTATCCACAAGTTCGAACGTATGTTCTCCATCAAATACACCTTTAAACCATAACTTTCCCAACCAACGAAATTCTTTGTTATGTTCAAAAACCAGTACTGTTGGTTTAAATGTCATATGCCTCCCTTCGGGCGATACAATGCTTACCAAGATTTGGCCACCAACTTTTGGTTTACCCGTAATCCTTTTTATAAAAGAATTCCAATCGGGGTAGTTTTCGAAGTCCATCAAGACCGCCCAAACTTTATTCGGTGGGGCATTTACAATGATTTGTGTCTTGATTTCCATAACGGTCAAATCAATTCTTGATTTTTATTTCAAATAAGAGGTTACCGAGATAGTTCCCGTAATCATTTTTTCAATGGGACATTTTGACCCCATCTCCAACAATCGTTCACGTTCTTCGGGTTGTAGGTTTCCGAACAGTTGGATTTCTTTCATAAAGGTCACCTCACCTGTGGCCATGTTCCTTTTAAAACCGACCTTGATCTCTACCTTTTCCAAATCCCATCCTTTCCTGTCCGCATACATTCGTAGGGTCATCGCCGTACAGGACGCCAATGAGGATTCAAGAAGTTCTGTGGGAGTAAACCCCAAATTTCCTCCACCCACATCCTCCGGTTCATCGGCGATGACAATGTGGTTTCCCGCTTGGATCTCCGTCTTATATTTTTGTTTCCCGATGGTGGCAACACTTGTTTTCATATGCTTTCAGATATATGGTTATTGATTTTGGCTAAAGTTTGTCATAGCCCTTGAATTTTTTACTTACGATGCGCTTCCACTCCGGGTGCCTTCGTATATAGGCAAATACAAACGGACAGAAGGGCAGTAATTCAATTTGCTTCTCTTCCAAATACCGCAAGGTCTTCTCGATAAGTGCACTGGCCGCACCCTGCCCAGATATCTCCGGGTCGGTCTCCGTATGTACCAAGGCAATTTGGTTGCCAAATTCCCCATAATTGGTGAATGCATATCGGCCCTCAATTGCTATTTCAAAACGTCTTTTTTCTTCGTTTTTGACCAGCGGTATATCCTTATATTCATATTCAGTTTTCATCAACCTGTTTATTCTCTATTATTTTAGATAAGCGGAATACATCCAAATCAGCTTTTCCTGCTCACTGATATAATCGTTCATCAAAGCATTGGTACCTGCATCGTTCAATGCTCCGGATTTATCCAATAAGATGCGTTGTTTGGATAAAAGGATTTGAAGCGATGCTATGATTTCCTGCACGGAACTAGGTCCGTCAGTGCTTTGGTCGCTTTCTTTGATTTTTGCCGTTTTCAAATAGGAGGTGAACGTATAATTCGGGGCAAAACCAAGGGTCAATATGCGTTCGGCCACTTCATCAATTTTATGGAAAAGGTCATTGTACAACTCCTCAAACTTTGAATGGAGCTCAAAAAACTTGTCCCCCTGAATGTTCCAATGATAGCCTCTGACATTCTGATAGAATACGGAATACTCGGCCAAGAGATCATTCAGTAAATTGGCCAATTCATTGCTTTTTTCGGTATTTAGTCCAATCTTGTTTATTTCCTTCATTTTTGTTTTTTTATACCCTTATAATTTCCCTCGTCCACGAATTACTTTTTAGGAGACGCCAGGGTTTCGAAAAACCCCTATATCATTACCACTAATTTCCAGTGGGCAATACCAAATGAAATCATAAGGTGGATATTTGATTTTTTCAGTAAATGACAGTGCCATTATAGCTGGCACTGCCATGATTTTTCAATGTATTGTGTTATTCTTCAAACAAGGCTTCGCGTAACATGGCCGAAGCCTGTATCAGCGCTTCCTGTACCCCGGGAATATGGGATAGAGGATTCAACATGCCATAATCGTGGATCATGCCCTGATACACCGTTGTGGTGGTGGGTACTCCCGCTTCATCAAGCTTTCTGCCATAGGCGACACCCTCATCGTAAAGGATATCGTTTTCAGCAACCTGGATCAACGCGGGCGGTAATCCTTTCAGCTCCTCCAGAGTGGCATTGACCGGGGAGACATATTTTTGCTTGCGATCTTCTGGATCGGGAATGTACATATCCCACATCCACTCCATGATCGGGGTGGTTAAAAACCTGCCTTGGCCATATTTTTTATAGGATGGACGGCTCGTATCGGAATCCACCAACGGCCACAGCAAAAGCTGAAAAGCAATTTTAGGGCCATTTTTCTCCTTGGCCATCAAGGAAACAACGGTGGACATGTTTCCACCCACACTGTTCCCAGCAACGGCCAATCTGGAGCCGTCGACACCGATTTCATTACCATGTTCCGCAACCCATTTGGTGGCCGCATAGCCCTGGTTGATGGCCACGGGAAACTGTGCATCCGGCGTTGGTGTATAATCGGGAAATACAGCCGCTGCCCCGCTTCCCACGACCAGATCCCTTACCAGTCGTTTGTGCGTCGGGTAATCGCCTAGCACCCATCCCCCACCATGGAAGAACATGAAAACGGGCAAGATGCCCTTTGCCCCTTTGGGCTTCATGATATGGATGGTGATGGTCTGGCCGTCTTGGGTAATCTCTCTTTCCGATTCTTCGATATCGCTATAGTCGTAGGATACCGATTTCTGGGCACCCACCAACACTTGACGGGCATCTAAAGGGGAAAGTTCCTCCAATGGTGGTCCATCTCCACTGTTCAATACCGCCAAAAATGCGCGGGTATCCTTTGAAATATTGGGGTCCTTTTCCCCTGGAACTGTTTGTGACATCATGCTGTTATTTAAAATGGTTAATAAGAAAAAAAATGCTGTTCCTGCTAATTTGAGCTGTTTCATAGTGTTTCTGTTTTTTGATTTAACATCGTATTAATCTATTTGCCTTAAGGGCCGTTTGACCTGGTCCACATAGCACCAGGCAAACCTGGACCAAGGTTTGGGCAAAATCGAGGTGACCACGGGGTGACCGGTTTCCTCAAAATGTTTTTGTGCATGCTGGTTCGGGGAAGCATTGCAGCACAGCACGGCTCCGCAGGTTTGACAAAGTCGCAAATGGTTCCATTTGCCCCCGGTCTCCACACAAGCCTCACATACCTTTTTACGGGTTGTCTTAAAATCTTCCCGGTCCAAATGCCCGCAATATTCTTCTACATTCTTCATAATACCCTAATCTTAGATATGTACTTTCAGATCGGCCAAATACTGGTGAATCTGGCTTATGGCCATGGAACCTTCCCCCACTGCGGAGGCGACTCTTTTCACGGAACCTTTCCTCACATCCCCGACCGCAAAGAATCCTGGTATGCTTGCTTCCAATGACTGTGGTTTGCGTTGATCGTATATGGAGCATTTGATCATGGCGGATTCCAAAACATCGGGACCGGTATAGACAAACCCCTTATCATCCATGGCCACGATCTGGTTCAGCCAATCGCTGCAGGGTCTTGCGCCAATGAAGGTGAACAGGTTGGAAATCCCAATGGTCTGGGTTTCCCCTTCTGACTCCAGTACCAGGGATTGTAAATGGTGCTCTCCGTTGAGTTGGACCACATTGCTGTTTTTATGGACAATGATATTGGGTGCGGAGTAAATACGCTGCACCAAATAATCGCTCATTTTGGACCCGAGGTCATCCCCGCGGATAATCACATGTACCTCAGCGGCATGGTCCGCCAAGAACAAGGCTGCCTGGCCTGCTGAGTTCCCACCGCCCACTACACCGACCAGTTCATTTTTACAGGCCGATGCGTTCATTCCCGTAGCGGAGTAGAATACGCCACTGCCCTCAAACCTTTCGATGTTCTCGATGGGCAATCTTCTATACTCGGCCCCAGTGGCAGCAATAATCGACCTTGCCTTGATCTTCTTGTTGTTGGAGGCACTCAACGTGAAATACTGTCCATTGTACTCCACCTGTTCCGCTTTGTGGGGTATGGAAATGTTACATCCAAATTTTTGTGCTTGGAGATAGGCCTTATTGGCAAGATCGTTCCCTGAAATCCCTGAAGGAAAACCGAGATAGTTTTCAATTTTTGAACTTTTACCTGCCTGTCCCCCTGGGGCATTGCCATCAATGGTCACTACGGACAAGCCCTCTGAAGCGGCATAAACACTGGCCGCCAAACCAGACGGCCCTGCCCCGACCACCAACACATCATAGATGTCGTCCCCAAAATCCATAAGTACCCCCGTCAATCGTGCCAGTTCGGCAAGGCTGGGATTTTTATATAGTTCCCCGGACATATTGATAAGTATGGGGAGTTCTTCCAAATCAAGATTAAAACTGTTCAATAATTCTTTGGCTTCCTCGGACGCATCGATATTGAGAAAGGAATGCCATATATGGTTCTTTTCCATAAAATCACGCAGGGCATAGGTGTCCTTGGACTTTTCAGATCCAATGATCTTGATACCCCCGACGTACTCCTTCAACATGACTTCCTGCCTTAGGAGAAATGCACTTAGAAGTATTTCCCCTATGCCACTGTGCTTGGATATGATTTCCTTTAAAACCTCTGGTTTGATCCGTAGGACAGAACTTCCCTCTAAAGCATGACCACTAAAGGGTATCCTTCTACTGGAGAGCATACTGTTGTCGCCCGTAAATTCATTGACCTCATGGGTCACGAGTACTTTATCACGATCATGGGTATCCTTAATGGCTACCTGACCCTCGAGTACGATGTAAAAATCATAGTCCCGATCGCCTACCTGGAAAAGTACCGTTTCGCTTTCAAAATTGATGATATCACCATACGCCTTAAGGGTAGTGATTTGTTTTTGTGTCAATATGGGAAATCTAGGGTCGGTCATCATAGTATTGTATTTTAGTATTAATGTGTTTTATTCTTATCATCAGCTATCGATGTTGTGCTTCCGCAAAAAAGCGTTGAGTTCCGGTACACTCGGGTTTTTGATAAAATCATTCCCTGCCATTACTGTGGGAAACTTGAGGACCCCATCATATAGCGACCGTATCTTTAGTTCTGCCACGGCATCCGTCTCCACGTTAAAATCTTCAAATGCTATCCATTTGCCCTGCAAATAATTGCGAATGGCAGCTGATTTGGGACACCAATCGGTCCCATATAATTGTAGTTCTGGCTTATCCATTTTTAATCATCATTTTTTGTAGGGTGGGATGTATCTTTTCTGCATTAGTAACTATAAAAGGGGTCACGGACATCAGGATGATGGATACCGCCAAAAATATCTGGTAATTGTTGGGACTGATCAATTCGTATTGCAATCCACTCTGTGCCAGGACAAAGGAAAACTCACCGATCTGCGCAATCGAAAATCCGACAGCAAGGGCCGTTTTCCATTCCAGCCCCAGCACCTTTACCGCCAAGATTCCGGCTACGGCCTTTACCGCAAAGGCGAACAAGGTCCAAAATACGATCCATCCCAAATCGGTCAGGAATATTTCATAGTTGAGCAACATGCCCATCGAGATAAAAAAGAAGCTCATGAACACATACCGAAAGGGTAAAAAACAGGTGATCGCCATGTGGTCATAATTGGTTTCCGCTATGATCAAACCTGCGATAAAGGCACCCAATGCAAGTGAAAGACCCAATTGCTCCGTGAGCAGTGCAATCCCAGTAACAAGAAAGATCAATGCGATCAAGAACACTTCCTGGCTTTGGATCTTCATGACGTTTTTCAGGAAATAGGGAATCACAAAACGGGCCAGTAGATAGGCAATTCCGCCCATCAATACCACTTTGCCCAATAGCCATCCAAAAGCGGACAACGGATTCCCTCCGACGCCAGCGATTATTGGGATCATCAGCATCAATGGTACGATCATGATGTCCTGGAACAACAAGACAGCCAAAATGAATTTCCCATGGGGCGTTACTATTTTATTGGTATCCTGCAATGTTTTTATGACAATGGCAGTACTGCTCAGTGCATAGAGAAACCCCCAAAAGATACTTTCCTCCCAACTGGGCCTCATGGTCAGCCATATGAGCACTGCGGTAAGCAGGATTGTAAAGAATACTTGCGCACTTCCCCCGCCGAGCACATAATGCTTGATTTTTTTGAGTTTATCGAACGAGAATTCAAGTCCGATGGTAAACAATAATAGGATGACCCCGATCTCAGCATACACATCGACCTCTTCCATATCGGTGAAAAAACTAGATGTATTGGGACTGAGCAATATTCCGGTGATCAAATATCCTATGATATATCGGATCTTAAGGAACCTGCATATAATGACCACAGCCGTGGCAACGCCAAAAATGGCACAGATGTTCAAAAGAATGTGGTGTTCCATGATAGTTGTTTTTACGACTCCCGGAAGCTAAGTGCTCCGGAAGGACAATTATTGATTTGATTTTTTAGAGCCTCCGCCGAGGCATTTTCCGGTGTTATCCAGGGTTTTGCCTTTGGGTCGTACACCTTGGGTAAGGTCTTGACACAGATGCCCGCGTGTATACATTTTTTGGGCTTCCAGATGACGGTCAGGTCCTCCCTTTGATATTCTTTGCTTATTTCCATGGTGTTCGATTATTTTAATACATCCTTGATCTCATCTATTTTTCTGAACATTGCCGAAGCAAAAGGGCACAACGGAATAATCTTGATGCTTTTTTCTCTTGCCATCCCAACAATTTTATAGAGCAACTGCTTGCCTATCCCTTTACCGCTATATTTCGGGTCAACATCTGTATGGTCTATGATGATCAATTCAGGACCTGCTATGGAAAAGGTCATGGACCCCACCCCTTTTCCGGTATCTTGGGCCACTGCCATCCCTTTGGATTCATATTCGATTACTTGTATTTCCATATTCTTTGCTTTTAAAATTTGACTTCTGTGGTCAACACCATATGGAATAATGTGTCGTCCATATTATTTTCTCGTAAAAAAGGACCTGGAAAAATCACATTGCCTTCCAGTTCCACTCCTATAGCATGGTTGAACCGATATCCCGCTATAAAACCCATTTGATTGGCAATAAACCTTTGATCGTTCAAACTTGGATAATCCAAGGTCATGGCGGCCCCGTATACCCCGTCCTCCAAGGAATAGCGCCAAAAAGCCGCATAGTCCACCTCCAGGCTCAGTTTATTGAACGTTGTGTTGACATAGGGGTGCACATCGATCAAGTTGGAGGGTCCGAAACGTGCCACCCTCCCAAAATAGGCGCCTCTTGGATACAGTGCATCAAAGGTGTTCATTTTGCCATCGGTGCTATTTTTATCACCACTGATGGCCTCGGTTTTGATGCCCACATCGAAGTCCTTGCCCAATACTTTTAGCTCAGCTTCGACTTGAAGGGACAAGGTCCATGCTGAAATATCCTGGTTCCCAAAGGAGCCCATTTGATACACTACCTCATTGTTATAGGTAAATCCTTTAACAGTGCCAACATGCCTGGCCCCAATCGATACCCTTCGCTCGTTGTCCGTCCCACTTTGGTAGATGGCCCCATCCTCTTTCTGATAAAGGACATAGGCATCCAAATAGTTGTCATCCGCAAAGTGGGTCGTGGTATACAGGCCGGAAAACGTTTCATCAAAAGTCCACTGGCCATTATCGAAAGCTCCAGGTTCCGGGCGCACCGGAACGGAGAAAAATGATAGGGCCTCAAAAACCTTTGTATGATACCGCAGTTCTGCCATATCAAAGGACCTTCTCACATTTGGACCTTCCCGAATATCCACCAATCTTCCGGAACCCAACCGTATATTGCGCCTACCCACTTCCAGAGTCCAAAGGGAGGAAATTTCATAGGCGACAAACAGTTGGTTTACATAAAGGACATCCTTATCGACCGGACTGAGATTGTTTTTTCCTTCAATCAAACTACTTCCCAATTCAGCAAAGGTCTCGAACCGATCACCAAGTTTAAGATGAGCATGGAACAACAACCTATTAAGAAACCATATGTTGTCCTGACGCCCCTCAGTACTGAACTCTTCATTGACAAAGGACTCTGCTTGACCTCTCCAACTACCCCCAAGGGTCAACTGGTTGTTTTCCGACACGTACAAATGTTTCAAAGAACGGTACCACGACAACCCATTTCGGTTATCCAACCTGGGCACACTATCGTTCTGTCGCAATAGGGCAAAACGATAAGTACCTTTCTCCTGCGCTAAAGCGACATCGGCTATAACAATCCAAAAGATTACTAATGATATCATGGCTTTCAGTACGTTCATAACAATTACATCATTTGGTCTACCTGCATATCCACTACATCATTAGTAAAAATCAGGTATTCCCTATTCCTTGATAAATTGCAGGTCGATAATCAATTTCACCGTATCGCTCACCACAATGCTACCGCTTTCGGTCACTGTACTCCAATTGAGGTTAAAATCCTTTCTATTGATTGCCCCGGTCATTTCGAACCCTGCCTTGGTCTGTCCATAGGGATCCACCGCTATTCCGTTGAAATCCACTTCCAATACAATTTCCTTGGTGACCTCCCTGATTGTCAAATCACCCGTCAACCTATTCCCGTCAAAGGATTTGGACTTAAAGGTGATTTCCGGATATTCCTTGACATTAAAGAAATCGTTCGACTTCAAATGGTTGTCCCTGTCCTTGTTTTTAGTATTGATGGAAGCCGATTTGGCCGAGAAATCGAAATCAGCGTCGATGAACCCTTCATTGTCGGAGACTATGGAGGCATCGAATTCTTCAAAATGGCCAGTTACGGTGGAAATCATCATATGCTTTACTTTAAAGCTGATTTCCGCATGTGCCACATCAATTTTCCAGTGGGTCTTTTGTTTTGTACTCATAAGATTTGTTGTTTACATTTTATGTTCAATTATTTACTTTGATATCCGCCATAATATTTTACCGGTGACCAATCTGGAATCACTTCCGGTACGGTTGGGTCCAGGGCACCGTACATGCCATCGGCATACACTACCTTGCCCGCGACTACGGTCAGTACCGATTTGAGTGTGTTGATTTCTTTTTCCGGTATGGTGAAGAAATCATCGGACAATAGGGTAAAATCCGCGTACATCCCATTTTCCAAGGTGCCTTTGACTGTTTCCTCATTGGAGATCCAGGCACTTCCCTTGGTATAGAGGTGCAATGCCTCTTCCCTGGTCAATCGGTTGGCCGGTTCGGCCAATGAATAATCCCCTACGGTTTTTCCAGTGATCAACCAGTACAGCGCAGGCCATGGATTATAGCTGGCTACCCGCGTTCCATCCGTGCCGGCCCCAACGGGAAGCCCCATATCCATCATTTTTCGGACGGGCGGGGCCTGTTTTGCCTTTTCCCCACCATAGCGCTCCACAAAAAATTCACCGGCATAGGCCAAACGGGCCTGAATGGCGATACCCCCGTTCAAATCCTTGATCCGTTGCAATTCCTTTTCCTGAACTGTTTCCGCATGGTCGAACAACCATCTTTTGGAAGCAAGCTTTCCTTCGGTTTCTTGATTGACCTCCTCCAACACATCCAACATATGGGCGATGGTCTCCCCGTAGGTGGCATGAATCCTGAACGGCCAGCCTTGGTCCACATGGAGTCGGATGACACTTTTGAGGTCTTCTCTCCATGTGGGTCGATTCTCCAACAAAGGTTGGGGCGCCAAAAAATTTTCAAAGTCACCGGCGCTCCACGCCAGGAACTCCCCTCCTCCTTCGAGCTCATAACCGTGATCCAAATGGATTTCCCCATTATGGCCCACTTTGTTGTTGGCCATCCACGCCTTGAATTCGGCATATTCCTTTCCCTTGTCCTGAGGAAACAAATAGTAGGATAAACGGATAGGCATTTCCCCTGCTTCTGCCAGACGTTTGGTCACTCTATAATCAATTGGGAACTTGTGCCCCCCTCCTCCGGCATCGATTCCACTGGTGATGCCGAAACTGTTCAATTCCCGGTAGAACTGTTTTGTGGAGTTTACCATTTCGTCCTCCGATAAAGCTGGCAATGAAGCGATCCGTGCATAGAGTATGGTCGGGTTGGGCTCGGCCAATAGCACTCCAGTAAGTTTACCGTCCGGCCCCTTCACAAAACTACTCCCTTCGGGAGCCTTGGTATTTTCATCGATCCCCAGGGCATCCAGACCAGCTTGGTTCAGCCATGCCCTACTATAAAGAAACAGTATTAAAGTGGGGACGTTCCCCGTAGCTTTATTGATTTCCTCCGGTGTGGGAAAGCGCTTTTCTTCAAATTGAAAGGGACTCCACCCCCCAATAACGCGGACCCATTGTCCCTCCGGGGTTCTTTCGGCCTGTTCCCTGAGCATTTCCAGGGCTCGTTTTAAGGATTTCACCCCATCCCAACGCAGTTCTGCATTATAGAAACGCCCCCCCCTGGTCAAATGCAGATGGGAATCGTTCAACCCTGGGATCAGCGTCCTGCCCTTGGCATCTATGGCAATGGTCTTTTTATTTTGCAAATCCATGATTTCCTCGGTGGTACCGGACGCAATAATCTTACCATCCTTGATGGCTATGGCCTCCTTAAAGGTTCGCCCTTCGTCCATAATGGCCACCTTGGCATTGACCACGATCAAGTCTGCAATTTCCGCACCCTCGCCTTTATCACGCTTACAGGCGATGCACAGAACTGTACACAAAAAAATGGTGAAATACCTCATAACTATTTGGCTATAAAGGATTTCTTCCTGTTTTCCAAGGAAGAAATCCTGGTTTGATGGATTAATGCTTTAACATTTCTCTGGCATACTGCACCCCGATACCGTAAGCACCGGCATATCGGACCACGAGATCGTTAACGGCCGTATAGGTCTCTTGACGCGCCCAATCCCTTTGTAGTTCCAACAGATATTGCAACGATGTCATGGGTTTGGCACCTGCCTGCACCATACGGGTCATAGCTTGATCGTGTGCTTCTTGGGTAACATCCCCAGAGGCATCGGTGATGACATAAACATCATAGCCCTCGGTCAAGGCGGACAGTACAGGCCCTACGATACAGACACTGGTCCAAAGACCGGCCATCACAATTTTCTTTTTGTTTTTGCCCGTAATGGCTTTATGGGCATTGACATCTTCCCAAGTGTTCATGGTCGTCCTGTCGACATACCCTGAAGTCGATTCTGGATAAAATTCTTGGATCTCGGGAAACACAGGACCGCTGAACGATTTTTCGGCCACCGTGGTGACTACTGTTGGCACCTTAAAAATTTTGGATGCGCCGGCCACAAGACCTACATTGTTCCTTAATTCGGTTGTTGAGATACTGTGGGTGGCAAAGGCCATTTGACCTTCATGATCGATCAACAGCAAAGCGTGATTGGTCGGGTTCAATAATTCGGGGCTTGGCTTTTGTGCCACCCCAATGGCGGTTAAAAAAAACGCACTTAGAAATACAATAATTCGTTTCATACTTGATTTGATTAGAGTGTCAATATTGACTTTTATATATATTAATTGTTGTGTCTATGCCATGGGAACCTCCATCAATAGGAGCTCCACATCTTTATCGGCTTGAATATCCAATTGATCTACCTCCCAGGTTCCAAAACCATCCCTACTGTCCAAGCCTTGCCCATTTACGGAAACTGTTCCATCGAGCACAAAAACATAAACCCCATTTTTCCTGGGATTGTTCAAAGGATATTTCAATCCTTTTCCTTTATCAAGCTTGGTCATATGGAACCAAGCATCCTGATGGATCCAAACTCCTTCATCCTCAGCGTTTGGTGATAATATCTGTTGGAATTGATTGTGTCGATCATGGTCATCCAAGGTAATCTGATCGTAACGCGGTGTAACACTTTCTTCATTTGGGACAATCCATATCTGAAGGAATTTCACCTCTTTATCGGTATTCTTATTGAACTCGGAATGAGATATTCCAGTTCCAGCACTCAATACCTGGATATCCCCGGATTTGATCACGGCCACATTGCCCATACTGTCCTTATGCTCCAAATCCCCTTCCAAGGGTATGGAAATGATTTCCATATTCTTGTGGGGATGCGTGCCAAAGCCCATTCCCGGGGCGACCGTGTCATCGTTCAGGACCCGCAAGGCACCAAATTGCATGCGTTCCGGATCATAGTAATTGGCAAAACTGAAGGAGTGTCTGGAATGTAGCCAACCATGGTTGGCATTGCCCCTTGTTTCCGCTTTATGTAAAATTGTCTTCATAATATTGATCCTTCTATGAGTTTCTATGATGCCATGAGTAGGACGAAATCCATGCCAATGTTTTAAATAGCTGTATTACAGATACTTATAAAAAAATCAATACAATAAAGCTTTCCCTCTTTTAATACTTTTCTAATATTTTAGAATTTATCAAGAATAACCGGCACCCATTTGCATCATTTGAAGTATGGTCACGCACTAGGTTTACAGTAAAAAGGATGTTGTCAGCAATTAATGGGTTGTTACAGATCATTGAAATATCTTGTGTACAGAACCTTTACAACCTGTGTGGCTATAGGTTACAAGTTGAGACCGCCAAGGCACATCACTTTTAGATCACACTTCAATATTGACGCGGTGCATATTCTGCGGGCATCATGTGCTCGAGAAAGCTCAAAAACGCACCTTTCTTTTAAAGATTCCTTAACATTTCTCAAATAATGGAAAAAATACTATGGTAATTTTTGAGCCTTTGTCCATAGGTAAGGGAAGCCAATACCAACCCCAAGATTTTTGCTTAAAAGCACGCACTTCTATCTAAACCTCCCGTCCACCCCCAGTAAAGTCTTTGTACTTTGGAAAGGAGACCTTTTTCCAGTTGCTGATAAGTTCCAATGTGCATTATTATTATTAAAAGGTACTTTGTGCAGAGTATTTATAGACCCATTACATTTAATCTTAAACAACAAAGCGGTCCAAGTATATCCACCTGAACCGCCTTTGACATCAAAAGATCCATGTTGGTTTATGAGCCTTTTTTTGATTATTCATTATGTCCAAAAAAACGTTGGTTCATGGAATCCATGACTTTTTCGATACCATCCCTTTGTACCCATCCGTATTCTGTTGTTGAGAGTTCACCTGCCGTATAGTGCAATTGTATTCTATGGTCCGTTACTGCTTTATGGACCACATCGGCAATGCTTTCAGGGGTATCCCGTTTGGCACTTGAATCCGCCTTCATGCTGGTTAGGTATCCATCAAAAATTTCTTGGTATTCCGGATGGTGGACCAACTGTGCATTCTTGCCAAAGTTGGTCTGCATATAGGCGGGAACTACCGTTTTTATTTGTAGTCCAAATCCTTTTAATTCGTAGGCCATTCCCTCCGTCCAGGTTTCCAAAGCCGATTTTGTTGCCGCATAAGCAGCCACAAACGGGTAGGGAATGTTTGCCGTTGAGGAGGTTATCGTAAGGATCGTCCCTTTTTTTCGCTTTCTAAAAAAGGGAAGAAATGCTTTGGTGACCAGCAGCGTTCCCAAAAAATTGGTGTTGATCTGGCCTACCAACTGATCGTCGGTAGTCCCCTCGAAGGGGCCCATGAGGCCATAAGCCGCATTATTGACCAGTACATCAATGGGACTTATCTTCTCCGCCTTTTCCGCAACCAAGGTAATTTCCTTTTTATCGGTGAGGTCCAACTTGAGCAAATGGACGTTCGGGAATTCCGTAAATTCTTTTTCCCTTTCCGGCTGGCGCATAGTGCCAATTACGGTCCACCCTTTTTTAGCGAATAGCTTGGCAGTTGCCTTTCCCAAGCCCGATGAAACCCCTGTGATGAAAATCGTTTTGTACATTTTTAAAGTTTTATCATTACTGATACAAAATTGTAGCCTTAAAAAATGAAAGGGTTTATCCTATGGTAAAAAAACGCCTCAACGAATATTCTTTCGTATCCTGCTCAGGGATTGTTGGGTGATTCCCAGATAAGAGGCGATATATTTCAGGGGGATGCGATTGACCAAGAAGGGATACTTCTCCATAAATTCCAAATAACGTGTTGTGGCATCCTGGGATATCAATGGGCTTACCCGTTCCAATTTTTTGGCCAGTGATTTGTTTGTAATCTTCTGGATAATATGCTCCCAACCGATGATCGTATCTGAAATTTCCTTCCAATCCGCATTGGAAATCACAAGCAGCTTTGCATCTGTGGCCGCCTGAATGTATTCCGTTGAGGGCACATTCTTCAAATTATAGAGCAAATGATTTTCTTCAATAAAGATCTTTGTGATTTCTTCGCCTTTGTTGTTATAATAGCAAATTCGAAGAATACCGTCAAAAATAAATCCGACTTGTTCCAAAACCTTACCTGCCTCTACAAAATAATCGTCCTTCTTAATTTCAATTTCCTTGGCCTTGTCTTCGATCAACTTGATTTGCTGCTCATTCAGATGGCCGAACTGAAGAATATATTCGATAAATTCATTCATAATACAAAGGTATCCATTGTGGGATGAAAGGGTTTACCAAATGGTAAAAAGTGCTTTTCGGACCAAGTAGCCTTGGGGTCAATCGATAAGATCAATACCCTTTTCTCAATGCTTTCAAACTTTCTAACTTACCCCAGGGCGACACAAGAAAGCTACGTTAGGAAGCAAAAAAGCCACAAATACGAATATCCGTGGCCTTTGTCCAATACAATGTTTATCCCATGACTATTTTAGCATATGGTTTATGGCTCCCCCATCTACCAAAAATTCGTTCCCAGTAATAAAACTTGCATTGTCCGAAGCCAAGAACAAGACCGTATCAGCGATCTCATCTGGGCTTCCCAGTCGTTGTAAGGCGGTGACCGTAGCCAAATAATCCTTTACCTCCGGTGTCACAACACCGTCAAGCCCTTCGGTCTCCGTAGGTCCAGGGCTTACCAAATTTACCCTGATTTTTCTTTCGGCCAGTTCATTTGCGGCTACCTGTGCAATCTTGTTCAAAGCTCCCTTTGTTGCCGAGTACACACTTGAATTCATTCCCGAGGCCGAGGCTACTGTCGATGATGTGAATACCACAGCGGCTCCGTCGACCAAGTGGGGCAACAATTTTTGTAGAGTAAACAACGGACCTTTGACATTGGTATTGAACTGTGCATCAAAGTCTGCCTCAGTGATATGTGCTATCGGCGCATAGGTAGCGATTCCTGCATTGAGAAAAAGTACGTCCACTTTGGTTCCACTTTCTGCGATCATTTCTTCCAATATGGTTATTCCTTCCAAATGGGATGTGTCCGATACTACCGTGTTCAATTTTGGACTGCCTATGGCTTCTGCCGCCTTTTGTAGCCTGTCCGCATTTCTACCCGTTATCCAAACCTCGGCCCCTG
Source organism: Flagellimonas oceani (assembly GCF_011068285.1). Taxonomy (NCBI): domain Bacteria; kingdom Pseudomonadati; phylum Bacteroidota; class Flavobacteriia; order Flavobacteriales; family Flavobacteriaceae; genus Flagellimonas; species Flagellimonas oceani. Next base: position 927,090 of record NZ_CP049616.1, on the reverse strand, counting down.
CGTTGATAAACGCCCTCGCAGTTGCAAATCCTATACCTGAGCTACCGCCGGTGATGATTACATTCTTGTTTTTAAAATTCATTTTTAATTCTTTTTGTTTAACGCAGTAAAGATAATCTCAATTGGTTATTTTTAGTAACTTTGTAATTACAAATAACAGTAACATAGGTGTAACAAAGTAACATTATGAAGTGTCAGTCCAAAGATTTTATCAAAGCATACGATAGCGAAATGAGAGCGGTTCAAGATTCCATGGACGTGTTGAGCGGCAAATGGAAGATTCCGATCATATCTTCCATCTGCTATTACAACAAAAGGCGTTTTTCCGATATTTTGAACGATATCGATGGGATTTCCAATCGTATGTTGAGCAAGGAATTGAAGGAATTGGAAATCAATCAATTGGTTTCAAGAACGGTATTGGATACCCAACCCGTAACGGTTGAATACAAGCTTACCGACCATGGTTTAACGCTAAGGACCATTATCAACCAGCTTACAGAATGGGGAATTGAACACCGTAAGGTAATCATAGCAAAATAGGTGTCATTTGATTGAATGGCCGTCAAGATGCATGTCCCTTAATTCAATGAACTTTTTGTCGAAGAAGATTGAAAGCGCTTTCGTTGGTCTTTTAATATGATATGCTGTGCTCCATTTTTCTTGCCCCGATATAATTAAATCTATAAAGTAGGGATAGCTGGATAGCTGGGCCAAGAATCAAAAAAAATAAATGGTGAAGTAAGAAATGAGACATGCCGATCAATTATTTTTCCGGAAATAAGGTCTTACAAAATAAAAGACCGTCAATAGGGTCACTACAACCACGATAACGATAAGCTCGTCAATGGCCACATGGGACAATAGACATAAAATGACAAAGCTTGACAGGACCGGAATACCATACCCATATGGAATTTTGAAACCACCCCGTGGTTCCTCATCGTGCATTCTGAGTTTGATCACAGCCAAGGAAACCCCTAGATAAATCAATAGAATGGTAGCGCTGGAAATAATGGCCAACTGCTCAAAACCTCCGAAAGATGCACAGAGAAATCCAATGGCTGCATAGGAGCCAATGGCCATAAAGGGAGTACTGAACCTCGGATGGATCTTGGCAAGTTTTTCCATGGGGAGCACCCCGTCCACTGCCGCTTGAAACAGCACTCTGGGCATGCTCAAAATGGAACTGCCCAAATAACCCAACATGGAAATAAGGGCCGCCAGTGTCATTGCGGCAAAACCAAATCCTCCGAACACCCGTTCGGCTACAGCTCCCAAGGGATTCTCCCTGTATGTGGGCAAAGTTGGACCGAGAACGCCCTGGGCCACGGTCTGTACAAGCACATAAAGCATAAAAATGATTAGGATGCTTACCAAAATCCCTTTGGGAATCGTCCTTTGTGGGTTTTTCACCTCCCCACTTATGGACAGTGCGGATTCTGCTCCCTGAAACGCAAAAAATAAGATCAATGTCATTTCGGCCACTTTTCTGAAGGAGGGCAAGGCTTGAATCTCAAGGTTTTCGATGGCCACATCTCCCCAAGATGCCATAATCAGGATAAGGAGCGGGATAAGTTTGGCAATTGTCGCCAATTTGACCACGGCGACCCCGTGTTTGGCACCCCTGAAGTTGACAAAGCCAAAAATCAAAAAAAGGAAAAAGAAGACAAGCATTCGTGCCGGTGGCCATTTGAACATGGGAAGTTGGGTGCCCAAAATATCAACAATGGCGTTGGCCACGGCGGCATCAGCCGCAAGGGTGGACCATACAAAAAGTATCGATGTCAAAAAGCCGATATATGGGCCAAAAGCAGTCCTAATGTATACATAGGCACCCCCAGATGCGGCAACCCTACTCCCCACTTCCGCAAAGCAAAGCATCACCAGAGCCACTATAACGATACAAAATAGGTAAGCAAAGACACTGGATGGCCCGAGGCCGGAAGCCACGATTGCGGGCAACACAAAAATCCCAGAGCCCACGACCATGTTGACCATATGTGCCGTGAAACCAATAACACCTATCTCCCGTTTTAATTTGACTTTTTCCATTTTATGGCAGATTAACCTGGTTTGATTGCCAAATCCCCAAAAATGGGCAAAAGTATATTTCCATGCATGGCTAATTTAAAATGACTCCTTTTGCTATTTGGCAAAGGAATTTCCAACGCTAATTGGCTTCATGCCCCTCCCTATTGTAGTTCTTGGATCTGCCTGATCATTTGACTGGTAAACCCCCATTCGTTGTCGTACCAGGCCATTACCTTTGCGAGATTTCCATCTACGACCCTGGTCATTTCAAGATCCACGGTCGCTGCAAATGTATTTTTGATCATGTCCGAGGAAACCAGGGGCTCTTTGCTGACATCGATGACTTTCTGATATCGAGGCGTTTCAGCTTCGCTTGTTAAAATCGCGTTTATTTCCTCGGCAGAGGTTGGGCGTTCCGTGATGAATGTTATATCAGAAATAGAGCCTATGGGTACCGGTACACGAACGGCTATTCCATCAAACCTGCCTTCATACTGGGGAAGTGCCTTTGTTACAGCAATTGCAGCCCCAGTTGATGCCGGTATGGTGTTAATGGCGGCACCACGTCCCATTCGTGGGTCTTTTTTTGATGGTGCATCAACCAATGCCTGTGATGACGTATAGGCATGGGTGGTGTTCAGGATCGCCTTTTTGATTCCTATCCTACGGCCAATGATTTCAATTATGGGCCCCGTGTTATTGGTCGTACAACTGGCACAGGAAAAGACCGATGTTTTTCCCTCTTCGGTATTCACACCATGAATTACGGTAGGGGTATCCTTGGTCGGTCCCGAAATCACCACAAATTTGGCTCCCGCTGCAATGTGCTTTTCAGCATCCTTTTTATTGGTGAAAAATCCCGTGCTCTCTATAACAATATCGACATCCAGCTCATCCCATTGCAACGCGGCAGGGTCCTTTACCATGGTGTATCTGATGGCACTGCCATTGATCACGATATGATCGTTCTCAACGCTTACTTCCTTGTCAAATCTCCCATAAACACTGTCATATTTTAAAAGATGGACTGCATTTTCCAGGGTCATAAGGTCATTTATACCTACGACCTGCAAATCCGGGGTGTCCAATAGTATTTTAAGGGAAGCCCTACCGATACGGCCAAAGCCATTGATTCCTATTTTTTTCATCCTAACTATTTTTGATTCTCGTTTAAATTATAAGCTAAATTCAGTTTCATTTGGGTCATTGTGAAACGTACCGGCCGGTGTCAATATATAAGTTCCAGACGTTGCAAACGTATCTTCCATGAACATAAAGTGATACACCTTTTCATCTTTCACTTTGGCAAGTAGCGAAAACGGGGAAGTGACCTGTTTATCAAGTGTTTTCAAGACGTAGGTAAAGCTTCCAAAAACGGCTACCTTTTCATCTTCTGAAAATAGGTCCTGTACCTCAAAACCTAGAATCGACCACAATTCATTGACACCGGCAAAAGTATCAATGAAGCCTTTTGCCCCTTGATGATGGGTCCCTGTCCAAGGCAGAATTTTCTTTAACTCAGGATTATTGAAGTTCAACGAGATATAGGTGGCCTTGGGATCTACAATCGATGCTATCACATCGGGATTTGTGGTATGGGCCAAAAAGAGTTCGATAGTTTCCAATGATGTTTTCATTTTTTATTTGATTTTGTTGATTATTGGCTGCCCCAATCATGGAGATCACACCTCAAATTCACTTCCCTTAGGGTCACTGTGGAACGTTCCGGCCGGTGTAACCCTAAAAGTACCAGCTGTTGCAAACGTATCCTCCATAAACATAAAGTGATAGATCTTTCCATTCTTGACTTTGGCAAGTATGGAAAAAGGTGAGGTGACCTCTTTGTCAAGGGTTCTCGAAGTGTAGGTGAAGCTACCAAAGACGGCTACCTTTTCACCTTCTGAAAAGATGTCCCGCACCTCAAAATCCTGAATTGACCAAAATGCATTGACACCAGCAAACGTATCGATGAAACCTTTTGCCCCTTCATGATGGGTTCCTGTCCAAGGTAGAATTTTCTGCAACTCGGGGTTATTGAAGTTCAATGAGATATAAGTGGCCTCGGAATCTACAATCGATGTTATCACATCTGGATTTGTAGTGTTGGCCAAAAAAAATTCGATAGTTTCCAATGGTGTTTTCATTTTTTATTTTTTGTTGTTAAATACCTATCCATATGCTAGTACCAGCTCCGGATATTTAGTACATATCCGTTCAATGGTTTCAAAATCCAATCCATCGAAATTGACGACTGTTTAAGAAAGCGAATTGGACGGATTGATTATTATTGATGCTGCACCGTACTCCGCAATCCTTAATCCAAATGCCAAACAACATGCCAACAATTTAAGTTTTTGATTTTTAGCGTTTTAACTTTAATTTTTATTAAGAAATACTTCTCTTATTTTTTACTTTTCCATTATTTTTGAAAAACAGGTCCGTTATGGGCTTCACCCTTAGGGTATGGATGATAGAAATTCAGGAATTTGAATAAAAAATCCTCTTAGATTTTTCCCATGATGTGAGATGTCTTTAAGGGAGCCCATGTCAAAATGATGCCCCAAACCAAGGCCAAGAGCCTAAAGACAAGATCCTGAAAGTTTGAAAAGATGCTGCTCGAGCGTAATCCATAATCAACCACTGGACCATAGCGACCTCAATCAAATATTTTAACTAAGTCACCTCTTTTACAGCTATCCTTCTGGTTAGAATTTAAATTGTGCGACCACAAATCCGAACACAATATTTTCACCAGTGGACACCTCCTTGAGATAGGCTCCGGAGTCGAACCAGCTCATACCCATTAATAGAGAGACATGCTTGTTGGCCCGGTAGGAAAAAACACCTGAAACCTGACTCCCGATATAGCGTGAAGAAGCATCATTACGCTCAAAAAACGGTGTCATATTGGGCCGGTAAATCCCTTCACCTGTACTGTATCTCCAAAGAAAGGCATAATCGCAGGCAAACATTGTTTTTTCAGAAAGGAACAGTTTTACGTTCGGGTGGATGTCCATGAGATTACTTGGGGCTATGGCTGCAGCCATACCAAAATAGGCGCCTGGGCCAAACATGGTATTCAAGGTTTGTTGTGAATTGTCCATATTGTCCTTATCGCCACTTATAAGATCTGCCTTTATTCCGATTTCCGGCGTGTATTTTATGGATTTAAAATGATAGGAAGTGGCCAAAGCGATGCTCCAGGCCGATATGCTCCTACTGTCTATCGAACCGAATTGGTAACCGCCTTCCAAATCATACCACCAGCTACCGCGGTCCTTAAAAATCCGCGCAGCGAGGGTATGTCTTTTTTCCATACCCGCACCGTCATAGAAGAGCGCGTTATTGTTATAGAAGCCCAAGTAATAGAAATTAAAATGCAATTCCTTTTTAGCGGTTGCCATGTCCGAAAATATACCCCAAAGCCGCAAATCCGGTGAGGAGGTATCATCAAAAATACCCACCTTATCCACCACGGCATGCAAATAGAACATATCGGTTTTGATGTCACCCCCATTATATATTGCTTTGATCCCATCAAAGGAACGTCTGGTATTGGGAGAATCCCTTAGAGAAATTAGCCTTGTAGAACCATAGCTTACCTCCTGCCTTCCCAAACGGAATGTAATAGCGATCTCACTAAAAGGTTGGTAATCTATAAAAAGTTGATGCAATTTTAACGGGTTTTCCTCCACTGGCAAAAGGATATCCCTGCTGTTGGCCAAGGCACTCTGGAGTTCCGCATAAACCCGAACATTCCCCGAAAGATGCAAATCGGCATGCAGCAGCCATCTGGTAAGCATGAACCCATCATCGTCCCTGAGGTCCGGATTCCAACCCTCATTGTCCATAAGAAGATATTGCACCCTAAAATCACCACCAAAACTGACATAGGCTTTTTTACCGATGCTTTTATATTTCAATCGATGGTACCAGTTCCCCAAGGAATCTTTTTCAAGGGCAGAATAATCTTCGTTAAACCGCATGGGTTGAAATTTTGGAAATTGCTGGGCCGTTAGGGAAAAACAATTCCAGAAAACCAAGAGGAGAAAGACACGCATTATTAAATTTTTATCTTAGGGAAGCATGTAAAACCTCTGAACTACACTAGAGGTTTTACTTTTTATCACTACTATTTTTCAATAAGTGGAATTACCTTGCTGCCGATCAACTCAATGGATTTCAACAATTGCTGGTGGGTGAGACCGGCATTGTCCATTTGAAAGGTAAACCGATCAATACCACCGAGGGCTTTGCTATGTTTCATCAATTTCTCTGCTACCTGTTCTGGACCGCCCACCACCAGAGCACCTCTAGGGCCGACCATGGCATCGAAGGATGCGCGTGTCACCGGTGGCCAACCCCGTTCTTTTCCCAACTTGGTCCATTGTTCCGCATACCCCGGATAATATTCCGCAAGGGCCTTTTCATTGGTCTCGGCCACAAAACCCGGCGAATGCAGACCCACCTTCAATGTCTCGGGGGAAAAACCCGCTTTGCTTCCCGCTTCGCGATAAAGGTCAACCAAGGGACGAAAACGCTCCGTTTGCCCACCGATGACGGCCACCATTAACGGAAGTCCCAAAGTTCCTGCCCTCACGAACGATTCCGGGGTACCCCCCACGCCCAGCCATACCGGCAATTTTTCCTGAAAAGCCCTTGGGTAAACCGGTTGGTTGGCAATAGCAGGACGAAACTTTCCTGACCATGTAATGAACTCTGATTCCCGAATTTGAAGCAACAGCTCCAGTTTTTCCGCGAAAAGGGCATCGTAATCATTGAGATCAAAACCAAAAAGAGGGTATGACTCGATAGCCGAACCACGTCCGACCACGATCTCTGCACGACCCCTTGAGATAAGGTCAATGGTGGCAAAACTTTGATAGACACGCACGGGATCAGAAGTACTCAATACCTTAACGGCACTCCCTAAATGGATCTGTTCGGTCCTCGCAGCGGCAGCCGCAAGAATCACATCGGGGGCAGAATCCAAAAACTCTTTCTTATGATGCTCGCCAATCCCAAAAAAATGAAGTCCGGCACTATCCGCCCCAACGATCCTGTCCAACAACTGTTCCATGGCATCCGCACTGCTAAGACTACTATCGTACATGGCAGACGCAAAACTGTCTATTCCTATTTCCATAATATCATTAATTATCCAATGAATCGCTGATCCATTTTTATATTGTTGTAATAAATTCTTCCCTTGGCCACCTTACTTTTTTAAGACGCGCATTGGAATCATTTTCCACATCGCGATAGCCCAATGACAGTAATGCAACACTTCGTAAACCTTTTTCCTTTAGACCGAGCATTTCATCAAAATTTTCTGCAATGAACCCTTCCATGGGCGTTGCATCAACCTTTTCCACGGCTGCGGCAATCATTCCGGTACCTAAAGCGATATAAGCTTGCTTTGTTGCCCAAATAAAATTGTCTTCATCACTTTTCAACAATAGCCTGTTCAATGCCTTCTCCTTAAAAACCGATAAGTCTTCAATGGGTATTTCCCGCACCTTTGCGATAAGTTCCACATACTTTTCTATTGTGTCCGATTTGATCGAATCAAATGCTGCAAACACCAATAGGTGAGAGGCTTGGTTGATTTGTGGATTAAATGAATGGGCACTCAGTTTTTTCCTTACATCCGGATTTTCAATCACCAAAATTTTATAAGGCTGTATTCCATATGAAGATGCGGAAAGATGGATGGCCTTCGTGATTTTTTCCAAGACATCGTCCGATACTTTTTTGTCACTGTACTGTTTGGTGGCATAGCGCCACTCCATTGCTTCTATCAATTCCATTTTTATGGTTTTAAATTCCTATCCTGTAAAAGATGTATGGTTCCCTTCATGGTATAAAAACTGCCATCGGCCAAGGTCGCATTGCTATAAATGATTCCGTTCTCATGGTCTTCGACATGGGTTACCGTGGCCCCTGACTTTTCTTTCCATGCCACCATATACACCTGTGGTCGAATTTCAGCTATGGTGGTTTCCACTTTTTCCGTATACCCATTTTTTGTTAGCCCCCCTCCTTCTAGAATCGTAAAAACCATGGATGTATCGGTTTCAAAGTAAAGCTCGGTCTTCAATACACCAACATCCATGACATATCGGTTACCTGTTAAGTTGTTTTTCATGTTTGTAACTGTTTTAAGATTGGATTAAGTTGATATCCATCTGTGAAAATGCCGTTTGACCAATGGTTATTTCGAGATATTGCCGTTACCATTGATATATCTTGGTCAGATCGGCACCCTCGGTCAAGTTTACCCTCGGTACACCATCATTGATTTCCACCTCAAATCCATCAAAAAGTTTTATGTTGTTGAAATCGATGGGCTCTCCCTCAATCATATAGCGAACTATCTGTCCTTCCAACTCCTTTTTGTCCACGTATGATGCCCCTGCGTTGATAAAATCATCAACCGTCAGCAACTCATCCCGCTTTTTTCCCATTTTCAAACCATAAAGGTCGAGCAGCATGTTCCTAAGGGTGAATTTTCCGTTGGATGCCTGCCTAATCTGATTATCAAGGTAAAATGCGTAGATGCATCCCCGTCTGTAGGGAAGCTTGCCATAATTGGCATAATCTGTCCAGTATTTCGCGGCAATGGAGTCGTTGTGCGCACCTTTGATCTTGCTTTCGTAATGTGGTTTCAGCGTTTCTTCATTCAGATAATGCAGAAAATCCTCCTCCCCATAAATTTTGCTGTTGGCCAAATTAACAATGGTGATATAATCGTTAAATCCTTCCCCGAACCATTGATTGTCAAAACTGTCGGCACCCAACATCATCTTGGTTCCAATCCAGCTGTGGGAAGTTTCATGTGCCGTAACATATATTCCCCTTGGGTCAAATTTTTTCCCCAGCTTCATAACAAAGCCGTTTTTGATTCCAAAACCGCCAGCTCCAATTTCCTTTTGGTTGTTTTGCAGTACCGTGACAGCCAAAAAATAGAACGGGAAATCGGTATCCTTCCAGAATCTGTGGATACTCGGGAAATAGCTTTTAAAAAAAGGCTGGAAATTTCCTTGGAGATCATTTCCGTATGTATCCTCAATTGTGGTCACACAATAGTAAGGGATGCCCATAACATTGTATTCCTTCACCTCAATATTATCTCCTATAACGAAGTAAATCAAATCTGATAGGTCGTCGTATTGAGCCGAAAGTTTGTCCCTTGGATTTTTCTCAGCAGGTCGGATGGAATTGAAATAAGTGAAACTTTCAGGATAGTTGCGCCATCTGAAAGATACCAAAGGATTACTTTCATCAGTCACATCCAAGGCAAACTGTACATTTACCAAGGTCAACATTCCTTTGGTGATTACAGGTCTGAACAGTTCCGTTTGAGTGGTCCTAGTGGGTCTGTCAACCGGGAGGGAGCCATCTATGCCATAGCTGATGCTGTGTTTTTTGGCACCGTTATGGTATATGGTGATCCGCCTGTTCGCTTTGTCCATCCTGAGCGTTTCAGGTTGGGCAACACGAATATTTGTGATCACGTTGAATATATTGTGCTGTCCGCCAAAATCCGGGTCTCCGAATATAAACACGGTACTGTCCTTTTGGGAGGCAGCATACGTCAGTTCAACCTCCAAATTCGAAGAATCTCCATCCCAGCTAAGTACATAATCCATAAAAGGCTTTGGCTGGGCATGGGAAAAGCTGCTGAAAATCAACAGAAAACTTAGTATGCCCTTGATTTTTTTTGACTCCATAATAGTTTGAATTACATCTGGTTTCATTTTTTAAACAATATTAATTCCATCCATGGCCCAACACCTCTCAAAAAGAAGTCATCGCATTTCCATTTGCCGATTTGTTCGCTGGAACCGCTTCCTGGACAACATCCCAGTGTTCTGCGATTTTACCTCCTTCCATCCGGAAAATATCCACCACAATAACAGGGGTTGGTCCCCAACCATAGACCAAACTATGCGTTATTACAATATCATTTTCTTCCACGATAATGCCTGGTTTCCAATGAAAACCGGCTTCCAGAACCGGCAACAAGTCCCGCAGTCCTTCATGGCCATTGCCCATTGAGGGGTTGTGCTGTTGATAGGATTCATGCCAATAGCGTTCTATGGCCGTGCTGTCCTTTTGGTGAAACAGTTCATCCATAGCCTTACACACGATTTCTTTATTGGTCATTGCTACTTGTTTTTAATTATGATAAAGTTGCATCCAAGCTAATTTCCAATTTGAGCGCATTGCTCACCGGGCAGGTTTCTTCTGCGGATTTTGCGATTTTTTGAAATTCCTCTTCCGCGATTCCAGGAATTCTTGCGGTCAGGACCAATTCAGATTTTGTGATGACCCCTTTATCCAATGTAATCGTTGATGTTGTTTTCAGTTCCTCGGGGTCATAGCCTGCCGCCGTGAGGTCCGCACTCAATTTCATGGTGAAGCAACCGGCATGTGCTGCGGCCATCAATTCTTCCGGATTCGTATCCGTTCCATTCTCAAAACGGGAAACAAAAGTGTAAGGAGTTGCTTTCAAAGCTCCGCTTTGTGAGGTCAGATGGCCTTTGCCTTCCTTGATCGTGCCGTTCCATACGGCTGTTGCATGTTTTTTCATTTTTATAACTATTTTAATTGTTAATACATTTGTTCATTATCTCTGATTCATACACGGTACACTGTGTGATAAATCTTCCTGTCTGTTTCGTATTCATTTCAACTTTTATCCAAATCGATGACTGGATATTATTGCCTATCGGCAAACCGTTGTTCATATGGTTGATATATGGGATGCGTAAAAAAATTATGCGCACCAAAAGTGAGTTGCTCCTTTTCCAGTGTTTCAAGATTGACTTTAAACAAATTCATGGTAGGTTGATTACCAGAGAGAAAGTCGGTTTCGGGCTTGCTTGCCCCACTGTACACAATTGATTTTCCGTCCAAGGAAAATGATGGTGTCAACTCTGTTAAATGGGGCGTGTTGGTAATGTTCCTCCTATTTTTGCCATCCGTGTCCATGATATGGATATCCCCTTTTAACGTAAAGCACATGACTTTTCCATCCGGTGAAATATCCGGGAATATTCCTGTGGTCGAAACGCTTTCCATATCCATTCCCTCCATGGACAATAAGAATGTAAAGCCTGCACCATCGGGGTCTGACACATATACATTCTTGAAGGTCGAATTTTTAACACCCTCCTTTTCATCGATATTGGAGACAAACGCGATACGTCCATCGGGAAACACCGTTGGAAAAAACTCCCAACTAGGTGATTTGGTAAGATTTGTAAGGTGCAAACTATCTTTTACGGCGTATATCTCGGCATTGCCATCTATATTTTTCAATACAAAAATGAGCTTTAAATCCTCGTGCCAATCCAAAACACCTTCATCCGATCTTCCTTTTGGTCTCAGCACCAATTCCCTATTACTGCCATCGGCATCGACGATATAAGTGCCCCTAACACCATCCACTGTTCCGGTGAAAGCAAATTGGCTACCATCTGGACTCCACACCGTTCTCCGGTACATACCACTTGATGACTCCTCAATATGCACTAAGGTTTGCACACTCCCGTCGTTTACGTTTAGGACACAGAGATTCATATTGTTTTCATCGAAAAACCCTATGCGATTTCCTTGGGTATTTCCCTGAGCAATTATTTTTGTGCCACAGCCAATATTCATTAGAATTACCGATAATAGGAGTATGTTTATTTTCATGTTTTTCATATGTTTATGATCAGTGTTGGCGTTTCTGAGTTTATGGCATTCCTTTAATTCTTCGTGTTGTAATAGCCCCCGAAATGGTTGAAAGCGGACCATTCTGGAAGTGTTTTGGGCAGTTTCGGAGCCAGATCGCTGTACTTACCTGCGCCAAAGACCACCCTGCCATCAACCACGGTCAATACGGATGAGATGGTTTTTATCGCTTCCTCTGGTATGGTGAAGTAATCTTTATCGAGCAAGGCAAAATCTGCAAAATGCCCTGGAATGATCTTGCCCATCTCGCCTTCTTGGCTTTCAAACCAAGTTGGTCCGACCGTGACAAGTTTCAATGCCTCTTCCCTGGTCAAACGGTTGTCCTTTGCGAGGATCTCCGAACCTGAAACCGATTTGCCCGTGATCATCCAACTGATACCGATCCATGGATTGTAGGAGGAGGCCCTAAAGGCATCCGTGGTAATGGCAAGTGGAATACCACTATCGACCAACGCTCGTAATCTAGGGGTTTGAAGTGCTTTCTCAACGGTATACGTCTTTATAAACCCATCACCGTGCATGGCCATTTTCATGTCCAAGGCTATCCCGCCCCCCAGTCGCTTTACCCTGGCAATATTTTCGGGAGTGATGGTTTCTGCATGTTCAATACTCCAACGCAGCCCATCCAAAGGTGTCTTTTCATTTATCGCTTCCAGGGCATCCAAGAAAGTGGTGATATTCTCGTTGTAACTGATGTGTAACCGAAAGGGTATTCCCTTTTCAATAAGTTTTGTAATGTCCTCTTTGATATACTTGTGCATCAATGCTTCATCGATGACCACCGCAGGTCTATCAAAATTCTCGTGATCGTGTATTTCCAATCGGAGTATTTCACCCGTGCCTTCATATTCATGACCGTGTGCCATGTTGGGATGCAGGTTTTCCCCTGCGCTTATTGGGTATTTTCGTGTTACAGCGTTAATTTCAGCATCCACCAAAGTGGGGCTGTCGGTATCACCGAACTGAAGGTCAACGAATGGCATTCTGATGTTCAGGCGATTCTCCTTGGCCAATTGCTGTATGGGTGCATGCCCATGGGGATACCCATAAATACTGGCCGCATCCACAGCCGTGGTGACCCCGAACCGGTTCATATCGTTTATGGCATTGGTGATGGAACTGAGTTGCTCCTTCTCCGAAGGTTGTGGCACCATGAGTTCCAGAGCGGCGAAGGTAAATGTATAGGAATGCACCACACCGGTATAATTGCCCTTTTTGTCCTTTTCAAATACGGTCTCCGGTGAACCTGGAAATTTATCCGTGCCCACTCCAAAAGCCTCCATGGCCAAATCGTTCAAATAAGCGCGGTTGTAGGCATACTGTACAATTGCAGGCCTATTTGGCACCGCTTTTTTGATTTCCTCGATGGTGGGCAACCGATTTTCCTTGAACTGGTATGGCGACCATCCCCCGATCACTTTCACCCATTGGCCTTCAGGGGTCCGCTTGGCCTGTTCGCCCAACATTTCCAAGGCAAGCTCCAAGGTAGGAACACCTTCCCATCGCACATTGTAGTTATAGCTCCTTTCATTCAGTATATGGGTATGGGCATCATTGATACCGGGTATCAAGCGCTTTTCTCCAGCATCGATAAGTTTGGTGTTGTTATCCTTTAACCCAAGTATCTCGGCATCAGTGCCCACGGCATAGATCCTGCCCCTTTTTACTGCCAATGCCGAAGCTTCGGGTTTGGTGAGGCTTCCTGTCGTAATTTTTGCATTGAACACGATCATATCTGCCCCCACCAAGGGTTCAGTGGATTGTGCACTGATGCTTACACTAAGGATAAATGCAGTTGCCAGAACGATTAATTTTCTCATCATTTGTTGTTTTTGCTTTAAGCTCGTTTTTGATAATTTATTTTTCCGTATTTCCCGGCATAAAAATCCCGGTACGCTTCAGCGATTTCAGACCGACTGTTCATCACAAAAGGTCCCTCGGCCACAATGGGCTCCGTATAGGGTTCTCCCCCGAACAGTAGCACATCGATGGGTCCTTGAATTTTATTTTCAATGGTGATTTCTCCTTCATCCCTATCAAACTCCACAAATTCCCCACCCTTAAATTCGGTATCATTGAGTACGACATTCTTGGTGGGCAAAAAAGCGGCCACTTCCATCTTGTTCTCCACATAAAGGGTAAAGTCTTTGCCAGGCTCCAATCTGACATGGTATAGGAACTGTTTTGAATAGTTGGGGATGGAAGCGTGTAAGTCTTCATAATCACCTACGATGACCTTTATCCAACCGCCATTGTGCGGCAATCCCTTTTGAGGTACCTCATTGGCATGGATGGCCAGATACGCTGGTTGCTCAGCCTTGACCTTTGAAGGAAGGTTGATCCAAAATTGAAAGGCATGGGTGCTATTGGTATCCGTATGCGAATCCACGTTCAAGGTCTCATCGTGCATGATGCCGTTTCCGGCCTTCATCCATTGTACCCCACCCGAATGTACCTTGGCGTAATTTCCAGCGCTGTCAAAATGCTCATCCTCCCCATCAATAATATAACTCAGGGTGGCAATGCCCCTATGGGGATGCGCCCCTGTTCCGCTATCCATGACGGCAGGTTGGAGCTTTGGGACGATATGGTCCAGAAAAACAAAGGGTCCAACGGCATCCGCATATCTATTTGGCAAAATCCTATGGATGGTCAAGTCTCCTATATCGGCCCTTTGACCCTGGGTTGAAAAACTAGTTCCTTTTTTCATTTCTTAAGTTGTTTAGTCCAGAAACACATAAAGTGCCTGGATTTTGTCATTTTGGAAAATGGCGATATCCATCCCCGTCTGCACGGGTGCTCCCCCTTTCGGGCCTATTCCCCAAAGCAACCTTCCTATATTGTTGTTGATCACTACAGGTTTGAGCAAACGAAAGACAAATTCTTCCGGCATATGTTTCAATACCTCGGTCACACTATCATTTATAGCCTGATGTCCATGGGTCCGGTGTCCCACATGGAAGAGTCCACTATCAGTCCCATACAGGGCTTGGATGGCACTCAGCCGAATCGCCTTGTTACGTTCGCTCCAAACCTTATTTAAATTCTCCTCCATAAGGGAGGCCAGTACTGTATTTGCCATTATTATGATTTTTATAGATGTACAACCGGTCCCGATATATCAAAACCGGTTGTCATGCATTTTACTTTTCATTGGGCACCGGTGTGGCCAAAAGTTGAAGTTCCCAGGCCAAAGCAATGCCACTGCCCCCACCATGCTCCAGAATTACCTCTGCGATTTTGGCAGCTGTTTCCATACGGGCCCAATCCCGTTGCCATTCAGCCGCAAGTGCCAACCAATTGATGGGCACTACACCTGCCTGAACCATCCGGCGAACCGCCATATCATGTGCTTCCGAGCTGACTGCACCACATGCATCCGTAACCACGAATACATCATATCCTTCGCCCATGGCTTGGATAGCGGGCATGGCCACACATACTTCTGTCCATAGACCCGCCAACACCAATTGCTTACGACCGCTTTCTTTGACAATGTCGGTAACCTTGGGATCCTCCCAGGTGTTGATAAAAGTCCTATTGATAGGTTTTTGATCTGGAAATACATCCAGGATACTTTTAAAGATATAACCACCCCGCTCTTCAACTACGGTAGTAAGAATGGTAGGGACATCGAAGGCTTTCGCCGCTTTGGCCAGGCCTACGGTGTTGTTGATAATCATCGTTGGTTCGTGGCTGTTCAAATTGGCCATTTGATAGGGTTGATGGTCGATCAATACGAGTATGCTGTCCTCAGGTCTAAGAAGTGCCTCAAGGCCGATTTTTGTTGTTCTGTTCATGATTGTTACATTTTTTAGTTCCTGTTATTTTTTGTTGACCATCCATTCGTCCGCCTAAATGCTTCAATTTGGATAATCATACTGTCATCTTAGGGCTATTTTTGTGCCATTTACATATACAATTGATAATCAGATACATACATATAATTCAAAAAACATAAACTCTCCTTAATATCATATTATTCTATTATATTAGAAATTAAAGTATCTTTAACCGAAATCAAACGCTATGAAAAATGAAGGATGTGCTCGATGAGTTTCAGCTCAAGGCAAAGTTGATGGATCAATTGCCATACGAAGTGGTCTGGGTGGGTCCGGATGCCAAGTTTATTTATGCCAACGAGAAATTTTGTAATACCATTGGTTACAATAGCAGGGAATGCGGCACATTATCGGTTCTGGATATCAACACGACCCTCACGCCGGAAGGTTGGAAAGCCCATTGGAAGGAGGTCATGGAAAAAGGAAGTCTGAACTTTACCACGGTCCACAAAACCAAGAAGGGTAGATTTTATGATGTGGAAGTATACGTCCAAAAATTCTCATATAACGGAAAAAACTATTTGTGTGCCATTGCCAAAGAAATTACAGAGCCCAACTTTCACAAAAAGATCATAGACAACACCTATGAAATCGGAAACATCGGTGGATGGGAATTGACCTTGCTTGACGGGTCCATTATGGCCACCCCTTGTGCTATGGAAATTCTCAAGGTCAAGGACTTGGAGGGACTCACTCCCCCAAAGGTCATCCATAAGTTTAAGGACAGTGGTCGTTACAGGTCCTTGTTGGGAGGAGTCATCAGAAATGGGACTGCCTTTGATGAAATACTGGAAACCAATGATTCCCCACCCAGATATGTCAGGGCCGCGGCAAAGCCTATCTTAAAAGGGAACAAAATATACAGGGTATTTGGCATTTATCAGGATATTACCGAAATAAAGCAAAAAGACAGTGACTTAAATTTCCATAAGGCCGTTATGGAAAATGCCCGTGACTTTATTGCCGTCTTCAATAAAGAAGGGGATGTGATTCATTGCAACAAATCCCTGATGAAACATTTGGGATACAGCCAGGATGATATGTTGAACCAAAAAAAAATATTTGAACTGGATCCCGGGGCCAGTCGAGAATGGTGGGACGCCCATTTTCAGGAAATCATCGACAAAGGTTCGCTGAATTTCGAAAGATTGTTGTCAAGGGCGGATGACACGCAGTTCCCAATCGATGTTACGGCGAACCATTTAAGATTTAATGGACAGGATTACAACTGTGCCGTGGGAAGGGACATCACCGCAAAAAAAATGCGCGATCTGGAATTGCACGAGGCACTACAAGAAATAAAGGCCCTGAAAGAACGTCTCGAAATTGAAAATGAATATCTGCAGGAGGAGATCGGCAATAAAATCAATTTCAAAAGCATTATAAGCAGCAGTGAGACCTATAAAAGCGTACTTATACAAGTGGAGCAAGTGGCCCCTACCGACACCACGGTATTGATCACCGGGGAGTCGGGCACCGGAAAGGAATTGTTGGCCCGTGCCATCCATAGCAATAGTAAGAGGGGAAACCGTCCGTTGATCAAGGTCAATTGTGCCACCTTGGCCAAAGAACTCATCGAAAGCGAGCTGTTCGGGCATAGAAAAGGTGCCTTTACCGGGGCCACGGCCCATAAGGAGGGCAAGTTCACCCTTGCCGACGGGGGCACCATCTTTTTGGACGAAATCGGTGAGTTGCCCTTGGAGCTCCAACCCAAATTACTCAGGGTCATCCAGGAAGGTGAATTCGATGAACTGGGCGGTACCAAGACCATCAAGGTCGATGTGCGAATCATTGCCGCAACGAACAGGGATTTAAAGGAAATGATTCGGGAAGGCAGTTTTAGGGAAGACCTGTTTTATCGTTTGAACGTATTCCCTATCCACAATATCCCCTTAAGGGCAAGAAAACCGGACATTCCGATACTGGCGCAATACTTTTTGGAAAAATATTCCGTAAAAGCAGGAAAGGCCTTTAAGCGTTTGGCACCACAAACACTTGAAAAGCTCATGGCGTACAACTTTCCGGGCAATATCCGTGAATTGGAAAACCTGATCGAACGTGCCGTCATCATCGAAAACGGTACTACGCTCAACCCGGGCAATTGGCTACCGGAACAGGAAAACTTATCGCTTTCCAATGAATTCAAATCCTTGGAAGCCAATCAAAGGGAATATATTATCGGGGTATTGGAACATACACAATGGCGCGTAGGGGGACCGAGTGGCGCGGCAAAAATTTTAAACGTGAACGACAAGACCTTGTTCGCCAAAATGAAACGACTCGGTATAGAGAAACAAATTTCGGCCAAGTAGTTATTTGGCGAAAACTTTACCATATTGATGAATGATCCGGAATGGCAAGCCGTAACCATGGATGGGTGTTTTCGTATCGCCCCCCTATCAGCTATAAAGACCGGTTGCGATGCATAACATATGATAAATCCAAATCATTAGATGTAAACTAAGCAATGTAGCAATTTGAGTTAATAGGAATCCAACATGAAAGACAAGATGCAAGATGCCCTGATCAAAGGGCAGTTAATGGAAAAACTGCCCCATGAAATGTGCTGGCTGGATGAAAAGGGCAACATCATCAACGCCAATGCCAAGTTTCGCAGTGCATTGGGCTATAGTAAAAAAGAATGCGAAAACTTATCAATTTCGAAAATCAACATTACCGTAACTCCCGAAAGCTGGCGAAAACATTGGGAGGAGGTTCACACGAACCGTAATGTACGTTTCACGACGATCCACAAGACCAAAAAAGGGAAATTCTATGAAGTCGAGGTCAATGCCCAGAGCTTTACCTATGATGGAAAAAAATACATATGTTCCATCTTACATGAACTGGGAGAGACCGGTTTTTACAAAAATCTGATCGAGGACACCCAGTCCATGGCGGATTTGGGCGGGTGGGAGCTCAACTTATATGATGGGTCCATCTTGGCCACGCAATGTGCCCTGACAATATTCAAGGCCAAGAACCCAGAAGACCTGGTCCCTGCCAAGATCATCCATAAATTCAAGGACAGTGAAAAGGTCAGGTCTTTACTTGGGCAGGTCATCAACAAAGGAATTGCTTTTGAAGAGCTATTCGAAACCAACGATTCCCCTCCCCGTTATATCAGGGCCATGGCCAAACCCATCTTAAAAGGAAATAAAATCTATAAGGTTCTTGGCGCCTATCAAGATGTGACAGAATTCAAGAACAGGGAAAGTGACCTGGGCCTTTTGAGCACCGTGATCAACAATGCCCAAGATTTGATCTATGTATACAATGAACAAGGGGATTTATTATACTATAGCGAATCCTTGATTCCCACGTTGGGCTATAGCAAGGAGGAACTGGATCAAATGAGCATGTTCGATCTAGATCCTGCCGTCACGGATGAATTTTACAATGCGCATTTTGATATGTTAAAGGCCAAAGGCTCGCATCGGTTCGAATGGTTGATCCACAGAAAGGACGGGACCATTTTCCCTGTGGACATCACTTCAAGTCATTTGACCTATAAAGGAGAGGATTACTGTTGCTCAGTGGTGAGGGACATTACCACCAACAAAATGCACGAACTTCAAATTTATGAAGCTTTGGAAGAAATCAAATCCTTGAAAGAGCGCTTGGAGATCGAAAACGAATATTTGCAGGAGGAAATCGGCACTAAAATAAATTTCAAAAACATCATATGTCATAGTGATGCCTATAAGCGTGTACTTGTTCAAGTCGATCAAGTGGCCCCTACGGAAACAACGGTATTGATTACCGGTGAATCCGGAACGGGCAAGGAATTATTGGCAAGGGCCATACACAACAATAGTAAAAGAAAAGAACGTCCCCTGATCAAGATCAATTGTGCAGTCCTTCCCAAGGACCTCATCGAGAGTGAACTGTTCGGGCATAAAAAAGGTGCCTTTACAGGGGCTGTTGCCGACAAGGTGGGCAAGTTCACCCTTGCGGACGGGGGAACCATCTTCCTCGATGAAATCGGTGAATTGCCTTTGGAACTGCAACCCAAACTACTGCGAGTAATACAGGAAATGGAGTTTGATGAGTTGGGCAGCACCAAAACAAAAAAAGTCGATGTACGTGTCATTGCCGCCACCAATCGGGATTTGAAGGAAATGATTCGTGATGGCAGGTTCCGGGAGGATCTCTATTACCGACTGAATGTATTTCCCATACACAATATCCCCTTGCGGGCCCGGAAGGAAGACATTCCGGTGCTGACACAGTTTTTTTTGGAGAAATATGCAATGAAGGCCGGCAAAGTCTTTAATCGTGTATCAAAGGATACGATAGAAGCCCTGTTAAATTATAACTTTCCAGGGAACATCAGGGAATTGGAAAATATGATCGAGCGTGCGGTCATCGTGGAAAACGGCCCGACCCTAAAGCCCGGAAATTGGATACCGCATAAGGATATTCCAGCATCGAGCGTAGGCTTTAAATCCTTTGAGTCCATTCAAAAAGATTACATCATCGAAGTCCTCGACCATACCAATTGGCGGGTCAGTGGTCCCAGTGGAGCGGCCAAGATATTAAAGATGAAGGACAAGACCCTTTTTGCCAAAATGAAGCGATTGGGCATCGAAAAAGTAGTCAGTCTAAAGCAAAGAAACAACTTGTGAAGACTGAATAATTACTGGTGCTCCATAAAAAATATCCTTCCAAAGAATGCGATCAGGTCCCATTCGATATAATCACAAAGGTATTGGGCCACAAAAATTGAAATCCAACGCTGCTTAGAACAAAAAGGGAAACCCGAAATGAGCTTCCCTTTTCCAATCTTCCATTTGGAGAGACTATTTCACAACAGTTGCCTCAAGCTCAACGGTCAAGGTTTCAAATAGACTGACCACTTCCAATAGTGTCAACGCCTGTTCCATACCCTGCTTTTCCACCCATTCCTGTAGGATATTGAAGTGGGGCCATAATGCTTCGGTGGATGTGGTATAAATGTTCAATCGGACAATGTTCTTGCAGTCATAACCCGCCTCTTCGATCACTTTTTCAAGATTCTTAAGGGCCAATTCCAACTGGGTCTTCATATCGGCATCGCTCGATATTCCCTCATCATCAATGGCCGTTTGCCCGGAGACATATAAGGTGCCTTCCGGGTTTTTCACTTCAACGGCTTGATGGTAACTTCGTTCCTTTTGCCAAGTCCACGGATTAATTGTTCGTTTTTCCATTACTTCCATGCTTTTGTCTTGCGAATACATCGCGGTTATCAGATTATAAAAAAGGACTGTTACAATGATTTTCTTCATTCCTTCTTTTTTTAATTATTACTGATACAAAATTACGGAGGCTACATGTGCCGCACCTGTGACCTATATCACAATTGCTAAAACGGGCAGGCTGAAACCCGTTATGAATAAAACCGGCTCAATGTTTCTCTGGATACCCCTAGAAAGGCGGCCATCTGACTTTTGGAAACCCGTTGTATCAGCGATGGGTATCGCTTGAGCAGCATGGCATACCGCTCTTCGGCACTGGAACCCAACAGCGACAGTATGCGTTGCTGGGAGGCAATATGACCAGATATGGCCTTTTGCAGAAAAAAGTGTTCCATACGCGGAAACGAGCCACAGAGATTATGGTAATCTTCCAAACTTATGTGGAGCACCTCCGTATCCTCAAGACATCTTAGGGACATCGTCGCCCTACCCTCTTGGTAAAAAGCATAATAATCCGTTTCCCACCAATCCTCCATGGCAAACGACAGGATATGTTCCTTCCCGGATGCATCACTATAAAGCAGCTTTAAAAGGCCGGATACCACAAAATAGGTATACGGAACCTTATCTCCCTGTCGAAACACAAATTCTCCTTTAGTAAACCGTTGGGGTACAAAATAGGGTGCAATCAAATCGAAGTCCTTAATGGACAAGGGCATGATTTCCTCTATATGTCTTCTAAGCTCCAATTTCATACAATCGATACGCTACTATAATCCGGAAGGATTTCCTTTGTTAAGGCATAGAGGGAGCAATTTCATGTCACTATCATCCGATATGCCCCGGAACTTCAGTCAACAATATGTTAACATTATTTTTTTTCTGATATGGGACAAAAGTAAAAAGAATCCGCATAAGTTTGTTCTGAACAAACTTCGACCATCAATAAATTGCAATGGAGACGGAAACCGAAAAATTAAATGCTGCCAAAAAAGCCATAACACATATAGAAAATGGCATGGTGGTCGGCCTGGGCTCTGGATCCACCTCGTCCCTTATGATCATGCTATTGGGAGAGCTGGTTGCAGACGGACTGCAGATAAATGGCGTTGCCTCTTCCCTAAAATCGGAACAGTTGGCCTCCAAATTGGGCATACCACTATTACCGCTCAACCAAACGACCACGATTGATATCAACATCGATGGTGCGGATGAGTTTACAGAGGAACTCCAACTCATCAAAGGGGGCGGCGGGGCACTCCTACGGGAAAAGATATTGGCCCATTACTCCGACTTGAACATCATCATTACGGATTCGAGCAAGAAAAGTGAACGATTGGGAGGTTACCCACTCCCCTTGGAAGTGATTCCCTTTGCAGAACAAAAAATCATCAAGGAACTCAAGGATATGGGACTGGCCTCAAACCTTCGCATGGAAGAGGGAAAAGTTTACAGAACAGACCAAGAAAACAGTATTTTGGACTTGGATGTCTCCAACTGGGATGATATAGAGGCCCTGGAAAACCTATTGCAAGCAATGCCGGGCATTGTGGAAACCGGTCTGTTTCTGAACAGTACGGATCTGGTCATTATGGGCATGGGGAACCAGACCTTTGAATTTAAAAAATGAACGAGGGGCCAAACCTTAAAAACCTACTATTCCAACATCGAATGAATACCATACAATCCATTAAAGCAGTGCTATTTGATCTGGATGGCACATTGATACAAACAGAAGTCCTAAAAGCCGATTCCTATGCGATGGCCATTTCGGAACTGACCCAAGGAGCGGTCGATAAAAAACAGGTATCGGACATCTTCAATCAATTTGTTGGCTTGTCCAGAACAGAGGTGGTCCAAGGCCTCGCAAAACACTATTATAAGGAACTTAGCACCCATTTGTCATCGGACGATTTGGAAACCATTGGAGAAAAGCTCATTGAAAAGCGACTTGCCCTATACCGGGAGATTCTGGATAACACCGAGCTGTTGTCCAAACATTTTTGCACATACACCCTTGGGCTCTTCCATAGGCTAAAAAGGGAAAACTACACCTTGGTACTCGCCACCATGTCACATTTGCCAGAGGCCAAAAAGGTCACTGAGGCCATTGGCATCTACGATCAATTTGATCTGGTCCTGACGCGTGATGATGTAGCCAACGGAAAACCGGCACCGGATATTTACAAAAAGGCCAAGGAGCATTTCGGGCTAAATTCAGAGCAATGTCTGGTCATTGAGGATTCCCCTAACGGAATCATGGCCGCACAAAATGCGGGAATGCCCGTTTTTGCGGTCACAAATTCCATCACAAGGAAATCGGTACACGATTGCAAACTCCTTGATCCAAGGTTTATCGTTGACGACCTGACCCAATTGGAAACGGTCGTCTGTTCTTACCTCGAGTCAAGGACGGACTAGTGGGAACCCATAGCACGTCCTTTTTATTGCTATGCCTTTTAAACAAAAAGTTCATGATAATCCATGTCCAAATATAGCATCGGGTCTGGATAGTTGTAGACGATGCCATTGGATATATGGACATTGAGCAATTGCGGTATGTATTGCATGACCTGATTGGTCCCTTGAAGATTCTGTGGTGCTTCCATAGTGTTCATTTATTGATAAGGTTCAACTTTTTAATAGCCTATCAGTCGCACATCCGGTTGATTCCTTTTTCCAAATCCATGGATTCTTCTTATGAGGGCATTGGAAAATTCTATGTCCAAATGAAGAGCGTCGGTCCCGCTACCATTTGAGTAAGGAAACCAACAATTCATTCTTTTGGTCAATTCTTCAACCACCATTGTTCTTTGGTTACAACAGTAGTATATCACAAAGTTTTATTAAAAAATATGTAGGTATTTAGGTAATTACCTAAATTTGTACCCACAAAAGAAAAGCACTATGGAATTGTTGGAAATTATAAAGTCATTATCAAATGAGACTCGTTTGAATATTTTGGAATGGTTAAAAAATCCTTTTGCCCATTTTCCGGAAGAAGAATTGAGCCAAGACACACCTGAACTAGGTGTATGTGTTTCCGATATTGCCAAAAAGGCCGGAATGTCGACTCCCACGGTTTCAGACTATTTAAAAATGATGTCGGCCGCGAATCTATTGATCGCAACACGAAAGGGACAGTGGACCTATTATAAAAGAAATGAAAAAACGATTCAAGATTTAGCAACACATATTAAAAATAAACTATAAAAATTTTTTTGTCTAACTTTTAGGTATTTACCTAATTATATAATTACATAACTATGAAAGCAGCAGTATTAAAAGAATTCGGCCCTATCGAGAATTTTGAAATCACCGATATCCCAACTCCTAAACCGGGGTTCAAGGAGGTTCTGGTCAAGGTCTTCGCCACCTCGGTCAACCCATTGGACTACCAAGTACGCCGCGGGGACTATAAAAGTGAATTGGAATTGCCCGTCATCACAGGCCACGATGTCTCCGGCGAGATTGTGGAGGTCGGTCCGGGCGTTGAAAACTTCAAGGTCGGTGACCAGGTCTATTACACCCCCGAAATCTTTAACGGGCCGGGAAGCTATGTGGAGTTCCATGTGGCCAACGAGGCCATCATTGGACTAAAACCAAAGAACCTCAGCCATCTAGAGGCCGCTACCCTGCCCTTGGCCGCCGGAACGGCATGGGAAATGCTCGTGACCAGGGCACAGCTCAAGATCAACCAGTCCATACTGGTACACGGCGGTGCCGGTGGCGTGGGCATCCCCACCATCCAAATAGCAAAGGCCATGGGGGCGACCGTATTTACAACGGCCAGAAAGGCACATCATGAATTCCTCTTGGAACTCGGCGCGGACCATGTCATCGACTATGAAAACGAGAATTACATCGATACCATCCTGAACCTCACGGCCGGAAAGGGCGTCGATGTGGTAATCGACACCATAGGGGGCAATACCCTATCCGACAGTGGAAAGATCCTCGCACAGATGGGGCAAGTGGTCACCATCGTAGATATCGCACAACCGCAAAACCTTATCGAGGCCTGGGGGAAAAACGCATCCTATCACTTTGTCTTTACAAGACAGAACAGAAACAAACTCGACGAGCTCACCCGTTTGGTGGAGAACAACAAGCTGAGACCGGTACTAAAAAAGGTGTTCCCTTTGGAAGAAATCGGTAAGGCCCACAGCCTTTTGGAATTCAAAACGGGGGATAAAAACTTCTATGGAAAAATAGGTATTGAGGTTACAAAGGAAATGTAAGCAGTTTTCAATATCCAACGACGACCTTCTCTAGCCACTACAGGCATCTCATTTAGGAGGAGGTCGTTGCTTTTTGGACGACTTACAGTTACTCTTGTTTGAATATTGCCATTACAGGAAACAACAGAAATTTATACTGAAGGAAACCTGACTGGAGCCAACTTGCCAAAAAAAACATTTACACCATGAAAACAATTCGATACATTATAATGACAACCCTTTTACTTGCCTTGGTGGCCTGTAAGGTTAAAACAAGTACCATTGGTTATACTGTTGAATCCAAGACGGCTGCCAAAACACATAATTTGGAAACGGTGTATACCGACAGTATTTACCAGTTTACAGGGGTGGCCGTATCACAGGACAATCGCTTATTTGTGAACTACCCCTATTGGCTGGACCAACATGCCCACTCCGTAGTCGAGGTAAAACAAGGCAAGGCCTTGCCCTACCCCAATGAAGCTTGGAACAGTTTTAAAAAAGGAGAGGACGGACAAAACAAATTTGTCACGGTACAGGCGGTCTACACCGATGACCGAAACTATCTATGGATCGTGGATGCGGCCGGGATTGGATTAGGTCCAGTTTACCAAAGAAGCAACAAGGTGATCAAGATCAATTTGGCCACGGATGCCATCGAACGGATCTATAGGTTTCCCGAGGATATCGTTCACGACCATGTATATCTCAATGATATCAGGGTGGACAATCAAAACGGTTTTGCGTATATGACGGATTCATCTGCTGGTGGTTTAGTGGTATTGAATATCACATCCGGGGAATCAAGATACGTCCTAGCTGGAGCCCCTGCCGTCCTATCGGACAGTAGCTATACGTTCAGTCCTTTGGGCGAGGAACTTACTGCCTCGGACGGTCAACCCTTAAAGGTAAACAGCGACGGGATAGCCCTAAGCCCAGATAGGGAATGGCTTTATTTCAAACCGCTTACCGATAACAAATTATACCGTATAGCCACTTCATTGCTAAGGGATTTTGAAACACCCATGAACACTATGGAAAAAGGTGTACAGAATCTCGGCAAATTCACCACCACTGACGGCATGATCTTTGACACCAAGGGCAATCTTTATTTTGGTGACCTAGAGAATAACAGCATCATCAGAATTACACCAGAACTTCAAATGGAGGAATTGGTTCGGGACAGTGATCAACTCATTTGGCCTGATAGCTACAGTATTTCCAAAGATGGGTATTTGTATATCACAGCTTCCCAAATCCAGTTGATGCCTTGGTTTCATCAAGGGGAAAACAAAACCAAACTGCCCTATAAGGTGTTCCGGTTAAAACTATGAAAACGGTTAATATCCGTATAGTGGAATTGGAAAAAATGTCTGTAACAAGACCCTAAAACAGTATATAAAAACATTCAAAAGAATATAAAAATGAAAGCAATTGTATTACAAGCACCCGGGGGTACAGAAAACTTGGCCTTACTAGAGGTCGATAGACCGAACATCACATCCGGGGAGGTATTGATACAGGCCAAGGCGATAAGCATCAACCCTGTCGATACAAAGACCCGTAACGGAAAGGGCATATATGGACGCATCAAGGAGGAAAGTCCACTTATCTTGGGCTGGGACGTTTCAGGTACGGTGGTCCAGAGCAAAGACCCCAAGTTCCAAATCGGCGACGAGGTGTTCGGGATGGTGAACTTTCCCGGGCATGGCAGGGCCTATGCACAATACGTAGCGGCCCCGGCATCACAGCTCGCACTCAAACCCCAGAACATCACCCATGAAGAGGCCGCCGCAACGACCCTGGTGGCCCTGACCGCTTGGCAGGCCCTGGTCTCCAACGCCAAGGTCCAAAAAGGCCAAAAGGTCCTTATCCATGCCGCTTCGGGGGGAGTGGGACACATCGCGGTACAGATCGCCAAACATTTGGGGGCAACGGTGGTCGGCACATCCTCTGCAAAAAACAGGGATTTTGTACTGGGCCTGGGTGCCGATGGCCACATTGACCATAACGGCTACGACTGGGGCGCGCACCCCAGGGAATTTGATTTTGTCCTCGATACCATTGGAGGTGAAAACATCGACCGTTCCCTGGAAGTGACCAAGGAAGGCGGTACGATCATCAGCATCCCCACCGGCCTGAACGAGGAAGTGACCGCTAGGGCAGCGGGCAAAGGGGTAAAAGGGTATTTCATCCTGGTGGAATCCAATGGCGGGGACATGGAACAGATCGCATCGTTCTTGGAACAGGGCGTCCTGAGACCGCACATTTTCAAGACCTATGGTTTTGATCAGGTACAGGAGGCACATCAACAACAGGAGACCGGTAGAACCGTTGGGAAACTGATTCTCACTCCATAACATCGGAACCTATGCGATGCCATAAATCATACCATACGGCTATATGTGGGAAAGAATCCCAGAAATTGCTTCCTGGAATTTGGGCGGGCTTCGTGCCCCCTAAGGTAGAGAAGAAGAGTTATAGGGAGTATCTCAAAAACCCAAGGCCTTTTGGAGGGATAAAAATCAACTCTTAAGCACTATCTGATCCTTATTTTTCAGTGGCCTTCGCTTACAGGAACCTTCATACTTACCCAGTACCTTAAACACTCTATAACGTGTAATGTAGGGAAAAAATATCATTGTAGAAGATGACCATAAAAAGGGAGCTGTTTCCAGCTTCCTTTTTTTGTACTAACGGTGCTCTGATCGCTGCAAAATCCAAGTCCCTTCATATTCTAAGTGCTCCATAGCTGCATTCCAAAACCAAATTCCTTAAAATTAAAGTTGATGCGGGCACCATTACTGCCACTGAACAAAGACACCCGTGAAGTAATCAGGTTAAGACCGTTTACATAAATACCGCCACCGTAAGAGGTATGCCATAGATTGGAAGTGTCCTTGGCCGTCCAGACCCGGCTATAGTCAAAACCACCATAGACTCCGACGACTATTGGAATGACATTGGTTTTAAACCTTTTGATGTTCAGCCGTAGATCGGTGTTTTGATAAAGCGAAAAATCCTTTCCAAAATTGATATGGCCCTTTAGTTTTGAGCCCAGCACCAAGATACCGGAAGGATGAAATAGAAAGACTTGGTACCACATACCCAAATCCTGTTTTCTCACCTTCTTGGGTCAGGTAAGTTGTGTACCCCGAATATGCTTTAGGTGAAGAATTAAACCCTTTAAAGCTCCTGAACTCTTTATACCCCCCAAAAAGCTTGAGGGAGGGAATGTCCCCAGTTTCTAAGTCCTTGGACTCCGCCTTTCCACATAAAACAAATTTCAAATTTATTAAATATGAGAAATTTATTAAAGAATAGAATTCAATAGAAGCCAAAAAATGACCTATTAAACTGACTATCAGTAAATTAATTTTTTGGTACAATGTTAGTAATTAGACTAAAGCGTAATAGCTCATTTCCCCCTTTAAAATTGGAAACAAATACTATTGGACTTACTCAAAATAAGCATTGAGATCAACGGGGTGTAACATATTTACCTTAAAAGATGGATGGTCAAATTCTGATTCAAAACTAGCATTCAATTCAGTTCTGCCGTAAAACGCAACCAACTAAAATTCAGAAACTTAAGAAACCAACAATATTGGAACAATAACACAAATTCAAATAAATAACAACTACTCGATTAAAATCTAACTCTATGAAAACCATTAGCAACACAAAATACGTAAAAAGCATCCTTGCATCGGGACTGATGTTATTCGCTGCGGCCGGATTACGGGGTCAGGAACCTAAAGTAAAAAAATCTGTTCATTTTAGTGGATCAATTGATGCCTATTATCAGACAAATTTGACCGCGCCCGATACTACGCAACAATCTTTTGGAACCGCATTTGCAGATGAATTAGGTTTTGCACTGGGTATGGTCAACATTATTGCAACATATGAGGGCGAAAAAACTGGTGCTGTTGCGGACATTGTTTTTGGGCCAAGAGGTGATTTTGCTACGGGTGGATATAATTTGAATCAAATTTATGCCTATTGGAAGGTAAGTGAGTCAACAAGGTTAACGGCGGGTCGTTTTAATACCTATCTGGGTTATGAGTTAATTTCACCGGTAGGAAATTTTAACTATAGTACCTCTTATTTAACCTCCAATGGTCCATTTTCACATATCGGGGTAAAAGCTGATTTCAGCCTTTCTGACGATTTTAGTTTAATGCTTGCCTTTATGAACGTTACAGACATTAATAGCAATTTAACAGGTGTTTATTCGACCGGAGCGCAATTGGGATATGCTGGGCAGTTTTTAAATTTTTATTATGATGGGGGTGAATTTCTAGGCTTTGAAATAGATTATACAGCGGGTTTTGAATTAACCGACAATCTATATTTAGGTATAAATGCCGCATATGCGGATAATGATGGTGAAGGCTTTTCCGGCGTTGCGCTTTACCCACAGTATGCAACCTCCGATGACTTCTCAGTTGGCTTGAGAGGTGAATATTTTTCAACCAAATCTGAAGCCGTTTCTGACAATCCCAGTGTTTTGGCATTGACACTAACCGGAAGTTATACCGTTGAGAATTTAATTATTAAGCCGGAAATTAGACTAGACTCTTGGGGAAGCGATTTTGAACCCTATTTTGACGCTGACGGTGCAAATTCAAAAAGCCTATCTTCTTTTTTAATTGCCATAATCTATTTCTTCTAAATAGAATGAATAAACGTAGTTAAACTTACATTTTTGAATTAAGGAAAACCGTTATGAAATGCAGTTTTTTTGCTTCACTGTTTATTAAAAGATTGCATTCTGGTGCTGCCAATCCACCAAGGTTAAATAACAAATCAACATTTGGGGCACCAGGGTCTTGATTCTTAATATATATCGTAACCGTAGTGTCGGTTCCAGCCCATTGCGCCGAAAGCACAATTGCATTTCTCAAATAATGGAAAAGTATGACAAATAGGAAATACAATCATTTCATTTTTAAATATAACGTGTTGATTTACAAATATTTATGTCTTTGGCATAGAAATGGTCATCCATGAAGCGTGTCCAAATGGCAATACAATAAATTTTATGCATTAGAGCACCGTAAAGACACCTAAATCCTAAAGGGGAACATTAAATTAATGGTGTGGTTTCTTGATCGATCAAGAATTATGAACACTGAGTAACTTATTAATCCAATAAAAATTGAAATGAAGCATATCAAATTTATTCTCTTTCTATTGGCCATACCCTTCCTGCTTTTCCGTATGAAAATGGAGCATTCCAAAATGGAAAGGGAGAAAAAAGAACGAATGGACCAACAATGAAAGTTAAAGACAAGGATTTGTCGGTGGCCACGGTAACTGGGAAGGACAGCGAAATCAACTAAAAAAATACAATCATGAAAGCAGCAGTGTTATAAGGGTTCTACCCCACTGATAATTTCTATGGAAAGATTGGCGTACAGATAAACAATTAAAACAGGCATTAAACCAAGATCGGATATGAGTAACCTAGACATTTTTAAAAAAGCGAACAAAGTATTGGGAGATGGAAACTATGAAAAATTCATCACCTACTGTAGCGACGACATCAAATGGGAAAACGTAGGTGAGCGTACCTTTCAAGGAAAGATTGAGGTACTTGAATACATAGGCTCCACATATGATGGAGTGGTATTTACCACAGAAAATTATATCACGGAAAAAGAATTTGTTGTGGAGCTTGGCCAGATCGTATTTGAACAGGACGGCGCACCAAAAAAAAGTTCCTTTTGTGACGTTTGGAAATTTAAGGATGGCTTGATCCATCAAGTAACTTCCTTTGTGATTTGAGCATGCTTAGTGAACAACCAACAGATGAAAACAACAGCATATGAAAGCAATTGTATTACAAGCACCCGGGGGTGCAGAAAACTTGGCCATACAAGAGGTCGATAGACCGAACATCACATCCGGGGAGGTATTGATACTGGCCAAGGCGATAAGCATCAACCCTGTCGATATAAAGACCCGTAACGGAAAGGGCATATATGGACGCATCAAGGAGGAGAGTCCCCTTATCTTGGGCTGGGACGTTTCAGGTACGGTGGTCGAGAGCAAAGACCCCAAGTTCCAAATCGGCGACGAGGTGTTCGGGATGGTGAACTTTCCCGGGCATGGCAGGGCCTATGCGGAATATGTAGCGGCCCCGGCATCACAGCTCGCACTCAAACCCCAGAACCACCCATGAAGAGGCCGCCGCAACGACCTTGGTGGCCCTGACCGCTTGGCAGGCCCTGGTCTCCAACGCCAAGGTCCAGAAAGGCCAAAAGGTCCTTATCCATGCCGCTTCCGGGGGAGTGGGACACATCGCGGTCCAGATCGCCAAACATTTGGGGGCAACGGTGGTCGGCACATCCTCTGCAAAAAACAGGGATTTTGTACTGGGCCTGGGAGCCGATGGCCACATTGACCATAACGGCTACGATTGGGGCGCACACCCCAGGGAATTTGATTTTGTCCTCGATACCATTGGAGGTGAAAACATCGACCGTTCCCTGGAAGTGACCAAGGAAGGCGGTACGATCATCAGCATCCCAACCGGCCTGAACGAGGAAGTGACCGCTAGGGCAGCGGGCAAAGGGGTAAAAGGGTATTTCATCCTGGTGGAATCCAATGGCGGGGACATGGAACAGATAGCATCGTTCTTGGAACAGGGCATCCTGAGACCGCACATTTTCAAGACCTATGGTTTTGATCAGGTACAGGAGGCCCATCAACAACAGGAGACCGGTAGAACCGTTGGGAAAATTGTGGTACGGCCATAAATAAATCAAAATCAATTTTACGGGCAAAAAAATGAAAGAAAAATATATTGGCATTACGGTGAAAGTACGTATGTTCACCTTACACAACAGATCTGTGTACCTAAATTGATATTCGAAGAACAATGAAAGCATCAGACCTATTTATCAAAGCTTTGGAAAACGAGGGAGTTGAATATATTTTTGGCCTTCCAGGAGAGGAAAATCTAGCCTTTTTGGAGTCCATAAGAAAATCCGAAAAAATCGAGTTGGTCCTTACAAGGCACGAACAGGGTGCCGGATTTATGGCTGCAACGTATGGCAGGTTGACCGGTAAGGCCGGGGTCTGTCTCTCTACGCTCGGTCCCGGTGCCACCAATTTAGTGACTTCTGCTGCCTATGCCCAATTGGGGGCCATGCCCATGGTGATGATCACCGGGCAAAAGCCCATCAAAAAGAGCAAGCAGGGAAAATTTCAAATTCTGGATGTCGTCAAAATGATGAACCCGCTCACCAAGTATACCAGGCAGGTCACCCATGGTTCCCATATCCCTTCCATCGTTAGGGAAGCATTTCGGTTGGCCCAAGAGGAAAGACCCGGAGCGGTTCATATTGAGCTTCCCGAGGACATTGCAGAAGAGGAGGTGCAAAACCCTAGGATATTTGAGGTGGTCGATTTTAAGATTCCCTATGCCGGTGACAATACCGTGCAACAGGCTGCCGATATGATTGAAAGGGCGAAACGGCCCATCGTACTTATTGGTGCAGGGGCCAATAGAAAAAGGGCAAGTATTGCGCTTACACAATTTGTTGAGACCTTGGGGATTCCTTTTTTCAATACCCAAATGGGAAAAGGAATTATTGACGAACGCCATCCACTATACCTAGGAACAGCTGCGTTGTCCGATCACGATTTTTTACACGAGGCCATTAAAAAAGCGGACCTTATTATCAACGTTGGGCACGATACCATTGAAAAACCCCCATTTTTTATGCAACCTGAGGACAATCGCAAAGTGATTCACCTCAATTTTTTTCCGGCAGAAATAGATGAGGTCTACTTCCCCCAGTTGAATGTTATAGGAGATATTGCCCATAGTGTCTCCCAATTGACCGAGAAGTTAAAACCCATGGCCAACAGTTGGAATATGGATTTCTTTCTCCAAATAAAAGCAAACGTCAAGGAGCGGCTGACAACCTACGGAGAGGACGATCGCTTTCCCATTTTACCCCAGCGTTTGGTAAAAATCATACGTGATGTGCTCCCGGATGATGGTATTGTCACTTTGGACAATGGGATGTATAAAATATGGTTTGCCCGGAATTACCCGGCCTATGTACAAAATAGCTTGCTCCTGGACAATGCTTTGGCGACCATGGGAGCCGGTTTGCCATCGGCCTTGATAGCAAAGCAGTTACATCCGGATAAAAAGGTGATATCCATAAACGGGGATGGAGGATTTATGATGAACTCCCAGGAATTGGAAACCGCAATACGCATGCAACTTGACCTGATCGTCATCATTTTGAACGATAATGCCTATGGCATGATTCAGTGGAAGCAGGAGGATCTAGGATTCAAGAAATTTGGTTTGGACTATGGAAACCCTGACTTTGTAACATATGCCGAAAGTTTTGGTGCCAAAGGCTATCGACCAGGTTCGGTAGCAGAATTCCAGCAAACCTTGAAAAACACCATGAATTCCAAAGGGGTCCATCTTATTGATCTGGCCATAGATTATTCCCTTAACCATGAGATTTTGAACAAGTTGATAAAACAATATTCCAGTGAACTTAAATAAAAATATGATGAGCAACGCAATAACGATCAACCCTGCGACCGGGGAAAATATAAACGAATACGAAAGAATAGCGATTTCAAAAGCTAAAGAAAAGATAGCTTTGGCCAGGAAAGCCTACACTTCTTGGAAACAAACAAGCTTTACGGAACGGTCGCAACACATGCATGCGCTTGCCGATCACTTCGAGGAAAACAAAGAAGCCTATGCCCGGTTGGCCACGACCGAAATGGGAAAAACCATTGTACAGGCAAGAAAGGAAATTGAAAAATGTGCTTGGGTATGCCGCTTTTATGCGGATAATGTGGAAAGGTTTCTTGGAAAGGAAACAGTGGATACCGAGGCGAAAAAGAGTTATGTTACGTTTCAGTCCATGGGAGTCATTCTGGCCGTGATGCCTTGGAACTTCCCGTTTTACCAAGTCATCCGCTTTGCTGCACCTGCACTTATGGCCGGGAACACCGGGGTTTTGAAACACGCCTCCAATGTGCAGGGATGTGCATTTGCCTTGGAAGATGCCTTTATAAAAGCGGGATTTCCAGAAGGCGTATTTACCAATCTGAACATCAATGCCAAAGATGTCAAAGGGGTTATAGAGGATAAAAGTATCGTGGCAGTTACCCTTACAGGAAGTGACCCAGCAGGACGGTCGGTCGCAACCGTTGCCGGTGCCAATTTGAAAAAAACGGTTTTGGAACTTGGCGGAAGCGATGCCTATATCGTTCTGGATGATGTGGACCTTGAAGAAGCAACAGATCTTGCAGTGCTGGGAAGATTGCAGAACAACGGGCAAACCTGTATAGCGGCCAAACGTTTTATTGTCCTCGACGCCATTTACGATGCGTTCCTGAAGATGTTCACCACCAAAATGGCAAATGCTAAAATGGGAGACCCCATGGACGAATCCACCTATTATGGACCAATGGCGAGAGTGGATTTGCGCGATGAAATACACGAACAGGTCACAAAAACCATTGCCCAAGGTGGTCGACTTTTACTTGGGGGAAAAATCCCGGAAGGAAAGGGAGCTTACTATCCTGCCACCATCTTGGCAGATGTACATCCCGGAATGGAAGCTTTTGACAATGAACTTTTTGGTCCCGTGGCCGCTGTAATCAGGGTTAAGGACGAGCATGAAGCCATTGCATTGGCCAATACCTCCCAATTTGGTCTCGGGTCGGGAGTGCTCACATCGGATAGGGAACGTGGCGAAAGAGTGGCATTGGAACTTGAAGCGGGCAGTAGCTTTGTCAATAAATTGGTGGCTTCAGACCCTAGGCTGCCCTTCGGAGGCATCAAGAACAGTGGCTATGGAAGGGAGCTTTCCAGTTATGGTATTCGGGAATTCGTCAATGTGAAATCCGTCTGGGTGGCTTGAGTCATGGTGCGTAATTCTATCGTATAAGGCATGTGACATGGAAACACCTGACTTCACAAAAAATAAAATCCAGAGGGGCTAGCCCCTCTGGATTGATTTAACCTCTTAAAAAAGTTAAGCTGATTTAGGCAAATCCTTATCAAAAAAATCTGTGATTAACCCTTTATTCGTCAAGCAAGGCATAGGTAAAGTCCAAAGTGGTCTGTACTACGCTTCCATCCACTTCAGAAATCTTATAATCGACAGAAAACGTAAACTCGGTAAAGTCCTCGTTAAGTTCCAAACCGGTGCTTTGAACACTACAAGATGAGACAAGGTTCAGCGTGTTCGACGCAAACCTCCACGTTCCATCCGAACTAAAGGTATTCTCACAGTCCTCAGCTGTTTTGCCTTGTTCATAGGCATACGTCCTATCCGTTTCAAAAGTATAGAATGCATCCTTTTGACATGCACTGTATTGAGCGAACAGGTCTTTTGAAGGGTTGTCGGTATCATCATCCGTCAAATCAAGCGCTTCTTCGGCCTTGATGGCCTTAAGTTGCCATTTCCCTACCAATACTTCCTCGCCAGTTCCCAGGGAACCTGTAAAATCCTCCGGACAATTGGTTTCGTCATCCGAATTACAGGACCAAAATCCTACCATTAAAAACATCATTGCAATAGTTCTTGAATACATCTTTTTCATTTTAATTTTAAAAATTATTCGTTGGGTCAATGATGGGAGAAATTGAAAATGGTTGTGTGCATATTTTGGGGAAGTTTACGCTTGATGGAAAATGTTCACAAATTCCCATGGCCTATTGCCTTTAATTTAATTGTTTCTAATTAAACTATAGACGCCTTTTCCTTCAGCTATGAATTGGCCATTCTGAAAAGCTTTCATTTGTGTCACCAATATTCTATTCCCAAGTTTAACAGTTGTACCCTCTACGGTAATGTCTTGGGCCTTGGCACCTTTTAAATAATCTACTCTTAAATCTATGGTCGCTAATTTATCTTCAGAAGATGTTATAAGTGTAGCACCTACAAGCCCTCCGACAGCATCTAGTATAGCAGCAATAATGCCTCCGTGCCAACGATTGTTTCTAAAATCGCCAATTAATTCTTGCCTGAAAGGAATATTAATTTTTGCATAATTCTTTTTTAGAACTTTTACTTTTAACCCTAAAAATTTGTGCATTGGAATTTTTTCTTCGAAGACTATTCTTATCGGTTCAAGATTTTTGTCAACCATAGATTCTTATAAGTTAGATTTTTCCAAATGTTCCTTTTCCAGTCGCTCTCGTGTTGATTTTATCAACAACTCTCTTTCATTATTCACTTGAGTCAAAAAAACATTGTTAACATCACTTTCACTATCGTATAGACCACCCCACATAACCATATCCAACATAATCGGGAGCATACTTATTCCCTTTTCGGTAAGGCTGTATCTAATTCTTGACTTTTTGACGCTATCTATTTCCTTACTAATAATACCGGTTTCTTCCAAGTGTTTTAATCGGTCTCCCAAAACACTTGTAGAAATTTTTTCTCCTGATTCTAAAAATTCATTGTAGTGCCTTTTTCCATTAAACATTAAATCTCTGATAATTAGTAAAGACCATCTATCTCCAAAGTGCTCCAGAGAGTAGTTTATGGGACAATGTGATTTCATTTTCATTCTTCAAATATATTAAATCACACATATTTTAACTTTGAAATTAAAAGTTAATTATTTTTTAACTTGCTTTTTAAAAGTTAAAATGTAGTTTTGTATTGAACATAAAATTTAAATGTCAAGATGAAAAACAGCAAAAAATCAAAAGAAGGATTAGAAACATTAGCATTCTACAATATGGCCTTTGTAGTCTCTAACATTGACGATTCAATAAAATGGTACTCCAATAATCTAGGATTTGAATTAGTAATGAAACAATCCATTCCAATTCCAGAAGGAAAGGTCGAAATGGCTTTTATGGAAGGAGCAGGTATGAAAATTGAAATGATCGAAAACTCAAATAACCAATTGATTGAGGCAATTCAAAAAGATTCTAAAACTGATACCGCACTTACAGTAATTGGTTCAAAGGCGTTAGTGTTTCATGTAGAGGATTTGGAAGCAACAACGAAGGAACTTGAAGCTAAAGGAGTTAATTTTGTAT
Source organism: Flagellimonas oceani (assembly GCF_011068285.1). Lineage (NCBI taxonomy): Bacteria > Pseudomonadati > Bacteroidota > Flavobacteriia > Flavobacteriales > Flavobacteriaceae > Flagellimonas > Flagellimonas oceani. The sequence continues at coordinate 890,006 of NZ_CP049616.1, read as the reverse complement.
GGAAGATGCGGTATTTAGCCGAGGATAGCCTTCTTTGTACATTGATTTTAGATATTGATGATAATCGCATTAATATATTCCAACGAAATACAATTGCATGAATTATCCCCATAAAAAATAATAGCATTTTACCACAATAGATAACAACAATTGCTGCTATCTTAGTTTCCAAACATTCTGCAATTGATTGTAATACAATACGTTGGGACGGATTTTAAAAGCCTACCCTCCACCAAGTAGCAAATTTGCTTCTAATAACTGCTCTTGGCCGGAAGCTGCCAATGAACTGTAGTTAAATTATGCACAATAAACGTACCGAACCATTCACCGAACTCTACACCTTTTATTTGGTTTTATTTGAAATCAGATGAATGCATAAAAAACAAAAAGCACTGTTAATCTACTGATTGACAGTGCTTTAATACCACCTATTTAGTGGTTCGTCGGGGTGGCAGAAACCACATCCGTTTTATAAGTATTTAAATATCAATGTTTTAACACCCTAATCTTAAGGCCATTCCCGTTAAGAACACGGAAAGCAAAAAACAACTTTTGAACACAATTTTATTGTGCCTAACTATCAATAAAAATAGTAATAATATTCTAGTTTTTGGTTTGCAATTTAATTAGCTTTATTATTTATACTCAAAACAATTTTATTTCAAAGCATTGATTATCTACCCTGAAAAGCGGAACCGACACTCAGCCATCTGAAACAAATTAAATCCGTAAGTTCAAATCGAAAAAATATTGATACCTAACAATACTCATTCTTCAAAATTTTCGTTACCTAAAAAAGGTATGAATCTGAAAATCCGCACGATAGTTTAAGAAAATTGATTTGCAAGCAAGCTCGTGGCCAAATGTTAAATTTTGGCATTCTTTTATAAATTTTCAATCGATATTCGTTTTTTATTGAATTATTTTAGCCTATTCGAAGAAAGTGCTCCATTATTTATGTTGGAAATAATTCAAATAATCGCCCTTATTCAGGGCCTATTTCTTTTAAGCGTTCTGCTGGTCAAACAAGAAAGTTACAAGCGGGTAAATTTCTTACTGCTTCTTGGGTCCATTGTTGCAATGCTTTTGAACATTGTCGGAGATGATGATTTCAATCTATTTTTTCCCAATGCGAATTGGTATTTTTTCCAATCCCCTTTGATTATCACACTGTTTTTTTTACTGATAAAGTATCACCATTCCAAACAAGATAAGTTCCAAAACAGGGATTTTCTCTATTTTATTCCGTATGTGTTCTTTATCACGCTCCAAATCATAGATGACGTTAACGGCTTAGGTAAGAACATATGGTTAATGATAGGTGAAATTCTGGCAGGCGTAACCCTATTGGTCTATTTAGGGTATACCATCTATACGATCATCAAAAACAAAACGGAACGATGGATGCTGTTCTTTATAGTGCCCTATGCTTTTCTGAACTTAATAGACGAAGTTTCATTTATAGTAACGAGCAGCCACGATAATTTTTCCTTCTTGGAAAGTTATGGCATTATTGGAATATCTGCGGTATTGCTCTACATGATCCTATTTAAGCTGGTCGTGTCCCCAACATCCGTACTTCCAAAGGCCGATATCAAGGCCTATAAAACTTCAAGTCTCACTAAATCCAAGGCAGAGGCCTATAAAAGGGAATTCTTGAAGCTTATGGATAAAGAGAAGCTTTATATCAATAGTAACCTAACGGTCAACCAAGTGGCGCAACGAATGGGTATCCCAAGACAGTACCTATCCGAAGTCTTGAACGTGTACTTAAAATCAAATTTTCAGGACTACATGAACAAGTACAGGGCTGAAGAATTTGTGGAATGTCTCAAAGATGAAAAGTTCAAGAATTATTCCATCATGGGCATTGCCAACGAAGTGGGTTTCAAATCCAAATCCTCTTTCAACACTACATTTAAAAAAATATACGGAGTTACCCCCAGTGAGTTTAAAAAGACGTTGCCCTCAATAATTTAGATCTTACCCTTATTCGTAATTCCTAATAGAAGGATCAGTCCCTACCCCCGCTTTTAATAACCTCAAAGTAATCAAAGAAGCCTCCTCATTTCTTTAACTAAAGAATTCTTTCTTTACCTAGAAATCGATAGCCCATCTGGTTTTGCCCAATCTGCAACGTTTTTTTTGCATTCCTACGGTTATTGAGCCAAAACCTGAACCTATCAATTTTCACTTCGCCAAAAACAAAAAACATTCCCAAATGGTACTCTTGGCATCTTTCCAAGTACGAAAAGCGCATTTAGAACCTTTTGAAAGCATACTGTCCATCGATTTTAACAACCTAAAAATCAGTTGTTTAAATTCATTATCACTATAAACAGGTACTGAAAGCGGATTCAAGACCTACTTCATTTTAATCGCTTTGGATGCAGGTCTAATTTTACCCCGGTTGAATGAAAACCTTAATCAAAAAACATCTAACAATTATGACAAAAACAAAGCGATTAAAACCCTTCAGGTCCAAAAAAAGACAGGCCTTATTTGTGGTGATTCTGTTGTGTCCGTTATTCTTTTTTGCACAGACCAAATATACCATCAGTGGTGTGGTCAAGGATGTGGTCAACGGTGAAACACTCTTAGGGGCAACTGTCCTCTTAAAAGGTACTTCCATTGGAAGTACGACCAACGAATATGGTTTTTATTCCATCACAGCACCTGAAGGTGCTTACACCTTGACCATTTCCTATTTGGGATTTACAACATTTGAAAGAGCTATAAACCTTACCGCTGACCAAAAGTTCGACATTGAACTCAAAGAGGACGCCGCTCAATTGGATGAAGTGGTCCTCACCCCTGAAGAATCAAAGAAAGTGGACCTTCAGACACCACAAATGAGTGTGGCAAAGCTCTCGACCAACGAGATCAAACAGATACCTGTTGTTTTGGGTGAGGTGGATCTGATCAAATCCATACAACTATTGCCAGGGGTTACCAACGCCGGTGAAGGTGCATCGGGCTTCAATGTACGAGGCGGTGCGGAAGACCAGAACCTCATTCTTTTGGATGAAGCGATCATTTACAACGCCTCCCATTTATTTGGTTTTTTCTCGGTCTTCAATGCCGATGCCATCAAAGATGTCAAACTTTATAAGGGCGGCATTCCTGCACGTTTTGGAGGTCGAGCTTCCTCCGTTCTGGATATACGTCAAAAGGACGGGAACAGTAAGGAGTTTGAACTCACTGGGGGCATTGGTGCCATTTCCAGTCGTTTGGCGGCGGAAGGGCCCATGTTCAAGGACAAAGGTTCGTTCCTAATGGCCGGCAGGGCGGCCTATGCCAATATATTTTTGGCCTTGACCGGTGAAGATAGCAGGGCCGGATTTTACGATCTGAACCTAAAAACAAATTATGAAATTGATGAAAAGAACCGACTGTACCTATCCGGTTATCTTGGTAATGACAACTTCAACCTAGCGGGATTTTTCACGAATTCCTACGGAAACCTTTCAGGCAACCTACGATGGAACCATATTTTCAACAACAAGTTATTCTCCAATACATCCTTGATATACAGTCGCTATAATTACAATTTGGAAATACCCATTGAAGGAATCGATTGGGCCTCGGATATCAGCAATTACAATGTGCGCTATGACCTTGGGTATTATGCGAGCGATAAATTAAAATTTGATTTTGGGGTCAATGGTATCTACTACAACTTCAATCCGGGCAAACTCAACCCGTTAAATGCAGAATCGGGTGTCAATCCAGAGAAATTGGACAACAAATTCGCTTTGGAAGCTGGAGCATATGCAGGTTTGGAACATAAAATTTCGGATAGGCTCACCGCGCAATATGGCTTGCGTTTCAGCTACTTCAATCGATTGGGGGAGCAAACCTTAAACAATTACGCCAATAACCTACCCGTGGTCTATAACGAAGAATTGGGCATCTATGAACGCGCCGACCCTATTTCCACTACCCCTTACGGAAAGGGAAAAAGCATAGCTACCTTCAATAATCTGGAACCTCGGTTTGCCCTTTCCTATCAGTTTGACGAGAAGTCTTCTTTTAAGGCAAGCTATAACCGAATGGCCCAATACCTACATTTGATTTCCAATACCACATCGGCCACGCCCTTGGATGTTTGGGCTCCTAGCGGAAAGTTTATCAAACCACAGATTGCAGACCAATATGCTGTAGGTTACTTCAGAAATTTCCGGGAAAATATGTTTTCCATTGAAGCCGAAGCCTACTACAAAACCATCGACAATCGGGTGGATTATATCAATGGCGCAGAACTTATAGCCCAAAACACCATTGAAACCGAAATCTTGACCGGTGAGGCCCGTGCCTATGGTCTGGAGCTGTTAGTACGAAAGAACAAAGGCGATTTTACAGGCTGGGTGTCCTATACATTGTCAAAGTCGCAACAGCGCACACCCGGTGGAGCAGCGGGCGGATTGGGCATCAACAATGGGGAATGGTATAACTCGAACTGGGACAGGACCCACGACTTTTCATTTACCGGAAGTTACAAACTCAACGAAAAATGGCGATTTGGGGCCAATTTGGTATTCCAGACAGGGCGACCTGTCACCTATCCCAACGGACAGTTCATATACAACGGATTATCCGTAGCGACATATTCCGAACGAAATGCAGACCGATTACCGGCCTACCACAGACTGGACCTTTCCGCAACCCTTACACCTCGAAAAAATAAAGATAGAAAATGGCAAGGCGAATGGGTATTTGGCATTTACAACGCCTATAACCGCATGAACGCAGCCTCTATTTCCTTTGGTCAAAATCAAGAAACCGGTGTAAATGAAGCCACACGTACTGCCATATTCGGCATTGTCCCATCAGTAACCTACAACTTTAAATTTTAGAACAATGAAAAATAGAACTATAACCATATTCAACAAAATTGGGGCACTCCTTATACTACTCGCATTATTGAACTCGTGTACCGATGTCATAGATGTCAATGTCCCCAATGCCGGCGCACGATTGGTAATCGATGCGTCCATCAAGTGGCAAAAAGGCACCTCTGGTGAAACACAGACCATTCATCTCAGGGAATCAACTGCTTATTTTGATAAGAATCCAGATGTCCCAGTCACGGGTGCAGAAGTAACGGTGACCAAACAAAACGACGGGTCGATAGTTGTGTTTGCCGACCAGAACAATGGCAGTTACACGGCAACCGACTTTGTTCCGGAATTGAATGCATCGTACACTTTGGAAATCCTGTACAACGGCAATTCCTACACAGCAACCGAAACCATGATCGCGGCCCCAGATATCAATCGAATAGAACAAAGCCTTGAAGGATCTGATGATGATGCGGAAATTCAGCTTCAAGTATTTTTTGACGACCCCGGAGCTGTTGAAAATTATTATTTGGGTGAATTTATTCCCTCCAATTTACCGATACCGTCCCTTGCCGTCATTAGCGATGAATTTACGGATGGTAACGAAAATTTCATTGAGAACGATAATGAAAACTATGTTGCCGGAGCTACTATAGACATTAATCTGTATGGAATTTCAAAACGCTATTATGACTATTTGAACATTTTTATCCAACAATCGGGAAGTGATGAAAACGGGCCCTTTCCAACCACCCCGGTTCAGTTAAAGGGAAACTGCACAAATGTCAACGACCCCAAAGAGGAGGTATTGGGATTTTTTAGGTTGGGTGAATTTGATACGACCTCATATACAATTGAACAGCAATAGGATATAAGGTGGTTCTAAGGAACAAAATTGCGTATTCGGAACTTTTGATGATTTGTACACGCATCCTGAACCACCTTTATTTTCCAGCCGCTTTCCGCAGACAGATTTGTTTGAAGAATACGAGGGAATCCCATGGACTCGCAGGAAGCTCAACACATAAATTTTAGAAATGGATCCGAAAAAAATCTTCATCACCATAAAGAGGAAGGCATTTGGGCTTCTTTCAGGTTGTTTTACAAACAAGATAGGTGAAACGGTCAGTAATAATGATGCCATAAAAAAGATTCTAGTCTGTAGACCGAATCACAGGCTGGGAAGCTTGTTGTTGCTTCAACCTTTAGTCCAGGAATTGGAATCAACATTTCCGAATAGCAAAATTGATCTGCTGGTCAACCAATCCTGTGCAATTCAACTGTTTCAAAATTATGACATCGTCAATCAAGTCATTGCATTTCCGCGGAATCCCTTCAAAAGTCCCATAACGTATCTAAATACATTTGTTCGGTTCAGAAGCAAGAAATATGATCTGGCCATAAATGCCGCCAAGGAATCTTGCTCTGGAAAACTGTTTACGAGCATTTCAAAGGCAAGCTTCAAGTTCGTGGGTGATGGCGAAGCGGATAAAAAAGAAAGACATATCGCGAAGCAAGTGATCCACTCCTTGAGGGATTTTTTGCCCATTATGGGAATCAAGGCAAATGAGGGGCTACCGCCCAACCTGGACCTGAGACTTGCGAATGATGAACTGATACATGGCGGCAGTTTTGTGTATGACATCGTCCAAAACGCACAACCGACCATTTGCTTATACACGCACAAAAGCTATAAAAAAACATGGTGGCTTGATTTCTATGAACATTTACAGAAAGCATTTCCGGATGTAAACATCATTGAAATACTTTCCAAAGAAAATAGCTCCAAGATTGGTTTCAGGGCCCCTGTTTTGTATTCCAATGGTGTTAGGGAATTGGCGGCTATGATTGCAAATACTGATGTTTTCATTGGAGCCGATAGCGGAGTAATGCATTTGGCCAGCTCGTCGCTTACCCCCACCATTGGTTTATTCTCCGTCACGGATGCAGAAAAATACAAGCCTTACAACGAGGGCAGTGTCGCCGTAAACACCAATGAGGTTGAACTCGATGCTTTGATGGCAGTTGTTAAAAATTCGCTTTATCCAAACCTAGACACTTCAGCTTGAGACGCATAGACAACATCACAATTTTACAGAGAAGTCTGTGCGGTTTTAGAGCTCTGGTTGTGCTTGTATTTTTGGGTTCGTCATCAGTATATGGGCAGGTGGAACCTCTGACGCCATCGCAAAATGCCCATAAAACGGCAGGAGATGTTTTGCTTGTTACCATGCCAGCTTTGGCCATGGGCTCCACACTCATTTGGCAAGATGGTCAAAAAGGAACCTATCAATTTTCCAAGGCCTTGGCGGGTACCCTTGCAGTAACCTATGGTTTAAAGCTGACCATAAACAAAGAGCGGCCAAATGGTGAAAACAACAATAGCTTTCCATCCGGACACACTTCCGTGGCATTTGCGAGTGCTGCATTTGTACAAAAAAGATACGGGTGGGAATATGGCATTCCAGCCTATCTCTTGGCAGGGTATGTTGGGTATACCAGGATCGAAGCAAACAAGCATGATGGTGTGGATGTGGTGGCAGGTGCCGCAATAGGAATTGGTATGGGTTATTTGTTCACCAAAAGGTATAAAGGACAGAAGAAACTCAGAATTTCTTCAGGCTTTATGGATAACACCCCTACGATTGGTCTAACCTATAAATTTTAATGCCTATGGGGAAAGATTACTTAAAAAATAAACAAAAATGCGTAAAATACCAATATTCATACTATTTCTGTCCGTTTTAAAGGTTAACGGACAAAACGTGTTAGTGGACTCAACAGCTTCTATGGTTCACGGGCAAAACGCTTCCATTGACTCTACAATAAATAAGAAATCCAATGCATTCAATTACAAATCCCTCATCATCCCATCTGTTTTGATCGGATATGGAGTTATTGGACAGGAGAGTCTTACTTTAAAGGATATCGATAACAGAACAAGAAATGAATTTAGGGAGCATGATGACAGGAAATTAAACATAGACGATTTTTCCCAATATAGTCCGTTTGTATCCGTATATGCCCTAAATGCGATGGGCATAGAAGGTAAGCATAATTTTAAGGATAGGACCATTGTTTTGGGAACGGCATATCTCCTTATGGGAGGCTCTGTAAACATCCTTAAAAGAACCACAAAGGTCATTAGACCGGATGGCTCCTCCTCCACCTCCTTTCCCTCAGGGCATACGGCCACAGCATTTATGGGTGCGGAGTTTTTGTATCAAGAATATAAGGATATATCGGTTTGGTACGGAGTTGCCGGCTATGTGGTAGCTGCCGGGACAGGTCTGTTCCGATTGCACAACGAAAAGCATTGGTTGACCGATATTGCCACAGGTGCTGGTATCGGAATTTTAAGCACTAAAATTGCGTATTGGTTGCATCCAATCATCAAGAATACCCTTTTCAAGGACAAGGAAAAAACAACAGGAATTGTGATGCCCTTTTATAATGGAAGGGAATATGGATTGGGGCTAACGCTGAGATTTTAAAGTAGGTTGAGGCATCAACTGTTTCTCCAGCACTTGTATTTTTTTCAATTGAACAATGCCCTGTATTGCAGCGGGGTTTGTTGCGTCTTTTTTTTGAACATTGTACTAAATGATTGGGGACGCTCATAACCTAAATCAAAAGCGATTTCCTTAACACTTAAATTGGTTGTTGTAAGTAGTTCTTTGGCTCTGTCAATTACGGATTCCTGAATATGTGTTTGCGCATTTTTTCCGGTAACATTTCTCAACAGATCACTCAAATAATTAGGGGATACATTGAGTTTTTCGGCAAAAAAGTCGACTGTGGGCAGACCCGAAAGTGCAGCATCACTTTTTAGATAGGAATCGATCAATTCTTCCATCTTGGCCACTAAATCGGTACTTACAGCACTTCGTGTCAGAAACTGCCGATTGTGAAAACGCTTTGCATAATGGAGAAGCAGGTCGATATGGGAAACGATTAGATCTTGGCTATAATGATCAATATTATTTTTCAGTTCATCCTGCATTTGATGCATAAGGTTCATCATTGTTTTGTCCTCTTTTTCCGAAAGGTGCAAGGCCTCGGCAGTGGAGTAAGAGAAGAACCCATAATTTCCAATGACCTTACCCAATTCATAATGCCGAATGAGCTCGGGCTTGAAAATGAGCATATAACCCGACACTGGGTCATCTGTAGGATTCGTAACCGAAAAAATTTGACCAGGTCTGGTAAAACTCATGACGCCCTCATCGAAATCATAATGACCTTGTCCGTACTTGAATTTTCCCGAAGCCCCTTTTTTACAGGCCACACAATAAAAATCATAGAAAAAGCTGCTCCAAACCTTATTATCATCAAACTTTAGCAATTCAAAATCAATCACACTTATCAAAGGATGATCGGGCTTTGGAAGGCCAAATAAACTATGGAGTTCAGAAATTGATTCAATTTTATAAGGAGCAACTTTTTTCACGCTTAGATTATTCAAAATCAGTGGATAAAGATAAGTCTTTCCATTGTTCCATTTCTTCCCTTTCCTTTCTACGGACTTCCAGTATAGCATTGTAGCTATCAGAACCCAAGGGAAGATGCAAAGGTGGATTGGACATTCCGGTAATCTTAAGTAACACTTCCGCCAATTTTTTGGGATCTCCCAGTTGTTGGCCATCAAATCCCGTAAACTGTTCAATCTGTTTATCTAGATTATAGGCGTCAATTTTGTTTTGTGCAACATTGAGGGTTTCCTCGCTCATAAAATTTGTACGGAAGGTTCCTGGAGCCAAAATAGTCACTTTTATGCCAAAAGGAGCCACTTCTTGGGCTAGGGCTTCAGATAGCCCAATAACCGCATATTTAGAGGCACTATAGCTCCCATTTCCAGGATAACTCATGTAGCCCATCATTGATGCCGTGTTGATAATATGCCCAGACTCTTGTTGACGCATAGTTGGAAGAATATTTCTGATAATATGGGCCATGGCAAAAACATTTACATCCATTGTTTTCCTAAACTCATAATCGCTTAGTTCTTCAATATTTCCCAAAAGATTATAGCCTGCATTATTGACCACAACGTCTATTCGTCCAAATTTTTCAACGCCATTGGAAATAGCATTTTGTATATCCTTTTCATTCGTGATGTCCAATTCTACAGGAAGTAAATTATCCTTGTAATCGCCAATTTTTTCTAGGAGGAGATCCGTGTTTCGGGAAGTTGCGATGACATACCCTCCGTTTTCCAAAACTGCTTTTGTTATTTCAAGACCCATCCCCTTGGAGGCTCCTGTAATAAACCAAACTTTCTGTGTGCTCATACTATTTGTTTTTTTACAAAACTACAGGGCACATAGATGTATGACGTTTTCAAATCAAGGATAAACGTTTTTAAATTCAAGATAATGGTATAGATCTCATCGGTAGAGGATTATCCTATTTAAGTTCAATCCAAGAAATCCGAGATTGCCCTTGCAATTTGGTCGGGTCTCTCCTCTTGGAGAAAATGACCGCAATCCTTAATTTCCATCATTTCATGTTCATGAGCATTATGGGACAGAAAATTATCCAGAATGTCATAATTAGCGGATGATGCTATTCCCATTGTCGGTTTTTTAATTTTAGAAGCGTTTTTATGTTCTGCAATATCTTGACCAAAGGTTTGGTACCAGGCATTGGCCGCTCTTATATTTTCCTTATGGTTATAGTGTTGAAGGTAGACGGAGCGGTCAAAATCACTGATACCCTTTTTATTGACGAGCAACTTTTCAAAAAGGTGGTTCAACAACAACTCAAAACGTCCTTCCAGTAGTTGGGCCGAGAGATTGTTTAACTGGTTAAAAGCGACCCACCAGGGGTACACGGGCATCCCTACGGGCAACATAGGAAGCTTATACATATTTTCATCAGGGGGAGGCGTATCCAAAAGAATCAGTTTACCAATGGCTCCTGGATAATTGACGGCAAACGAATAGGCTACATTGGCTCCAATGTCATGTCCTGCCATATGCACCTTATCGTATCCTAAGGCAGCTATCAATTCCATGATATCATTGGCCATATGCTTCTTGGCATATCCTTCTTCAGGTTTATCACTATCGCCCATCCCGCGCAAATCGACCGCGATTACGGTATACTTTTCCGCCAAGAAGGGCATAATATGGTGGTATGACCACCATGTCTGGGGCCAACCCGGTAACAATATCAATGGATTACCGCTACCTCCCATGACATAGTGGATGTGTATGCCATTGACCTTTTCCAAGCAACTGGAAAAACCTGGCATTTGTTTTATAAGATTTTCTGTTCTGTATGGAGTCATATTGATATAATTTTATTCTTTTAATGCGATGGCCCCCTTAAAGGAAATCCATGCAAAATTCTTACTATCGTTCTTGGCGACATCCCCGGATTCGACGGCAAAGATTGCAGTCTCAATGATCGATCCGAACAAATTAAAAATCCAGGGGATGGTCAGTTCCGGGTTGATTCGTTCAGCCTTTTGAAGTTCGTTGATAAGGTTCAACCATTTTGATTTGACGTCATCGGATTCAAACTCTTTTTTCATCTCCAGATCAGAGAAGTTGCTGCGTTCGTAGATTCTTTTAACGAATGCATAATTGGCCCCTTGCTCAATAGCGGCAAAAAGCATGTTCCTTATTTTTTTAATGGGATCTGGATCACTTTCATAAGCTGTCGTCATCGCCATGTTACAACTAACCAACATCTCATTTTTGCAAGAATCGATCAAGTCCTCACGATTTTCAAAATAGCGATGCAATGTTCTACGGGAAACCCCAGCTTCTTCTGCAACCTTCTCCAAGGTATCCGATGGGTTGGTCCTAAAACATCTCACTGCGGCAGATATAATTTTAGTCCTAGTACTTATCATGTCACAAACATATGCAATATGTCTCATTTACGTGACATATTTTTAATTAAATTTGTTGACTCAGTATTATAAGGGGAAGTTTAGGAGACAAATTTTGCAACTAACATACCATATTGGTTTCTTCATCTTCCTGAATCTGTTGTTGCTTGAAATAAACCGATATAGGAGTTTTTATTTCCATAATTTTCGTCTGGTGGTATGTGAAACTTCAAAAGGGGAGATTAGGAGACCTAGTAATTTTATGCATCCCGTAGCCAATTATTCCAGCTCTTATGGATAAAGATAAAAAACCTTTGACGTTGACATTCGGATATTTTATTATTTTTGTAATAAATATTACAAAATGAAGGGAAGGCCAAGTATTCATCAAGACAAGGACGTAATCCGAAAGGCCCAAGAATTATTTTGGGAAAAAGGATTTAGTGCAACATCCCTGTCCGAATTGAGCAAAGCAACCGGGGCCGGGGCCGGGAGCCTTTATAACACGTTCAAAGGAGGAAAAAAGGAACTTTTCAAAAAATCCCTCCAACAGCGAAGAGAGGATTTAAAGGAGTTCCGTCGTCAATTGGAAAATAGCGACAATCCCACGGAGTTGATCAAAAATCACTTTCGCACCATCGTGGATACTGATCATAGGTCCCATTTAAGGGGTTGCATTGTGGCCAATACCATCATTGAAATGACTTTTATTGATGATGAATTGGAGAATGAAGCGATAGAAATTTTAAAAGAAACAGAAAAGCTGTACACGGCTACCATACTAGAAGAACAAAAAAAAGGAAAGATCAAATCAAAAATACCGGCAACTACATTAGGGAAATATCTAATTAGCCTTTGGTGCGGAATCAACTCATTACGGCGTATTTACCCAGATCAAGAAATTTTGGAACAGCAAATTGAATTACAGCTACAAATAATCAACTAAAAAAAATTTGATTATTTTTTTAATAATCATTACAAAAATAAAATGGATTTAAAATTAAAAGGTAAAAGAGCATTTATTAGTGGATCGACACAAGGCATTGGTTTTGCCATTGCACAACAATTAATAAAAGAAGGGGTTGATGTAACCATAAACGGAAGACACAAATTAAGGACGGAAAAGTCAAAAGAAAAACTACAAGAGCAATTCCCCAAGGCAAACATATCAGCACTATCGGCAGACTTTTCCAAGAAAGCGGAAGTCGAAAAACTTCTAACGCAACTTGAAGACATTGACATTTTGGTCAACAATGTTGGAATCTTTGACGTAAAGGACTTTGAGAGTATTACAGACGAAGACTGGTACACATACTTTGAAATAAATGTAATGAGCAGTGTCAGACTTTCTCGCCAACTATTGCCCAAGATGCTGAATAAAAAATGGGGACGAATTATTTTTATCAGTAGTGAATCAGGAGTGAATGTACCTGAAAATATGATCCATTACGGAATGACAAAATCAGCAATGTCAGCGATCGCCAATGGACTTTCCAAGTTGACCAAAGGAACAGAGGTTACCGTAAACACTATTTTGGGCGGACCAACCTATTCCCATGGGGTTGCAGAAGTAATTGAGCAAATTGCAAGGGCTCAAGACTTGGATATTGAAGCAATGAAAACCGCAATTTTACAACAATCAAATCCTCATATGCTATTACAGCGATTTATTGATCCAAGTGAAATAGCCTATTTAGTAGCATACGTATCCAGTCCTTTATCCCTTGCGACAAACGGAGCATCTTTAAGAGCAGATTCCGGAGCATTAAAAACCATTTGAGATGTACACAGAAAACATCAGCAAATCCCTGTAATCTGATTCTTAAAATCCCCTCCTGCCCTATTTAAGAATGTGCTCTGGAAATTCCTTGATTACAAACCGTAAATCGGAAAAAATCATTGGTAAAAACTTCTTGATAATTTCAGGGAAGTGTTTCGCAGTATCGCGGGCCTAACCGATATTAGTCTCCTCCTCCAATAGATTATCCATAATCTTTTTGAGGAACTTTGTTTTGTTCCTTTTTACTTCCTGGAGGAACGGCGAACTATTATCGGTGTCAGGGATATTCTTCCCTCCCCATAACGCAATTTCAATTAAAACGGGTATTAAATCAACACCTTTTGGGCTCAATCTATACAGTCCTTTTACCTTATTACCCGGGTAAGGTAATTTGATGATTATTCCGTTATCCTCCAATAGTTGTAACCTGTTCGCCAATATATTCGTTGCTATTTTTTCCGCAGATTTTGTGAAATCCCCGTAAGTACGGGATTTATGTAACATTAAATCCCTAACGATCAGTAACGACCATTTGTCTCCGAAAATATCCAATGACGAACTTATAGGGCAATCGGAACGCATTTCAGTTGTTTTCATAAATTTTGATATTTTTTACTTGCATATTAAAAGTGATTATATATTTTTGTACTTGCATTTTGCAAGTATTATAATCAACTTAACACTTGCATATTGAAAGCAAAATTAATTATTTAAAGTAAAAAGATATTACATCATGACAAAAATTTTAGTTACGGGTGCCACAGGCGTGGTTGGAAAAAGTACAATTGAACATTTGTTAAAGAAAAATGTTCCCGCAAGTCAAGTTATCGGACTTGCTCGGAATAAAGAAAAACTGAAAGACTTAGCAGCGAAAGGCGTGGAAATACGTGAAGGTGATTATCTTGACTACAATTCCTTACTACGTGCATTTGAAGGTGTTGACAAAATAATGCTAACCAGTGCAATAGCTTTTACAGACCGATTTACCCAACACTATAATGTTATTACCGCTGCCCGACAAATGGGCGTAAAGCACGTGGTCTATATGTCCATTATGCGCAAAGAAGGTTCTGGACGTATTATGTCCGAAGTCACGGAATCGGACCTTTTTACGGAACAAGTGCTCAAATCCTCAGGGCTTGATTATACCGTTGTATATCATCCACCTTTTGCCGATCTTCTATCGGCCTACTATGGTCCAAATCCTTATGAAAATGGGATAAACGTTCCAGCCAAGAATGGAAAAATGGCACCTGCGACAAGAGATGAATTGGCAGAAGCCCATGCTGAAATACTTTCTACCCCCGGACATGAAAATAAGACCTATTCATTAGGTGCATCACATACGATTTCGTTTTCTGAAATAGCAAAGATTCTTTCGGGACTAAAAGGAGAACCTGTTTCTTTTAATACCATAACAGCCGAAGAATATATGGATGGCATAGTTGGCCAAGGGGTCCCTCGTCATGTTGCCGAATTTATTACAGGTTGGGTATTGGCCATTGAAGGAGGTGAATTCGAACATCAATCAGGTGACTTAGAGCGATTATTAGGCAGAAAGACAAAAACTTTCAAAGAGCTCATGGAACCAACTTTAGTTTAAAATAATTCCAAGTTTTAATAAACGAAGTGGCGGAGCATATATGTTTTCAGTCACATCGCTTTAATACTAACAAAGTAAGACTCTAAAAAAACACATGAAAATAGGAATTATTGGTGCAGGGCAGATAGGCAAGGCACTTGCAAAGAAATTGATAAAAGCAGGCTATCCCGTTACACTTTCGAATTCAAGGGGTATTGAATCATTACAGCCCCTTGTGGAAGAACTCGGAACATTAGCCACGGCTGGTACAAACGAAGATGCCTGCAATGCAGATGTAATAATTTTAGCTGTGATGTGGTGGCATATACCCGATGTCCTAAATAAGCTTAAGAAACAGCTTAAAGGAAAAATAGTCGTTGATGTAAGCAACAATTTTACAAAGGACGGCGATTCTCCCAAATTGGAAAAGCCAACGGGTGTTATCGTTGCAGAAACCACATCCGTTTTACAAGTATTTAAATATCAATGTTTTAACACCCAAATCTTAAGGTCATTCCCGTTAAGAACACGGAAAACAAAAAACAACTTTTAAACACAATCTTAATGTGCTTAACTTTACAGAAAAGTAGTAATAATATTTCATCTTTTCGTTTTCAATTTTACAATTGAAAATTAAAATTAATGCAGGTTTAGGCAGATTGAAAGGTTTGATGCGGAACTTGGCTCTCATATTTCCCTTTCAAACGAAAATGAGATGGGCATCACCATGCTTTTCAAAAATGCGAGAGGTTCTGTTACCGAACCGGCCACTACTTATTATGATGAAAATTTAAAATCGAATAGACCTCCAAGTTTATTTATCCATGGCAATGGTTCCTTCGGTCACAAAGAATATGGAAATTTTAACCCCCTTTTCACTTTTGATGGACAATGTGGCATTGAGTTGTTTGCACAATCCCTTAATTAGAGAGAACCCAAGGGAGGAAACATTTTTGACATTTGGAATTTCAGCGAATCCTACACCGTCATCACATATGGTCAGAAAACAACCAAATTTTCCCTTTCGCCTCATCTGAATCTTGATGGTTCCTTTTTTGTTGTTGGGAAATCCATGCTTTATTGAATTGGTTATCGTCTCGTTCAAAATCAGGCCTATCGGAACCGAACGTGATGTATCCAACATAATGGGTTCCACATTCAAATCAAAAAGGATCTGATCGGGATGTTCAAAACTTTCTTTGAGATGGTGCACAAGATCCTCCATATAGGAAGCAATATCAATGCTATCCAGATTATCGGTCTTATACAATTTTTGATGTATCAACGAAATGGCGAACAATCTGTTCTGACTGTTTTGTATCGCTTTTTGGGCATCCTCGTTCTTCAAGAAATAGGATTGGGTATTTAGAAGGCTCATCACGATTTGCAAATTGTTTTTTACCCGATGATGGACCTCTTTGAGCAACCATTCCTTATCCTCCACCAAAACTTGCAACTGTACATTTTTATCTTCTATCTCTCCTTTTTGAATGGCCAAAAGCCGGTTGGTCCTCTTGTTTAAAAAATAACTGTGAAGCAACAGTCCTATAATTATCAAGAACAAGACCAAAATCCCAAGGGTAAAGTTTTTGGTCAGCGTGGTCTGCCGCAATCTACTGGTCTGGACAGCACTTTCGTTTTGCAGCTTGGATATTTCATTTTCTTTCCTAGAGGTTTCATACTGTATTTCCAGCTCTTCTATCTGTCTGCTTTTTTTTTCATTAAAAATGGAATCGTTGGTAAGCTTATATTTTTGATAGGATTCAATGGCCGCGGTGTAATTACCCTGTGCGGAGTCCACCCGAAAAAGTGAATGGTAGAGTTCTCTTCTTCGAGACATGGCGGTATGTCCACTGAAGAAGGCCAGTGCCCTTAGCAGATGTATTTTGGCTTCGGGATATTGATTTTTGGCGAGATATGTATTTCCCATCTCTTGGTTCAACTCAGAAAGATAAATGGGCCATGGTCCTTCCATTTGCCGAAAAAAATATTGGCTCTTCTTATAGTTGTCCTCGGCAAGTTCGTACCTTTTAAGTGAACTATAGACCATACCCTTCGCACCGGCTATCAAGGCCATTGGTTCCAAATCCTTGGGTGGAAACTTATTTTCAAATTCCTGTAATTTCAACAGGGCGTTATCCCCCTGACCAAGAATGATCATACTTTTAATTAAATAGTGAAGGAACCTGTAAGGCATATTATCGTCGTATCCAAGGGACTTGTTAAACTCCCACTCATAAAGAGCCCTGTTGTACCATTTGATGCTCTCCATGGGATTATCCAACTCTCTATAAATATCACCGACAACGCCCAAATATTTGGCGAGTTGATAGGGTTCATTGATTTCCTCTGCATTGTCCACACATTTAAGCGCATAAAAAAGGCCTTGGTCCAAATCTCCCCTTAACCGATTGGTAACGCCAAGCAAATAGTAAACAGGGTGTAACCTGGGATGGTTCATTTCTTGATATTCCTGGAGTATTTCACGAAGTTCCTTGTCCGCAATGTTCAATTCCCCTTGGCACATATGCATATCCGCAATGGCTTCCCGTACTTCAAGTGTACCAAGCTTTCCTGATTCCCCAAGTTGGGAATAGAGTGAAAAGGCATTTTCATAATATTTGAGCATTTCCGTGTACTTGGCCGCATTGCTTACATTGTAACGCCACATCATAATACCCCGTCTGTACCAAGTTTGAGCCTGCATCTCCACATCACCGTTGGCCTCGTGCCCATCGATTACTTTCTTGAAACATTCATCGCATCTCACGAGTTGCTTTTTTCTGAAAAACACTTCACAATAACCGGCCAAAGCCTTTAGCTCAGCTTGCCTATCATGAAGAGTTTCTGCAAAATCCATGGCTTTTCCAAAAAAAAATGCCGCACTGTCCACGGAAGCTTTCTGCGCGGTATTTCTTTCCAGATACCATTTCCCTAAATCCAAATGAAGATTGAAAAGTGTAGTGTCCTCCTTTGTTTTGTCGGTTGCAAGCTGACGTCTAAGTTCTTTGATCTTTATTTCTGGATCAAGGACCTGTTGGGCCCTAAGTGGAAGCAAAGACACAAGCATAAAAACTACCATAGTTATAAAAAGTGCCTTGTTCATAGAACGCTTGATCAAATTAATTTGGAGAATCCCATACCAAATTTAAATCATAGATTGGCTCCTTTTACATTGGCTTTGGCCTATCCAAGACTTAATAAAACTTACTATTTACTTTTTTGCATATATTGGTTCTACCTTTTTCAGATTTTCCGCCATCAATTGGGCATTGTTGTGTAATCATCGTTTAATTGCTCTCAATCCATTCCAAGCTGTAACGAGCTTCATCCTTCCAAGTGGGAAGCCCCAGCACAAAATGGTTTTTGCCCTCAAATTCCTTATAATGCGTAATGCTTCCATTTTGCTTGTACTTTTTAAAATTGGAATAATTCAAGGAGGCCGGAATGATATGATCAGTACTCCCCGAAATGAACAAAAGAGGCGGGTGTGGTTTGCTGAAATCCACCTTTGCAACACTTGATAGACAATCCCTCAACAGCCTTCTTGATTCAGGTATCACGTTTTCGTCATAGGATCTCTCCTGTTCTGCAAGGGACATTCCATTGGTAAAGGCGTATTGCCACTGTTCCAAGGTCATCAAATAGGTCTTGTTTGCCGATTTAAACAATCCCAATGGTGCCCAATGTGATTTCAAAAAGGAGAATTTCAACGAAAGAACGCCTTGGGCCGGAACACTATGGATGGCAATTCCTGAAGCCGCAACACCTCTTTGCAATAATACCTGAACCATCAACCCTCCTGTAGAATGACCAATCAATATTGGTTTTTCAGGGAGCGAAGTGATGAAATCCTCATAATAATCCAACAATTCCGATAACCGAAGCTCGGTCAACTTTTTATAGTCTGGATGTTTTTCCCTGAGCCTCTCAGGCGTGTCGTCCTTATGTAACCAAGGAGGGTTGTAGCAGGTGTACCCTGCATCTTCGAAGAACTTTTTCCAATTGTTCCATCCCAAATGGGTCACAAAGGCCCCAGTAATAAATACTATGGTTTTTGAAGGCTGTTTTTTCATATGCTTGGATTAATTTTATTCCCGTCTAATCAATATTGAATGAATTCCCAACAAAGTCAGCGATGTATTCCGAGCTCAATTCGGGATACTGGTGTTGGGGCCCATGACCTGTTTTTGTGAAGATGACCAACTGTGCGTTCCTCATCTGGCGGAGCAGCAGGAACCAATTCTCAATGGGAAAGCTTACATCATGGTCCCCATGAAGTACCAGCACAGGCATTCCGGTTTCCGTCAATCGTTTTCTTAGTTTCTCTTTATCCTCTTTATAGGCATCCCCGGCGACAAAATACATATTGAACACTTCCTTAGCGGTAGGTATTTTGCCCACATCGATGCTTTCATAGATTCTATCATGGGAGACTTTGCCCGATTCCACACTGAATTTGGATTCGGGTTCAAAAAAGAGAATGATTTCATCCTCCAGCGTGTAGTTTGGCAACAAGGCCTTTTCCAGAAAGATGGACTCAAAGGTATGGGGGTTTTTACCGGGGGGGTTGCTCCCGATGAGGATAAGGTGTGAAGCAAGCCCCTCATATTCCAATGCAGCCGCCTGTACCACAAACCCGCCAAAGGACCAACCTGCCAAGACTACTTCATTCAACCCCAATTCTTGAATTATATCATGGAGAATTTTGGCAAGTCCAGTAATATCCTTCGGGAATTTCCCTGTAGAATATCCTATTTCGGGATAATCAAAAATGATCACCTTGAAGTGTTCTGCCATCGAGGACAGAAATAACGGGTCCCAAGTGTCCAAAGTGCCCCTAAAACGGTTACACATGATCAGGGGTCGCCCTTTGCCTATTTCTCGATAGGCTATCTTGGCATCAGAGAGTTCTATATATTTTGTTTTCATTTTTAGTATGTTGTTATTAATAGGTTAATAGACTTTAGAAGGAATCAACAAAATCAGTTTCCTCTTCACAGGAAAATGTGGCCTGAATTATTTTTCATTTAGTGCAAAGGCTATCTCACTGGCCGCATAACGAAGAGCAGATTGCACTTCGGGCAAGTGCGCCAAGGGGTTGAGCAGCCCATAATCGTGAATCATTCCCTGCATCCTAACCAACGAAACGGGTACCCCTGCCTCATTTAGTTTTCTAGCATACGCTTCGCCCTCATCCCTTAGGACATCGTTCTCTGCGGTCTGTACCAAGGTAGGTGGCAACCCCTTCATGTCTTCTAATGTAGCCTGGAGTGGACTGGCGTATTTCTCCTTTCCTTCCGCTTTGGTTTGCAAATAATGGTCCCAGAACCAAATCATCATGTTCTTGGTCAAGAATCGGGATTCGGCATATTGGTTATAGGAGGCCGTCTCCACATTGAAGTTCGTTACGGGCCAGAACAGGACTTGGAACTTAATCTTTGGCCCATTTTTGTCCTTGGCCATCTGGGCCACCACTGCTGTTAGGTTTCCTCCAGCACTGTTACCGGCAATGGCAAGATTTTTTCCATCCAGATTGACCTCGTTTCCATGCTCTGAAATCCACTTTGTTGCTGCATACGCTTCATTGATTGCGGTGGGATACTTTACTTCGGGAGATCTTGAATATTCCACAAAGACCGAGGCCACTTCAGAATAAACCACCAAATCCCGTACAAAGCGCTTGTGAGTTGCGAAATCGCCCAAGACCCATCCTCCCCCATGAAAAAACATAAAGACAGGCAACTTCCCTGTTTTGCCCTCGGGCCGTACGATGTAGATCTTTACGGAAATCCCATCTTGAACAATGGTTTTTTCTTCAACGCTGATTCCTGAAAGGTCAACTTCCACAGAAGATTGGGCCCCTTCCAAAACTTTTCTGGCATCTTCCGGGTCCATGGTCTCCATGGGATCGCCACCACTACTGTTGAGGGCGTGGAGAAATGCTTTGGTTTCCTTTTCAATGGCAGGGTCCACATCGGGATTTAGTACTGCCTGTGCAGATGCCGTTCCTGTGATCACCGTAAAACAGGTAACTGCCAGTTTTGATTGAATTGATTTTTTCATGACTTAATGGTTTATTTTCCAAATGGAAGCCAAGCATGGTGCCACATATTCATTTAATTGATTATCAGCATCTTGGTGAATTTTATCACTTCCTCTTTGTTGTTATTTCGCCAATTCGAAAATAAATGGCCGTATTTGGATAGTCCATCCAAACAAAAAAGGTGGTAATCCAATGATTTCCACCTTTTTTGATTCAATACAGTTTTGGAGTCACCCCAATCATTTTTAATTCAAACCTCATTCGGTAAAATGCTGCGTGTACCAAGCTACCGAAAGTGCAATATCTTCCTTGGAAAGGTTGTGCCCTGCATCAACCAAATAGGACTCCACCGTATATCCTCCTTCTTGTAGGTATTCTGCAAATTCCTTGACGTGAACGATATTTACCGTCCCATCCGTACGACCTGAACTAAGGAAAACGTAGGATTGATGTTTAAGGGAAATCTGCGGTAGCACTTGGAAGGGTTTCATGGGCCTGAGCAAGATGGCCCCTTTCAGAAACACGGGATACAATAGTAACAGGGCCCCGGCAATATTGGCTCCATTGGAATAACCGTAAGCAATAAGTTTGGAACTATCAAAGCCTTCCTTCTTCGCTACTTCAATCAGAAAGTTGGCCAGTTCATGGGTTCTAAAGGTTAGGTCCTCCTCATCAAAAATGCTCATGCCCAATCGCCTGAAAAAACGGGGCATTCCATGTTCAAGTACATTTCCCCGAACACTTAAAATATTAAATCCGTCCCCGTATTCAGAGGTCAAAGGAATCAAATCTTCCTCATTGCCTCCAGTACCATGCAGCAGTAGGAGTGTATTCGCATCTGGAATTCCATCTGGTCTGTAGATGTATTTCAAAGGTGTGAAGTCCATGCTAGTTGATTTTGACCAGTTTTTCTTCCAACATACGTCTAAGGTGCTCGTGCTTTTCAGGGAGCTTTAAGCCCATGCCTAGGTTCTCTTCGGATTCGTCCACGGTAAACCCAGGATTGTCCGTGGCAATTTCAAACAAAACGCCACCGGGTTCCCTGAAGTAAAGCGAATGAAAGTAGTTTCTATCTATGGGCGGGGTGATGTTCAATCCAGCCTTTTCAATTTTTTCCCTAAAATGTAGCAGGGTTTCATCATTTTTGACCCGAAAGGCAACATGGTGCACGGTTCCATTGGCAACATGGCCCCGTTTCTCCGTTGGGATTTCAACCAGTTCGACCAATGCGGCATTGGGGACGGTTCTGGTCACATAGCGATAGCGATTCGATTCTTGTGAATGTAATTCATAACCGAAAATGGAGGTCAAAACTTCAGCCGTTCCTTGAATATCGTTTAATGTGAGAGTGATGTTATGAAAACCTCGGGTCGCGTGTTCCGCGCTTATCCCTTCGGTGGTCCATGGCGTTCGCTGGTCATTTTCAGTTTCAAACAGCTCAAATTTCAAACCATCTGGATCTAAAAAGGAAAGGTATTGTTGATTGAATTTTTGTGCAGGTTTGTTGTAAATGACATTATGCTTTTCAAAACGGTCCATCCAAAATTCCAAACTGCCCACAGGTACGGAATAGCCAATTTCAGTTGCCATCCCGGAACCTCTTCTCCCTGTGGGAATATTATTTCCCCACGGGAAAAAGGTCAAAATGGTACCTGCGTTACCAACCTTGTCCCCAAAATAAAAATGATAGGTGCCGGGGTCATCAAAATTTACGGTCTTTTTAATGAACCGAAGGCCCAAAACTTCAGTGTAGAATTTGTAATTGTTCTGGGCATCGCCCGCTATGGCCGTGATATGGTGCAGCCCCAATATTTCCTTTTTCATGATCAAGATTTTTAATAGTTCATATTTTGAATTCCAATCCTCAATTGTTGGTCTGGGCGACAATCTGCCAAGAAAGGAATATCAAACCAAAGAGCGTTTTCATTTTTCCAAATTGTGCTACTTCATTTTGAGCTTGTCCATGATGCCTGTGGATAGTCCCTCGCTATATACGCCATAGGCGTCCACCAGCAAACCTTTGACCCCACATGTGGTACTAATGGCATAGAGAATTGACGTATCATCTGGGTTGGTATCGCCTTCAAACCGATAAAAACAGTCCACATGGAACTCCTCGGCCATAAAATGCTTTTTTAATTCTGGGCAGGAAATGTGGTCTTTTTTGAGATTAAAATTGAACCAGTATCCTTTATCCTGCTTGCCCTTTATCGCTTCGGACAATGTATCATAAGTGATCATTTGTATGATTGTTAATGTTGATATCCCCCAAAGTATTTCACTGGGGACCAATTTGGAATGACTTCGGGCATAGGAGGGTCCAATGCTTTGAATTCGTTTTTTGCAAAGACCACGGTTCCATTAACCACCGTGAGATCGGAAGTAAGCTCTTTGATATCTTCCTCGGGAATGGTAAAGTAATCATCGGATAGGATGGCAAAGTCGGCATACATACCTTCTTTGATATATCCTTTCGCGCTTTCCTCATTTGAAAACCAGGCACTACCATGGGTCATGAGTTCCAAAGCCTTATGTCTGGAAAGCCTGTTGTCCTCGTCATAAAGCTGCAGACCACCCCATGTTTTGCCCGTTATGGCCCAGTAGAGTGCTAGCATGGGATTGTAGCTCGATACCCTGGTGCCATCCGTCCCGAGCCCCAACGGAATTCCGGCATGAATGATCTTGGAAATGGATGGCGTTTGTTTTGCTTGTTCTGCCCCATATCGGTCCACAAAGTATTCCCCTTGAAAAAACATCCTGTTCTGAAGGGCAATGCCGCCGCCCATTTTCTTTATCCTTTGGATATTGGTGTCATCGATGGTTTCTGCATGATCAATGATCCACCTTACTCGGTTTAGGAATGGGTATTTTTGATCCACTTTTTCAAAAACATCCAAAAACCGTGTAATGGATTCATTATAGGTGGCATGAATTCGGAAGGGCCATTTGTTTTTGGCCAAAAGGGTCACGATGGAATCCAGTTCCGTTTCCATGATTTCCTTTAATTCTGGCCGTGGTTCCAAAAAATTCTCGAAGTCCGCGGCCTCCCAAGTCAAGTTCTCCCCTGCTCCCATAAAGGTGTAGCCATTGGGTTTGAACATATCATCATTGGAGCCGGAACGTAACGTGTCCGCCCATTTTTTGAAAAAGGATAGTTCTGTTCCCTTATCCACAGCAAATAGATAATATGAAGTTCGGACCGTAAGTTTCCCTTCCGAGGCCAACTGTTTGGCTATTTTATAGTCATTGGTATAATATTGTCCACCGCCCCCGGCATCAATGGCGCTTGTAACGCCAAGTCGGTTCAGTTCACGATAAAAATGCAAGGTTGAATTGACTTGCTCCTCGGGGGTCAATTTGGGCAACTGCGTCAACGTTTTGTACAACAACAATGCACTTGGCTTTGCCACTAAAAACCCAGTGGGTTTCCCATTTTCAAGTTGGACTTCCCCTCCGGGAAAATGAGTTTCACTGTCATACCCCAATGTTTCGATGCCTTTTTGGTTCAAATAACCGTAAGAATATAAGTAGAGAACATACACAGGATGATCGGGAACAGCTTCATTGATTTCCTGTAATGTCGGCAATCTTTTTTCCTCAAACTGATGTTCCCCCCATCCGCCAACCACTCGTATCCATTGTCCATCGGGTGTTCTATCGGCTTGTTCTTTGAGCATGTTCAATGCTTCCTTGATGGACCGGACACCATCCCATCGCAATTCGGAATTGTAGTTGAGTCCTTCCCGTATCAGATGGGTGTGGGAATCATTGAGCCCGGGGATGACCGTTTTTCCTGTAGCATCAATGACCCGGCTGTCATCCCCTATCAGTTCCAAAATAGCTTTGGAAGTTCCTATTTTTAGAAAGTTCCCGTCCTTCACCGCAAAAGCCTCAGCAAAAGTACCCTCGACCTCCGTGGCGACCTTGGCATTGAACACGATAAGGTCGGCGGTCTCTTTTTGCACATCCTTTTTTTTCTTGCAGGATATGATCAAAAACGTAAACAACAGAAGAACTAGGATTTTGGACTTTTTCATCGCTTTGTTATATATGGACTACATCCTTGAAAAAAGAACACCTCAATGGCTCAACATGGTATGGGCATAGATAATCCCAATGCCATAACCCCCACCATATTTTTTGACCAAATCGGTAACGGGCACATAGGTTTCCTGCCGGCCCCAGTCCCGTTGCAATTCCAATAGATATTGAATGGAAGTCATGGGCTTTATGCCTGCCTGCACCATTCGCGTAACTGCTTGGTTATGGGATTCTATGGAAACATCCCCTGAGGCATCGGTGATCACATACACCTCATACCCATCACTTAGGGCGGACAAGGCAGGGCCAACGATACATACGCTGGTCCACAGGCCCGCAAGCACTATTTTCTTCTTGCCCTTGCCTGTAATGGCTTTGTATGCATTGGCATCTTCCCAGGCATTCATGGTGGTCCTGTCAATAAAATTGGAGGTGGCTTTGGGATAGAAGGATTCAATTTCGGGAAACACGGGGCCACTAAAGGATTCTTCGGCAACAGTGGTGACCACCGTGGGCACCTTGAATATTTTTGAGGCCCCGGCCACCATTGCGGTGTTGTTCCTGAGTTCATCAATGGTAATGTTCCGAACGGCAAATGCCATTTGGCTTTCATGGTCTATCAACACCAAAGTGTGGTTTGTGGGATCTAAAAGTTCGGGGCTAGGCTTTTGGGCAAATCCTGAATGGGTCATTAGAATTGCCAGTGCGATAAAAATTTTTGCTTTCATTGTACTCTAGTTTTGGTTAATACGGAACGTCGGACAATTAAAAAGCCAAACCGTCAACTATTTGTTTTTCAGTATTTTACGGATTGCCTGGATGTGTTCTTTTTGTGGTATTTCGCCAAAAAAGGGATGGATTGTCTAAATATGAAGGTTTTCTTTCCTTTTATCTAAATGCTTAAAAAGTGATCTAAGGCATTTATTAGGTGGAGGTGGTTGCTAAGGCCGTTCCCTTACAATTTGCAAAAAGTACGGAACTGGTTTGGGGTAAAAAATCAAAAGGGGGCATCTTTGACCCATGTGGATATGTATCTGTATGCGTTGATGCGAGGATCGTATCACGATAAATTCAGGAAGATATTGCACATAATAAAGCCTTGAAATCACATGTTGATTTCTTTTTTATCAATCCCCAATTTGCGCATCTTGGAGTTTAAGGTCGATGTAGGGATTTTTAACAATTCCGCGGCTCCGTTCTTTCCAAACACCTTGCCCTTGCATTTTCTTAGGATGTGTATGATGTAGTCCCGTTCAAGCTCGCTGATGGACCGTACTCTTTCCAAATCCCAACTCTTTGACTGCTGACCGGATTTGTTAAAAGGCAAGTGAACGTCCCCAATGGTATCCCCGTCTGCGAGCAGGATACTCTTTTCAATGCAGTTTTCCAGTTCCCTTATATTGCCCGGCCAATCATATTCTAATAAACTCTTCAGTCCATATTCGTCGATTTCCATGGGTTCCTTTCCCTGTGACGTGCAAAATTTATCCACAAAGTGCCGTGCCAACAATGGAATATCCTGTTTTCTCTCCCGCAAAGGGGCCAAAAGGATGGGGAAAACGTTCAATCTATAATAAAGGTCAAGCCTAAACCGCCCCTCTTCCACTTCCTTGTCGAGGTTTTTATTGGTTGCGGCGATGATTCTGATATCGAGTTTTTGGGGTTTGGTAGCGCCCACCTTTTCAATGGCCTTTTCTTGGAGCACCCGCAGCAGTCGCACCTGCAGGTTCAGGGGCATTTCCCCTATTTCATCCAAAAAAATGGTACCCCCATTGGCTTGTTCAAACTTTCCAATTTTTGTGTCCAACGCCCCCGTAAAAGCGCCTTTCTCATGGCCAAAAAGGATGGATTCTATCAAATTCTCCGGCAGTGCACCACAATTTATGGTAACAAGAGGATAATCCTTCCTTTGTGAAAGGCTGTGGATGGCCCGGGCTATCAATTCCTTTCCGGTTCCACTTTCGCCCAATATAAGCACGCTGGTTTCCATAGGGGCCACTTTGCGAATAAGATCAAAAACAGTCAACAACTGCGGGCTGTTTCCAACAATACCCTCAAAACTTTTGGGCGAATCCAGTGTCTTGCCCGGAGATGGTTTGGTAACCTTTGCACTTTGATTTTCGATTTGTTTGGCCCCTAAACATTTGGCAAGGACCTCACCAATTTGGGGCGTCAGTTTAACCAACACCTCAATATCATTGTTGCTATAGATATTATTTTGTTTGTGGAAAAAATTCAAGTGCAACAGCTCCCCTGAAAATGGAATGGGAATCGACATTTGGGATTTCAATTTGAATGCGTTGACAATCAATTCCTTGAATGGATTCTGACCGAATGAAGCTGTCAATTCTTCGGTATCCAAAATTGTGGGGACCTTCTCGTATGTTGATTGAAGAAACTTTTCGTTCAGTACTTCCTTGCGCATTGAAGTGATGGAGGATAGTTGGTCGAACCCGATGGATTGGTATTCATTCAGTCCCAACCTGAAGCACCCAAAGGGATGCTGCCCAAAATACGTTGGATTGGGCGTCAGTTCCAAATAGTCAAATGAAATATAGGGCCTGAAAACTTGGGTGAATT
Source organism: Flagellimonas oceani (assembly GCF_011068285.1). NCBI lineage: Bacteria > Pseudomonadati > Bacteroidota > Flavobacteriia > Flavobacteriales > Flavobacteriaceae > Flagellimonas > Flagellimonas oceani. Next base: position 862,295 of record NZ_CP049616.1, on the reverse strand, counting down.
CTGTGCAAATGCCTTTTGTGGCATCGAATCCCTGCTGGAGCGTATTGATCCCATCAACGAGGTTCTGCTCCAAGATTTTGCCCATGTTCTTGGAATGCTCATGATGATAGAATGCAATTTCCAAAGCCACCAACACATCCTTGGCCCTAAAGGGCTTTACCAGAAATCCATAGGGTTTTGTGGGTTTGACTTCTTCCAAAATGGCCCTATTGGAGTTGGCGGATATAAAAATGAAGGGGATATTCTGTTTTATCAACTGTTTGGCCAAATCGATACCCGTCAATTCCCCTTTCAAGCGAATATCCAGCAAGGCCAAATAGGGTTTGCTTGCAGAAATCTTCTTCATGGCCAGCCCATAGGAATCCACTATTCCGGCTACCTCATACCCTGCATTTCGAAGAATGTTGGACAAATCATTGGCCACAATGAATTCATCCTCAACAATGAGTATTTGTTTCTTCATGACAATCCGCTAAAGAACCGATTAAATTTAAATAAAAAACTTACTCGCATTGATTTTGACTTTACCTGTTTGGTCATATTTCGTCAATTTTTGAACAGATTTGTGCTATTTCGCCAAAGCAATTGCACAAACAACTCTAGTTTCTATCTGATTTGCCCAGAAAAGAGGAATACATCCAAACCGTTTTTTCCTGTTCGCGAATGTAATCGCTCATCAGGGCACTGGTTCCCTCATCACCTGTCTCGCTGGCAAGCTCCAGTAGTTTGCGTTCAATTTTCAATAAGGTTTTGGTTCCCTGCACAATAAGGCTGACGGCTTCATCCCCATCGGAAATGTTGTTGCGTTCAGGTATTTCAGAAACCTCCAAATACTGGGAATAACTATGCATGGGCACTTCCCCGAGCGTAAGGATTCGCTCCGCTACTTCATCAATATTGGTGAGGGCAATAGTGTAGAGTTCCTCAAATTTTGCGTGCAGCTCAAAAAATTTATTGCCCTTGATGTTCCAGTGAAACCCTCGGGTATTCATGTAATATACTTGATAGTGCGCCAATAAACGGTTCAGGTGGAACGCAATTTCTTTGGACTTGTCTATTTCCAGACCAATTGGACTCAATTTCTTCATGAAAGATTGATTTTAGATGTGTTGTTCAAAATTTTTCTACATAAATCGGCGGGGCAAAAAACATTCCATTTTTCACAGGATAAGGGCTTCGGTATAAAGGGGTTTGGAAAAGCCAGAAATTAACGCTATATGAATAATTAGCGATTTAAAGATATAGTTCATCGTCTGATATTCTCACAAGATTCTCAATACCAACAAGTTGTGATTTGGTCTAAAAATGGTCTTCCCTTTGAAACATTAAAAACTTTAATCATGAAAAAATGCTTTCTTTTAGCACTGATGGTTTTGGTTGGACCAGCTGCAATGTCATTTTGTGGCAAATGTTATGAAAACAAAAACCTTCAGATTGAATCCACCAAAGTCATCCGAAACAAGGATTTGGGAATCCTAGTATGGGAAATCAAGGTAAAGGGTAAGGCAGGGGACACAACCCCGAAACCTGTCGGTCAATTGAACGGGGCACCTGTTTTGGGATACGTTTTCCCCACCACCTTAAAGCCGCAAGATGTTGGATTTAGCGATACGGAGGGGATTGTGGCCATGGCGTTGACCTCCCATCCCGATTTTGATGACACCCCAATGTGGGATGAGGATGCGGATAGGGATTACAACAACGATGGCATCATTTGGCATCCCCATTGGGTGGTATTGGTGGAAGATGACAGGGTGGCAGGGAAACTGTCGGTAAAACAATATGATAAGAACGATACATCGGTAAAGCTGCCTGCGAACAACCCGGGAATGCCAATGTATATGGACAGTCCGGGGTTTAATGTGGTGACAACGGGAAATACTATCAAGGTAATCGTTCCGGAATACAGGGTGAGCTTTAAAACCGATTTCAAGTTTGATGCGGTGGCGTGCTATATGGAAGTCAATACCGGAGATCTGGCATCTTCAAATCATTCCGGCAATGCCGGCACCAATAAGCCCATGCTTGGTGTTTATCAAGTTTATTCGGTGGCCAGCGGAAATCTTTCATTGCCTTATCGAGTCAAATAATACATTTTAGCACACTAATTGGCTATTTAATAAGAGTAAACAGAATCATTTACGGACAGATTGAAAGAACTGGCAATACTGGTATTGCCAGTTTTACATTTGATAAAGTCGGAATGGCAGGCCCATCCCTTTAAACGTAAATAGTTGATTTTAATTATTTTACATCGTTAACCGAGACCAGTTAACCGAACCCTGAACCGTGTTCAAATCGGAACATCCAGAGGCAAAACTTATGGGAGTTTTACACCCCTAATTTAGGTATTTTTTTGATAAGCAACGAATTAAGGTTCAATGTATCTAATAGATAATTCAATTCCTTATAGCATGAAAAAGCTTGCCATATTCCTTTCAATGATTTTCTTAATGACCAATCAGTCTTGTGACAGCACAGATGAAGAAATTGACCTTCAAGGTAACAACCTTTTTGAACTTCAGTATATCAATGCAGGTATGTCGGGAAAAATCATCGAGAAGAAGGACTTGGATTTCAATGAATTCATTGAGCTTTATTCTGACAATCACTTTGTCAAAAGAAGGGTATACCTCGATAGCACCAGTATTGCAACGGGCAGTTATACTTTGATTCAATCAGAAGACTCTAAGTATTATGAATTTGAGTATGAAGAAGAAAGTTATTTGATTCAAAACTGTGGTAGCTCGCTTAAAGAGCATATTTCTATTTTGAACAAAAAGGAAATATTCAATGGAGGTTACCTTCCATGTGATGGTCCGGGTTTTGGATATAGATTACTAGCCAAGTAATAAATGTTAATCTCTAATAAGAAGCATCTGTTTTTCCAATTTCTCTAATTAGGGATGACTGGAAGAAAGTAGCATTTTCAACCACCTTACAGTCAACACTTTATCCTGTGTTCTAATACTGATTAACCGAACTCTAAACTGTCTATAAAACAGCACATTCATAGGCAAAACTTATGGATGTTTTGCAGGTTGAATTTAATAAAAATTTCTTCAAAAAGGGACTTAAATAATCAGCAGATAATATTGCGTCGTAACCTTTTCATATTTCCAGATAATTATTTGCCGTTGTTCATCTTTCTATGGGCAAGTATTTAAATGGAAATCAGCTTACCTGAAAATTCTTACTTTTAAACCATTAGTATTTTGTTAGAAAGTGCAATTAGATAACTTTTACCACTCATAGAAAAGTAAAGAAATAACCATAAATCAACTCACATGAAAAACCTATTTGCACTTGCATTGGTTCTCATATTTTTCAAGACAAATGCGCAAGTAGACAAAAAACCACTTCAACAAAAAGTATCTGAAAAGTCTGAAAGTTCCAATTTTGACAGTATCGTAAAAGCTCTTGGTTATAAAGAAGGAGATGAATTACTCGTTTGGACAATATTCACCATCAACAAGGATGGAAAAATTATCAATATTAAGGCCCGCGGCCCTCACCCTATTCTAGAAAAAGAAGCTATCCGAATTTTAGAAAACACTCCTGAGAATTGTACCAGAAAACTTTAAACCCAAGGAAGAAGAACCCCGGTTTTCATTGCCAATTACTTTTGTCATAGAAACGGACAAACAAAAGTCCAAACGCCTCAAAAGAGAGAATAGGAAAAGTAAAAAACTAATGGAATAATTCCCAAATGAGTGTTGAAAATCTTTAATCACATGGTCTTTTATGAGTGATAACCTTATAGTCATACTGATACTATTTGTATACTTTTCACCACTATTTTACCAACTCGGAGTCGTATTAAAAGAAAGAAAAAGGGGAAACTTAGTACCCCTGAAAAAATTTCTGAAAATTGTAAAATACAGTCTTGTGATTCTTTTTACGCTTATCATAGGGTTTGCAATTTTAAGCCATACCAATTATTTGAATTATGAGAAGCCGTTGACTTTTGATCAATATGATCAAATTACATTTGAAAACTTTAGAGGGTTGGAATTTTTCAAGAAATCATTGTACGGAAATGAACAATTCGCTTATGTGGTCGTATCAATAGACAGCAAATTCGAAAACAATTCTGTAACCGTCCAATCATTGTTTTACCCCTCCCGTTCTTTCGTTTACAACCAAAATACTAATAGCAAAGAGCTATTGACCCATGAAAAGTACCATATTAAAATAGCGGAACTTTTTTCTAGAAAAGCAAAGAAAAAAATATCCGAACTACCTAGTTTTGATAAAAAAAGTATCAACGAAATCCTCAAGCAAGCCAAATTGGATGAAAGAAAGTATCAAAAGGAATACGACTATAATACTTTTCACAGCTATGTACTTAGTGAACAAAAAAAATACGAGAAAGAAATAGACAGTTTATTAGATTTACTGACCAATTATAAAAAACCAAAAATTCAGTTTGATGCCAAAAATTAAATTTACCCTGCTGACCCTATTATGCGTTGTGCTTACCAGTTGTAAAACAAAAGAAAAACATGAATTCCCGCTTGAAAAAAGATATTGGGATGAAAACGATTATAAGGAAGTTGTATTTGAATTAAATTACGCTTATGATGAAGATGAAAAACTTCCAACTTTTGATAATCCTCAAACTAAACCTATTGTAGAAAAGTTAACTGATCAACAAAATTTTATTGTCGTTTTGGATGATCAAGAGTTAGGTTTAAAGTATAAAAACCAAATTGCCGAAAAGTTCTTTAAACAATGGCAAGAAATGAGTGACATCTATAGCGTCACTGATAGAAAAGACCAATACCCATATGAAAAAGAGTTTCTTGCTGTATGGCATTTTGGATTAGCACTCCAACTAAAATATTTCAAATTGGGAAACGATTATATATTGGAAAGTGCTGACGATCCCAATTCAATTAGGGTTACGAACAAAGTAGAATCAAATGTAAAAACGCTAATAAGAAATTATCTGATCTATTTGGACTTGATAGACCATGAAGATACATTTACGGAAGAAGGTAAAGGCATATTGGCCGAAGGTATTGACAAATACTTTGCTCAGTTATTAAAATTATATCCTGATTCGGATTATAGTGAAATGAAACAAAAATCTGAATCAATGCTGAAGAAAAGTGAGTCCGATCAAATTAAGTCCTCATTGAATAGCCTTATAGAAACCATTGACCAATTTAAGAAAGCGGCTTGATAATCATGTTAGTTTTGTAGAATACCTGCCCCAAATATCGGGGTGTCTACAGTATTTTAACCCATATAAATAAGTTAGGCACCTTATTATGCCAAAAAAATTAACTCTATTCATTCTCATAAACTTCTCCCTTTTAACATTCGGGCAACAAGAGCGAACTGATTTGAATGATTTCTTCACAAAGTCAGAGATTGAGGACTTAAATCTGATTGCCGAATTTTTTCAGACCGAATTATGCGGGATTGCAGATAGCACAAAGTTCGAGAGTTGTATCAAAGAATCTTTAGCAGACATAGCAGATTGGAAACAAACTTATATACAAGACAAAATAAGTTGGAGGAAGCATAAAAAATTATACTCAAAAATATCCGATTCAACCTTTCAAAGAATCTGGGGCCTTTGCAAGACATGGAGAACAATTGAACCGAAGTATGAATATAAAAGTATATGTTTCAGTCAAAATGAAAATTTCATCACGTTCTTAAAGAAAGTCGGGGAATCTAATCCTTATTTAGAAAGTTATGCGGAAAAACTAGAAAAGGTTGGGTCTTTTGAATCTGGGAATTTTCTGGTCTGGAATATCATAGAACATCCCCAAAATTGGCATTTGGGAGACAGAAAAGTTCAAATCGTTCTTGCGATTCATTTTCTGACCCAAAATGACAAACAAAAAAGAGATAAAAAAGCATTACGTCTTGAGAAACGTGATATTAGAAAAATGAAACGAAACCGAAAAAAGAAAAATAGAAAAAAGACTTTGCCTGACTACGGTTTCAATTTATTGAGGTCTAGGCCTAATTAACACAAAGTTCAATTAAGATAGCTTGGAGATAATCATATACCTTCTTGTTGCAGTTTTTATCCTTTTATCAATAGGACTTGTCTATACACTGGTAAAAGACTTCAAAGAGATTGTCCTTGGATTGGTTAATATGTGTAAACCACAACTATTTCATCCATTAACCTGGCTTCTAAGTCCAATCTGGTTTATTGGATACGCATTGGAAAAGACGTTTGGATGGGACATCATTGAAAAATATGATGGTAGTGATGGTCTTGAAAAATACTCTCACACTGAAATATTGCCTTTTGATTTTTCAATGGGTGACAAATATATTATTGCAAAGACATCCCAAAAGAATGTAGAGTTATTGCTCAAAGACTTTCTGGACTTTTGTGATGGGAAACTGAATATAGAGAACTTCCAGATAAAAAACACCGACCCTATCACTGTTCAATGTCCAAATCAAATAACTTTTAATGATTTCAGTATATTGACACAACATTTTTGTAATGACATTGAAGATAGTTGGGGCGTTTTCAAATCTGGTAGGCTCGATTATTACTCTTATTCCGACAAAAAGACGGTACATAATATTGTTGGGCAGACTGGAGATGGACAAAAGTTTTCCATTTATACTTTGGATGACCTGTATAAAGAGCAACATTTAAAAATTAATGATAACCTAAAGGTGAAAAAATTTGACTGGAATTTAATCAATAATGGCCCTTTATTAAAGTTCAAATAAACGATAACATACAACAATACATTGGTATAAATGATTCCTGAGAATTTTAAAAAAGCTTGGACTTTGGTAGATGATAATCTAAACCCAATTAGCTTGAAATATCTCTCTGGATTAGGTTTGTCGCAAAGTTCAATTGACTTTTTTGTGAAATCAGGTTTTCCAGACAGTGCAGCTCCATTTCTTTCATTTTCGAAAGAATCTGACAATGTATATGAAAGTGTCCAAAGGCTTACGAAGGTTTACGACATTTTAGAACCGAATTTTAATGAATACATCGTTATTGGTTCCTGCAACGATGGAGACCCTATTGTTATAAATACCAAGGAAAATGACCAAATTGAATTTTTGGACCATGAGAATTCCTTTAACCCAAATCTATTCAATTCTAATGTTTATTCCATGGCAAAATGTTTACTGGCGTATCGTGATTTTGTAATTAGTTTACAAGAAAAAAATGGAGCGGATGCTTATTTTAATTCAAACTTTACGGATGAACAGTTTGAAAGGTTGAAGACTGATTTGACGAATGCTGATGAAGTAGCTTTAAAAAATAATAGCTTTTGGTCAATGCAATTGATTACGGATTTAGAATTGAGGGAATCATGCAAGAACGAATAAAGGGTAACTAAAGTTCAAATAAACGATACAATTTTTAATCCAATAAAAAGTGAGTATATTCTCTTATCATTTAGCCGAGATTCCCTTTTTTGAAGCGATAAGAGGCATATTCTCCACTCCTATTTCCAAAAACACCAAAGGACTGATTCACTCCGAATATATGACCGTGATGACCTTAGGTTCTCCCATCATTTCAACCTCCAGAGTTTTAATAGGACAAGTAGCGGTTTTTGCACAATGGGAAAATGAAATTGCACTTCAAAACTATTTGGAACAAACCAGTTTTGGAAAAATATTGGCTAAAGGTTGGCATGTACGATTGACTTTTATAAGGGAATGGGGAAAATTCAGTGGATTCAAAATCCCGCAGCATAAAGATAAATTGGAAAGCCCAAATTCTCCCGTAGTTGCCGTGACCATAGCCAGAATGAAGCCTTTTGCCGTACCGCGGTTTATTCATTGGGGAAGGCCTGTGGAAAAACTGGTAAGAGACCATCCAGGGACTACCCTTTCTTTAGCATCAGTGAAGTTTCCAAATACTGTTTCAACTTTTTCAATTTGGAAAACCGAGAAAGAAATGACCGACATGGTTCATGGACATAGTGCTGTGGAAAAACCAAAAAGACACAATGCTGCAATGAAAGAAAGAGAACGCAAAGACTTTCACTTTGAATTCACGACTTTAAGGTTCAAACCTATTGCCGAATTTGGTACTTGGAAGGGCCAATCGAATTATATTCCCAAAACTTAAAGAATTTTAGGGTAAATGGGAACACCGCATAAAAAACAAACTTTTCAAGATTGGATCACACAGCAATGGGTCATTCTTTTTGGCCATAGAATTGACAGAATAAATCACCAATGGCTACTCGGCCCTTTTGGTGGGACAAATGGTATTGGTCTCAAATTCATCAGTCAATTAGCGGAAAGTAAAAATTTGGTTATTGATGACCAAACAGAAGCAAGGGGATTGATCCAATCAATAGACCAACTAAATATACCTGAAAACGAATTGGCAACCCTGTCCCAAAGTGTAATTGATTTTTATGAAAACACATCCAATTATGACCTTCAATTAAAAGTCAAGTGGAATCCATTCTTTAAGGTTTTTGGTGTTTTACTTAGAATAATTTTCAGTAAAAGAATAGAGCAATTAAATGTTCCTATTGAAAACATTGCGGATTCTAAAGGATTGAAAAGCGAAATAATCCATTTGCTTGATAAAAAAACGAATGAACTAAAACGGACAATCTGGCTCAGATCATTTAAGACAACTGGGCAAGTAGTATATTCAGGAGTATATGAAACTTGTACCCTCCCTTCGGGTCAGGCGTGTATAAAGGCAATTTTTCCTTTACCAAATGGAAGTGCAACAGTCATTTTAACTCCCAGAGTCGGTGAGAATGGCGACCTAATCTTGGAGTCATCGGGAAGACAAATTGGCGATAGTGGATTTTACTTTTTGTTAGAAGACTCAAAAGGAGAACTATGGGCAAAATTCATCAAATCATTTAAAGATAAACTGGTAGTAACTGGCGAGAATGGAAAAATAACTGCTATACAAACGCTAACTTTATGGAATTTAAGGGTTTTGCGTTTTGAATACAGTATAGAGAGTATAAGGCCCAAGTAACTCTAAACTTAAATGAACAATGCCGAAGATTGAATTGAAAACTGAAATTAAAGCCGATATAGAAATCGTTTTTGATTTATCCAGAAGCATTGATTTGCATAAAATTTCAACCGAACAGACAAAAGAAGAAGCAATAAAAGGCAAAACTTTCGGTCTCATTGGCAAGGGTGAATGGGTAACGTGGCGAGCTAAACATTTTGGATTCTATCAAACCCTGACTTCTAAAATTGTTGAATTTGAAAGACCAGAATACTTTGTAGATGAAATGGAAAAAGGGGCCTTTAAAAGTTTTAGGCATCAGCATTATTTTACAAAATCTGATTTCGGTACCTTGATGATTGATTATTTTGAATATAAGTCACCATTAGGCTTTTTGGGAAACCTTGCTGATAGCTTGTTTTTGGAAAAATACATGAAGAAACTACTGGAAAAGCGAAATCAAACGATAAAAGAGTTTGCGGAATCAGAAATGTGGAAAGAAGTACTTAAGAAATAAAAGTCCAAATAAACGATAATATGAAGTTCAAGAAATCTTTACAAATGGCCGTTTGTCTTATTGTTATTTTTCAGTCAGTTTCGTGTAATTCTCAATCTACTAATAGTTCCAACATACAGGGAAATTGGTTTCCAGAATATCTGGGAGATATTAACGAAGCTTATACGGAATTTTATATTGATGATACAAGCGTTTATTATTTTAATCCTACTTCAGAGACAATTTCAACCAACGAATATTATATCACAAATTCAAAATTATATTTCGGAAAGGACAATGGTGATTCTGCCAAGCTCATGGGTACTGTATCTATCAAAAATGATACTTTAACTATTGTTAACGAAGCAGGAAATAGTTCATTCTTGAAACAAAATGAATTACCAAGTTTGGAAGATTTGATTAATGATGATACTTCCTTAGATATTTTTTTCGAGGGATATATTAATCGTGAGGCTGTTTGGAATGAAAATAAGTACAAGCCGTAATAGAAATAAAGTTCAAATAAACGATAGAAAAACAACTCTCCAAATCCTTTTAAAAATCAAGAAATTTATATCGATATCACTGCTTTTTACCACGTTGTTTCTGTCATGTAATGATTCTGGAAAAGAACAAAACTTGACAAAGGAACAAATAAAGGAAGTCCATCAATTTGTTGGAAACTTGAACAGTGCCCTTAAAAATTTTGAATTCGATTTCATTAAAAAAGCTTGGAACCATACCCTATTCAAACAGAGAATTGGAAAATTGGGCAATATAGGTCACGGGGTATTTAACCATGTATATGAAACTACGGTAAAGGGAAATGTTGAAAACCACAATTTGGACTTGATCAACAGGGTCAAACATTCAGGTGCCACTTTGAAGCATATCAAAACCAACATCATAGACACCTATGCAGAAATAACTTATATTCTTATCGAGGATGGATATTATCATTTAACGCGGTACAGGGTTGATTTCCATGAAGGGAAACCATATCTGACCGACATATATAGCTATAAAGATGATCAATGGTTTAGTAAAAGCATGCGGGATGTGGTGCTATTGAACACAAAATACACAGCCTTCTCCCCAAAACGGCATGAAGCAAATAGGGCACTGGTGAACTATCGCAATGCAATAGACAGTGGCGATTTTGAACTGGCACTGCTCTCTCTTGAACAAATTCCGCCAAGCCTACAGATTACCAATGAATTTAAGATTGCCAAAATCAATACGGCCGCAAATATCAGCGATTCACTTTTACTAAAAACCATTGAAGAAGTTGACGATTCACAAAACGTGAACAATATTTACGTGGATTACTTAATGGCATTATACTTAAATGATTCACTTTATCAAGATGATGTGAACGTCAGGATGCGTATGGAAATTGGGATTTCAAAACCTTTGTTAGATTCTCTAAATACAGAGGGCCTAATATGGAACTAGATTCAGCAGAAATCGCTGCAATAATTTCAATCTAAATAAAGGGCAAACGGAACGCAGAGAAGTGCTGCAAGCACCCCAAATCTTACCCCCAACTTTTGCGCATGGATCCTGTCGGGTTTTTGTAGTGTTCGGGTAGATAAGCGTAAAGCAAAAACCCGGTAGGGCGCAACCTACTTCTTGGATTTCAGTAGCCCATGTCCTCTCCCGCTCCCCTGGCCTTATCAACACCCCTTCCAAGAGCTTTGATGATCTTGGCCGCCATTTGCACTTTATTGGTCGGTATACTTGGTGCTTTGACACCCATCGTTTTAAGAAGTTTAAAGGCCATGTCCTTTTCCTTGGTGGGCAGTCCCATTACCTTGGCAAAGAACTTCCCCGGTTCTTTGGCATGGGCCTTTCTACCAACATAGGATTCCACATAGTTTCGCTTAAACCCTGTTGTCCTATCAAAGGTCTTTTCGGCTGCTTGGTAAAAACTGTCCCGATCAAATCCCCTCTTGACCGTCTTTCCGTTCAGTTTCACTTCGGATGCCTTGTGCTTGGCCAATGGGGAAAGCGTATAGGTGTTCGTCACGTCCCTTCTGCTCACGATAATATGGATATGGGTCTGTGGCCCTTCTTTATTCATCCCTGCGGCCACCAGTTGCCCGTTCTGTTTGTGCGGGGCCAATCTTTCCTGCTCTTTGATCCTTTTTTCAAGGGCTTTGACATTCCCGATGGACTCGCCCCGTTCCACTTTCCGTATCTCGTTCCTGAGCCTTGCAATTTCTCCCCGGTAAGGTGCATTTTCCTGTACCTGTTTGTCAAATCCCCGATAGGTACGTTCATGCTCGATCTTGGCGTAATATTTCAGGTTCTCGGCCTTGACCTCTTGGTTACGATGGAAGCTCTTGGCATAGTCCTCCATGAGCTTCCTTGTGTATTCCCTTAGCAGGTTTGGGTCATTGCCAATGGCCTTGAGTTCCCTTTGGTTGGGACTTACCACTAAGGAATAGAACTTGGGGTCTTTCTGCCTCAGTTTGGCCGTATTGGCATCTATTTCATCGATGACCGTTTGAGGGCTTACGCTGTCGTTCTCTTGGTCAAAGAATTCCTCCCTTTGTTCGGGCAATCTGTCCTCGTTTTCCTTTTCCAGATAGTCCACATAGTTCCCCACACTGGAGTTATAGGTACTGCCCATTTTCTGTGCTGAGATGGTGAGGTACATGACTGTTATCTTAATTGATGTTTAATACTTTCAAAATCCCCGATGCTCATATTGATTTTTAGATAGGGCTTTCCCATCATCGGCTCCACCTTTTCAACGTTGTTGAGGATTTCATTGCAGCGTTTTTTATATTCATTGAATTCTTGCAGCATTCTATTGTGCTCAACTTTTGGAACGGTATTCCTTGGCTCCAAAAAATCCTTTCGCTCTTTCTGTATCTTGACGGGTTCAGGTTTGGGTCTCTTCCCATCCTTTACATAGGCCTCATAAAGGATGAGCACCATTTCATAGGTGGGCCGGATACTGGTCTTTTCCATGTTCTTGATAATGGCGATGAGCCTATCAAATTTCTTCATCATCTGACGCTCCAATTTTTTGATACTGTCAAGGATGATCTTTGTTCCCTCACCAAAAGGGTCAAGGTTGTTCTCCTTGAAGTATTGCATCATTCCATCCAACACTTCGCTATGGGACTTGTTGAACCTTTTGGAATAACTGCGAAAACGTGTGGCCGTTTCCTTCTTTACGGTGATATTGGAATAACCACCGCTTCCTTTCTTTGTTCTATTATTGGTTTTTTGCTTTTCCATAGGTGCGATTTTGTTTTTTAGTGAAATTGCGTCAATTTTTTCGTCAAAAATTTCCAGTGTTTATAGGGCTTCCCAAAGGGTTTACTGTAGATTTTGGAAAAGTCTACTGTAGCCCCTGATTTTGTACAGTATTCCAAAATCACTTCAATTGACTGGTTTTCAACTTGTTGAAGACCCGAAAACAACCGTGATGGCGCAATTTGCGCATCACCCTCTTGCTATTCATTTGTCCCGCGAGCGGGACCGAATAAATACAGCTTGATTGAAAATCAGCTGCCACATAAATATTCTTTGGTTTGTACGGACTTTTGGAAAGTCAAATCAAATAATCAATGCCGTACTATTTGTGTTCCAAGACACTTTATAAATATATTCAATTTTATTCATTTTCTTGTTGTCCAACAACCAAGGTAGATTTTACATATGAATGAGGCTTGGTATCCTCTGTGACAGAAATGGGAACATAACGGAAAAGACAATTATAAAACGGAAGCTTTGTTCTCCTAATCTAATTTAGTCTCGGTAATAACTTTTGTCTTGGAAAGAGAATCATGAAATTTATATCCTTTTCTTTCAAAGAAAAAGGATATTGGATCAAATGGGAATAACCTAATTAATGTCCTAATAAAAATCTGTTTGCCATTCGGCTTATGACCATATAAATCAACAACCTTTGTGTTTGTAATCATTTTTCCAAAAGTTTTTTGAATCCTGGTCTCCATAAGGACATAATATCCTAAGTAAAAAAATAAGCTAAGACGGAAAATCAATCTAAACTTATTCTCCATCATATCTCCAAGAAAAATTGCCGACAAAGAAACAATCGAAAAAATAATCAATGTGTCAATCAAAAAGTTGATAAATCGTTTCGTTTTTGAGGCGGTGTAGACATCGACTCTTTCCAATTCGACTTTATTTGTCATTAATTCGGACTTTATTCGCTGAAAATATTCTTCATTGATGTTCCGCAATTCAATTTCTTTTTCAGCGGCTTCAACAGCTAGTGATTGGTAGTTTTCGCGTTCACTAGTCACTATCTTAATCAACTCATCATCTGTACGTTCAGACATTACTCTTGCAAATTCGTTTTCCATATTAGGCTTTTATATAACCGCGTTTAGATTAAATTAGGGACAGTTACCCACACACTTACCATTATTGTCCAAGACAATCTTCTTATCATTTTTAAAAGCGTAAATAGGTTCTCCTTTCTTTTGGAGATCAGTTGAAAGTGCATCATAATAGTACGGAATAATCAATTTTCCCTTTTTATTTATGGCCCCAACCAAACCATCTTTTGTTACCTTACTGAGAACCCCGTTTAAATATGATATTTCATCATAACTGTTTTTGACCTGTGACTTTCTGCCAGTTTCATATATAAAGATTGAACTTAATCCTGTTGACTCTAAGACACAATAATCATCGCTTACATCGGTTCGAATAGTTCGATATTTTGGAGATTGAATCTCTTCACCACTTTTGGCAATCAATCCTAAAAGTCCCTCGTTTGTTGTTACTAAAATTGAAGACGACAACGATCTATTCTCTATTTTGTCATACATTTTAGAAGCTTCATAGCCACTCTTCCCATCCAACAAAGTAACCTTTCCCTTCTTGTCCCCTATAACAATTCCTTTTCCAATAGAATAAATTCTAGTATAGATAAATGGGGTTATTTCTTCCTGTTTATAGTTGAGCAACCCGTAATTACCATCTCTCATTGCAACGATGTCAAATGTGTCCCTGCCTATCTCCATAGAGTTGGATATTTTAGCATACTTGTTTGAATAAGTAATCTTTCCACCAATTCCGTTTAAGAAAAAGAACATCCCATCTTCCTTTACCATTACACCGAGATAATGACGTTTCATGTACTCATATTTCGGCGCAACAATATACTTTCCATTTTTATCGACCAACCCCCAGAGACCATTTTCTTTTACTGCGGCATATTCCTCCAATACATAGTTTACTTCTTCAAAATCAGTTTCGTTTTCTAATATAAAATTTGAATCAACAGTACGGGTCATATTTCCACCAAAATAGGTCTTTGCAACTTTCCATGTTTTCTCCTCACAACTGAATGGGGCATTTGAAAGTTCAATATCAATCCCATAATCCAAAATGACATCTGAATAATAGTCACCGTTTAATTTAGATTTACCGTGAGCATGTGATCTTATCATCACCTTTTGACCTACATAACTGAAACGTACTTTATGAAAAAATTTAGTTTTTTCTGGAAATACAATGTTTGCTTTAATAATCTTGACAAAATTCTCGTAGAGACATTTTTCCTGAGTATTTAATTCTGTAACTAATTTAGTTGTAAACATCTCTTGGCCATATCCATGGAATATTGATAATGACAATAACATAATGGTCTTAATAAAATACTTCATAAGCTTAGTTATTATGAGCCTGCCCAATAGCTCAACATATCACATCAAAAGAATAGGGCATATCAATCCAATGGTATAGTTTATAAATCTTTAAAATGTAATGTTATTCTCCTTTTTTCAACGTTTTATGTAAAAAGAAAGTATATATGAGTAAAAAATATACACTAAAAACCGTTTTATGGCCAAACCTTCAAAAATTAAAACACCTTTATTGTTTTTAAATTCATTTTGATTTCAATTGGAATCAAACGGAAGAAAACATTTGTCTGAAAAATGTTGGCTTTTTTTGCTAACTCGAAGTAAATGTGAATGTATTACAGTCGTCAATTTAACACTAAGCAGAAATTTTTATTACTTCCCGGTTGTTTGCTTATCATTTTGCAGTTCCATTTGGCCGATAAGGTTCTGCATATCCTCTCCTATTTTATGTTCCAATACCTTTGCATAAATCTGGGTAGTGGACAGTTTGGTATGGCCGAGCAGTTTGGAGACTGTTTCTATCGGGACTCCATTAGATAGGGTTACCGTTGTTGCAAAAGTGTGCCTTGCCGTATGGAATGTGACCCTTTTATGGATTCCACAGGCTTTACTGATCTCCTTCAAATAAAAATTCACTTTCTGGTTGCTGAAAACAGGTAAAAGGATATTGTTGATTTTCCTTTCAGAAGATCCTTCATATTTCTTGATGATATCCCTTGCCTGAGGTAGCAATGGTATTTTGAGTCTTTCATCGGTCTTCGTCCTTGTGGTAAACAACCAATCATTGCCGTCTATTCCTTTGATAACATTGTCGGGACTAAGTGCTTTTACATCTATATAGGATAGGCCTGTATAGCAGGAGAACAGGAATACATCCTTTGTCTTTTCAACGCCTTGTTTTGTAAAACTGGTTTCTTCTATGAGTCCAAGTTCCCTTTTTGTCAAATGCTCCCTTTGGGCTTTGACAAAATGCAGTTTATAGTTCTCAAAGGGATCCTTTGATACCCATTCCATTCTTACCGCCAACCTTGACATTTTCTTTAGGCGTTCCATGTGCTTCATGGCCCCATTATTGGTACACTTGGTTCTTGTCGATGGCCTGTACTTTCTTAGATACTGTTCAAAGTCGGATATAAAACGGTAATTCAATTTTTTGAGCTTAATATCCTCCACACCATATTCCTCCTTTAAAAAGAGATTTATGCACCGTTCGGTAATATGGTAGTTCTTTCTGGTTCCGGGGCGCAATGAGGTGTGCATGGTTCCATTGTGGTAGGCAATCAATTGTTTCAAAGTTTTGCCTCCATCATCTTCCCCAAAGAACCTTGCTTTTATGGCTAATGGAGTTATTACCTTCTCTTCCACCATCAATAGCCTATGGGCCTCATGTAGGCCTGTATAAATATGGTCCAGGTACTTGTTAAGGGAAATCACATAACTGGAAAATCCCTTGCCCCTTTTACGGCTATTGTCCCATAAATTAGATTTGATTTCCCGATTTATGCTAAAATCGGTGCGCTCACCGTCGATGGTAATCCTACAATAGACAATCCGGTTCTCGGATTGCATCTTGTGCTTTCTTGTAAAGAAATTGATTGTTAAACGATTGTTTTTCTGCATGTTGTAACCTTTTAGAGTGTGAATACTGTGAAAGTCAAAACACAAGAAAAATGGCTCTAAAAGTCATTTAAAGTTACAACAAGAACTGTAAGTGTTTGCTCCCGATGGGAACACGCTTGATATGATTTTATATGGTTTTAAATGAATTCAAACGATATGTCTAAAAACACAAAACACTGAAAATCATAAGATTAACAGTGTTTTAATTTTACTTAAATAAGTTAAGTCGGGGTGGCAGGGATGGAATCCCCATCATAACCCACTATATGCCAGAATCTTAATTTTCAATTTCTCCAACAGGACATCCTATAGGACATCGTCGTGTGAAAAATGGGCTTTCACATTATAAATGTAGTGAATTGGTTTCAATTCGGCGCAATGATTATTAGGGAAAAGAATACTTCATGAAATGATGGATCCTTGGCCCACATATCAGGAATTTCCACTGCCAAATGCTTCAACGGCCTCTTTGATATCCTCCTTTATAAACTCCCAGTATTTTCCACAGAGGCAAACAGGGTCAAAGTCATCGTTTGCCCTTTCAAAATTGGTGAAATTATGTATAATCAATGCCCTGTCATGGCCATAAGGGTATCGCTGTTTGTGCAATTGTAACATCTCCCCTATCCCATAATCATTAAGCAGTTCATGCAGGTCCCAAAAATCCTTTTTCCTTCCCTCACGCTGTACCACATCCAACTTCATGGCAATGATTTCTTCAACAGAGGCCAAACGGATTCCATCCTCGATTATTTCAGGAGTTATAAAATCATCCGTGTGGAACACATCCAGCTTTACGGCATTGTCCTTGTCGTTACCAATTAGATAGGATTTTCCCATCCCAGGGAACAAATCCCGAATATCGCCCACGTAAGGGAATTGCCCGTCCAGATACTTATCTATGGCCTTAAAATCAATGGAACCGTAGGGCTTGTCACTAAAAAGGTCTATATCCACCGATTCGCGATGCCCTAAATGCAGGCTCAGGGAGGTTCCCCCAACCAACCTAAAGCCTTCAAATTCCTTGGTGCCCATCAGTTTGACAAGGCTCTCTTTTAGCAAATCGCTTACCGTATTGTAATGTAGCACATTGGACAGTTTAAAGTGAAGTTGCTATTTTATTTATGGATTTGGCGATCAAAGTAACTTTTCCGTCTCCATAGAAACGGGAAATCTCTTCCCGCTCTTCCACATTGCCCCGCTCAAGGACACGACGGATAACGGCCTTGTATTGCCCGTCCCAATCAATACTTTCGATATCGGTATCCCAGAAAAGGGATTTTCGTAAAATCTTAAAATTTGGTGTTCTTGACCTTTGTCCTTCTTTCTCTTTTTTGATATCATAAAAAGCCTGTAAAAGAACAAGGCTCCCCTCCTCCAACCCTAATTTCTCCTCTATTTTAAGGGCAAGAGCAGTATTAAGGCCTCGTCTTCCCTTGGTAATGGCGTTCAGGGTCTGGGGGTGTTCATCTATGGACAGGGCAAAAGGACGCTGTTTGAGCGAGCGCTTTTTAAATTCCCTTTCAAGGACCCTACCAGGGTGTATCCCCCTATATTTTTCTGTATAAGAAGTCATATATACAAATATAAACAAAATTGTTTACATTTTAATGCAATATGTATGCCATTATAGCCCATGGAATTTAAGTACTATGGAACCTTATAACCCTTGTTGACCATTCTTCCAAACATTCGTTTCGAGATAAAAGCATCCACAACTTTGTCCTAATTGAAAAGGTCGGTTCACTTCCCGACGGGTATTGTTCCCTAATTGTAACTGGATTTCCAGGTATTTCCATCCATATATTTGGAAAAAACAAGACCATGGAAACTATGAAAAAAACAATATTTCCTCTATTCTTTTCTTTGTCGATTCTTGCATGTAAGAACAAGGAGCCCAAACCATTGGTTTCTATGGAAATTCCCAATGAAACTTTTGTTTTGGACGGAATTACCATCAACGATCCGCATACTGTTGAAAACCTGCGTTTGTTTATCCTAACGGGAAGGGAGAACATTTTAGGGAAACCATACAAGGTGCTGTCGGAAGCCATGTCCCAAAAGCAAGTTGACGTAAAAGAGACCGGGTCCGTCAATCAACTCACCATAGACAACAACGGTGATGATCATGTGTTCATACATTCCGGGGATATCTTAAAAGGGGGAAAACAGGACAGAACCATTGCGTACGATGTAATTATACCGCCAAGGGCCCAAAATATTCCTTTGGAAAGCTTTTGTGTGGAACAGGGCAGATGGGAACAACGGGCCGATGAAGAGGTGGTAGCCTTTAGTTCCAATTCAAAAATGCTGTCATCCAAAGACCTAAAGTTAGCGGCCAAACACGACAAAAACCAAGGTAGGGTATGGAGCAAGGTCTCCGAACAAAAGACCCATTTAAATGAAAAGCTTTCCGTTAAAAACGGATATGCCATAAACGTAGCCGATGAAGTCTCCGAGACCAGTTTGCAGTTGGCTTTGGAAAATGAAGAGTTGAGCAAGGCCAAGGAGGCCTATCACGATGCGTTAAAAGATTTGATCGACACCCCGGATGCCCTCGGCTATGCCTACGCCATCAATGGGGAAATACACGGCGTGGAAATCTACAATAACACCCGACTTTTTAAGGATTTATGGGACAAAATACTGGAGTCCGTTGTCGTGGAAGCTATTGGCAAAGAGGGGGAGGAAAGCAGTACACCAAAAACCAAAAAAGATGTTTTGGACTTTATGAAAGCAGGAAAGTCAAACGATAAAAAAACAGTCAAGAAACTTAATCGGCTTACCAATTTTGAGACTCTTGAAAATAAAGCTGGACATCTTGTTTTTACGACCACGGATTTGGAATGGAAAAAATGGGTTCACAAAAGTTTTATGGAAGTCGATACTACGACTTACGACCGTAAAATGGGGGTTGACAATATGCGATTTCAAAATCACGAATAGTTGCCTGATACGGTATGATGGAAAATTCAGTGATAGGTAGGTTGTTTAGACCTTTATTTATTGGATTGGATATCTGAACTCAGAACTACTACCCTACTCCCGTTCCGTTCCCTCGACTCGATTTCAAGATGCTCCCTATCGCCCAGAACAAACTTGGGCATAACGAACACGAACCTCTTGTAAAGCCCATCCATGATGCTCTCGGGCATATCATGGACATACAAAGGTCTTAATCCAGTCCTTTGATGGGAGGCCTTTTTGGTCCTGTTGCCGTTTACGACATAGATATGGCAATAATCGATGTCAAAATTGATGCCCGAAGCGTTCCTTACCTTGACCACCAAATAGGTCTCGTTGCCATCATAGGCCATTTTCTCCAATTGCAGTTTCATCCTCTTTTTGATTGTGGTGGCCAAGGGTGGGTAATCGGACTTCAATAAGTACTCACTGGCCCTTTTAAAATAGGCCTTCTTTTGCATACCAAGAGTATCAATCCTTGGGACTTCCATTGTAGGGTCCGGGTTCGGCACTCCATTTCCGATACTTTCATGCTCCCATATGAAACGGTTCAAGATGGGCAGTTCCCTGGCATATTTGAGGATATAGGAATACACCTTTCCGTCATTAGTAACTACCAGAAGATTACTCTCCGTTCCGGGCTTGGCCTGTAACAGCCCAAAGTGCTGTTCCTTTTCCCGGTTATAAGTAAATACAAAATGGGATGCCCCAGTGATTCCTTGTCGAATAGGTTTGGGAAAAAACAGGGCCACATTTTTTTGGTCGTTGGCATATAGGGTGTCAATGGATTGCTGTGCCTGGAGGGCGAAGGAGTTGAATGTTATAGCAAGGGTTATAATGAAGATTCGCATGGTCATAGATTTTCTTTTAATACTTTTTCGATGTCAATTGGTTTTCCAAAGACTTGGGCTGGAGTGGATTTTGGCAGTTTTAATATGAGCCGGTAATTGTCCAATATGGTGACCTTGACACTTCGGTGGTTCTTTTGGAAAATCTTTTTGATGCCTTTGGCCCCAGTATTGGTAATACCGGATATATCGGGCATGCCCGGAACATTGACATCCCCCACCATATCCCCAATGACCTCATGGGCGACCTCCGACCTAAAGGTGTTCACGATATAGATGCCTTCTTCCCCATCCTGCATATCATGGGCCGTGAGTTTTACGGGAATGTGTCCGATGTTGGAAATCTCCACCATGGTCCTATGGGGCTTAAAACTGACAAAGCCGTATAGTTGGGTATTTCTTGGATAGAACTTTCCATAAATGATGGCATCCTTTGTTAACCGCATTTTTAAGCGGTAATCTTTTCGCACGGTCTGGGTACCATCGACCCGGACGTAAATAAATGCATCCGTATTTCCAGATTCAAGGGTTGCATTCTTAATGGGATAAGAAGCGAAGAACAATTGGTGTTCCAATTCCAATTCCTTTGCCGCTACCTCCCTATCCTTTTTATCGATTTCATTTAAGGTGTCCTTTTCCCTTTCTAGAGAGGGTTCAGGTCTTTGGGCTCTATTTCCGATATGCTGATACCGCTGGTCCTCATACCGTAACTGGCCCATTTGGTAGATGCTGTCAATAATGCGTTGTTTTTCATATTCCATGTAATCGGGATTGAAATACCCTTTTTCGTCCACCATATGGTCCGGATAAATCGACGGGGCCGTAACCTCCCGTTCCTTTTTGATATCGTCCAGGGCCTCCAGTTTGGTCTCGTACTCCTTTTGACCACCCTCTAGTTCCGGTACGGGAATCTGGTTGGCGTCCATTGCAGGCACATCGTCATCGCCTAGTACCATTACCGAATAGCCTATCAGAAAAAGGAGGGTGCAGAGCAGCACGGCCGAGAATACGATTTTGTTCTTTTCTATTTTCATCGATCTATGTTTTCAAAATGCCCACCCGCCTGTGGTCGGGCAGGTTATGGGCCTTCATTTGGTTCCATTTTTCGTAAGGTGTTCTCAAAAAAATCCGTTATCAACAACCCATGGGTATTATGGGGAAAGTTCCGGTCTACATGGACCAGTTTCCCCGTGGTCACCAATTCATAGGTATCGGTCACCTGCCCCCGATTGATCTCAAAGACCGTCCTGGTCTCAAACGCATAGGGTTCTTTTTTTATATCAATCTTGGTATCGATAGACAATACACGTTGCACCAAGGAATATTGCAACAACCGATTGTAAACCCCATCGGCCTTTTTCTGCCGATAGAGGGCATCCACTGAGGAGTTGCCCAGCCACAGGGCCTTTTCGAGGTTTCGTTCATAATTACTAGCATCAATATGATAGAAATGGGTATGGAAAAGTTCCAGATGGGCCTGGGCCTCCACCATAAGGTTTTCGCGCTGCGATACCAATTTCAAGGGAATCACTTGGCCTTCGGTACTGATGGCAAAGGCAGAGTCAACCGCCTGTCGGTATAGTTTTACCATCATAACTATGGCGGTGATGCTCGTCAAAGTGGCCCCGGTCACCACGGACAGTACGACAAAACGGTTCTGTTTCAATACCTGGTAAATGTTCTTAAAGGGTGTCTTCATTAGTTGATTGTTTTTTATGATGGTCTATCCACCGTTAAAGAGGCGTAACGTGAACGAGATGGATTTCCGATATAGCTTGAATTTCAACAGGACGATAAACCCGATGGATCCCAATTGCAGCACGGGCGCAAAAAATGCGCTGCCCCAATCCGTTCCGAACAGGTTGCCCCAAAAGTTGGTATTGATCTCCGTGTACAGATTGTTGATGAACACATTGACCAGAAAAAAGGCCGGTACGATCATATAAACCCCGGCATATAGCTTAAAGAAGGTATAGGCCAATGACCGAAATCGTTCGAATACCGCCAAGCTGATGACCAAAGGAAAGAAGGCCTGCATGATCCCCAAAAGGAAAAAACGTTCGGCAAGGAACAGGGGATAGATAAAAATGTCCAACAGCCACAGGAACATCCCGATGATAAAGGCCAGTATCTTTAATCCATAGAGTGGGGTCACCAAAGCCTCGTATAACAGTGCCATGGCCTTTTTGGCGGCCTCCAGGGCACCCACTTCCCGTTCCAGGTCCACGTCCTGTAGCTGTAACGGGAGGAGTGCCGGGGCCGTGTCTCGATAACTCGATTCAATGGCCACCAATATGCCGTCGAAGACTTCGAGTACCTGAGTGGAGAAAATGACCACAATGACCACGGCAAAGTTACGGGCCAGATCTGCGGGTTTCAGCCCCCAGGTATAACCTTCGTTGGTGGCCACGCCCTCGTTGTACTTCTTCAGGATATTGATCAAAAAAAAGAGTACGGCCAGGGCTTTCATCCCCGTAAGGGTATATCGGGAGAAATCACTGTCCTTTATCGTCCGGAAGACCGTGTCCACATACTCCAATCCTATGCCCAATGCAATCCCCAACATCTATTAGAATTTTGCTTCCCGTTCATTGATGACATCCTGCATCCTTCTAAAAGCGATAATCTCCCGGTACCTTCGGGTCTTGGCCTCGATCTCGGCCACCATTTCCCTTGATTCCAGTTCCTTGCTCTTCAGGATGGCGGCACGTTCCCCATCGGTCATCTTTAGGTTGTTGTTGGATAGGACCTGGTCGATATATTCCAGACCTGCTGTGGAGTTCTCGATGATGGCATTGAAGGAATCGGAGATGCGGGTCACTTCTTCGGGCTTGATATAGGGAGAGTTCAATATCTCCCGAAGATCGTTCTGTACCGTTTCGTAGAGCAGTTGGTTGTTCCTGGCCAGTTCCTTTACCGCTTTTAACTGTTTGATGACATTGTTCACCTTATCGATGTTCTCCTTTTGCTGTTTCATAAATTTGACGGTCTTCATCAGGTTGGAGGTCTGCTTGCCGGATTCCAACAGCGATTTGATAAAGCTGATAAAGTTCACGTTGTCGTACACGGGCATCCCCTGGGCCGTGGCACGGCCGGGCATTGATAGGGCAAAGACCAATGCAAGCCCTAGGGTCGTTCTCTTGATTCTCTTTTTGATGTTCGTTTTCATTGTATATGGATTTATGGGTTACTGATTTTTTTGGGTGTTTAAAAATTCCTTTATGGCCCGCTCCATATCATTCGTCCTTTCATAAATCCGCATTATGCGGTCGGATTCGTGGCCGTCGGTGAGGTAGGCAGCATAGACCTCTGGGGGCACTTCCAAACGGAAGATGTTGCTTTCTTTGCCGATCTTGATAAAGATCTCGGTGTACTTGCGTTCCCCTGTCAGGTTGTTGCGGATGGATTTGAGCTGGTCCAGGTCATGGCTGGACAAGTTCAACCGCCTTTGCAGTTCGTCATAGCCTTTTTCGCTCCGCAGACTGTAGATGACCTGCGTATTTTCAAGGATGCTGGCCGAGGTGGAATTCTGGGGTAATTGGTTGATGGATTGCAAAATGATGCCAATGGCCCCGTTCTGCTTTCTAATGGCCTGGTAATAGAACTCCACACTTTCCAGCACATTATCGAACTTCAATTGCTTGGCGAACTCATCAAAGAGGATGATGCCCCTTTCCGAACGGTTCCTCCAGATGGTACGTTGGATGGCCGATTTGATGAGCTTTAGCATCACGGAAAGGATTTCCTTGTTGTCCCTTACCTCGTCCAGTTCAAACACGATGAGCCGTTTGTCCTCGATCTTATAGCTCTGGTCCTCGCCCACGTTGAACAGGAAACTGTAGAGTCCACCCTCCACATATTCCGAGAGGATGTGCAAAAAGTCGTAGACGCCAAAATGCGTTTCCTTGATCCGCAGTTCCCTGATAAGGGTATCCTTGTTG
This sequence comes from Flagellimonas oceani, assembly GCF_011068285.1. NCBI lineage: Bacteria > Pseudomonadati > Bacteroidota > Flavobacteriia > Flavobacteriales > Flavobacteriaceae > Flagellimonas > Flagellimonas oceani. The sequence continues at coordinate 837,843 of NZ_CP049616.1, read as the reverse complement.
TCATCCACGAATCGATAGAGGGAGGCCAGGGAATGTCCCTTGCGTATATTTTCATAGTAGTACAGCAGCACCTTTTTCATGGCCACTTCCCGGGCCTTGGACACATTGCTCTCTGCAAGGAGTTCCAAAAGGAAAACAGCCAAATCCTCCAAACGTTCCGGGGTCAGGTCGGCCTCTTTGGAGATGTAAAAGGGATTGATGCCAAGGTTCTTCCCCTGTTCGTACCGAAGGATGATATGTTGGTCGGGATACAGCTTGGCGAACTTGGCATAGGAACCACCCAGGTCGATGATGACCAACCGGACATCCATCTCGAAGTATTGGCGCAGGATATTATTGGCCAAAAATGATTTCCCCTCGCCCGTGGGGGCAAAAATGGCAAAGTTCCGTGCCTTGATACGTTTTTTTTGTTTGTCCCAGACATCCTTCAACACAGGGATGTTGTACTGCCTGTCATTAAAGATGATGCCGGAGGTATCCGACCTATAATTGGAGTTGTTGATATAGAGACAAAGGGCATGCTTGAGATCGGTCACGTACAGGTCCTCATTGGAAAAATTGGTGGCGTGACAGGGATAAGAGTTCAGAAAGTAATGCTTGCGCTCCTCGCCCCTGGGATAATAGGGAACGATGTCCAGTTCCTTGAACTCCGCATTGATCCGTGAGGCTATCCGTTTTAATTGGCCGACTTCCGAATGCCAAAAAATAATGTTCAGATGACCTCTGATTATGCGTGAGGTGTCATCCTCGTTGATACGGTCAACGATATGCTGGATTTTTTTGAGCACCACTTTGTTCTGGGTGCCAAAATTGGTACTCTTACTGAGCTCCTCTATTTTCTTGTCCAACAGTTTTCGCCATTTATGTTTGTCGTCCAGATAGAGGATTTGGTTGACGATATGGTTCTCGTCCAGATCGAGCCCCAATCCATCAATAAAGCCCTGGTGAAAGGTGAAATCGTCAGAGGTGAACCTTTCATTGGTCTTGCTGCTCTGTACCCCACCACCGAAACAGCCCTCGTTGTTGACCGCAATGGCATCGAAAAAATGGTCACCGATCTCGATTTGTTTTCTGTCCAATTGGATATCGGTATCGAAACCTTGGTTAAAGCCGTTAAAGTAGGCATGGGCATGCTCCAGAATTTCATTCTCCTTTAATGGTCTCAGGGACACCCTGCGACTGTTGTTGATAAAGGAAACGGCATCGTTCACCGCGGTGATGAACCCCGCCACTTGAACATCTAGTTTGCGATGTAGCCCTTTTTCGGTCTTTCTAAAGGGGTTGATATATTTAGCAGCCTTCAGCGTTTTGTCCAAAGGCAATACAAAAAAGAGATAGCTCTGATGGTTCAAATGTTCCCGTCCCTTAAAGTAATCATGGGTCGCCTTTCCCAAAAAGGTTTTGCTAGGGAACTGCTCGGCATTATATCCCAATTTTTGATAGACATCCTGTTTATGGATGACAGTACCCGTAGGAAGGGACTTGAAAGCCTGAAACCAGATTCCGTGCAGCTCTGCGAAATCGACTTCGGAAAGGGAATAGATTTCCGGTAGTTCCGCCTTGTAGCATAAGACCACATTGCCGTTGCTGGCAAAGACCGTATGGTTCTGAATGTCCAATATGGGATGATATGTTCTAAGATTGATCTTATTCATAATAAATGGAGCTGAGTCTTTTATTGCTGATGGTCTTTGGGAATGTTTTTTGTACCTGTACCAAGTGAGGCCGTCGGGTCATATAGGTGAGTGCCCCGTATAGGGTTATGTTGAATACCGACACGGACAGGATAATCGCTAGGCTAAAGGAAAAAATGATGATGAGCAGCGAACCGATGATCGAGACCATCATCAGGGCAAAGAGCGAGATGGGCAGTCCCATGATGATGGCCCGTTTACGGATGTTCCTGTAGACCTCGTACTTTTTCATATTAAACTACGATGCCAATGAGGTAAGTAAAAATGCCTACTACGGCTCCTGCAATCAGTACAAAGACGAGCACTCTTGTAATGCCCTTTTTTAAATCGGCGTTCTCACCAAAAAAATGTCCGGCATTAAAGAGGAAGCCGATCAAAAAGATGACCCCTAGGATGATGGGGAAGATGGCCCTGATGGTATCGGAAACATCGTTGACGGAATCCTCAATGCCCCCGATCTGGGCAAATGATGGGGTGGAAATCAGGGTTAAAAAAGCGGTAAGTTGTGTCGTTTTTTTCATACAGTTTTGCTTTTGGTTTTAGAGCAATTTTGCTGTATGAAAAGTAGAGTTTAAATCAATATAAATTATTGACATTCAGATGTTTGAAAATAAAATATTATTTGATTATGAATGTGTTTTATTGATGCAAATTAGCATCAAATGGTATGGGAATTTGAAACGCCTATGTTGATAACTCCAAAACTTTCGAATCGCCCGATGCTCAAAAACGCCAGTTTTGGGATTTTAATGTGAAGGCTTCCCTGTTTTTGAAGGCTTTGTAGCCTTCCCTAGAATGGGTAAGGTGTAAGGCTATATTTTTAGGGACACTTACACAATTAACTGTTCTTGATGGGAATTCAATTAATTAAATACTGGATTATGAAGGGACTTTTTGTTAAGTCAATACAAACTTCAAAAAATACTGTTAGGCTTTGACTCTTTAAGCAGCTATTGCTATCTCAAGAGCCCACTCAAATCCACTACTTTTTAAACAATATTTAACTGCAGCAGAATATTCAGAACTTGGATTTGCAAGTTGTTTTAATTCTTGCATGTTATTTTTAATCGTTTGTCTCCTAAACAAATCAAATTGCTGATTTTGAAGTATTAGCAATCTTGAAATATCTTGAATTAAATAAGAAGCTCTTCGAAATCTATCTTTTCTTGCTTCGATAAATTTTTCGTTTAATTTAAGTCTCCTTATGGTATATTCTGCTTGAAGATAATCTCTTGAATTTTCATCTGCAGATTTAGGGTTAACCTTTCCTTCAATATCGTAGGATAACTTTGGGGGATCATCAATCTCTGTTGGGTCAAGAAAAAGTATATCTTCCGCTTCAATAGGGTCGATAATACTCTGAGCTCTGTTAGCGTTAACATGAAAGTAGTCCCTTTTAGGCACATTGTTAGCAGGGGCTGAAAACCTATAATTTCTCCAATCAAAAGCTAACCACCAATATCCGCCTTCATCTCCTCCAGCTTCATTAATCGCCTTTTTCTTTGGACGAAAATGGTCCACATGACAATAGGCTCCGTCATTAATAGATTCGGAGTACCAGCATTTTCTGTAACTTATATTACTAAGATGCTCTCGCAATTCAGCCCATAATGCTTGGTTGTCATCAATAATTTGATTCCTCGTTTCTATATCCTCGGCTTCTAGCAATTGCTGAGTTACTGCATCCGCCCGATCAATCCAATCTTGAGGTGGCGGGTTATTTAATAAATCGATATGAATCATTCGCTACCCCCTTCCTCTGAGATTATTTCATTGAGAATATCCATGGCTATTTCATTCTGGCGTTTTATATTTTCCTCTGTAGGATTTTCGATGAAAAACTCCTCTCTTTTACCAACCGCCACAATAAATTTTTGGTATAGTGGATCCCTATCAGTAGTATTTATTCCCAAAGAGCTTAAATGCTCAAATAAAGCCCTTAATTCAGCTCTTTCGTTATCGGATAGTTCTTCTGTATCTTGTTTGGAAATAAGTTCATTACGTCGCTTAAGTAGCCCTAAAGTTTCTTTGTCCAATGTTGAGGAAAGTCCAAATAATTCGCTTGTTAAAATACCAGCAACACCCAACCCTTTTGGGTCAACTTCTGGCTCCGCCGCTACAACCTTCTTAAGTTCCATATCCCGTTTAAATACACGAACCTCTTCTTTTACCAGACTTCCAATTACCAGCGGATCATGTGTATTCATTATTATTTGTGTTGTTTCTGGCTTATTTACAACATCTTTTAAAAATTCTCTATATTTCCATTTCCAGATGGGATTTAAGTGAGTATCGGGTTCATCCAATAGAATTAGTGATTCTTCATCTCTTGTAAATTTTAAAAGCCCAAGAACAGTTAATAATTGTTGTTCTCCTTCACTTAATTCCTTAAAAGTTATATCACCTTTAACACCTTGTTTCTTTACTTTAACTCTTACTTCAAATATTAAATCCGAAATATAAGTGCTTTCAAGTGCTTTAAAAAAATCGGTATTTGAATTATAAAACGATGCTATCTCCCTAAGCTCATCTTTTCCTTTTATAAAAAGATACAACAATTCTCTTTTAGCGCTTCTTCTAAAGTCTAACGGAATATTCTCTTCGTTGTAAATTGGAGCTAAACTGTATTCCCATACCTTCTGAAGAAATTCATTTACGAGTCCTTTTGCTCCCCAAAAAGTTCCCTTTTTCCCCCAGTGAGGCTTATTTAAAACAAACAGAATGGACTCTAAATCTTTAATATTAAGTATCTCACTAAGGAATTTCGAAGATGATTTTTCTTCGTCGTCGAAAGAAAAATAAGCAAGTAATACAAAGTAGGAATGGACAAGTTGGACATAAAATAATCGTCTTAAATCCTCTACATCATCTTTTGTAACACCTTTCTTAATAGATTTTTCGTAAAACCTTTTTTGATGATCATCAAAATGATCCTTTAATTTATTACTGACACCAGAATAATAGGTAAAAACATATTTAGGAAGATAAATGTTCTTATTTACAAAAAACTCTTTGTTAGTTATTGAATTTAAGCTAACCAATTTCTTTTTTTCTCCGTGTATATTGGCTTTTAAAATTGTGTTAGCTTGGAATTTATATCTACTATTAATACATTCAACTTTAATCTGGAAATTTCTAAGTTCATACTCTATCTTGTATTCAAAAGGTGGTTTCGATTCTAAATCCAAATGCTTAAAAATCAAGACAAGAGCTTCAATGAAATTTGACTTTCCTGTAGCATTTTGACCAAGAAGTATCGTTTCCATCTTGGATTTATCAAGATTAATTGTGAAATCCTTTAGATTCTTATAATCTATTATTTTTACCCTATCTATACGCATTAAACAATTTCCAAATATTCTTTGTCTTTACTTTCTTTTATTTTGTTTTGATTGACTTCTTGCTTAAGTGCTGCGTAAAAGGCATCAATATCATCCTTATATTTTGATTTTTCCCATAATTCTTTAGTTTTCATACGTGAATTATGTGCTTGCAAAATTTCTAGTATATCCATAAGTTTTCTTTTTTCTTTTTTTGTACGATTTATAAGTCTTTTTCTCTCTTTTTCTTTACTTAAAACAAGTTCTTTCTCTCTTTTTATTTGTTTTAACAAATCTTTGGAAAAGCCTTCAACATCTTTTGTTTTTATCAAATCTCCAGAAAATGCCTTATCTAATATTGACTGATATAAGAGCTCTACTTTGTCCTTAATTTTTAGGCTTTCCGAATAAGCTCTATCTATAGACTTCAATAAAGTTTCAATTTTTGTCACCAATTTTTTCTGAATTCCCATTGGAGGGATTAAAATCTTTATTCTGTTAATCTCTTTGCTATTAATATTATTTACGCCACTTGTGGATCTTGATGTTCCAACTATTTGGTCTCTAACAAACTTAGAATGGAAGGCATAATTCAAAAATTTTGAATCTATAATATCAGCTTTTGGTCTGATTCGGATTAGATAACCAGCATAACACATACCTTCAAATTCCTTTGAAACAATAGAGGTCCTTCCCAAAAGATTCAAACTCCCGTTAGATCTGATTAATAATAAATCACCTTCTTTTAAGTAATAATTTTTAATCTCAGTATCTGTCAAACTGGAAAATTTTAAATCTGATTGATCTAATGCGAAGTTTACCAGGTTAGGTATTCTTAAAACTGGAGTACCTTTATTATCATAATCTGATTTTTTAGAAGTACCATATTTCAAACCATGAATTAAATCCTCAACATGATATTCGCTATATGCGACTTCCTCTGAAATTAATGAACCCGATAAGGTGCCGTTTAATACAATATTTTTGAAATCCTCTATTAGATTAGTAATTTTTAAAAGAGATGATTTGCTTTTATCTAGTTTGGTAAAAAGCAAATCTATCCTCTTTGCGATTTTTTTCTGAATAATTAGAGGAGCAAGCGGGAACTTTAAATTCGAGAAAACTATAGAATCGACATGCGGTATGCCAACTCCTTTTGTGTTTTGATTTAGATATTTAAACTTACTCTTAAGAAAATAGAATAAGTAGGTTTTATTGATGACAACTGGTTTTATGGCCACCAAAGTTGAACCTAATGCACCATCTTTACTAAGACCTACCCAACCACTTCTAGATCCATCCCATACTAAAACCAACTCTTCACTTGATGTTATTCTTGATGAGAATTTATCCGCCCATCTATCTATATTACCAGTCTCAATAGCTTTTATATCTAGATAGGGAATTGAATCTTTGAAATTTTTGTTTCTGAGAACCTTTGGTTTTTTACCTTTACCGTATATTATAACTTCATCAAGTTTTACGTAAATCCAACTCTCAGGTATTTTTTTATTCATTTTCATCAAGTAGTTGAATTACTTCTTTAAAGTTATCTGTAATAATTTCCAATTCATCAATCAAATTCAAGGCTAACTCATGAGGGTCTGAAATTTCTGTTATTTCAGAACTTAATTCTTCTTTTAACCATGTGAAATCTAACCTGTAATTTTGTTTTATTATTTCTTCTTTTGAAAACCGCTTAAAACGCAAAGATTCTTTTCGACTATCTTTACCATTGGGGTTAGTACCATAAACCTTTTCGAATTCTTCGAAGTGCGAACTATTTAATGGTCTATTTTTTTTAGTTACACTTTTGATATTTGTTCTACCATCGTATATCCAAACTTCATCCGTTGGAATTCCCGTTTCAAGAAAAATAACTATTGCTTTTACATTCGCATGTAGCCTTCCCCCTTTTAGGACATCGCTAAATTCATAAAATTATCATTAATGTTGTCCGTTTCGGGGAAGAATTCTTCCCCGAAACGGTTCTTGTATTCCCTGGGCGGCATATCCCCGATTGATGAATGGGGATGCCTTGTATTGTAATCCTCCATCCATTTTTGGGTCAGTGTCCTTACTTGGTGCAGGTCGTTGAACCAATAGGCATCTAGCACATCTTCCCTGTAAAACCTGTTGAGGCGTTCCATATATCCGTTCTGCATGGGCTTGCCGGGCTGGATGAACTGCAGCTCCACCCGTCTGCTCTTGCACCATTGCGATAGGGCCTTGGATATGAACTCCGGACCGTTATCGCAGCGTATGGTCTTTGGCAGGCCTATCTCTTGCTCCAATTGTGATAAGGTCTCCACGACCCTTATCGCCGGATAGTTAAGCCCCACATCCATGGCCAGTGCCTCCCGGTTGCAATCGTCCATGACATTGAACACCCTTATCTTCCTTCCATCGGACAGGACATCGGCCATAAAGTCCATGCTCCACACCTCGTTGAGCTCCATCGGGGCCTCCAATGGGTTCTTTGTCCTTGCGGGAAGCCTCTTCTTGTGCTTCCTCCTGAGCTTTAGGTTCATGGACCTGTAGACCCTCAACACCCGTTTCCTGTTCCAGTAGTGGCCTTCGCGACGCAAACGCTTGTAATATACCTCGAATCCCCTTGTCGGCAGCTCTTCGGCCAGCCTGGAAAGGGCGTCGACCACCTCGGTGTCGTCCCTTTTGCCATGGTAGTACCACATCGACCGTGCAAGGTCCAGTACCCCACAGGAACGCGATACACATACCGAATAGGCCTCCTGGAGGTATTTGGCGCGCTGCTTCTTGTCGGAAGGCCCTAGAACTTTTTTGACAGTACGTCCTTGAGCATGCGGATGTCAAGGCTGGCATCGGCGTACATCTGCTTGAGCTTGCGGTTCTCCTCCTCGAGTTCCTTCAAGCGCTTCATATGGGCCACTTCCATCCCCCCGTACTTCTTCCTCCAATAATAAAATGTGCTGGTGTCAATGCCCATCTCACGGGATATATCACCCACCTTGCGGCCCTGTTCGTTCTCTTTCAGTGCCTTGATGATCTGGCTCTCGGTAAACTTGCTTTTTTTCATGTGACAGTTAAAATTTAAAGTTAGAAAATCTGAATTTTAAACTGTCCTATTTTTAGGGAAGGCTACAAATTCAATTGTTTATTGGTAGTCTTAACTTTAAAATCACGATCAGGGATATTGTCAGCTCCTCTTGTACCAAAAGGAGGGTTTGTAAGGATACATGAAACCAGTTCAACTGGTCTTGGTTCATAAATGGTATCCCCTAATTCAATATTTGGGCTCAATCCGTGAAGATATAGATTCATCATTGCTAACCTGCGTGGTCTAATTACTAATTCCTGACCGTAATAGGTTTCATTAAGTAGTTTTTGTTTTTGTTTTTTTGATAATTCTTGATAATCATGTTTTTTCTTAAACCACTCATAACTTTCTGTAATGAACCCTGCGGTTCCACAGGCAACATCAGAAACTTTAAAAGTTGGTGTTTCAAAGGGATTAGGTTTCATTACGTTAACAATTGACCTTATTAGAGGTCTCGGTGTGAAGTACTGCCCTGCCCCCTTTTTGCTCTCGCTAGCTGCTTTTTCCAACAGTCCTTCAAATGTAGCACCAAGGACATCTAAATCATAATTAGACCAATTTACTTCATCTATAAGATTTAAAAGTTTTCGGAGGCTACTCGAATTATGAATCTTAGCAATTGGTTCACTAAAAATCTCTCTAAGTATACCCTGTTGCTCACTCAACCCTTTAAGGATTACATTATAATTTTCTAATAAATTTTTATCGGAAGAAGTTGTTAATGACACCCAATTGAGCTTTTCAGGAATTTCAATACTCCTTTCTTCCGCTATCTTTAGAAAAAGTAGATAGGTTAATTCTTCTATATAATCAGCATAATCGACACCTTCATGTCTTAGAGTATGGCAAAAACCCCAAAGCTTATTTACAATATTGGACATATCAACTTATCAATTATTTTTTAAGGTTAAATTTTTACATATCTCATTCATAACTTCACAGGGGTTTGTATCTATTGCCAGAGCAATAAGATATAATTCATCTACTCTTAATTTGGATGATTTGTTTAATGTAAGTTCACTCAAACGTGATTGACTCAATCCTGTTTTTCTAGAAACCTCTGCCTTTTTTATAGATTTTTTGGCTAAATATTCTCCTAGCAAAGTCATAACGTTAATTTTTTACAAACTAGAAGCTAATATAGTTTTTTAGGAGCAATATTTAGATTTTCTAAAATCATTATTTTCTCTTATCCCTACTCCCTTTATCAAATCCTATTAAATTAAACAGTTCCCGCATCCGCGATCTAACTCGGTTTCCATAGCGCTCCTCCAATTCCTGGGCATTGAGGTTGGTAGTGGCATGGGTCTTGACTCTATGGTTGAGATACAACTCATGGCGTGAGAGCAAAATTTCCCCCATCACATTGCAGTCTTTACCGTAGTGTCTACCCATAGGCTCCACTCCCAAATCATCAAAACAGTAAAACCGATGATCGCCGTACTGCTCGATGATGGAATACCCGATATGATTAAAGGCAAAGGAGATATTCCGGGCAGGAATCAAATCGTAGGGTGTAAAGTGCGGTGTAATATAGCGTATCAATCTCATCAAACTGGTCTTGCCACAACCTACCGGACCGGAAAGCAGAATCCCTTTTTTAGGATCAATGCCCAGCTTTTTACAGGTGCCCCAATTTTTGACCTGATAGTTGCAGAGTTTATACAGGATTTCATGGTCCTCTTTGTAAATCCTGAACTTTTTGCCGAAGAGCAGCCTTCCCTTGACATCCAGATAGGCAAGTATCTTCTCAAAATCATATTGTATGCAACGACCTTCAAGTGTGCCCAATCTGTACTGTGAACCACCCTCGGTAATGATATGCGGTGCGGGGTGTCTCATAACGGCTCATTGTAATCCTTGTCCCTGGTCGTTTTAAGGTTGTCCGTATATGGGACACCGCCGGGTTGTTTGCCGTTGCTTTCAAATTCCTGAAAAATTGAATTTTTAAAATTTTGCCGTTCGATCCTGTTTTTATTGTTTTCTATAGTTTGTATATGTTTGTTTATAGGTACCGATGCTTGTCCGGAACTTGTCCCGTTTTTGGTACGGCTTGGGTACAGCACCTGTCCGGTACTTGTCCCAAAATCGAACATCTTGATCCGGCTGCCCTTGAACGGATTGTGGGATGGGGTATAGAGAATGTATTTCCAATGACTGAGTTGCTTGATACACCTGTGATAGGTGGATTTGGAACCGATTTTTGAAAAGTCCATAACTTCGTCCCGATTGATATAGAATTCCGCTTTAAAAAAGTTGTTGTTCCAAATCTGGAACAAAGCCACGTACAAACTGATATGGGTCGGGTTCAATCGACCGTCCTTTGAGAATTGCTCCAATACCGCATTGAAGTGCCGGATATAATTGATCTCTTTCAAAACTTATTGTGTATCCGGTTCTTTTCCAACACTTCCATAATCTCAGTATACTCGTAGTACAACACACCCCCCACTTTCGTATAGGGTATCGTTCCATTGATCCTTAGATTTTGTAAGGTACCAGGGGAAATTCCCAATAGCTCCCTGACTTCCGGGGATTTCAGCCATTTTTTTGAAGGCTGGCCATGATGTGCCTGTATCAGTTGTTTGATCTCGTCCAGGAGTTCCATCTTGAACTCATAAAGGTCTTCGGTGGTAATGATTGTTGCGCCCATTGATCTTGTTTTAATAACAAAGCCGCCAAGGTTTCGCTTTTTTAATGGCGGCTTTGCATTGATTTGACTTTCGTTCTACAAAATTGATAGGCTTTGATGAGAATTCATCAGAGTCGGAACCGAGTTCGGTCAAATTTTAACAATTGTTTCTTTTGATGGTATTTGACGTGATTTGGTGTTGAATCAAGCTTATCCAGGTCACTAAATGGCCATGAAATTTATGGAAGACAAAAAAACCGAGTCGCAACCGAGTTCGGACTGTAAATCAACTATTTTACATCATCTTCATCCGCCATTTTTTGCCTTAATTTTTTTGTGGCTTCTTCAAGGAATTTTACCTGAGTACCCTTTCTAGCTTTGAGCTCGCTATAGGTTCTGGAATGGTTTCCCCGCGGTACCTGCAAATAATCCCCTAATACTTCAATAACTTTCTTGATTTTCTCATTCCCATTATTAATCGTTCCCATTTCTTGAAGGCCATATATCAGTTCTACAAATGCAGCATAGCTGCCGGTCCAAATGAGTTTGCTGGATTTACCACCCTCGCAATTTTTAAGAAATTCTTTCTTTTTCTTTATATAGTTCGCGTACATATTAAATCCTTTTATTCTTGCCCATAACTCATCATGGGATGTATTGAATATAGAATCTTTATAATATGGATAGCTCTTAACAATAGCATTTTTATTCTGGTTCTTCCTAGTGAAATAGTATTCATCAAGATGGGTATATCCCTGATTCATATATATAATGAACTCGGTATGTTTGGTAAAAAACTGGTTAACCTTTTTAGTTTGCTTATCTAGAAAGGATAATTGGAGCTTAAGGTCTAATTTAGGCATTCGGGCTTCGCAGGATCGGATTTCGGTATAGAGAATCAAATATTTCATGGGCTGACATTTTATAGCCTTGAAAAACGCAATCTCCTCTTCGATAGATTCAAAACCGGTTTTGGAAACACTTTCTTTGAAGATATCCAGAGCCCAAGCCGCAATACCAATACCTATATCAGCTTTTTTAAGTTGCTCTTGTGCGCTATTCTCTAGTTTCGCTATTTTATCATTGAATTTATTTATGATTGATGCATAGAACATGTGCCGACCTTATTACAAATTGATTTGGTGATAGGTTGGTCAGTTATACTATATCTTATCTACATAGTCGTTGCCCACAGTATTTTTTAATTTCCCCCTTCTTATATGTTTAATACATAAAAAAAACTCCAATATAAATTTTTCGATGTCAACATTCTATATCTTTCTTTTTATGCTATAAAACAATAAACTTGGGCTATTTGTCTTTCCAGTAAAGGAAACAACGCTCTTAAAATACTAGCCAAAAGATCCCCAAATCTTGGGCGGTAGAATATGAAATCTCGTTGCCCCCTTTATTAACCTTTACGGAGATACGTACAATTCCTAAAAAAAGGGTGGTTCGTTACAAACCACCCCCGATTAAACTAAACTAACTCAAAAAAACTAACTCAATGCCGCAATATTTAGTTATAATCTTTTACACATCTGAACCCGGTATGGGGAAAACCCGAATCCATACTGGATTTCATTCTCCTTGAAACCCTATAGCCACTACAGTAGTCATCATTGCACAGGAACGAACCTCCGCGGATAACATATTTAGGTATTTTGGGTTCATCGGGATCCAAAGATTCCTTTGGTCCTTTGGGGTTTTCAACTACCCCTTTTTTCTTATCCTCAAGGTATGCCCGAAAATGGTATTTATCGGCACACCACTCCCAAACATTGCCGGCCATGTCAAACAGGCCATATTTGTTGGGAGGGTACGATTTCACGGGTGCCGTGGTCAGATAACCATCCAACAAGGAATTTTTAAATGGAAAAAATCCTTGCCAAAAATTGGCCTTCTTGGAGGATTTTTCAGCTGGTTCGTTTCCCCATGGATATACAGGGTCATCCAAACCTCCCATGGAGGCCCATTCCCATTCTGCTTCCGTTGGCAATCTTTTGCCGGCCCATTTGCAATATGTTTGGGCATCTTCAAAAGCGATATGCACCACCGGATGATCCATACGTTGGATTATGGTAGATCCAGGGCCTTCGGGGTTTCTCCAAGAGGCTCCCACAGTCCATCTCCACCATTGTGAATAGTCTCTTGGGTCAACAGGCCCCTCTGTCATCGTAAACACCAGTGAACCGGCCCTTAAAAGTGAATCTGCCGGTTCTGGTGTCCCTACCGGCAGTTGTTGTTTCAAATCTTCCCAACTGATATTGCGTTCGGCTACAGTAATGTAACCCGTTTGATCGGTGAATTCCTTAAAGGCTCTATTGGTGACCTCAGTAATGTCCATGTGGAACCGGGACACTGAAACTTTGTGCCTTGGAAATTCATCAAAAGCAGCTTGTTCGCTTTTACCACCCATATAAAATGTTCCGGCAGGTATTAGGACCATATTGTCCGGACTTTTCAAATGAAAATTCTCTTGGGTCTCCTTTTTTGGTGAACAAGAGCTAATTACAGCGAATAAAACCGGGATAGAAACTAGTCTAATCATATTTTTGTATACAACCAGTTATTACTTGATTTTCTATTTTTAATCATTTTATCTTTGACCTATCATTTTGTCAACAATCTTGTGAGTGTTAATGGTTACCATGTGTCAATACCCCCTATCAATCCAATTATTATCCTTGTATTGCTGAATGAATTTTTCGTTCAGTTCATCTGAATCCTTATATTTTTTTCTCAGTTCTTCCAGTTCCTTCTTCAACAAAGCAATTTCATCGCTATATTCAGGGTCATCATATACATTGTTCATTTCATTGGGATCCTTTTTCCGATCATATAGTTCCCATTCATCAACATCATAATAGAAATGGATGAGTTTATACTCTTTGGTAACAATGGCGTAATGCCGTTTGACCATGTGTACTGCCGGATATTCATAATAATGATAATACACGCCATTCCTTGTCCAGCTTTCTTTATTGCCTTTCAACAATGGAATCAAGCTTTCACCCTGCATATCTTTGGGTGCCCCAATTCCTGCTGCTTCCAAAAGGGTTTGGGCAAAATCAAGGTTTTGAACCATTTCTTCTTCCGTGGTCCCGGGTTTTATGACATTTGGCCATCGTATCAACAATGGAGTCTTAAAAGACTCATTATAGGCAAAACGTTTGTCGAACCAACCATGTTCGCCAAGATAGAACCCTTGGTCCGAAGTGTACACTACAATTGTATTATCCGTGAGACCGCTTTCGTCTAAATAATTTAAGACTCTCCCTACATTTTCATCAACAGTGGCTAGGGTTCCCAAATAGTCTTGCATATATCTTTGATATTTCCATTGCATTTTTTCCCTATCGGTCATGCTGGGCCAATTTTTCTTGAAATCTACATTGATCGAATCCAGCACAGGACCATATTTGGCCTTTTGCTCTGCATTGGCACGACCATAAGGACCATAAAAACTGTTCTCATATTCAGGAACCTCGGGCATCACTTTTCCCATTAAAGCCAGAGTTTCAGGAAAAACTTTACTATCGTGGCCATACATCATATGGGTGAGCAAATTCATTTCGGCTGTTTTCGCTGCAGTACCCCTATTTTCGTAATCATCGAACAAAGATTCCGGTTCCGGGAATTTTTTCTTGGAGAACTCTGCAAACTTTTCAGGGCTGGGCCACCAAGGACGGTGAGGGGCTTTGTGCAGGTACATCATCATAAATGGTCTTGTAGAATCTCTTTCGGTTTGCAACCAGTTTAAGGTTAAATCCGTAATTATATCCGTTACATAACCATCAATTCTAACAGTATCTCCTTTTTTGTTGATAAAATCAGGGTTGATGTAAAAACCTTGACCCGGAAGTATCATGAACTCATCAACTCCCTTAGGGTTGTTTCCAAAATGCAATTTTCCAAACATTGCAGTTTGGTAACCTGCCTTTTGAAATAATTGTGGAAAAGTTACTTGTGTGGTGTCGAAAGGGGTCCTGTTATCAATTTTTCCATTGATATGTGTATGCTTACCAGTCAGAATGGTTGCTCTTGACGGCGCACAGATGGAATTGGTGACACTTGCATTGGTAAAGAGCATACCTTCTTTGGCTATTCTATCTATATTCGGGGTGCTTATGAGTTTGTCACTATATGCACTCAATGCTTGATAAGCATGGTCATCGGACATAATAAAAAGAATGTTGGGCCTCTCCTTTATACTGTCCTCCTTCATTTTATTTAAATCTTCGTTAATACCTTTGCAAGATATTGTCACAATTATGAGATTTGACACCAAAAGAAAACAAATGCATTTTTTCATAATCTTATAGAAATTAGTTTTTAGCATTTTAATTTATAGTTTTTGAATAGTTCATTCTGTCTAGTTGGCGGTATGTTAACCAACCATGCTTTTCCCTACATTTAATTGACTTCGAATCAAAAAACACCCCATTACTTATTGGTTTAACGGGGTGCGATTCAAACTAATTCAACTTAAATAGTCAAACTGATTCATTGTTTTGGAACAACTTTTTACAGTGTTCAGGCCCGAACCCATATAAGGGTATGTAGGTTTTCTTATGTTTCCGAATTTCCCATTTCCCTAATACCCCTCATTTTGCGTTAAGTTAGGATTACGTTCAATTTCCGTTTGAGGAATTGGGTATCTAACATGAAAAGCTTGGGCCGGTTTGCCCCGATCAATGGCCATTTCAATAAATTTGCCATGTCTTATCAAATCTTGTCTTCTTAATGCTTCGGTATGGAATTCCCTTCCCCTTTCATCCAAAATGAAATCCTTGAAAGCTGTTGGGCCGTTAAAGTCACTTATAACCAAAGTGCTAACTCCAGCTGCTTCCCTTATCATGTTCAAAAGATCAACAGATTCTTGGTTTAATCCATTGATTTCATTCAAAGCTTCTGCTCGCGATAAAATAATATCGGCATATCTTATAAACGGAAAATCATCGGAAGATCTACTTATACCTTGATTCGGGTATTCTGGAAATTTCAAACTTCTTGCGTTATCCTCACCCAATACAATGGTTTCGCCATCTTCATTTACGAATTCAAGCAAGAAGGCATCCAATCGTTCATCTTCGGCATCAAAAAGCTCTAAAAAATCTGACCATATCTTATATTCTGCAGCGAATATCTGTCGTGGCGGGTATTGCCATTGATACCCTCTTGGAACCACATGGCTCAGCCATCCGTCTCCAGTTATGTCATCGGGCGTATCCGACATTACTGAAACAAATATGAACTCATTGTCCCGTTGATTTTCCGGGCTGAACAACGCTGTCCTTTCACCTTCAGTGAACAGGTCATATACCTCAAGGTCCATTACTTGTTTTGCAGTATTGGCAGCTTCCTGCCATTTTTTGTTCATCATATAAAATTTGGTCAATGCCGCTAAAGCAGCCCCTTTTGTCGGGCGGCCGTACTGGTCTTTAGGCGGATTTATCGGGAGGATATTACTTATTTCCGATAACTCGGATTCAATAAATGAAATCATCTCGGTCTCGGAAGCACGCTCTGGACGATCCGTTACATCCGTTTCACTGGAAGTGATTAGGGGTACCGGACCAAAAAAGTCAAATAGCAAATAATAATTAAAGGCTCTTAGGAATCTGGCCTCTGCCAATATTTCTTGTCTTCTATTTTCATCCATTTCAGGCAAAGAGATATTGTCTATCACAGTATTGGCCTTATAGATACCTCTATATCTCCGTTCCCACGAGCTTTTTATCCATTGGTGGGAAGAGGTCCATACAAATTCTTCAATGGGTTGATTATGGGTAAAAATACCTCCACTTCGCTCAAAATGAATATCTGTGTTTACTTCTTGTAAGGTTACGGCGTCACGGGTTATATCACTATATCTCAGTTCACCGTAAACGGAGTTAAGTACTACTTCGATATCTTCCGCTGTTTTAAAGAAATCCTGAGGGCTCAATGCTGTATAGGTCTTCTCGTCCAATTGATCTTCGCATCCAACGGACAGAGCCAATACACAAATTACTACTATTATAAGTGCACAATATTTTTTAATCTTTTCCATGGTTAAAATGTTACATTAATACCGAGTGAATAAATCCTTGCAAGTGGATATGCGCTATAATCAATTCTTACATTTGACGAACCCAAAGAGTTTACATCTGGATTGTAGCCCCTATAGTCAGTTATGGTAAATAGATTTTGACCAGATGTATAAATTGAAAGTGCCTTGACCCCCTTAATGTTCAAATTGGGGAACGAATAAGCCAGTTTTGCGGATCTCAGCCTTAAGAATGAGGCATCCTCTACCACCCTACTATTAAAATCAAAGGTGCGTGAAGGGTTTACAAAAGAAGGGTGTTCATTGGTGGGGTTTTCAGGTGTCCACCTGTTTAGCACATAACGCTGTCTGTTCCTTAGGTCATCAATAGGATTTTCAGAATCCAAATTGGTAAAATTGGCCAATTCAAAACCAAATTTCCCTTCCAGGAAGAAGTCAAAGGTAAATCCTTTATAGTTGAGCGAATTGTTCAATCCCAATGTTATATCGGGAAATGGGTCGCCCAAGACAGTTCTGTCTTCAACATCTATTGCCCCGTCACCATTAATGTCCCTAAACTTTCTGGATCCCGGTGCTGCATTCGCTTGACTTGGTGAGGTGTCTACTTCTTGTTGGTTCTGAAATACACCATCAAATACATAACCATAATATGAATTAATAGGCTTGCCCACTTCCAACAGTGTAAATTCTGTCATAAACCTTTCTTCTCCTTGAAGTATTCTGGGTAGTTCACCTAGGTTTGTGACTTCGTTCTTTAAAGTCGCAAAATTCAAATCCGTTGTCCAGCTAAAATTTTCTCCTTGAAAGTTCCGGGATGTGATATTAAATTCAAAACCACTATTTCTTGTATCTCCAACATTCTGCAATGAATTGGAAAAACCTGATGTTGTTGGAATTGGCAACAAAAGCAATAAATCTCTGGTGTTATTACGAAAATATTCTATCGTACCGGATATTCGTCCATCAAAAAGCCCAAAATCGATTCCAGCATTAAATGATTGTGTTGTTTCCCATTTAAGATTTGGGTTAGCCAATTGAATTGGAGCAATGGACTGGAATTCAGTACCATCCAATACGGCAATTGGACCAGACCCCAAAAGGGTCAACGATCTTCCATTCGCAATTTCCTGGTTACCACTTTCCCCATAACTTGCCCTAAGCTTTAGATTGGATATAAGGCTGGTTTCGGGATAGAACGATTCATTGGAAATATTCCACGCTATGGCCCCAGATGGGAAATAGGCAAACTTGTTGTTCTCTCCAAACCTTGATGATCCATCTGCCCTAAATGAACCGGACAACAAATATCTATCGTCGAAATTGTAGTTTATCCTTCCGAAACCGGAAACAATGGTATTTTCACTTTTAAAAGAGCCTACATCAAATTTAGTGGGATCCCCTGCTCCCAAATTATTTGAACCAAATGAGTTTGTTGGAAAGTTTTGAGCTGCGGCAAAAAAATCAGAGTTTTCAAATTCTTGAAAAGAATATCCCCCAAGAAGATTCACTTTGTGTTTCCCATCATCAAATGCCAAATTATAATCGGCGGTAAATTCAAACAAATAACTACTGCTCTCCTCAAAATTCCGGGTAGCCCTACCTTCATCGAGTACTCCTCTTTGGGTTTGGGTGTCCATAAATAAATCACCGCGCAATAAACTTTGATCGTATCCAACATTGATCTTTGTTTTTAAATCTTTGATCAATTCGTATTCGACAAAGGCATTTCCATAGACGCGTGTAGTTTTTACAAGTTCATCAATGGTCTTGGCCTGGGCAACGGAATTACTTAAATCCTGCAAACTGATGGAAAAATTTCCATTCTCATCGAATACCGGTAAGGTCGGTGGCAATTGCAAAGAAGTGGCAATGGTTCCTGCCTCGGCATTGACCCCAAGTCCCAATGGAATCAAATTTTCTTGCTCAGAACTGGTGTTCAAGTTAAAACCTACCTTTAATTTTTCTCCAATGGAATGTGTAAGGTTTAGCCTTCCTGATAATCTTTTGAACCCTGAATTGATGACAATTCCATCTTGATCAAAATAATTCAATGATAAATAATATTGGGTATCACTGGAACCTCCGGATAGTGAAAGGCGGTGCTCATAAATCGGGGCCGATCGCAATATCTCATCCTGCCAGTTCGTTCCCCGACCTATTGCCACAATATCTTCTTGACTAAATGGAGGCTCATTGCCCCTGTCTACATGTACATCATTGTAAAAAGACATGTACTCTTGCGCATTCATTAAATCCAGTTTCTTTGCAGCTGACTGAAAGGCTATAGAAGTATTGTAATTAATTTCCAGTTTGGTATCTTTCCGGCCTTTTTTGGTAGTAATCAAAATAACCCCATTTGAGCCTCTGGCCCCATAAATAGCTGTTGCTGAAGCATCTTTTAATACTTCTATTGATTGAATATCAGAGGGGTTCAAAGAATTTCCCGGGTTGGCACCTGGAAGTCCGTCTATAACATACAGGGGTTCATTTCCCGCGGTAATGGAATTGGTTCCCCTTATCCGAATGGAAAAATTCCCTCCCGGTTCAGCACTGGATTGTGTAACCTGCACACCAGGGATTCTTCCTTGAATTATTTGATCAACCGATGCCTGTGAGTCGGTATTTAATTTATCTCCACGTATGGAACTCACCGCACCGGTCAGATCACTTTTCTTAACACTCCCATAACCTATTATTACCACTTCATCCAATTTGGCGGAATCCTCCGCCAAACTAACTTCAACAGAGGTTTGGCCATTAAGGGCAATCTCTTTCGTGGTAAAGCCCAGATAAGACACCACCAAAGTCGCGTTTTCATCCGCTACATTTATAGTAAAATTTCCGTCAAAATCTGTTTGGGTTCCATTGGTCGTACCTTTCTCTAAAATATTCGCACCGGGTAGGGGTGTTCCATTTTCATCATTGACTTTTCCCTGAACAGCTTTTTGAGCCTGTTCCTTGACTTTCGTTTCTGATTGTATCCGTTTTACAAGCGATATTTGCCGGTCGTCAATTTGGTATGTTGTCTTTGTTCCCGCAAATACCCGATCCAATACAGAATTTACTTTTTCCCTTTTTGCTTTTACCGATACAGTTCTTTTTAAATCGACATCTTCAAGAAGATAAAAAAACCTAAATTCTGTTTTATCTTCAATTTCATCAATAAACCGCTCGATGGTAATATTGTTCATGTCAAGAGTGACCTTGGTTCTTTGAGAATAACCTTCATTTGCATGCAATGCAAAAAGACCTGTCAACAATAAGAGGGCACTAAGTTTCATCTTTAAATCAAAATTGAACAACGAAGTTTGACCCTTCGTTCGTTTCAGAAGATTTTTCATAATTTTATAGTGTATTAATGTGGTTAAACTTTGGTCTAATCACTTTATCCAAATCGGGAAATGTTCGCGCATTTTCCGATTTTTCTTTTGAAAAAATGAACAATAGACCTTATTTCATAATTCAGTTGTTTATTTCATTGGCGCTTTGGTTTAGTTTGGTTATTTAAGTATGACTTTATCGGCATTAATGGTGTAGTTTATACCGTAGGTATTCTTAAAATAGTTCAATACCACCTCTAAGGGTTCATCACCAAAATTGGCATTGAATTTTTTTTTGGAATATTTTAAATTTTGATTTACAATGGTAATATTGTAATGCCTTTCCAAT
Source organism: Flagellimonas oceani (assembly GCF_011068285.1). Classification (NCBI taxonomy): domain Bacteria; kingdom Pseudomonadati; phylum Bacteroidota; class Flavobacteriia; order Flavobacteriales; family Flavobacteriaceae; genus Flagellimonas; species Flagellimonas oceani. Next base: position 817,400 of record NZ_CP049616.1, on the reverse strand, counting down.
TTCTTTAAGATATTCTCTAAACTCATTCTCCTGAAAACCAGCTCTCCCTTCATCCATGAGGTATACACATCGGTTATTACAGGTTTTGTGACAATATTTCCTTGTTGCCTATCAAAACTTCCTTTAAAACCCGGCTCAAGAATAATGCCTTCACTTTTCTTGTCTGTTTGCAGACCCACCGAACCTTCAACCAAAACAACTTCTGTTGTTATATCTTCAGGATAATTAGAAACATTGAACCTGGTACCCAAAACCTGAATCTCAAAGTTATCGGAAGTGCTGACCGTGAAAGGACGTTTTGAATCTTTGGCCACATGCAAAAAAGCTTCCCCTACCAAGAAAACCTCTCTTTCACCTTCTTTTAAAAAACTGATTGGATATTTTAAAGATGTTCCCGCATTGAGATGAACAATAGATCCATCTGACAACTCAAGTTCAAATCGTTTTCCAAATGGAACCGTCAATTGATTATAAACCAATTCTTCTGATTCAATAGGAGCTTTATTGTAAGTCAGTCGATTACCTTTTTGTGTTCCTATTACCTCACCTTGAGCATTTATTATCTCCGTGGCCCCACCTTCAGAAAGCACCTCAAGATTTCCATTCTCAAGCTCTAAGGTAATTACGTCTTCACTGGGGAAAGCTATATTTTCAGTTTTGTTCGAAAAAAAATCTCGTTGAAAAAAATATCCGCTACCCAAAAGTATCACTACAACAGCTGCATACTTTAAATATTTGGTAATCTTCATGACGATCAAGGAGCGTTTATCCTTTTTTATTATTTCCAATAAAGTTTTTTTGGTTTTCTCTGTATTGAATTCACTCATTATATCTTCGATTACGTAATTGATCTTTATATACTCGTTAAAAAGTTTTTTGTCTCCAGATTTCTCAAACCACGAGTTCAGTTTATCCCACTCTTTTTTTGAAATGGAATTATTCAGATATTTTATAATGAGTTTTTCTGCGCTCTTCATCTTGGATTAAACAAAATCACTATACTTAGTACAAAGTCATTTTATCATACCACCAAGTTTTAGACATTTTTTTTAATATTTTGGCAGTATTTTTTTCACATTTGGTTCAAATTCCTACATTTGGAAGGTTAACAATGCATTATTGATTAAGTATTACATTTATGGGTATACCATTTTTTATGAGTTAGTTAACCAAACTAGATAGAATTATCCGGTCTTGACCATGAAAGATAACTGTAACAATAATTCTGATTTAATTCGCTATTTAAAAAATGGGGATACCAATGCTTATGCATATTTAGTAGATACTTATAACCATAAGCTGTGCTTGTACGCCAACAGTTTGATGAACGATATCCCTGCTTCAGAAGATATTGTACAAAACGTCTTCATAAAGGTCTGGGAAAGACGCGACAATTTGAAAACCAATTTTTCTATTAAAAGCTATTTGTACAAATCGGTTTATAATGCTTGTATAAATGAATACAAGAGGAACCAATCAGTTACTGCTCTTGAGAAAAAATACATTGAAGAATTGGGGCGAATCGTTGAGGATAAAGATGAAGATGCTTTAGAAAAATTGATTGGTTTGGTCAGGGAAGCTATACAAGAATTGCCTCCTAAGTGTAAAGAGGTTTTTCTTTTGAGCAAAAAAGAGGGGTTGACCAATATTGAAATTGCGGAATATTTGAATATTTCCAAAAATACCATCGAACGGCATATCAACATCGCTTTTTCAAAAATTCGTGAAAATGTAGGGAACAAGACAGATATAATCCTTTTTTTATTGTTCGGATTTCGGCAAAACCTCAGGGCGGAATAGTTTCCCTGTATTTGTATTTTATTTCTTAAAAATTAATTCCACTTCCCTATAAACTCTTTCAAAATTCATTTTTAATTCCATCTTTGAATACCGTCCTGGCTTTTTGGGGAGTTCCTTTTCAATAGCCTGCAATCTAAATTGTGTTCTCCTGTCCTTCCCATCCGCAAAGGCAATAAACTCCCCCTGTTTTAACCGAAAGAAAGTCTCGGCCCTACGTTTGGGCACTTCCCTTTCCCCTTTGGTAATGCGTGCCTCCCATGAAAGCCCGGTCCCTTTGCTCACACTCCGGGTCGGGTCCTTCACGATCTCAAAGAACCGTTCATAGTATTTGGCGGTATCCGGGTCGTTGACCTTCCCGAAAAACTGATAGGAAAGATTGCTCAAAATGGCCTTGCTCGCCCTGTCCCCATAGAGCATATCGTTCTGTACCTTGTCCTGCATCACATAGACCGTGGCAATGTCATAGCTCCTCAACGTTGCGGGAATACGGTGCATATTGGGCAGTTTAAGGGTCGGGGCCTCTTCCATCAGCAAAAAGGAATGGTTCCGGTCCCTAATGCTCATTTGCTTGATGACCGTATGTATGATGGTCGCTATAATGGGGGAATAGACCGTTTCATATTGTGGATCGTTCACAAGGGAAATGACCGATGGATCATCGGGGTTATTGATGTCCAATGGCACTTCGTCCCGGGACAGTACATAGAACAGCTTTTTGGAGCTTATCTTTTTAAAGGCATTGGCCAGGGTACTCTTGACCCCGGCGGTCTGCTTTTCAGACCCGATGCCATTGATAAAGGCACTGGCCATGGCATGGGAGGTACGATCCGACTTTAGGAAGGCCACCAGCTTTTTGGTATCCATGAGCTGGTACAGGGCAATGATATGGGGGAGGGTACATTGTTCACGGTAGGCCGTTTTCATTTTCCAGATCAACCCGCTCAACAAGCCCTCTACCGCATCGGCAAAGAACCTGGAGCTTCCCGAATTTTCCGAAAGGTTCCGCTCCAGGAGGTTATCCATCAACACCCTTGAAATCTCATTGACACTTTCCTCATTCGGCAAATATCGTGGGGCTATGGGATTGACCCGACAATGGATCTCATCAAAGGCGATGGTATGGAACTTGACGGTTTTCCCCCTGAAAAGTGGATATGCCATCTCGGTCAGTTCAAAATCCTTGTAGTCATGGATGACACCACAGAAACCATATTGGGAAAAATGCTGTAACAGATTATAGACCACACTCTCGGTCTTACCACTTCCGGCACTCCCTATGATGGAAATCCCCCTTCTCAGATTGTCGATCTTGAACCTGCCGTTACTTAACCTGAAACGGACCTGGTACCGTTTTGGGATTCTGTTCCCCGTCTCGGGAACCAAATAAACGAAAATGACGACGGCCAATGCCAACATTGGAACGATGATGTAAAGGATGATATGTGGCCATTCCCAGTTCATATGCCTATGGAACCGGATCGGATTCCCCTATCGATGCCCTTTTTCAGTTGCTTGAAAAGTTTGTAGGCCAGTTGTGCCTTGTTGGTCGGAATATTGGCCAAGGGGATATTTATCCCTGTTTTTGCCAATAGCTTGAATGCGGCCGACCTTTCATTGGCGGGCAGTCCCATAAGGTTGGCAAAATAGGTCGGGGGATGTTTGACCAATGTTTTTCTGGCCCTATAGGTCTCGACATAGTTGCGCTTATATCGGAATTGTGCATCGAACAGTCTTTCGGAGCTTTCAAAGAAACGGTTCCGGTCAAAGCCCCGTTTCACGGTCTTGCCGTTCATCTTAACTTCAGAGGCTTTGTACTTGCTGCCCGGGGAAAGGCTGTACCGGTTCGACCTGTCCTTACGGCTCACGATGATATGGATGTGGGCCTGGGAACCCTCCTTGGCCATGCCCTGGGTTATGCGCCTGCCGTTCAATCGGTGCGGGGCCGTTGCTTCCAACCGTTCGATCTCTTCCCGTTTCCTTTTGACGCTCCCGTTCAATTTCCCTTGCTCGATTTGTTGGATTTCGTTTCTCAATCGGGCGATCTTGGCGGAATAGGGGGCGTTTTCCCTGATGGCCCTGTCATTGCCCTTGTAGGTGCGTTGGTGCTCTATCTTGGCATAGTAGACAATATCGTTGACGTTTACCTTTCTCCCATCGATTTCACGGTGGAAGGATTTGGCATACTCCTTCATGAGTTTCCTGGTGTATGTCTTCAAATCCCTCGGGTGATCTTGTAAATGCTTTAGCTCCCTTCGGCTCGGATTGACCGTGATGGAATAGAACCTGGGCTCTTTCTTCTTGAGCTTTGCGGTATTTCCATCAATATCCCTTATGACCTCTCTTGGGGATATTCCCTCTCCGTATTGGTCGAAGAAATGTTCCTGCTCCTCCAGTTCCTTGCCCTTGTTCTCCTTTTCCAGATAGGCCACAAAATCAGAAGCGCTTTGAAGGTAGCTCCCGCCCAATTTCTGTGGGGTTATCGTGATGTACATGATCTAATCGTTGTTTAAATTGTTGAAACTCCTCCTTGGTCATATCCAGCCTTACATGGCCGTTGCCAAAAGTGCTTTTTATATAGGTGGCCCTTTCCAATACTTGCTCCAGTTCGCCCTTCAGTATCCCATGTTCCCTTAAGATGATGGAATAGGACTCCCTATAATGGGCCAGTTCCTCGTTCTCGTCCATCAACTGCGGGGTACCAAAACCATAGTCTTCTTCCCTTTCTTCTTCGGCAGCTTCCTCGAACAATCGTTGGAGCATGGCCGTTGTGGGCTTGGTCTGGTTCTTTTCTATGTCACGGATGATCGCGATGACAGCATTGAAACGTCGCTTGATCTGATGTTTCAGACTTGATACCGTCTCGCCCAATCGGTCGGTGGGGGACAGCTCGTTCACCTCGAAAAAATCCAGCATGGCCAACAGGGTCATCGATTGTGACCTTCCGAACCGCTTACAGAACCTCCTGAAACGCTTTGCCACGGATGTCTTTATCCGAAATCCCGCAAATCCCTCTTTTTCATATCCTCTGTCCATTTTTTCATAAAAAATCCACCTGTTTTATTGGCCTTTGGGCCTTTTTTCATAAAAACCACTATCGGCCTGTCTTTCCCAAAACCTTTCAATCCCTTGTGCAACAAGGTATTGCGCAAACAAATCAAATCCGTAACACCGTGAAACGTGTTACCCTCTTGCTTTTCGATTTTCGTCCCGCAGGGACCAAAATTTCCGAACAACCTGGTTTATGTACCAGTTGCTTTTTATTTAAAAACTGATGTTACGGTCAAGTGGAAAGTCAAATCCGAATAAGGAACCGACCGTATTTAAATTACTGTTCTACAGCCATATAAAGGTATACAAATAAAGGATTTTCACATAGAAAAAGCCCATCATAATCAATGGGCCTTTTTGGTGTGTTTTGATGTTTTAGATATTGAAAACATACTTGTAATTGTATAGATTTCGTATGGTTTCCTCTTCGACCAGTTCGTCATAGTCCAATCGATGCTTCAGGGCATATTCCCAAAGTTGCCTCCCAAATCGCCGTTCCACGTCCTTTTTGGAAAGGGAATGGAGATAGGATTGGGTCTCCTTGTCCAGATTGTTATAATCGGGTTCTATCATGGCAAGGGGACTTATAGGATCTCATTGTCTGCAAAACTGTAATAGTCGCCATTGGGCGTTATGATCAAATGGTCGAGTACCCTGATATCGAAAAGCTCGGCGGCCTTCCTGATCCTTTTGGTGATGCTTCTATCCGATTCACTTGGCTTTAATTGACCTGAGGGATGGCAGTGGGATAATACGATCCCGACACTCAAGGATTTTAACACCACTGCGAAAAGGATGCGCAGATCTACCAATGTTCCCGATATGCCCCCTTTTGAAAGTTCATAGATGCCCTTGACCTTATTGGCATTGTTCAATAGCAGTACCTTAAAGGTTTCCTGTAATCCTATGGTATCCTTGTCCCAATGCTCGAAAAGGAGTTCGGCAGCATCTTGGGACGATTGTATCCTGTACCAAAAGGAAGCGGGGATGCGTTCTTTGTAGCTGATTCTTATTTCGTTAACTTTGTCCTTCATTGTTATTTTCTTTACAGATTAATAATGAAAAAAGAGGGCAGAACTTTTGCGGGTGATGCCCTCTTTAATTTTTAAGTATTATTTGTTGGGTCTTCCGTTGAGCAAGAGAATTTCGTTTGCCACCACTTCGGTCACATAGCGTTGGTTGCCATCGTCCATGGTATAGGTTCGGGTCTTTAACTTGCCCACAATGCCAATTTCCTTGCCCTTGCCTACGAACTTTTCGATGATGTCGGCAACCTTTCCCCAAGCGACAACGGTATGCCAATTGGTGTCCGTCTGTTTTTCGCCCTTGCCGTTCTTGTAGTTCTCATTGGTGGCCAATGACAAGCGGGCAACTTTCTTACCGCTTTCAAGATTTGTAATGGTCGGGTCTTGCCCAACATTTCCGATCAACTGCACATGATTCTTAATTGTACTCATAACTAAAGATTTTAAGGCCTGTCCGTATGTCTTTTTGGACAGGCGGATTAATAATTCCCTTTTCAACTCGATTGGAATGAATTTTAAGGGGTGTTTGTTTGATTTCCTTCGTGCACGGCACAATGGATGGAGTGGGTTTTGTCAAGACTTTTGGAAAACAAATCAGGAGGGTCTGCAACGTAGTTTTTACCCACGGGCTAAAAACAAGGCAGTGGAAACCTTATTTTTTTCCAAAACCCTGTACGGTCTTGACAAGTTCCATAAGGGCATTAGCAATTCTTTTAAATCCATTTGCGACCTGAGCGTACAGGCAGTTAAGCGAGAAAAGCAAATGGATTTATATTAGAATTGTTTATGCACTGCCCCGTTTTCCGCTATCCCGGAAAACGATAAGGGCTCCATACATTATAAACCCCTTAAAATTTCAGGGGCGGTATCCCACCTTGGACGGCCGGCAGCAAATGCCAGGGATCATTTGCAAGGGACGGCCATTTTTAAAGGTGGGGATAACGCCCTTCCTATTTGGATTCTGTCCGTACCAAAAAAATAACGGCACATCCCGGTTATCGGGATGTGCCGTATCATGACTGATTTGCATTGCTAGAGCTGAAACTCGATTATCTCTTTTTCAAGTTCCGTCTTTCTTGCCTGTAGGGTCAACTGTAGATGCTCGGTCACCAACTTGATAAGGTTTGAATTGGTGGTCTTGAACTCCAATCCATGGGAATCCCTTATAAAGAAGGAACATGAATCCCCTTGGTTGTAGTTGAACTTGGTCAGTTCGTTCAAGGTACTGGTTAACCGTTCCCGGTTGGTGGCAAGGCCCCTGAGCTTCTCGAACCGTTGGATGCGGTCATCCAGATTGATGGTGGGCTTTTCCCTGTCTGGGACATCTTTTCCGTTTACAGTACTGGCCATGGCCTCTTGGGTCAATTTGTCCTTTACCGTTTTAACGGTTGCATTTTGCTTTACGGTCTTCCCATTGGTCGAACTTCTTTTTGTCTTTGTTTCCATGATAATGAAATTTTAGTTAAACAATATTTGAGCATGGACCAAGCGGAAGACAAAATTTTGGAGTGGAAAGGAAACGTATATAAAAAGTGACGGAGGAACGGCTTTATGCCGTCCCTTTTCCGAGAAAATTTTGCGAGCTTACCTTTCGATAATATTGGTTAAGGTAATTTCGGATATAAACTGAATTGGCATCGGGCAATACCTTCCAAATTCATCTCACCACACGTAGTTGAACATTACTGTGGTCATGGGTAGATTCATTATCCGATTTCAGTTTCATCAGTTCTTTGAGTCTGCCCATATCCTTACTGATCTTTTTCTCCACTACCCTGGCGTAACGTTGTGTAGTGGATAACTTGGTATGCCCCAATAGTTTTGAAACGGTTTCCAAAGGAACATTGTTCATCAATGTTATGGTCGTTGCAAAAGTGTGCCTGGCCACATGGAATGTCAGATGTTTGTTTATATGTGCCCGTTTTGCGATGGTCTTTAAATGTTTGTTCGACCTTTGATTGGAATAGACAGGCAAAAGACACTTCCCATTGTCCTTGTCCCGATAGCTCGAATATTTGCCCAATATCTCTTTCGCCTGGATAAGAAGTGGCACTCTTACAGGGGTCTTGGTCTTTTTCCGCCTGACATTGATCCACTGCTCTCCATCGATTCCCCTTACTATGTCTTTTTGCCCCAACATCTTGACCTCTATATAACTCAGTCCGGTATAACACGCGAAGAGAAAAACGTCCCTGACCAATCCAATTCCCGCTTCCGGAATCTCGATTCCTGCAATTTTTTTCAATTCGTGCTCTTCCAGAAAATCACTGTCGTACTCTTCGAACTTCATTTTATAGAAATTGAAGGGATTCTGTGAAATGCACCCGAACTTATGGGCAATGTTCACCAGTTTTTTAAACCGTTCCATATGTTTCATGATACCATTGTTGTTCAATGGTTGGGATTTGTTGATCGGGTCACATTTCCTTAAAAAGTTCTCAAATTCCATCACGAAAGTGTAATCGATAAAGGAAAGACCGATGTCGGGGGTTCTGAATTTTTTCTTGATGAAACTCTTCAGGTACTTTTCAGTGGCCGAATAGTTCTTGACCGTGCCTTTTTCAAGTCTGGAAATTTCATGGGTCCGATGATATCGGATAAGGTCTTCAAGGGTAACAAAGACCTTGTCCTTACCGAGATACCGTAGTTTTATGGCCCTTGAGGTAATCAGTGTTCCCTCCGAATATAGTTGTCTGTGACACTCCAATAAATTGGCGTGGATATCATCGAGGTATTTATTGATACTGCTGGCCCCTTTGACCCGATGGTCGATTTTACCCGAAATAGGACACCAACATTCTTCTAAGGTCGATCTATGGACGCTGATGTCCGAATATCTACCTTTAAATCTAATACGGACGTAGATTGGAATCTGTCCGTCTTTCTTTTTGGCCGTTTTTTTCAGCCAAAAGCTGATACTGAATGAGTTGGAAGTTTTCATATGCTTCGCTTTAAGTGGAACAATCCGTTAAGCGAAAGCCAAATCACACGAAAAATCGAATCAGGATATGCAATTTACGTAATCCTTTTTGATAAAAATAGGACATCGTATAGGACATCGTCACCGATGGTTTCAATTGGGTACAAAAAAAACCAGAAAAAATTAATTTTCTGGTTTTCAATTAATTAAGGTTTTGTTTGTTGCAACAAAAACCCCATTCGTCGGGGTGGCAGGATTCACACTCCCCTGTAAAACCCCTTATTTTATAGGGTATGCACAACAATAATCCTTAAGATATTACCTTTTTTGGGGAGTAATACTCCCCATAGTTATTTATTCAAAACGGAATCTTCATTTATCAGATTAAATATCATCAATGGTTTTCTCATTCCTTATTTTCCTTTCTTTATCCAACTCCTGTTTTTTCTCTAATTCTTGAACCTCTTTGTTGTCTTTCTCTCTACTTAATTCCTTCAAATACTTTTCAAAACTATCCTCCGTGAAGTGATAGATTGAAATCGTGTATGAAGATTTTATGATATTACCATTCTTATCCTGTTGGTAAATCATTCCATTGTCACGATTGGTCCAAGTATCTATATAAATCACGTTATTCTTTTCTCCTGTGATATTATATTTTTTCTTTAAAACATAAGAATCCTCCCTATATGATTGAGGTGTACCTATTGGAGTGTTTCCATTCAAATCAGTAACATCATCATATTTCTCACCATAAATTGAAAGAATTCCGTTTAAATCACCATCATACCAGATTCTAAAATCTCCTGGATTTTTCTTACTGTAGTACAACCCTATATAATCCTCATTAAAACTTGATTCCATTAATATCAAATCATAACTAGAATTATTGTACTCCAACGTGTATATGATATCATTACCTTTTTGTGTTAAATTTCCTCTTTCCAACTCTTTCTGCACTAATCTTTCTCCCATTTCAAATCCCATATTTGGGTAGAAGGACATAAAAACAAAATTGTCCTTATTTTGATTTAAAATTGAATTAAATTCTTCATCCGTTATCCCTTTTTCCTTGCACCCTAAAATGATAAATGGTATGATTAATAGAATTTGTTTCATCAACTGATTCTTTAAGTTATGGTGGAGAAAAGTTAATTATAATAATTCGTAAATTCAATATCCAAAGGATAAACCCTCATTTATCTCAAAAACTTGATTAACCATATCTAACACTTGTAAAAATACTGATAACAAATCACTTGGAAGACACGGAGAAAAATAGAAACCAGAAGGAAAATGAAAACAAGGGGTGTTATAAAAATTTAATATATATCATCCTCTTCGTCATAATTTACGTTATAGTTTGGGTTTCATTTATTGGTGATTTCTCTGATTTACTCGGTTTTGGAATTCTTGGAATATTAGGAGTCATTGCTATGATATTACTAATATATTTTGCATTCTATTTTTTTGACAACCTTCCTTGATTAAATCCCTTTTAATCATCCTGGTACCAAATTCCCTTTTTTTTATAAAACCGTTAAAGTTTCCACTTTTTACCGAAAACATTTACGTTTTCCCCTTCTCTCCAATATTTATTGTAAGAAAGAGGTAAATACTGTAATACAGTACCATGAGAGTGGTTGAAAGTGTACTAACGATTTCTAAGTTTAACGAACATCAATACCGGTAATGGGTAAATGGTATTCCATTATTCCATTACCAATAACTCAAATAACAATTATGAAATCAATGGGAGTAATGTTCAGAAAGATTGATAAATCTGCTAACAACAGAATCACCAATCCAAACAGGGAACTATTGAAAAAACAAGTAAAAACCCTTCACAGAAAATTGAAGAAGAAGGATGATATAACCACTTACTACGTCATTGAAAGTGACACCAACAAAGGAGGTAAGTACCATACCCACCTCCTTATCAAGTACAACAATCAGGAGAACCTCTACAACGGGTTATCTCGGTTCATAGGTGGAACAACATGGGAAGAAAAAGATTGGGGATTGGACACCCTTAAAACTTGCAAGGGAACGTTTGGTGAGGTTGATGTACACCCCATCCATGATGAAGTTGAGTTCATGAGGTACATGGACAAAAAGGAAATGATTGAAAAACCCTTGATTTAAAGAAATATTGGAACAAGGGTATTTATACAAAAAGAGGAACTAATTATGATAGATGGAATAAAACTGACAACAGAGGGTATAACACCTCAACAAATGAAAATCCGATTAAAAGAACTTAGTGGTGTCCCATTGTATGAATGGGAAAAAAAAGAAGTGGAAATCCCTTCAGAGGATGAAGATGAACTCTTTGATTTGGATGAAATCCTCAGAGAAATGGGATATGATGATGAAGATGAATTTGATATAGAGGATTCAGAGGAAGATATTTACAAGAAACTTTCCAGTTTGGAACTCAATGAGGGAAAGGTGAACGTGGATGGTATAAAGTTCATTTCCGTTATTACCTCAGATAACATTTTATCGTTCATACCATCCACCATGAAGGATATCATGGGGATTGAGGACAAGGGGTGGGGTGAAATGGATACCATCAAAAATATCATCACCCATTTGAAGAAGAAATTCAAAGGATTGGATTTCAACCCATCATTTGATTATGATGGTCAAGGATACGGTGTCGAGGTGGATATGAACTCGTTTATTTAATAAAGATGGAAATGGAAAAAAGAATTACAAAACAAGAACTTGAAAAAATGTACGGTGTGGGTAGAAAGACCATTGAGAATTGGGTAAAAAAATATGATTTACCTTTGATTAGGGTATCACCCAATAAGAAGTATATCAGAAAGAGTGATTTGATGGAGGGTGTAAACTGAACTCTGTCTGAAATAAATTTAAGTGCTAATTTTATTCAGACAGAATCATGAGAAAAGAAGAACAGACAGAATTCGAGAAAAAGGTACTTGACCAGTTTATGTCCGGCAAGAATCTTTTCGGCAAAGGAGGCGCATTCGCCCCAATGCTGAAGAATGTTATTGAAAAGGCCCTTGAGGCAGAGATGGAAGGTCATCTGGACGAGTCTCAACGTAACCAAGGTAACAAGCGCAATGGCAAGGGTAAGAAGACGATCAAAAGCGGCTTTGGCACTTTTGATATCGATACGCCACAGGACAGGCAAAGCAGCTTTGAGCCCGAACTGGTAAAAAAGCGGCAAACTATTCTGGCCGACAATCTATCGGACAAGATCATTGGCCTTTACGGCCTTGGGATGAGTTACCGAGACATTTCCTCCCATATCAAAGAAATGTACGATACCGATATCTCCCATACCGTTCTGAGCCAAATAACCGATAAGATCATACCTGACGTGAAAGCCTGGCAGAACCGCCCATTAGAGCCGCTCTATTGTATCGTGTGGCTCGATGCGATGCATTACAAGGTCAAAGAGGATGGTAGGATAACCCATAAGGCCCTTTACAATATTCTGGGCATCAACAAGGAAGGTCGCAAAGAAATATTGGGCATGTACATTTCCGAGAGCGAAGGAGCCAATTTTTGGTTGCAAGTACTTACAGACCTGAACAACCGTGGACTTAAAGATATCCTGATCGCCTGTACGGACAACCTCAGAGGCTTTACCGATGCGATATTGAGCGTATTCCCGAAAGCACAGGTGCAGCTCTGCATCGTACATCAAATACGCAACTCGCTGAAGTACATTGCCTCTAAGGATCAAAAAGAGTTCATGCGAGACCTAAAACTTGTTTATCGTGCCACCAGCAAGGAAGTTGCGGAGGATGCCCTTATCGATTTGGAAGAGAAATGGGGCGACAAATACCCCGTGGTCATCGAAAGCTGGCAGCGTAATTGGGAGCAGCTATCACAGTACTTCCAATATACGGAACCCATCAGAAAAATAATCTATACCACCAATGCAGTAGAAGGGTTCCACCGTCAGGTGCGTAAGGTCACCAAAACCAAAGGGGCGTTCACCAATGACATGGCCCTGCTCAAACTGGTATACCTGGCCACAAAGAACATCGAAAAAAAATGGACCAGCCCTTTGCACAATTGGAGCCTAACGGTTCAACAACTTTATATTAAATTTGGGGAGAGGATACCCTTGATATTAAACACCAATTCCTTTGGGGCTAGCCCCAAAGGAATTGAATCAAAGGACAGAGTTTAATTTACAGACCCATTTGATGGAATGGGAAGAATCAAAGATGGGTAATCAATTGTAATCCATGTAAGACCACTCCATACTCTTTCTTTTCCCATATTCTTCATCATACTGATTAAACCACTCAATCACACCTTTCAGGTTATGGGGTGTATTATGAAATTCAAGATACCCGTTTTTGTACAAATGGTATTTGGTATAACCATCAACGAAACCCCATTGTATATCCAATCTTAAATCATCTTCACCCACCGTGGAGTAATCCTTGTTCCTGTTTTTGTATTGATTGAGTATTTCAGGTATTTCTTCCCAAGGACCACAAGAAATTTTCTTCTTCTTATAATCAGTTCCAAGTTTATATTGAATCATCACAACCACCCTTTTGTTCGGTTCAAGGTTGGGATTCTCTTTACATTTCTTTTTGTTTCTCCACTCTACCTCAACCCATGAATTGAAATCCAGTTCCTTACCAAGATGTTTCACCTTATCAAAGTGTTTGAACAACTCCTTTTGATATCTTTTAATGGATGATTTCTTTTCACCGATCAAAGATTTCAATTCCTCCAATTGAGATTCCAATTCCTCAACTTCTTGTATTTGTCTGTGGTATTTCAGATGATGGTGACGATACTTACTGTAAGTACTTCGTTCCTCCTTTGTGAACCCATTGAAAACCACCTTCGGGAGATAATCTATAAAGAACTTCCTTCCCTTACTCTGATACTCCATACCCAAACCTTTTTCACAAAGATATGGATTCCAATCTATTTGGGTGGGAAACAATTTATCATCTAATTAGCACCCCACCCACATCCCGTATTTTAGTATTGTGATTGGGGGAGAGGTTCTCCCCCTGGTTAAAGAAGTGAGAATCAATATTAAAATTTAAAACAAAGTATTATGGAAAATCAAAATTTGTATGTGGGAACAAGAGAACCACGAAGTAAATTTCAAAACATCTTAAATCGTGATATCTATCATTTGAATGAAGGATTATCCAAGAAGTTGAGAACTTCTGTCATGAAAAAAGGAATTAAAAAAACTGAACAAGGGAAGAAACTAATGTTCTTTTCAGTAGGTGGTTCGGAATACCAAACTCTGATGGACAACAACATAGATATCCTTGTTAAGGTTGATGAAGATTCCCTATCAAATAAACTTCAAGAGATAAACTCTAACTATCCAAGAAGAATGGATTGGGACCTTTCTAAAAAATATAAAATAGAATTAGAAAGTGGACTTCTGGATTGTGTTGAGGTTGTTGGTAAGGATAAAAACATTAGAAAGAAACCAACACGAAATAACAACTATATCAATGGAAACACCAAACTCGGAAAACTAATCTACAATACAGATGGGTATCAACGGTGTTTAGGGGAGTTAAGTAATTTCTTTAATTACATCTTCTATAAAGGATATGTGATTGATTTCTCATATACGATAGATCATTCAAACATTGATTATGAATCATATAAATGGAATAAACAAAAAGAGATTAGTAAAGAGGTGTTTGAGAAATATCAAGATTGTTATCGTTTACTTACAAAATGGAGTAAGTTGGGTGGTTATGGAGAAATGAGAATTCACCTATATGAAATCAACGGAGAGTTCAGTTTATCTAACGGTTATTCCTATGATGGATTTTCAAATGATGTTGAGATTACAACTATTAAACACATTAAGGATTTGTACGATGAATATCTTAAACAATACAACCCTAATGATTTTACAGATTCTCTCATGTATAACTACTCACCATATGGATTTTGGGATTTCTTCAAAAATTATGAACCGATAACATGGGATGAGTGTAGAGAAACTTACGAAAATATATTTGTTCCAATCATAGTTGAAGAAGAAGGTAATGATGGATGTATCGGATATGACACATTAAACAGAGAGAGAATGAGGGATATATTGTTATCAAAGAGAGGACAAAATTGGATAACATTAGAAAACGGATTATGGATTAAGAAATACTACCTAAAAGAAAATGTTACAAAACAAGATATCGTTGATATATGGTGGTGGAACAAAAAGACCGATATACTCTATTTTAATCCTGATATTACAGAACAACAATTGAGTAAAGAAAAAGAGGAATTTGACAAGTTTTCGTGGAGTTCCGAATCAAGATTGGAGGAAATTTATGAGAGACTTAATCCTAAAATCTAAAAGAAATCAAATAATTCAAAAGGTTGTAAAACTTCTTTCAGATGAAATAAAGAAGGAACTGAATGAGATTAAAGAGAAAGAGTTAGAAACATTCTCTCAATTTCCAATGGATTAAAATGATGTTTAATTATTACAGTCAAAGTATATGGAGAGAATAGGTTGAACCCATCCCTCTCAATTGGGTTGAAATAATTTTATGGTTTACAAGGAAAGTCCCTCACTATCGATTGTGGGGTTTTTTCCTTTTAGGGAGTATGTGAGTACAAAAATGAAAAGGAATGAAAGATTGATATACTCTGTTTGGGATCGGTACATAACCACCCTGCAAGATATGTTGGAGATGGTTCATTGATTGTCCCTATATCCAACCCATTCAAACCAACTTACAGAGGGTTCTTTTTTCAACCCTCTCACATACCTCAACCCATTTATCCTTTCATATTCTTCACGAAGTTCCTTCTTCCGTTTCTTGGATATAGTTTTCATACCTCAACATATTTACGAACCTTGACCACCGTTGTGGTGGAGACACTCAACCTACTACTGATATCCCTGACGGATTTACCCTTTTCCAATAGAGAGATTATTTTTTGGGTCTTGTCCTTCTTCAAAAAATCCTTTCTTGTTTCAATCGAACCAACCTTCCTACCCAACTTACCACCGTTCATCACATATACCTTTCTTCCCATCTCGGTTCTCTCCAAGATGTTTTCCCTCTCCAGTTCATAAAGGGAACTCATAACGGATGTAATCAAGTTCCAAATAGGGTTCTTTTTACCGTTCACCTTACTTTGGAGATTACCCATCCCCCGGACAACTACATTTACCCCGTTATCCTCAAAGGTTTTAAGAGTGGTTAGGACATCGATGGTATTTCTACCCAAACGTGAGAGTTCCTCTACCACAACCTCATTGACCTCACCGTTCTCAACTAAATGGGTGAGTTTCCTACCACCTTCTCTTTTGGAAAATGGTATCTTACCCGATACTCCCTTATCAAAAATGGTTAAATCGTATTCCTCTTTGTCCAACTTGAATCTTTCACCTTCTTGTTGTAGAGTTGAGGTTCTGTTGTATTTGACCTTCATGGTGTTACATTTTTAATCTCAAAATAAAAATACAACACAAATGACTGACTTACAAGTATTTACGTTATTATTAGATGAAACGGGTGTATTATTTTTTATTGTGAATTAAAATGGGACAGTATTATCAAACTACTTAGTTCCTCAGAATTAGAATAAAACAAAGACTTCTCGATTAGAATTAATTATTTTTAAGTTTGATTGTCTTACAAAAAACTTTTCAATGAAAAATCTCAACTCTTATATTGAAAGTGGAGAATACAGGGAGGAATTCGAAAAACTTTTCTCAAATAATAAAAGTTTACTTCTGACTATGGTTTCTAAATATTATCCTATGTCAGAAAAGTTCATTTTGGAATATTTTAATAAGTTATCATCAGATTATCTTGGTACAAATAAGAACATAACGTTCACGGATTCACTATTAGAAAATTTGAAGGAGGAACTAGGGTTATTATCAGGTAGTATTAATATTCCATGGAGTGAATCAATAATTGATGAATATATAGATTTCTGGAATTGGGATGAACTTTCATCAAACAGGTCTTTACCCTGGTCCATATCATTTATTGGTAAATATGAAGATTACTGGAATTGGGAAAATATATCCCAAAATGAAAGTATCCCTTTTAATAAAAATATGTTGGTCAAATTTGAGAATAGAATAGGTTTTTATTGGGATAATATTTCATTTAATTCCTCCTTAAGGTTGGATGATGAATTATTTCTTAAATATGAAGATGAATGGGATTTACAGGGATTATATAACAACCCACGATTAGTTAATTTCCTTTCAAAAGAATTACTCAAAAAGAAGTTTGGTAATATAGGTTCAAGATTCTTCGTCACAAATAAAATCCCATGGACAAAAGAATCTATTCAGAAGATGAAAGATGATGTTTTAACAACCCATGGAATTTCATCTAACACTAATATTCTTTGGACTGAAGAACTGATTGAGGAATTTGTGGATTTTTGGGATTGGAGTGAATTATCTTATAACAACCAAATTATATGGACGAGTTCAATGATTGAAAAATATAAGGAAAAACTCGATTGGGTAAATTTATCTCTAAATACTTCGGTTCCTTGGTCAGAATATCTTATTGAAAAGTACAAGGATAAATGGTTTTGGTCAAATCTTTCTGGAAATCCAAAGTTACCGTGGTCTTATAGTTTTTTTTCAAAATATATTTCCAAATGGTCATGTTTTGGGGAGGATGTACTTTACCCGTTCGCAAATTATTTATCTTCTTTAGTTGAAAACAAGACAATCTATTCTCTATACTTAGAATTCATTTCAGAACATGACATTGAACAACTTTTAGAATCCAATAGGAATTCAAATTCCGATAAATTTTTACCATGTATAGACGGAAGTGATAAATTAAATGAAAACAATAGGAATGATGATTTCTTGGAAGAACAAAATTATCAGGGATATTCAAATTTCGATCACAATGATATAAGTACGTATCCAAACTATGATTCGGACATGGATATAGACCAACAGGGTCCGGATTTCGATTTTTAAAATACTTCCTTAAATCCCTCAACTGATTCAACAATTCAGGTTTAGGGATAAACAATTGAATCAATCTTTCCTTGTTTTCTTTTATATTAAGATTAAAAAGGAGGTGAATTAAATGGTAACAAAAAAATTACCGATTAAATGGATTGCTGAAAATACTATTTTGAAAAATTACCAACAATTTGTGAGGTTTGGTTTAGGAAGTTCCCATTGTAAAGTGTTAGAATCAAAATATGTACAATTAGAAACAGATTGTACATTCCAACCACTTAAATCTTGATTGAATACACTTGAGTCTTGAAACATTCCATACATATCAGTAACATTACTAACATCCCAATCACTTATGTCTTGGTTGAAAACTGAGTTTGAAAACATTGTACTCATATCAGTAACATTACCAACATCCCAATCACCTATGGGTTGGTCAAAACTAGAGAATCCAAACATACCCAACATATTGGTAACATTACTTACATCCCAATTACCTATGGGTTGATTAAAATTGGAATCTCCAAACATTTCTCTCATATCAGTAACATTACCAACATTCCAATTACCTATGGGTTGGTCAAAACTTGATTGATTAAAAATTTCAACCATATTGGTAACACTACTTACATCCCAATCACCTATGGGTTGGTTAAATATGGTTACTTGAAACATCTGACTCATATCATTCACACTACTAACATCCCAAGAACTGATATCTTGGTTAAATCCTGAACCTTTAAACATTTCACTCATATTTGTAACCAATCCAACATTCCAAGAACCTATTTCACCATTAAAAGGAGAATCCTTAAACATTTCACTCATATCAATGACACCACTTACATCCCATGAACTGATATCTTGGTTAAAATTAGAATTTCGAAACATCTGTCTCATATCAACTACTCCACTAACATCCCAATCACCTATGGGTTGATTAAAATTTGAATAATTGAATAAACCTATCATAGTAATTACCCCACTGACATCCCAATCATCTATTGGTTGATTAAAACTTGAAAAACTAAACATACCATTCATATTAGCAACATTACTAACATCCCATGAACTGATATCTTGGTCAAAGTTTGTACCCTGAAACATAAGTGACATATCAGTAACACCACTTACATCCCATAAAGTAATATCTGAATTAATATAACCATTGTATGAAAACATTCCACTCATTTCGATTACGTTACTAACATCCCAGGAACTAATATCTAGATTGTTTGACAAATTCCTTAATAACTCACTCATGTTCGTAACTTTGGTAGTACATACTGGATAATAATCACCGTTTTCAACCATTTCCCTTAAAGATGTTTCATCAACAATAGTATAGGTTACCCCGTTAACATCTCCTGTATCACCAACCTCACCCCAATCATAGGATTTAATAGTCACCCCATTTTCATCCAAATAAATTGGATTTCCTTGGTTAGAATCATTTGGTTCGGGGTTATTAGTTTCTTGATTTTCTGGTTCCGGTTCAGAATCAAACCTTGAAGGATCTTCATTAACCCCATTATTAGAACAACTAAAAACCAAAAGAGTTGACACCAACATTGAAATTCGAATCCAATGATTCATGATTATAACTTTGTCTTTGAACATCATTCAAAATTTTAATAAAAATGGGTAATGTAATAGATTACAATTAAATATACTGTTTCTTGTTAACCTTGTTGGGAACATACTTATAATTTCTCGTAAAAGTACCCCTCCCCCCCTTATTAAAACCCTTAAAGGATGGGTTTTTATATACAGGATGACTTTTTGATAGTAGTGTTGTAAATAATGTCAAGATTAAAAGGGAAGTGAATTAAAATGGGACAAGATTGTTTAATCTGACCAAATCTTTAAGAACTTGATTTTTCTCATATAATAGGACTAACTGATAACCTATCCCATTTTAAATACTAAAAACTAAAGTTGACAACAAAAACTAGATGTATATTCTTACTAATTCTTAGGTTTGATAACAAATCAACCTAATCATGAAAAAACTCTTAACATTAATCTTAATTGGAGGTTCAGTTCTTATTTCTAGTTGTAATGGAAAACGGATTCATATCTCTGAAACCAATCTTGGATTAGACAATACTGGTTTCCCAGTAAATGAAAAGTTTTTTTTAAATGGAGACCCCTTTACAGGTATCATTTTTGACGAAAATGATGAAAACCAAGTTCTTTTTGAAATAAATTTTAAAGAGGGTTTTATGGATGGACCAGTTGTAAAGTATTATGATGATGGTGAGTTGAAGTATAAGGGGAATTACAAACAAGGTGAAAAAGATGGACCATTTGAGGGTTATTATGACAATGGTCAGTTAAAGTTAAGTGGAGGTTATAAACTTGGGGATAGAGATGGATTGTATAAAGGTTATTTTGAAAATGGTACACTAAAGGTTGTATCTAATTATATCGAGGGTAAGTTGGATGGACCTTTTGAAAGTTATTATGAGAATGGTCAATTATTGGAGAAAGGTAATTATAAGATGGGAGAACTGGACGGACCATTTGAAAAGTATCATTATAATGGTAATACAATGGAATCGGGTAATTATAAATTGGGTCAACTAGATGGACAATTCAGAAAGTTCTTTGAAACTGGAAAACTAGAGGAGTTGATTAATTACAAAGATGGTAGAAAGGATGGACCATTTTTTAAATATCACCAAAAAAATGGTCAATTGAGTGAAAGTGGTTCTCACAAAAATGGGAATCGAGAAGGACCATTTGAAAGTTACTATGAAAATGGTCAATTAAAATTGAAAGGAACTTTTTCTAAAGGTGATTTGGTTGGTCCTTATGTAGAGTATTACGAAGGTGGTCAGGTTAAAGGAAGTGGTGTAGTGAATATCCTTCCAAAAACATAATTTCACAATATTTCTAACCAAAAGTCTCTACATATTTTTTTAAGATGTGATTATTCACCCATTTCTCTAGTTTTTCAGATGAACCACCCTGTGGAGATGGACTAACCGATTCAAGAACAAGTTCAATTTCTCTTGACTCACAAATTTGAAATAATTGATTCTTGAATTCTGACCATTCCTTCTCTCTTTTATTGAATTCAAGATTACCATTTTCACCACCAAGAGTATTGATAACCTTCTTTATGGATTTAGAATTGGATAAGGTTTCCAAGACTTTTTCATTATAGTTTCTCTTGATATTGATGGGAATGGATTCATACTTTGTTTTTGTTGTCCATATATCATTATCCCCAAAATTTCCATAAACCTTTTTGTTGAGAAACTGGTCCAAAATCATTTCATCCTCTGATTTGAACACTATACTTTTTATCAAATCAAGAAACATAAATTCTGATTCAACTAACTCCTCAAATCTCCTTTCAAGGTTTTCTCTGAAGTATTTAGGGTTATTGTATTTCAATTTCCCTATGGTTGTCCAAAATCTGTTTCCACTCCCCCTTTTAGGTAATCTACTGTAATAGAAATCAGTTGGGTTTTCGTCCGTTGGGTTATAAGGGTTAAAAGAACCTAAAATCAATGTTCTTGGTTCTTTTGGTTGTTTCGAATCCCAATCAAAGATTTCCGATAAGTGATGAACCACCTTTTCCATTGTCAAATACTTCAATAATTAGTTTGGTAAAATTTAGAACCTCTATCATCCCCTCAACTGATTCAACAATTCAGGTTTGGAGATAAACAATTGAATCAACCTTTCCTTGTTCTCTTTCTTATCAAAGTATTCAAAGAGTTTGGTACTAATATCCAAAGTACCAATGTTCTTTTCATCATATATCTTCCTCAGTTTATCCCGTTTGTTGGAATCGGTATTGTTGGAATTTACCACATACTCAAACTCCGTATCTGAAACCATGTTTTGAATCAGTTTCTTGGAACTTTCCTCCGTCCCTTCTGGTACATTTCCATAGATGTTATTGATATCCTCAATGATTTGTGAGAGTAAATCAAATTCTTCTTCATCCTTACCCCTACCCGTACCATACTTATTCGGGTCAAAAACATTATCCTCGGGATTCAATGAAATATCCGTTTTTCCCTTGATATCCAAGGTCAAGGATTCCAAATCTACAAGGTTGGAAACATCTATCCTTTCCAAACTATCCACAGGGAACTTCTTTCTCAAATACTCAAAGAACACATAATGTTTCTCCAACTCGATATTATCGAATTGGTGTATCATGGATATATACCCATAGAGTTTGCAGTAATTGGAAACCTTGGAACGGGATTCATCCCTATCTTCATCAGAAAGTTCCCTCCACCTCTCAATCACCGTGTTCAAAGTTGGTTGGAGTTGTCCATCATCCCTACGTTTATCCTGATAAAATATGGAACACCAGTCATCCACCTCCTGTTTGGTGAACAATCCATAGTTTCTGATTTCATCCAATAAATCATACACCAAGTTCGGGTCTGTTTCCTCAGAAAGAATAGTAGTCTGATAGAAGTTTTGGAAAGAATCCTGAATGGTATCGATACTATTGACGAAATCGAGTACGAATGTACTTTTCTTACCTCTTGTTTTTCGGTTCAGACGTGAAAGGGTCTGGACACATTGGACACCGTTCAAGGGTTTATCGATGAACATCGAATGGAGAAGGGGTTCATCAAACCCTGTTTGGAACTTGTTACAAACGATTAGAACACGATATACTGGGTTTTTGAACCCCTTCGGTATATCTTTACCATCAAAACCATTTTCACGGTTCAAGTCACCTTCAGTTACCTTTGAACCTTCCAACTGGACATCCCCAGTGAAACTTACCAAAGGTTTTATTCGATTATACAACCCACGTTCTTTAAGTTGTTTGTTCATCTCCACGAAATACTTCACCGTATCATCTATGGAACGGACTACCACCATTCCTTTTCCTCTCCCTTCAATAGATTTAACGGTGGTGGAAAGAAGATTGTCCAAAATGATGGATACCTTTCTCCTAATGGTTTCTTCATTGGAATCCACCCATTTGATAAGTTCCTTCTTCCCCCTACTTTCAGGGAGTTCCACATCTTCACCCTTACCACGAAGTTTGAACCATCGTTTTACTGGTGTGAATGATTTGAGAACATCCATGGTGAACCCTTCCCCAATGGATTGTCTCATGGTATAGGTGTGGAAGGGTATCTTAGAACCATCAGGTTGAGGTGTTCCAAAGATTTCAATCGTCTGGGGTTTCGGGGTTCCCGTGAACCCAAAGAAGGAAATGTGGTTTTGTTTCTGACGGGATTTCATTTCCATTTGGATTTTCCCTACTTCCTCGTTCACCCTATCATCATCCACATCGGGTTCATCTTGATTAAGGTTTACGGAAAGAGTTTTGTTGAGGTTCTTTGTACCCTTACCCCCTTGTGAGGAATGGACTTCATCCACTATTACCCCAAACTTCATTCCTTTCAGTTCCTTGATACGGTTTACCACCACGGAGAATTTCTGAATGGTGGTAATGATGATGTTCTTTCCTGAACCGAGGGATTTTTCAAGTTGTTTTGAATCTTTATCAATCTGTTGTACCACTCCCTGAACCTGTTCCAAACTCTTAACCGTATCCTGAAGTTGTCTATCCAATACCTTTCTATCGGTAATGATGATAATGGAATCGAACATCCTATCCTGACCATCATTCTTGAAAAGGTTTATCAACATAAAGGATAACCAACCGATGGAATAGGATTTACCTGAACCTGTGGTATGTTGGACAAGGTAGTTTGTTCCCACATTATCGAGAACCACTTGTTTTTGAAGTTCACGTATAACATCCAATTGATGGTATCTTGGAAATATGAGAACGGATTTCTTTTTCTCAATGACCTTTTTCTTTTCATCACTCCAAATCAAATCTGATTCTTGGGTAAACAGGACAAAGTTTTCAAGGATATCCAAAAGGGAAGTTGGGGTTAGGATTTCTTCCCACATATAGGATACCCGATACCCATTTGGATTGATTGGATTCTCCAACCCTTTGTTGAACGGTAGGAAGAAAGTATCCTCTCCACTCAATTTAGTGGTCATCATTACCCTGTCATTATCCATACTAAAATGACAGACACACCTTTGGAATTGAAGTAAGGGTTCTCCTTTAGGGTCCCTATCAAATTTATATTGGTAATTGGAATCTTGAACGGTTTGACCCGTTAGTTGGTTTTTGAGTTCAATCGTGAGTATGGGAATCCCATTGATGAAAAGAACCACATCTATGGATTTCTCAGTATGGGGTGAGTAATGGAGTTGACGAACAAATAGAAAACGGTTTTTAAGGTACTTATCCTCCCTATATTTCTTGTTGAGGGAACTACTCGGTTGGAAATAGACCGTTTTAATGTTACCTCCTTGAATCTCATTGAAACCCTTTCTCAGAACATGAATCAACCCTTTGTTTCCAATCTCCTTGTTGAGACGGGAGAGGATTTTGGAATCCGTGTTCCCTCCGTACTTCTTTTGTAGTGTTTTGTAAACATCGGGTTGGGAATCCTTTACGAACTGAATGTATTCCCCACCGATGATACATTTCTCCCTATCGTACCAAGTATCCGTGGAACGGTGGGTTTTTGATTCATATTTCAATCCATCATCTTCCAATGAGGTGAGATAATCCTCTATAAATTCTTCAAACCGTTTTTCTGTTGGGACCCACGTCATACCTATGAAACTTTGATTTTACCCGTTACCACCTCTGAAATGAGGGATTGACGGTATTCTTTGAGTAGTTCTATTCTCTTTTCCTCATTTGAAACAGTAGTATCAATGAGTTGGATTTCATTATCGAGATATTCAACGATTTCCTTTTGTTCTGATAGGGGTGGTAAACTAATTTGAAAATCTTTGATACCCTCAATAGTTAAACCTTCTCTATTACCACCAGTTAAATTATATTTAACCTGACTTTGTCCAACATCACAACTTATTATGTAATTCAAAAAATAGTTCAGAAGTTTTTCTTTAGTCCTTATAATACTGACATGTTGGTTAACATTCATTTCCCCATCAATATTTACAACACAACACCTTCCAATTGAACCACCAGTAATATTTAATAAAACATCGTTCTTAACCACAACAGAACCTTTCATAGAGTCATGGACATCATTTTCAATAAAAGAAACATTATCCAACTTCAAACCATCAAAATGGACATTTTGACTTCTTATAAATGGAATACCTGTCTCAACGTAAATTTCTGACCCACCCCGTGGAGTAGAACCTGAACCAACTTTAGTTGTGTAAAGACCAAGTTTGGTAGTTACCCAATGACTTGGAATCTCACCAATCCATTCCACCCCACTGTCTTTCATTTCCACATTGGGATTCAATCCTTTGGTAACTACTTCATTGATCAAAGAGGTTCGTTGTTCTTTGATTAACTCAATCTTTCGTTGGGTTTTCTCAATCAGGGAATCAATCAGGGAGGTTTTGGTATCGAGGAAGGAGACGATTTGGTTTTGCTGATGTAATGGTGGAATGAATATTGGAGTATCTTTCAATCTATCCTGTCGAAGATTGATTCTTGTAAATCCCCTACCTTCCACGGAAATAAGTTCTTTATGAACCTGTCCCAATAACTGATAATTCAAGAATACAGGGTTTATACTTGAATCTGTAACTCTTAATCCTTTACAAAAACTATTAAGATAAAGTTCGTCCACATCTTCAATTAGAATACAAGGTTTACCCAAATCTTCATGAGTTTCAGAACTCATTAAAAAAAATAAATCAAACTTTCTTACTAAATTCTGATTCTCACCTTCATCGATTACCACATAGTCGAAATGTTCTTTTGAGATATAGGTGTTATTGAAAATGTTAGTATAGGGTATATATGGTTTGTTGTTGGGGTTATTGTCTTGTTTGAAATCATCCCCCGATTTTCCTGATAATCCCCCATACAAATCTCCCGTGAATCTCAATCGTGAAATTTCCCATTCTGATGGGATTTTATCTATCCATTCAACCCCCGAATCCTTATATGAATCGTATCTATCCATTAAAGTTGATTTTCATAGGATTGTTTCACTAAACTAATGGTGTATTCCAAATCATCCTCCTTCTTCAACCATATTCTATAATCTCCACTACCCCAATGTCCCTTCTCACTCAAATCCTCTGTCTTATTTAGTGGGTCTTTCAATTCACCCTTTTTTAGGTTCAAAACAACACCAACACCTTTGTTATAAATTATCAAATCGGTGAACACTCTATTTTGTCTGAACCCTATGGTTTGTTTACCAAATCGAACTTCAATACTATCACCTAATTCAAGGATTCTCTCTTTAACTTTTCGATAAAGTTCTATTACAAATTCGGGTCTATTTTTACTTTTATTCAAATGGTAATCTTCATCGTATCTTACTACTTCCTTTCTCACTTTATCCACAACACCTCCCTTACCAACATCAGGGATAGTAGAATTGATATCCACGTTGGATTCAGTAGATATTTTACTCAAACCAATAGAATCATCTGTATATCGTGTAATCTCCCATAGTTCAAATGGAAGGTTCTTGAAATTCACAGAGTTCTTTTGGTAATCGTTAAAGTTTGGGGAAATGAATATCACTTTAGACTGTGACCAATCTATTTCATCCCTTTTAACACTTTTCCCAAGTGTTTCATTGTATTCAAGAATGAAATCAGATTTATTGTTCAACAAAAGGGAGAGGTATGTATATCCTTGGTCAATTACCGAATAACTTGAACCTTTTTTGTATTCTATGATTACAAAGGAGTTCGTTTCACTATCAAAACAAAGTGTATCAAATCTGAAACTTCCAAAGGACAACTCAGACTTGATAAACTCCAAATCAAATAATGTAGTAAGATTGGACTCTACAATATTTTGAATATCCTTCTCTAACTTAAACGGATTCACTTTAACCCTATTTAATTCTCCAGATTTTGATTTATAGAGTTTCATCAATCCACTATCTCTTTTAGTAATGACTCAGTCTCCTTTTCCAATTCCAATAAATCATTGGTAATCTCTTTCAAACTCCTTAAAGGTTTGTATTTATAGAAATACTTGGTGAAGTTGATTTCATACCCCACCTTATTATTATCCCAATCAATCCATGAATTAGGTAAGTGAGGTTTCACCTCTCTATCAAAATATTCTTGAATATCTTCAGTTAAAGGAACTCGTTCATAATCCCTCAACTTTGTATCAGGTTTGGGGTTTCCACTTCTATCCCTTTTGACTACCCCATTTTCAATTATGGGTTGTTCAATCCTTACCTTAGTGTAACCGAAGAACTCATTGGGATATATCTTGGAGATTTCAGATTCTTCAAAACGGTTATAGAGTTCCACAATGTGAATCTTTTGTTCTTCATCCACAAACTTCCTCTTACTTCCCAAGGATTTCTTCATGGTTTTATAGAGAGAAGAACCATCAATGAGTTGAACCTTTCCTTTTCGGTGAGGTTTCTTTTTGTTGGTGACAATCCAAATGTAGGTTGATATTCCAGTATTAAAGAACAATTGGTCAGGTAGAGAAACAACACCCTCCAACCAATCGTTTTCAATTATCCATCTACGGATTTCAGATTCCCCACTACCACTATCCCCTGTGAACAAAGGAGAACCATTGAACACTACCCCAATTCGTGAACCTTGGGTTTCCATTTTGGAAATCATGTGTTGTAGAAACAACAGGGAACCATCACTACTACGGGGTGTTCCCACAAAGAATCTACTTCCTTCTTCTTGGGAAAGTTTCGATTCGTTTTCAATCTTTTTCTTCTCCGATTTCCAACTTACCCCGAACGGAGGGTTGGTAATCATATAATCAAACTTCCTA
Source organism: Flagellimonas oceani (assembly GCF_011068285.1). Classification (NCBI taxonomy): domain Bacteria; kingdom Pseudomonadati; phylum Bacteroidota; class Flavobacteriia; order Flavobacteriales; family Flavobacteriaceae; genus Flagellimonas; species Flagellimonas oceani. The sequence goes on along the minus strand of NZ_CP049616.1, from coordinate 789,864 downwards.
CCCCTATCACTATATTGGTCATTGGTGAGGGTAGAACCCAATTTGATGTTGTTGGGTTCTTCATCGGTAATCAAGAAATCGGATTTACAGATGGAATAGGTTTGGGGGTTGAGTTCTTGGCCAAAGAGGTTCACATCAACATCGGAACTTATATTTTCCTGTATATAATCCTTCCCTATGGTCAACATACCACCGGTACCACAACACGGGTCATAGATTGAAACAATCTTACCCGGTTGGGAAAGTTTCTCCTTATCAGGTGAAAGAACCAAGGAAACCAACAATCGAACAATATCACGGGGGGTATAGTGTTCCCCACTTGTTTCGTTGGACATCTCAGAGAACTTACGAAGGAGTTCCTCAAAGATTTGTCCCATAGTGTGGTTATCCACCATATTAGGATGAAGGTTCACCTCGGTAAACTTCTCAATGAGGATGTAGAGTTTATCATTGGAATCGAGTTTGTCAATGTGTTTCTGTAACCCAAAGTTTTGGATAATATCCTGAACATTGGTTGAGAAACTACTGAGGTAATCGTAAATGTTCTCAGAGAGTTTGGATGGTTCTTGTTTCAACCGATTCAAATCATATCGAGAGTAATTGGAAAACTTTAGGTTGAGTTTGGAATGGATGATTCGAGAGGTATCCTCAAACTTATCCTTGTATTCCTCATGAATCCTGATGATATCATCCTTCTTTCCTTCAAGGACACAGTCCAATCTTCTCAGAACCACAAAGGGAAGAATGACATCACCGTACTCATGTTGTTTGAACAATCCTCTGAGAACATCATCACAGACGTTCCAAATAAATGAGGAAATTTCGTTATGGTTGGACATATAATTCTGGTTAGGTTTTAAAAATAGTCATTACCTAAAGAATAAAAAACAAGAAACATCATTACTTGATTCTTGGGATAATTTCTCGTAAAAGTACCCCCACCCCCCTTCATTAAAAACCTTAAAGGACCTTTTTATATATCGGAACTGGTTTTTTCCCTATGTGAACTTTTTCAAAAATAAAAATACATGATACTTATAGATGAAGTGTGAATCAACAACACTTCCAAAGAACCAATAAGAAAAGAATTATGGATAAAATAAATGAATATGAAATTGAGGGGTTGATTGGAATCCTTAGAGAAACAGGAATAAAGGGAATACTCAAACACTCCGATCTGATTGTCTGGAATCACATTTTGGAGAGGGGATGGTGTGAGGATAGTTCAAGGGATGGAATGATTAGATACCTACGTGAGAACACCGATATGAGTTATGGGGAAATCACCTCGTTACTGAATAGGTTCAAGGATTGGAAACAACTTCTTCCATCCTACTCGTTGAGGTTGAACCAAAAGTTGGATTCAATCAATAAGAGATACAATTCAATTGTACCGTTCCAATGGATTGGGGAAAGTGATAATCAGAAACTACTTGGTTTTGTAAACGAAGAACGTGGTATCAATGTCTATGATGGTAGTGGAGATTTCTTGGTGAAGGTATGTGAGATAAAAAAGGGAAGTTGGGAAGTAAATTGGAAAAATACAATGAACCTTACAGTACCTCAACAGAGATATATATTGGATGAAATCTCACGTTTGAAAAAGACAAATTGGATTTGATTATGGAGAATCCATTTAAAGAACAGATTGAAGGTCTGGAATTCTATCGATGGATATCGGTGGATGATTGTTCAGAAAAATTGAACGTGAGTAAAAGAACCGTTTTCAAATACCTTAAAGAGGGAAAGATTAGGGGTGTGAAATGGAAAAACCGAAGGTTGGTAGATTCAGTTTCGGTAATCGGTTTCCTGCTGGAGAAAAGGGTGATTGAATACGAACAACTCAAAAGTGAGGAAATGAAGAAGATGGTTAAAAGAAAGTTGATTGAGTAGATTCAATACGAGTTATTAAAACCTCTCATAACACCCAATATGACATCTTTGTTTTCCTCACTTAACTTGGAAAACTCTTTTTTGAATTGTTCAAACTTATCTTCTTGGGTTTTCTTATCAGATTTATATAACCCCCTAATTTTAAGGGTATCGGTAGTAGTTACCGAAATGTATTTTGAAAATTCGGAGAAGGTTTTATGTCCAGAGAGTTTCATTATCGTTTGATAATCCATATTCCCCAAATCAATGGAATTCTTTACAAAACCTCTCCTTCCACCATGGGATGATATTAACTCCCAAAGTGGTTTTTCCTCTGTATCCACCACTTTGGACCCTATCATTTTTGGTTTGGTAATCATTCTATTGAATCCCAAATCCTTTAAGAGATATTTTAGTTGTTTATTGAATTTCTGTTGGGAAATTTTTGGAAAAAGGGTTTGTGTTTTTGATTTCCCACTACTGAACTTTCTGAATATGAATCCCCCAATATCATTAAGGGGAACACTTACCTTTTTGTTTGTTTTTTGTTGAACCCAACTGAATATTTGAGTTTTCGGGTCAAAGTCCATGTTACTCAATTTGAAATGGGGAATATCCCCAATCCTACAACCAATAGAGTTTTGAAATAAGAAAATATACTTTACCAGTTCCCAGTTCGTAACCTTTAGAACTCCACCGAACTCCTTACTCCGTGTTCCTTTCAAAGGTTCTTCAATGATAATAATATGAGGGTTCTTTCGTAATTCTTGTTCCTTCGTTTCATCATAATCCCATTTCTTTGAATTAAAGAGTTTAATAACTTCTTCTGTTCTCAGATAGACCTTTTCATCTTTCTCAATAGTTGATTCCAACTTCAACCGTGGTTTCCTATTGATATATCCCATTTGATGTGAGAAATACAAAAAACCACTTAGATTATCATAGAGTTTGTTGAGGTAGGAATTTGAAATGTTCTTTTGATTCCACATATAATCATTGAACTCACTTTGAAATAAGATGGTTTTTAATACCACATATTCAAATGAGATTTTCCTACCAATGTATTCTTCAAATTCCTTTAAGTGATTTACTAAAGTGGTGATGGTTTTACGATACCCGTAAGAGGTATTTTTCTTTGTATCAATATATTCATCAAAGGATTTCCAAAAGGATTGGATTTGAGGGGTTTTCAGTTCACGGAACTTCTTTCTTTCTTCGAATTCTCTTTTGATAAATTTCGGGTTCGGTTCAAAACCATCTTCGATAGATTCACTAATGATTCTTTGTAAATCATCTAATATTCCGTTGATTATCCTTTGTTTGTCCGTATAATTTGGAGTCCTTGGAGATAACCCTCCTTTCCTAAAATGTTTTTCGGATAAATCAACTCCACTATAAATTGAGGATTCAGAGTATTTCCCATTGGAATTCCTTCCACGAATTCTTATATACAATGGATATTCCCCAATATCATTTTTGGATTTTTTATCTAATTTGAGAGAAGTGGTCATATCTCAAATATAGTGAAATTCAATGTTTTATGGGGAGTAATATGGGGAGTTAAATATCAATAAAAGAAAAAACCCTTGAAAATCAAGGGTTTACAAGTAAAAAAGTCGGGGTGGCAGGATTCGAACCTGCGACCTCCTGCTCCCAAAGCAGGCGCGATAACCGGGCTACGCTACACCCCGTGATACAGCATAAAGCTGATATATTTTAAACTCAAACTCCAAAAAATTCGCTACTCTTGGTAGCCCGCTCGGGCGGAGTTTATACCGAGCGAAGTCGAGGTGATACACCCCGAAATATATTGGAAAAAGCGGAGAGACTGGGACTCGAACCCAGGCAGCACTTACGCGCTGACAGATTAGCAATCTGCTCCGTTACCACTCCGGCACCTCTCCTTTGTTTTTTTATGAACGTGCATTCTGAAAATGCGGATGCAAATGTACCTTTTCAGATGTAAGATCGCAACTATTTTTTCACTTTTTTCTTGGAACTTTTACAACCGTCCTGCTATTCAGGATATTCCACCCTTAAATGATAGATGTTGGTAAGCTTCTGCTTAAGCACTTTCTTAACCATTTCTATCTCCTTTAAGGTAATATTGGCATTTAAGTACTGGTTGGCCTGCATCTGCCCTTTCACTATTTTCTCCACAAACTCATCAATAATGGTAAAAGTAGGATTTTTCAAACTCTTGGATGCGGCCTCAACGGCATCGGACATCATCAAAATAGCAGTTTCCTTGGAAAAAGGAATGGGCCCAGGGTATTTGAAATCCTCCATATCCACCTCTTGATCTAACTCTTGCTGCTTTTTGTAAAAGTAATACACCAAGGTGGTTCCATGGTGGGTTCTAATAAAATCGATTACACGGTCCGGCAGATTGTTTTTTCTGGCAATCTCGATTCCATTGATCACATGATCAATAATAATCTTGGCGCTTTCTTTGGGCGGAAGGTCATCGTGCGGGTTAACATTTGTAATTTGATTCTCGGTAAAGTATGCGGGACGCTCCATTTTACCAACATCATGATATAGCGCCCCTACCCTCACCAACATGGCATTGGCGCCAATCTCGTTGGCTGCCGCTTCGGCAAGGTTGGCTACTTGCAGGGAATGATGAAATGTTCCGGGCGCCTTGTCCGAAAGTTCTTTGAGCAATTTGGAATTGGTATCGGAAAGCTCCAACAAGGACACATCGGATACAAGCCCGAAGAGTTTCTCGAACATATAGATCAGTGGCTGTGCAAAAAGCGTCAACAACCCATTTAGGACAAACACACCGAACAATATCCATTCAATGTTTTCCAAATTACCTTCGTGAATGGCGTGGAAGGCAAAATATCCAATAATATATATTAGGGTAATCTGGCCTACCGAAATAAACAGATTTGCCCTCTTATATAGCTCAGAAGCCGTTAATATGGTTACTATACCGGCAATGATTTGCAGAAAGATATATTCAAAACTATTGGCAACCACAAAGCCTAGGATCAACACCGTGAGTACATGTACAAAAAGCCCCAATCTGGCATCGAAAAAGTTTTTCAAGATCAAGGGTAGAATGCACAATGGCACCATGTAGATAAAATCCTCATAGTGCTTCACCATCAACGTGGTGGCAATTACCATCAACAAAATATTGAAGAAAATAAAGGTCACCTTGTTGTTGTTCTGAAAAATATCGTTCCTGTACTTTTTCAAAAACAAAAACAGCATTATTAGCCCCAACGCCACCAAAATGGTATATCCCAATAAAATGAAATAGTAATTACTGCCCATCCAAAGTTCGGACTCGTATTCATCTTTAAGGGAATTGAGTATTTTAAAATCTTCATTCTCCACAATTTCACCCTTGGCAATGATCAACTGCCCTTGATCTACCTCGCCCCTAGTGTACGAAATCTTCGAGAGCTCATCACTCAGGGCACTTTCCGTAAGGGTCTCATCGTAAAAAAGATTGGCCTTTAGACTGTTTTTGATAAGGGACTGAAGACGTTCCGCCCCATCAATCCCTATCTCGGAAAAAATTTCGGACACCCTCTTTTTGGCTTGCTCAAGACTTAGGTAATCACTCGGGGAAATAGGCTGAGCTTCGTTGCTCTTCACCACGACCGTGGATTTTGATTGTGGCAGATTTTGGAAGATTCCATGCACATATACATCATCAATGGTTTCTTCGGAAGCATTTCTTAGTGCCCGTTGTTGCGATGACGAAAAGTTCCCCGATCGGACAATCGCATTAATCCCTTCCCGAACCTCTTTCTTTACATCGGAGATCAAAGAGGTGTTATAGGTGTAATAATCCGTTTTATTGGCCCTAATGGAAGATTGCTCTTCCTGTATTTCCTCTTGGGTCTTTTGTATGGAAAAATCTATGGGAGCATACAAGTTTTCGTACTGCCAGGGCTTACCTTTTTGAAACTCATACTTGAACTTGCCCCCTTTTGGGAAGAAAAAAACAATGAGTGCTACCGATACCACATACAGGAAATACTTGTAGACCAGTGATTGGTGTTTATATACATTATCCAAAGTTTTTCCCATTCCGTAAAACTGTTAGCTTCAAAAATAGAAAATTAATATATAAGAAGTGAGTTGACCGAGCTCCTTATCGGTTTGCATTTAAATTTAGTATTTTCGCAGGAGTAAAAATGCACATATGAAAAAAGTAGTAATCGTTTCCGCCGCAAGAACCCCGATAGGAAGTTTTATGGGAGCTTTATCATCCGTTCCAGCACCCAAATTAGGTGCCGTTGCCATAAAGGGAGCATTGGATAAAATAGGGCTTAAGCCAGAACTTGTGGAAGAAGTTTTAATGGGCAATGTGGTACAGGCAGGTACCGGGCAAGCACCGGCCCGGCAGGCCGCAATTTTTGCCGGAATTCCCAATACCGTACCCTGCACTACGGTGAACAAAGTATGTTCTTCCGGAATGAAAACGATTATGCAAGGAGCGCAATCCATCGCTTTGGGCGAAAATTCGATTGTTGTTGCCGGAGGTATGGAAAACATGAGCCTTATCCCCCATTACGCTTATATGAGAAGCGGAACCAAGTTCGGTCCCGCAACTTTGGTGGATGGTATGCAGAAAGACGGTCTTGTGGATGCGTATGATCAAAATGCCATGGGAGTTTGTGCCGACGCCTGCGCCACCGAATATAAATTCAGCAGAGAAGACCAAGATGCCTATGCCATTCAGTCGTACAAAAGATCTGCTGAAGCTTGGAAAAGCGGAAAATTTGATAACGAAGTAGTTCCCGTGGAGGTACCTCAGCGAAGAGGAGAACCCATTGTGGTAAGCGAGGACGAAGAGTATAAAAATGTAAAGTTGGAAAAGGTAGCGTCCTTACGGCCCGCATTTTCCAAGGATGGTACGGTGACCGCGGCCAACGCCTCAACCATTAACGATGGTGCAGCTGCAGTTGTGCTGATGAGCGAGGAGAAAGCCAAAGAACTTGGTTTAACGCCACTGGCGACCATTAAAGGGTATGCCGATGCCGCACATGAGCCAGAATGGTTCACCACCGCCCCGGCCAAAGCACTTCCAAAAGCATTGGACCGTGCAGGGGTATCCATCGAGGATATCGATTATTTTGAGTTCAACGAGGCATTTTCCGTAGTAGGTTTGGCCAACATGAAGATTCTTGGGCTTACCGATTCCAACGTAAATGTTAATGGTGGCGCTGTTTCCCTGGGACACCCATTGGGCTGTTCTGGAGCAAGAATCACCATCACTTTATTGAATATATTGGAGCAGAACAATGCCAAATTGGGAGCTGCGGCCATTTGCAATGGTGGTGGCGGAGCATCATCCATTGTTTTGGAAAGAAATTAGTGATTCAATCTGTACAGTAAATGCAATATGGAATTTGTCCTCTAAGTATTGTTCCCATCAGAACAAATCCGGACGATTGTGCCGAAATGTCTTCCCAACTACTTTACGGGGAACATTTTAAAGTTTTGGAGAGCAGGAAGAAATGGAGCAGGATAAGATCAGCTTATGACAGTTTTGAAGGTTGGATTCTCAACAATCAACTGAGGTTTATCAACGAGGACATCTATGACGAGATTGAGGCCCTAAAGCCACGAAAAATTTCGTCTGACATCATTTCGCACATCTGTACCAGCGATGGCATGTTATTGCCCATTCTCTTGGGTTCCATGATAAATTCTTCCGTCCTGCTCAACCATACCTTTGAAGGTAATGTTCACACGGACAAAAATCCAAAAGAGAGTTTGGTCGACATTGCAATTATGTACTTAAAGGCGCCCTATTTGGCCGGAGGGAAAACACCTTTCGGCATTGACTGTTCGGGTTTTACACAGATGGTATACAAAATCAATGGACATTCACTGGAACGAACGGCGGCCGGTCAGTCCAAGCAAGGAGAAGCCTTGAGTTTTATTGAAGAAAGCGAGCCTGGCGATCTGGCGTTTTTTGATGATAACGAAGGTGTGATAGACCATGTCGGCATTATTCTTAAAGATAATTATATCATCCATGTAAACGGCCACGTCCGCATTGATAGAATAGACCATACGGGTATATTCAACTCCGAAGAAAAACTGTACACCCACCAATTGCGGGTCATCAAAAAAGTGATATAAAAAAAGCCCCGAATTATCGGGGCACATTTTTTATAGGAAGTCAATACGTGATGATTACTCTCCCAAAAGCTTTTTGATTCTCATGAAGTTTTCATTGTCACCCAAAGCTCCATAAATGTTTTTCAACTGGGTCAAGATACTTTCGTTATCCGGGTTTGACTGCAATGCATCTTCCAAAACAGCAGCTCCTTCTTTGAACAAGCTATCCTTTTTCTCCTTTAGCTCATCGTACTTGGCGATATCGGCTTTGGAGGTTCCCAATGCGTTCATCTCATCAATAAGACCGTTACCTTCGTTCACATAGGTAGTGGAAAGGTTCAATAGTGCATTGATGTAACCTGGGTCAATGGCCAATGCTTTTTTGTAGGCGTCCCTTGCATCCTGCAAGTTTCCTTGCTCCATATTGATTACACCAATATTATATAGCAAATCGGCGTTGTCAGGGGCCATGGCAGATGCCTGTCCCATCAATTCCTTGAACTTGTCCTTTTCCCCAATAGCGTAGTAAAGGTTGGCTTCGCCCAATACTAAGTTTACATCTTCTGGATTTTCAGCTCTTGCATCCGCGTAAGCTTCAATTGCCTTTTCATTTTCACCCATTTGCTGATAAATCAACGCAATGTTCTTAACGATCTCCGGCTTTTTGGATGGGCTTACCTCTTCTTTAGGGTCTTTGTGGGTACCAGCTTTTACATACAGGTCGCGGGTCGCCTTGTCCATGCTTTCGGTTTCACCGGACTCAACGTTTACCGCAGTATATGTTGTAGATTCTCCATTGTATCCCAAGTCCTTAAGTTCCTTGTAGTATTTCAAAGCCTCTTCATAATCCTGCCCGTTTACGGCGCTGCTGGCCGCATAGTAAAGATATACGGTATCTTTTGGGCTTAATTTGTATCCCATGTACAATTTTTCAGCTGCCTCACCGAACTTTTTGTTATTGTTGTCCTCAACGGCAGAGTTCACCAAATCAGCCGTCATTTGGCTCATTTTTTCTTGTGCCACAGAAGTGTACTTGGATTTTCCGTCAGCTTCCTCTATCTCGATTACTTTATTGTAGGCATCTACGGCTTCTTGAAATGCGGAAACTTCACCTTTTTTGGCGATTTCATAGTTTGCATTTCCCAAAAGGGCATAATACTCGGCCTGGTCTTTCTCCTTGGCCGAACCGATTGTGGAAGATGCACTTACCAGAGCAGCTTTTGCAGCTGCAGCATCACCATCCTTAAGAGCCTTTTCTGCCGTCTTCATCTCATCCTTCTGGGCAAATCCCATTGCGGATACCCCTACGGCCAATAGCATTAATATTCTTGTTCTCATGTTTAAAATTGAAATTATTTAGTGTTTATCGATTACTACTTAATATACTAATTATTCTTTTTCGTCCGTAATATCATCAATAGCCGTGCCATCTTCCCCTTTGACTTCGATATCCCTAATATCCACTTCGTCCACCGGGTCATCTTCTTTCATTACTTTGGCAACTGCGGCAATGGAATCGTTGTCCTTTAGGTTGATGAGTCGAACGCCCTGTGTAGCCCGTCCCATTACCCTTAGGTCCTCAACGCCCATTCTAATGGCAATTCCAGACTTGTTGATGATCATCAAATCATCGGTATCGGTTACGTTTTTGATGGCTACCAAACCTCCGGTCTTCTCGGTAATGGAAATGGTCTTCACACCTTTTCCGCCCCTGTTGGTAATCCTATAGTCCTCAATATTGGAACGTTTACCATAACCTCTTTCGGACACCACAAGAATATCGTCTTCAAAATTATGGACGGAAACCATTCCTACCACTTCATCCTTGTCGTCTGCCAAAGTAACACCTCTTACACCTGAAGCGTTCCTTCCCATCGGCCTGGTTTTTGATTCTTCAAAACGAATGGCTTTCCCTGACTTGAGCCCAAGGAATATTTGACTCGTACCTGTGGTCAGTTTAGCTTCCAGCAACTCATCGTCCTCACGTATGGTGATGGCATTGATACCATTTTGACGCGGTCTGGAGTATTGCTCCAAAGATGTTTTCTTTACCGTTCCCTTTTTGGTCGCCATGATGACAAAGTGACTGTTCACATATTCCTCATCTTTTAGGTCCTGGGTACAGATAAATGCCTTGACCTTGTCATCCTGCTCTATATTGATCAGGTTTTGGATGGCCCTACCTTTGGATGTTCTACTTCCTTCAGGGATTTCGAATACGCGCATCCAGAAACATTTTCCTTTTTGGGTAAAGAACAACATGTATTGGTGGTTGGTGCCCACGAACAGGTGCTCCAAGAAATCCTCGTTTCGGGTAGAGGATGCCTTTTGACCAACTCCTCCCCTGTTCTGCGTCTTGTACTCGGTAAGCGATGTTCTTTTGATATAGCCGGCATGCGAAATGGTAATCACCACTTGTTCATCCGGAATCATATCCTCGATGCTCAAATCTCCACCTGCGTAGTTGATTTCGGACCTTCTATCGTCACCATACTTCTCTTTTACCTCAAGAAGTTCATCTTTGATGATTTGCATTCTGCGCTCCTTCTTTTCAAGAATATCCTTCAAATCTTCGATAGTCTTCAAAAGTTCCGCATGTTCTTCGCGCAATTTGTCCTGCTCCAGTCCGGTAAGCTGACGCAAACGCATTTCAACAATGGCCTTGGCCTGAACCTCGGTCAATTTGAAACGTTCCATCAACTTATTACGCGCTTCCTCAACATTGGAAGAACCTCTAATAATGGCAATTACTTCATCGATATTGTCCGAAGCAATAATGAGTCCTTCCAAGATATGGGCACGATCTTCGGCTTTTTTAAGTTCGAATTTGGTTCTTCGAACCACGACCTCGTGCCTGTGCTCCACAAAATGGTGGATAATTTCCTTAAGGTTCAGCAGTTCCGGCCTACCGTTAACAAGCGCAATGTTGTTTACACTGAACGAGGATTGAAGTGCCGTGTACTTGTACAACATATTGAGTACAATGTTCGGAATGGCATCACGCTTCAAAATATAAACGATGCGCATTCCGTTTCTGTCGGACTCATCCCTTATGGTAGAGATGCCTTCTATTTTCTTTTCGTTGACAAGGTCGGCAGTCTTCTTGATCATATCCGCCTTGTTCACTTGGTAAGGAATTTCGGTAACAACGATACTTTCCTTCCCCTGGACCTCTTCAATAGTGGCCTTGGCACGCATCACTACACGACCGCGACCTGTATGGAATGCTTCTTTTACGCCATCATAACCATAAATGATTCCGCCGGTAGGGAAATCCGGAGCTTTAATGTGCGTAATGAGTTCATCTATCTCTATATCGTGATTGTCAATATATGCTACGGTACCGTCCACAACCTCACGAAGATTGTGCGGCGGCATGTTGGTAGCCATACCTACGGCAATACCCGATGCCCCGTTCACCAATAAGTTGGGAATACGGGTCGGCAATACGGTAGGTTCCTGTATGGTATCATCAAAATTAAGCTGATGGTCCACGGTATCCTTATCGATATCGGCCAACATCTCCTCGGCGATCTTGCGCATTTTGGCCTCGGTATAACGCATGGCCGCAGGGCTGTCGCCATCCACGGAACCAAAGTTACCTTGACCATCCACCAACATGTACCTAAGGCTCCATTCCTGGGCCATACGCACCATGGTATCATATACGGAAGAATCACCGTGCGGGTGATACTTACCTAAAACCTCCCCCACGATACGGGCGGACTTTTTATGCGAACTATTGGACCTGACCCCTAAATCGTGCATTCCGTAGAGCACTCGTCGGTGAACAGGCTTTAAACCATCACGAACATCTGGCAGGGCACGTGACACAATGACCGACATTGAATAATCAATGTAGGCAGATTTCATCTCATCCTCAATATTAATGGGAATTAACTTTTCTCCTTCCGCCATGCTTATTTATTATAGATTTTTTGTGGTTAAATTATCATGGCAATATACAGAAAATAGCAGCTTTTATAACCCTTTGCGAATACTTTATTAAAAAAATTATCAACATTGCGGCCATAATCGATATTGGAACAATAAAGGTTTGTTAAATCCCAAAAAAACATTAATTATTCCGACATTTACCACTACTTTATCGAATAAGGGTACGGTATTTGACCACCATAACAATACTTTTATTAATTTTAATTGCTGAAAAAGAAACGTATGGACGATAATTTTTCCCCCAGAGTAAAAGACGTTATAGCATACAGCAAGGAAGAAGCCCTAAGACTGGGCCATGACTTTATTGGTACGGAGCACCTTATGCTAGGTCTTTTAAGAGACGGAAATGGCAAAGCCATAAATATATTGGATGCACTCGACGTGGATTTGGACCACCTGCGCAGAAAGGTGGAAATCCTTAGCCCGGCGAACCCCAACTCGGGAACAATCCAGAAGGACAAAAAGAATCTTCACCTGACCCGCCAAGCGGAACGGGCATTGAAGACCACATTTTTGGAAGCAAAGCTTTTCCAAAGTTCCTCTATAAACACAGCACACCTATTGCTGTGCATCCTTAGGAACGAGAATGATCCAACAACCAAATTGTTGCACAAGTTAAAAGTGGACTACGACAACGTCAAGGAACAGTTCAAATCCATGATTACAAGTGACGACGATTATATAGACACCCCTCAAGCGGAATCCTTCCCGGGGGACACAGATGATATGGGAGATAGCAAAGAAGGCTCTTTCGGTTCCGGAAGCGCTGCACAAAAAGGAAACAAAAAATCCAAAACCCCGGTTCTGGACAACTTTGGACGCGACCTTACCCGTTTGGCCGAAGAGAACAAATTGGACCCCGTTGTGGGCAGGGAAAAGGAAATTGAGCGTGTTTCCCAAATATTGAGCAGACGTAAAAAGAACAACCCGTTGCTTATTGGTGAGCCCGGTGTGGGCAAAAGTGCCATTGCCGAAGGTCTGGCATTGCGCATCATCAACAAAAAGGTATCGCGAATACTTTACAACAAACGTGTAGTAACCTTAGACCTTGCCTCTTTGGTGGCCGGTACAAAGTATCGTGGCCAGTTCGAGGAGCGCATGAAAGCGGTTATGAACGAATTGGAGAAGAACGACGACATCATCCTGTTTATTGACGAGATACACACCATTGTAGGTGCTGGTGGCGCAACTGGAAGCTTGGATGCCTCCAATATGTTCAAACCCGCATTGGCAAGGGGAGAAATTCAATGTATCGGTGCAACAACGCTGGATGAATACAGACAATACATAGAAAAAGACGGTGCCCTGGAACGTCGCTTCCAAAAGGTAATGGTAGAGCCCACCACCGTGGAAGAAACCATTGAAATTTTGATGAACATCAAGGGCAAGTACGAAGAGCACCACAATGTAAATTATACGGACGAAGCCATTATGGCCTGTGTAAAATTGACCAACCGTTACATGACGGACCGTTTCCTTCCGGACAAGGCCATCGATGCCTTGGATGAAGCGGGCTCAAGAGTACACATTGTTAACATGGACGTTCCCAAACAGATCTTGGAACTGGAAAGCCAGCTCGAAGATGTTCGCGAACTCAAGAACAGCGTTGTCAAAAAACAAAAGTACGAAGAGGCTGCCAAGCTACGTGACGATGAAAAACGTCTGGAAAAGGATTTGGCGACCGCACAGGAGCGTTGGGAAGAAGAAAGCAAACTCCATAGGGAGACCGTATCGGAAGACAATGTTGCCGACGTAGTTTCCATGATGAGCGGCATCCCCGTAAACAGAATAGCACAAACCGAAAGCAACAAATTGGCCGAACTGCCGAACCTCATCAAAGGATTTGTCATCGGTCAAGATGAAGCCGTATCCAAAGTTGCGAGGGCCATCCAACGTAACCGCGCTGGACTCAAGGACCCGAACAAACCTATTGGTTCGTTCATTTTCTTGGGGCAAACCGGTGTGGGTAAAACCCAGTTGGCAAAAATTTTGGCCAAGGAACTCTTTGATTCCGAAGATGCCCTTATCCGAATAGACATGAGCGAATACATGGAAAAATTCGCCATCTCAAGATTGGTGGGTGCACCTCCGGGATACGTAGGCTATGAAGAAGGTGGACAGTTGACGGAAAAAGTCCGTCGCAAGCCCTACTCCGTTATTCTATTGGACGAGGTGGAAAAAGCTCACCCCGATGTATTCAACATGCTGTTGCAAGTACTGGATGACGGTTTCCTGACCGATAGCCTAGGACGTAAAATCGATTTTAGGAACTCCATCATTATTATGACTTCCAATATCGGTGCCAGACAATTGAAGGATTTTGGACAGGGCGTAGGTTTTGGGACCGCAGCAAAAAAGGCTCAGGCGGACGACCATCAAAAGAGCGTTATCGAAAATGCCTTGAAAAAAGCATTTGCCCCCGAGTTCTTGAACAGGATAGATGATGTTGTGGTATTCAACGCTCTGGAAAGAGGGGACATTCACAAAATCATTGATATTGAGTTGAACAAACTCTATAAAAGAATCAAGGAAATCGGTTACGATTTAACGCTTTCCGACAAGGCAAAAGATTATATCGCCGATAAAGGGTTTGACAAGCAATATGGTGCAAGACCTCTAAAAAGAGCCATCCAAAAGTATATCGAGGACTCATTGGCAGAGGAAATCGTGAATTCCAAGTTGGAAGAGGGCGATAGCATTTTTATGGATTTGGACGAGAGCAAAGAAGAGCTCACCATCAAAATTAAAAAAGCCGAAAAATCACCTGAGGCCGAAAAATAGATTCGAACCTTATTAAATACAAAAGCTGACCGTCCGGTCAGCTTTTTTTTTGCCTAAAATTTAGCAAAAACTACTTGCCCGTTTTGTGCTAAAAAATTATGTTTGAAGTTTATTCGAACACAACCTATGATCTACACCCTCACCTACGAATCGGTAATCGTAAAACCAATGGATAACCAAGAGATGGGACTTTTATTGGAGCAATCACGCAACAACAACATACGCGACAATATTACGGGCTGCCTTATATATTACATGGGGGGATTTATACAGGTCCTGGAAGGGGACAGGACAAAGGTTCTTGAGCTATACGAAAAGATTAAGTTGGACAAGCGCCACAAGAATGTGCACATGTTTTCTTATCCAAGGTAAATCGTTATCCAAAGTTCTTGATAGGTACTCTTCATAAATACCTGTAAACCAATATTACTTTTGATAATACTATCGTGATAACGTTTGTTATTTTCAAATGAATGCAATGTCGCATTTACCTAAAGAAATAACAAATGGACACAGAAAAAGAAATCGGATTTCTGATCAAAGAATGTGCAGACCACCTAAGGAAGGAAGGCTACAGTGAACCACGGATCAAGGATTACCATCGCTTATGGCGGGATGGAATCCGGGAGTACATGCACAGGAACTCCCTGCCAAATTACAGTAAGGCCATCGGCGAGGACTTTTTGGACGGCATGCCGATAATGAGCGCTTCCCACATGCGTGCGATCCGTCGCAGCGTACACGTGCTGGATGATTTTCTTCTATATGGGAAAATCAGGAAAAGAATCGTACAATACGTAAACCACGAACTGCCCGGTGAGCTGGGAAAAGTTGCATTGGAGTTTATAGCGTCCCAGGAAAAACTCCGGCGCAGCAAACTCACCGTCAATGAGCATCGGCGTATTTTAAGTTATTTTATAGCCCATCTTACATTAAGGTCGGTAGACCATGTTTCCGATATTGGCGAGGACGACGTCCTTACGTTCATATCGTCCGCCCAGAACTGTAAGGACAAGTATCTCAATACCGTCCGTCTGTTCTGCCGTTTCCTGTACCAACGGAAGTACATCGGCAGAAACGTGGAATACGTCATCGGAAGAAACAATTATCCAGTGCGTGAAAAACTGCCCTCGGTATACGATGCCGACGAGATAGGGCTCATCGAGAATACTGTGGAACGCTCCAGTCCGGTGGGCAAGCGCGACTATGCGATGCTCCTTCTGGCCACTAGGCTCGGCCTGCGCTCTTCGGATATAGCGGGACTTACCTTCGGGAACCTGGATTGGCAGCGGAACCTCATATGCCTGGCCCAGTACAAGACAAAGAAAATAGTGGAACTGCCGCTCCTGGCCGAAGTAGGGGAAGCCATTATCGATTACCTGCGGTATGGCAGGTCCCTTTCCGATCTACAGCAGGTGTTCCTGACCGCTACCGCTCCCTATCGTCCTGTCAACAGAATGGTCATCAACGGAGCGGTAAGCAGAACGATAAGTGCATCCGGTGTCGATCTCAAAGGGCGAAAGTTCGGCCCCCACGCCATGCGCCATACCTTGGCAAGCCGATTATTGAACAACGGAACTTCGCTGCCGGTCATTTCCGAAACACTTGGGCATTCCGATACGCAGGCGACCATGAACTATCTGCGCATAGATATGGACAACCTGATGCGCTGCGCACTTGACGTGCCCTTGGTATCCACAAATTTTTATGAGCAGAAAGGAGGTGTTTTTTATGGATAGGCAATTTAAATACCGGAGCGTGTTCTCCCCTTACTTCGAGAGTTTTATGAAGATGAAGGACGCCATGGGGTACGGGCTCAACAAATTCGGGTATACATTCTTGGAACTTGATAGGTTCTTCTTGGAAACCGGGGCCACCGACACCTATATAACCAGTAGGCAGATTGCGGCATGGAGGGCGACCCGTTCAAACGACGGGGCCAGAACGCTGTACGAAAAGTACTCCGTCCTGTCCCAGTTCTGCCGGTATATGTGCCACCTTGGCCATGAATGCTACGTCCCGCGGATGCCCAAGAGAAAAGAGATAGACTTCATGCCGTATGTCTTCACCCATGAACAGATGGGAAGTATCTTCAGGGAATGTGACGGACTGGCCATATCGAACTGCAGCAATATGAGCACGGCCCTGGTCGCCATACCCGCCCTGATACGCTTACTCTACAGTACCGGGGCGAGAATTGGCGAAGCTTTGGCCATCAGGAACATGGATATCGATTACGCGCACGACCGGATTATCATAACGGAAACAAAAAACAAGATGCAGCGCATGGTACCCATAAATCCGTCCCTCAAGGAAGTAATGAAGCAGTACGAAAGTTATAGGGATCGCATGCCCGTCGAAGGCCTTGCGGACAGGGAGCGTTCTTTCTTTGTGACGGCCAATGGAAGGCCGTTTGCAAGAGGCACCGCATACAGCTGGTTCAAAAAGGTGCTTAAACAGTGCGGCATACCGCATATAGGGAAGCAACAAGGCCCGCGTGTTCATGACATCCGGCACACCTGTGCCGTCCACTCCCTTGAAAAAATGGTAAAAAGCGGAGCGGATATTTATTGCGCGCTTCCGATTCTCTCAACCTTTCTGGGGCACAAGACGATAGCGGGAACTGAAAAATATGTAAGGATGACACGGGAAATCCATCCGGACATCATTGATAAGGAAAATGTCCTTACCTCATTTGTGTTCCCCATCAAAACCGAAACAGATATCGATTATGGAAACGACTACTGATTTTGCAAAACACCTGACAAGGTTCTTTAACGAATATCTCGTCGGGGAAAGGGGGGCCAGCCCCCATACGATAAGATCTTACGGCAACACCTTTACCCTCGTGCTCGACTATATGGACAAGGTCGGAGGGACCGCGGCCGACAGGTTGACCCTGGACCACTTTAAAAGGGAAACCGTTCTCGGCTTTCTTGATTGGCTCCAGCAAAAACGTATGTGTGCCAACTCCACCAGAAACCAGCGATTGGCCGCCCTGCATTCATTTTTTGCATATATGCAATATGAAGATGTCAAACGCCTTGGGCAATGGCAGAGCATCCTGTCCATCAAGGTCAAGAAACAGGAAAGAAGAAGTACCGTCAATTACCTGACCGTTGACGGGATCAAACTTCTGCTGGAACGGATACCCGCAAACACCGGAACGGGACGGAGGAACCTAGCATTGCTGGCACTGCTTTATGACAGTGGGGCAAGGGTAAATGAACTAATAGAACTGACCCCTTCGTCCCTTAACCTGAACAGGCCATGTTATGTCACCCTTTTGGGTAAAGGCGGCAAAAAAAGAATGGTCCCGTTGCAGAACGAACAGGTAAACCTGCTGCAGTCCTATTTGAGGGAAAACCGTCTTGATGACCCGGCGAACAACCGTCGGCCGTTGTTTGCCAACAATCGGGGCGGAAAACTGACCAACTCGGGAGTGGCCTATATCCTAAATCTTTATGCCAGGGATGCGCGTTCGCTCAGACCTGACCTAATCCCCGAAAAAATCAGTCCGCATACCCTGCGCCATAGCAAGGCAATGCACCTTTTGCAATCCGGTGTAAATCTGGTATACATACGTGATATCCTGGGACACGTGTCCATACAGACCACGGAAATCTATGCAAGGGCCGATTCAAGGCAAAAACGTGAGGCATTGGAGGCCGCATATATTGCCGTTATACCTGCTCAAGGGAAGATAGGATCTTGGGAAAGGGACTCGAAACTTAAGGAATGGCTTAAGAACTTCACCAAATAATCAATATCGTTATCCGAAGCTGTTTCAAAAAGTATACTGGTTAATATTCTTATTGCCAATTACTTATGTAAACCCACTTTGGATAACGATTTACTTTGGATAACTAAACTTATCACGACTCATGATAAGTTTTCCGAAGATGAGAATGTGGAAAGAAGCTTCGCTAATTGGGGAATGGCCTATTATCCCATTGATGCCGAAACCACAAGCAAGAGCGAATTTGAGCAGTTTAAAAGAAACCTATTGCTTTTGGCCGACTTGACGACACCCAAAAACCTAACCGCAAAATTATTCTGGGAAAGGATCAAAATATTGATTGCTGATCCTCCCAACCATGGGTAGTCCATATCTGACAGACTGTTTATAAAATAGCCCAACACCATAAATACAGCTTAGATTTACCATACATAAGATATTTTAGCGTTTAATCTATTATTTTTCCGCTAGCCTGCACTCCCCCATAATTTCGTAACCGAGACACTATAATTACATTTGGGGATGAAAATAACTTCTAAAAAGAAGACCGTGGTGGTACGCGAGTACCAGCTCGAAGTAGGCACCGTACAGGTTTTTGAAAACTACATGGTAGCCTCCTTCAATGAGGGCGCCACCATTACATTGGAAAGGACTTATCAAATAATCGGAATTTCCGAAATCCATTTTAGAGACCGGGACTTTGGCTATATCAGCCTACGAAAAAATTCCTATGCAATAGATCCTACCGTTTATAATTACTTGAGAGGCATGGAAAATCTCAAGGCATTTGCCATAGTTTCCAAAAAGGAAATAGACATGCACAATTTCAATATTGAAAAGATGTTCTATAAAAAACCTATGGAATTTTTTATTGAGTTCGACAATGCCTTGGCATGGGTCCAGAAAAGACTTAAAATCAACAAAGGGAGCAAAAAATCCTAGTTGGTCTCTTTTTGCTCCACTTCGGGCTGTCGAAGTAATTCGGCATAAGCATTCCCAATGTGCTCCACCAACACCGAAGCTTTCAAGGCCTCATATCCTTTTGCAGAGGCACCCATGTCTCCCGCCAACCCGTGTAAATACACACCAAATATAGCCGCCTCCACCGGAGCATATCCCTGGGCCATCAGCCCCGTTATAATGCCGGTCAAAACATCACCGCTGCCCGCTGTGGCCATTCCCGGATTTCCGGTCGTATTTACATATCCTTTGCCATTATAAACGGTAATGGTATGGGCACCCTTGATCACGATCACTAAATTGTGCTTTAATGCAAACGCCTTGGCCTTTTCAAGTTTTTCAAAATCAGAATCCCAATACCCTATCAACCGCTCCAGCTCCTTTGGATGAGGGGTCAGCACCGACATTTCAGGCACATCCTTCAACATTTCTGTATTTTGTGATAAAATATTGAGTCCATCGGCATCGATTACCATCGGCGATTTGTTCTTCTTCAAAAAGGCACAAAAGGCCGAAACCGTGTCATCATCTTGGCCTATTCCCACTCCTATTCCCACCACCGTTGGTTGAAATGGAACCTCAATTCCCGAAATATACTTATCCCGAGAACCGGTAAGCACCATCACTTCGGGAACTGCCGTTTGCAGGGCATCATACCCACATTTGGGAATAAAAGCGGTGACCATTCCACTGCCCACAGTCAAACAGGCGTTACTGGCCAACTGTACTGCACCTATCTTGCCATAACTGCCCCCAACGATCAGCGAATGCCCAAAAGTTCCCTTATGGGAGAATTTGAGACGCGGCCTATACAGGGGCAAAACCTCGGGTCTCCCGATCAATTCAAAATCCGCTTCGGTATTGGCAATAAAATCGGGGTTCAACCCAATATCGAGTACCTCCCATTGGTTTACATACACCCCTGTTTTCGGTAAAAAGAAAACCAATTTGGGCAACTGAAAACTCAGCACATAACTGGCCTGTATCACATAATCAGGGTTCCAGGGCGCCTCGTCCAACGGCAAACCGGATGGCACGTCCACCGATAGTACAAATGCCCGTGAATTATTTATATGTGCAATAAGGCTTCCCACCCAATCATCGGGAGCACGGTTAAGCCCGATACCAAAAATTGCATCCACCACAATATCGTTCGGGGAAATCTCGGGCAGATCGCTCTCTTTATTTATAAAGTCGGGCCAAACTTTAAGGTCCTTCAACCGTTCCAAGTTCAACAGAAAATCTTCCGAGCGTTTATCGCTATAATTCACTACATATACCTTGATGGAATAACCATGTTCGTGCAACATTCTGGCCAGTGCAATGCCATCGCCCCCATTGTTTCCGATGCCGCAGAACAATTGAATATTGACCTGGGTGCCCCTTAATCGGGAATGAAGCCATTCGAACAACTGGTTTGCAGCCCTTTCCATGAGGTCATCACTCTTTATCTGTTCTTTTTGTATTGTGGATTTATCAGCTTGATAGATTTGTTGGGCAGAAAAAATTTTCATTCAATAAAAAAAATTGATTATTCGTACGGATTTCGCAAAAAACAACATCAACGATTTGATGAAGCACACAAAAGTACTACATTTATCATCTCATTATAGAGCAATGGAGTTAAAACAAACGGATATTAACCTTAATTTGATGAATTCTTTTTCATCAACCTTCACTATTACCACTACCACCCCTTTGGGGTAAGTCTGCTATATATAATTCCGTCCGTCTTTTAATCTATTTTCAATTTTTTACAACAAAATTTCTTTATGAAAGTCTTAAAATTTGGAGGCACTTCCGTTGCCAATCCAGAGAATATCAATAAGGTCAAATCCATCCTTAACAATCAAAATAACAATAAAATCGCCGTGGTGGTTTCCGCTTTCGGCGGTGTAACCGACCTGCTCCTCAAAGCATCCCGTTTGGCATCCGAACAAGATGTAGGTTACACAAAAAGCATTAAGGAAATCGAGGACAGGCATATTTCCGCCATCAGGGAACTGATTCCCGTGAAATCACAGAGCGCGGCCCTGAGCAAGGTAAAAAGTGAACTCAATATTTTGGAAACTTTATTGGAAGGGGCCTTTTTAATTGGGGAGCTCACGCCAAAACTATCCGATAAAATTGTGAGCTACGGCGAATTGCTTTCATCCTTTATCATAAGTGAGTTTCTTAGATCTGAAGGATTGGATGTTGCCTTCAAGGATAGCCGGGAGCTGATTAAAACCGATAATAATTTTGGGAGGGCCAACGTAGATTTCAAAATTACGAATGCCAACTGCAAGGAGTTCTTCTCATCCAACAAGAACCAGATTACCATACTACCGGGATTCGTGGCGTACAGCAAAAATGGCGACCTGACTACTTTGGGGCGCGGTGGTTCCGATTATACCGCCGCCATTATCGCTGCCGCAGTGGATGCGGAAATTTTGGAGATATGGACCGATGTAAGCGGCATGTACACCGCTAATCCAAAGTTGGTAAAACAGGCCAAATGCGTAGCTAACATTAGTTATCAAGAAGCTATGGAGCTATCACACTTTGGTGCCAAGGTGCTTTATCCACCAACGATTCAGCCTATTTTAGGCAAGGAAATCCCGATTGCCATTAAAAACACGTTCGACCCTGAAAAACCGGGCACTTTGATTGCCAAAAACACCAACGGAAATGGAAAAACCGTTCGTGGAATCAGTCATGTGGGAAACATTAGCCTGCTTTCATTGGAGGGTCCGGGAATGATAGGTATCCCAGGCATATCCAAACGATTTTTCGAAACACTTTCCGTAAAAAACATCAGCATTGTTCTGATTACCCAAGCATCCTCCGAGCACTCCATTTGTGTGGGTATTGCCGATGAGGACGTGGATTTGGCTGCCGAGGCGGTGAACGAGACTTTTGAGTTCGAAATCTCCACAAAAAAAATAAAGCCCGTCATTGTAGAAAAAGACTTGACCATTGTGGCCCTGGTGGGAGACAATATGAAAAGCCATCAAGGTTTGAGCGGCAAAATGTTCAGTACCTTGGGAAAAAACAATGTAAACATCCGCGCGATTGCGCAAGGAGCCTCGGAACGGAACATTTCTGCGGTAATAAAGAAAGAAGACGTAAAAAAAGCGCTCAATTCGTTGCACGAGACCTTTTTCGAGGAAAACATCAAACAGCTCAACCTTTTCGTGATGGGCGTTGGGAATGTAGGCTCCAAATTTTTACAACAGATTCGTCAACAGAAAAAATATTTAAAAGAGGAGCTAAAACTCAATGTGCGTGTTATCGGCATCAGCAATTCCAGAAAAATGGCTTTTGATGAAAGCGGCGTTTCCCTGAAAGATTGGGAGAACACTTTGGAACAAGGAGAGCCGGCGGACAAGGAGGCATTTTATGATCGCATCATTTCGCTGAACTACCGCAATAGTATTTTTGTGGACAACACTGCAAATGCCGAAGTTTCCAAAAGCTATTCCAGCTACCTCAAAAACAGTATTTCGGTGGTGACCTGCAATAAAATTGCATCATCTTCGGATTACGCCTATTACAAAGAACTGAAGCAATTGGCCAAGCAATACAATGCACCATATCTATTCGAGACCAATGTGGGTGCAGGTTTGCCCATTTTGGATACTTTGAAACATCTAATCGCCTCCGGAGACAAAATCAGGAAGATCCAGGCCGTTTTATCGGGCAGTCTCAATTTTGTATTCAACACGTTTGATGATTCCACTACCTTCCACGACGTGGTAAAACAGGCTCAGGAACAAGGCTATACCGAACCCGACCCGACCATCGACCTCAGTGGTGTTGACGTGATGCGGAAAATATTGATTTTGGCCAGGGAGAGCGGCTATCAATTGAACATTGATGATATTGAAAATGAAGCCTTTTTACCAAAGGAAAGTCTGGAAACCGACTCCAACGAAGCTTTTTTTGAAAGCCTGAAGAAATATGAAGCTGATTTTCAAAAATTGTACAAGGATGCGGCCGACTCGGATTGCAAACTAAAATATGTGGCCCAATTTGAAGATGGAAAGGCCAAAGTGGGACTGCAGCAAATACCGAAAGGACATGATTTTTATAACTTGGAGGGAAGCGACAATATCGTTCTTTTCTTCACCGATAGGTATGTAAATCAACCTTTGATCATAAAAGGTGCCGGAGCGGGGGCGGATGTTACTGCATCGGGTATCTTTGCGGATATAGTTCGAATCGGAAATTTCTAAACGATGGAAGAAATAACAGTATTTTGCCCGGCGACCATTGCCAATGTGTCCTGTGGGTTCGATGTTTTGGGCTTGGCCCTGGATTCCGTCGGTGACGAGATGACCGTTCGTAAAACTACTGAAAAAGGCATTCGAATCACCAAAATATTGGGACAAGACCTACCTCTGGAAACAGAAAACAATGTAGCCGGGGTAGCAGGTTTGGCGTTGTTGGCCCAAAGTGATTACGAAGGAGGTTTTGAAATCGAAATCGACAAGCGCATCAAACCGGGAAGTGGTATTGGAAGCAGTGCCGCTAGCTCCACAGGGGCCGTATGGGCCATGAACGAACTGTTGGGCAAACCATTTTCCAATTTAGAATTGGTGAAGTTTGCCATGCAAGGAGAGAAGTTGGCCAGCGATGTGGCGCATGCCGATAATGTGGCCCCTGCCATTTATGGCGGGTTTACATTGGTCCGAAGCTATGAGCCACTCGACATTGTTCCCATTCCCACACCACCGGAATTGTACGCAACGGTAATCCATCCGCAGATTGAGATCAAGACCTCGGATTCCCGTAAAATTCTAAAGACCACGATCTCCATGCAACAAGGAATCCAGCAGTGGGGCAACTTGGGCGGACTTGTCGCAGGGCTATTTCAAAACGACTACGATCTTATCGGGCGCTCGTTGCACGACCATATCGTGGAGCCCATTCGTTCCATTTTGATTCCCGCTTTTGACGATATCAAAGCAAACGCCATAAAAGCAGGAGCGCTGGGAAGTGGAATCTCAGGTTCCGGACCATCCATTTTTGCATTGAGCAAGGGTGGGGAAATTGCACAAAAAGTGGCCGAATCCATGAAAAAAACCTATCAAAACATTGGTGTGGATTTCGACATCCACGTTTCCAAAGTGAATAGCCAAGGCGTAAAAAAAATTGCTTAAACCCATGAAATTCTACAGTCTGAACAACCAAAATACCCAAGCTTCGTTCAAGGAAGCGGTCATTGCAGGGATAGCGCCCGATAAAGGGCTCTATTTTCCGGAACGTGTCACACCTCTTCCTGCTGATTTTTTCGAGAACATTGAGACGCTTTCCAACCATGAAATAGCTTTTAAGGCGATCCTTCAATTTGTGAACGAGGATATTCCAGATGAAGCTTTGAAGGACATCATCGCCCATACGTTGGATTTTGATTTTCCCGTAGTCGAGATTGAAGAAAATGTAGCCACTCTGGAACTTTTCCATGGCCCTACAATGGCCTTTAAAGATGTTGGAGCCCGTTTTATGGCCAACTGTCTTAGCTACTTTTCACAGGGCGAAAAACAGGATGTAACGGTTTTAGTCGCCACTTCCGGGGACACCGGAGGTGCTGTTGCCAATGGTTTTTTAGGGGTTGATGGTGTTAAGGTTGTCATCCTTTACCCTAGCGGAAAAGTAAGCGACATCCAAGAAAAGCAGTTGACCACCTTGGGCCAGAACATCGAAGCCATGGAAGTGAACGGTGTTTTTGATGATTGCCAACGCA
Organism: Flagellimonas oceani; assembly: GCF_011068285.1. Lineage (NCBI taxonomy): Bacteria > Pseudomonadati > Bacteroidota > Flavobacteriia > Flavobacteriales > Flavobacteriaceae > Flagellimonas > Flagellimonas oceani. The sequence goes on along the minus strand of NZ_CP049616.1, from coordinate 764,731 downwards.
TGGTAAAGACAGCGTTTCTGGATACCGAGATCACGGACCATAAAAAATTGACCTCGGCAAACAGCATCAATGTGGCCAGATGGCTACCACAGCTTTTCTATTTTTTGTTTGCCTTCAAACAGGCAAAGTCAAAAGGAAAGGAAATTGTTTTTTCTGTGCCATCCGGGAATTTTGGAAACATTTGCGCGGGTATGGTGGCCCAAAAACTGGGCATGCCCGTCAAACAATTTGTAGCCTCCACCAATGTAAACGATGTAGTGCCCAAATTCATGGAAAATGGGGTTTATGAGCCCATGTCCTCCATTGCTACCATTTCAAATGCGATGGATGTAGGCGACCCGAGCAATTTTATCCGTATCAGGCATCTGCACAAGGATGACCTAAAAACACTGCGGAAACATCTATCCGCCTATTCCTTTACCGATGATGACACAAAAACAACCATGAAAAAGGTGTATTCCAATACAGGTTATGTGCTGGACCCTCATGGTGCTGTGGGTTATTTGGGGCTAACAGAATATCAAAAATCGCATCCAGATGCCTATGGTATTTTCTTGGAAACGGCGCACCCTGTCAAATTCCTGGATGTGGTCGAGGAAACTTTAGGAATAAGTCCAGAAATTCCACCACAGATCATGAAAGTGATGGACAAGGAGAAAAAATCGCACCAAATATCCAGTTACGATACGCTAAAATCCTATTTACTGGACAATTAGCACCCGCACTGGCGTATTTTAACAAAGAGGTGTTCAAAACATTCTTTTGGAAAAAGTTTCATCTGCTGCGAAATCAATAAATTTGCTGCAAAACCAAAAGGAATGAAAAATACTGCACTTACAAAAACGCATGAGGCTTTGGGGGCCAAAATGGTACCTTTTGCGGGTTATAATATGCCCGTTTCCTATGAGGGCGTGAATATTGAGCATGAAACGGTTCGCAAGGCTGTGGGTGTTTTCGATGTATCCCATATGGGAGAATTTTTGATAGAAGGGCCCAAGGCTTTGGAACTTATTCAAAAAATAAGCACCAACGATGCTTCCAAATTAACCGTAGGCAAGGCGCAGTATAGTTGTATGACCAATGAAACTGGTGGTATCGTAGACGACCTGATAATATATAGGGTAAAAGATGAAACCTATCTTTTGGTGGTAAATGCCTCCAACATTGACAAGGATTGGGAGCATATTTCCAAATATAACGAGGCCATTGGTGCAGAAATGCGCAACCTATCCGATGACTATTCCCTATTGGCCATCCAAGGTCCAAAAGCAGTTGAGGCCATGCAATCTTTAACGTCCGTGGATTTGTCGTCCATAAAGTTCTACAACTTTGTTGTTGCTGATTTTGCAGGAATAGAACATGTGATTATTTCGGCCACTGGATATACTGGTTCTGGTGGTTTTGAGATTTATTGCAAGAATTCGGAGGTGCAACAAGTATGGGACAAAGTTTTGGAGGCCGGTGCCGACTTTGGCATCAAGCCCATAGGTTTGGCCGCTCGTGATACTTTACGATTGGAAATGGGCTATTGCCTTTACGGAAACGACATTGACGATTCCACTTCTCCCCTTGAGGCCGGTTTGGGATGGATTACCAAGTTTACCAAAGAGTTTGTGAACAGTGACAACCTGTCCAAGGAAAAAGAAGAAGGTTCAAAAAGAAAATTGGTGGCTTTCCAAATGGAGGAACGTGGAATTCCCCGGGCTGGTTACCTTATTTTGGATGCCGATGGCAACGAAATCGGAAAAGTGACCTCCGGCACCATGTCGCCCTCGCTTTCCAAAGGAATCGGTTTGGGCTACGTGACCGTGGAACATTCCAAAGTGGATTCCCCGATCTTTATTCAAATCCGTATCAACAAGGTACCAGCGACCATTGTAAAACTGCCTTTTTATAAAAATACCTAAGTAGCCTTTGGATAAAAAAAAGATATTGATATTGGGAGCGAGTGGATTTGTGGGCAATGCCATATACAAAGAACTCTGCTCCTATTTTGATACGTACGGCACCTATTTTTCCAACAGCAGTTTTTCAAAGAACAAGCAATTTATTAAATATGATTTGGAGGAGGACGATATTTTTCAGGTCCTTGAACGCATAAGACCCGATGTGATCATATCATCGCTTCGCGGAAATTTTCCGGCACAGATACAGGCGCATCAGCATTTGATGGAATACTTGATGATGTCCAAGGCCAAGCTGTATTTTATTTCCTCCGCCAATGTTTTTGACGCCTACAGCAAGTTCCCATCCTACGAGCATGATAAAACGCTGTCCTTGAGTGTGTATGGGAGATTGAAAATCAAAATAGAAAACATGATGATGCGGTTGCCCAAGGAAAAGACCGCCATTCTTCGGATTCCCATGGTTTTCGGCAACTCGTCGCCCAGAATCAAGGAAATCAAGGAAAGTATCGATAACAACGAACCCATTGAGGTTTTTCCGAACCTGATCATCAACGTGACCAATGATGACAGGCTAACACAACAAATTCATTACCTCATCAACAGGAACAAAACCGGCATTTATCATTTGGGCAGCAGCGACCTCATCCAACATGAGGAATTCATCAAGGAGGTCATCGAACATCTTGGAAATTATCATCCCATTTACAAAAGGGTCTATACCACGAACGAAGACCGATATCTGGCCGCTCTGCCAAAGGACAACCTGCTGCCGAAGAACCTTCGTATCAGTTGCCAAGAAATTATTGACCATCATCTTCCCGTCTAGTTTTCTTTTGATTGTTTAATTGTTTATCTTCTGAAAAAACAATATTTATGAAGAAGATGAACACCACTGAAATTGAAAAAGCCCTTAAGACTTTATCTGGCTGGTCCCTAAAGGATGATATGATCGTAAAGTCATTTACCTTTGAGGATTTTACGGAGGCATTTTCCAAAATGACACATATTGCCTTTGAATGTGAAAAGCAAAACCATCATCCCAATTGGGAAAATGTCTATAATAGCCTCACCATAAAATTGAACACGCACGATGCCGACGGGGTTACCCAAAAGGACATTGACCTTGCCACTTCCATCGAAAAAATTATTGGGGAAGCTTAAAAATAATCATCTTGACAACGGTGCATTTTTTGCTAAATTTGCCAGCATCCAGAATTTAAGAATATATGGGAAGAGCGTTCGAATTTAGAAAAGCACGAAAAATGAAGCGTTGGGCGGCAATGTCCAAGGCATTTACACGAATTGGAAAGGACATTGTAATGGCCGTTAAGGAAGGAGGCCCCGACCCTGACGCCAATTCCAAGCTACGTGCCGTAATTCAGAACGCCAAGGCGGTGAACATGCCCAAGGATAATATTGAGCGGGCCATTAAAAGGGCATCGGACAAAAACCAAGGGGATTACAAAGAAGTACTTTTTGAAGGTTATGCACCGCACGGCATCGCTATTTTGATTGAGACCGCTACCGACAATAACACAAGAACGGTGGCCAACATCCGTAGTTATTTTAATAAATGTAACGGTAGTTTGGGGACCTCCGGTTCCGTAGAGTTTATGTTCGACCATACCTGTAGCTTCACCATTAATGCTGAAGGATTGGACCCTGAGGAACTGGAATTGGAACTTATCGATTTTGGTGCTGAAGAAGTGTTTGTTGATGAAGATGGCATTCATATTTATGCGCCTTTTGAAAACTTTGGGGCCATTCAAAAAGAACTTGAGTCCAGGGAAATTGAAATTATTTCTTCAGGCTTTGACCGGATTCCACAGGTAACCAAAGAATTGAACGAGGAAGAAGTGGCCGATGTGGAGAAACTGCTGGAAAAAATAGAGGAAGATGATGATGTACAGAACGTTTTTCACAGCATGAAAGAGTAAATAAATGTTTGATACGACCATTAAAAGGCTTGCTTAACGGCAAGCCTTTTAATTTACAATAGTTTTTCTGGTTTATCCATATCATGAACACTCAAGAACCTCCCAAAAAAACCAAGAGGCCTACAAAAATGCAGACCCCTTAGTCACCAAAATAACCCAACCTAAAACTTTACTTTATTTTTTTAGCTACGCTTTTTGTGCGTAATTTCCTATACTTACGAAAAAAGTATGGGGGTGGTTTGCTTTTTTTTAATTTTTTTTGAAAAAAAAGGGCCTACAAAATGTAGACCCTAAAGACACCTAATTCACTTTTCCTAGCTTTGGATTTTTATATTTTAATTGTTGTACAGATACATGGAGGAAGAACCTGCCAGATCCATACTCCATGATGGATAAACGTTACCTTCCGATTCCCAGCAGTTCTCAAACCCAAGCACTTTGCCATTACCGATTTCCGAAATGTAAACGGTCTGTGTTTTGGCATCGTAAGCCACATCGATAGGGTTGCCCAATTGTGTGTAAGACCCTGCAATTCGCTTTTGACTGCTAAGCGCTATTACACCGCCGTTCTCCGTATTGTTGATCAAGCTCGTAAAATTTGCCATGGTGTGGATACCTCCATCATCTGTGGTATTGGCAGCATCACCAATGTCCGTCATCACCAATACATCGTCAGAAACGCTATAGGTAATACCATGGGTTCTCACGATTCCTTCAATGGTCACTATCTTGGAAGCTGGCAAGGTGCAGTCCTCTGTGGTGGCAAAAAAGTCGGTAAAAATGGCAAGGTCACTGGAATTATCCACTACGGCCAACAAGTCATCTCCCATAAATGTGATGCCCCATACATCGAATTCAATATCGAAAGTATTCATCAAAGTAAAGGAGGAACCGTTTTGGGCATACACATAAAAAGTATGGTCCATGTTATCGGAAACCACCACTTTATTTCCATAGACGGCTATTTCCCTTGGGCTCATCAAATCAGCTGTACTGGAAAAATCGGCATCTACCATTACACCATCACTATTAAAACCAAACCCTCCATAATATTCCACGGTAAGATTAGATCTTGATGCTTGAATCAAATAATCATTTAAACCAGAGTAATAAATCCCCTCGGAAGCGGTGGAACCGGTAATAATTGTTTTTGAAGTGCTGTTCAGAAGGTCGTACACAACTACATCGCCGTTGGCGGTACTCGTGGTGTAGAGTTGGGTCATACCCATTTCACTGGAATCCCCCATATCGCCATCGGTTTCATCACTGGAAAAATATATTGAAGATGCTGCGGTCAAATCCACATTAAATGTCGGGGCAATATTTCCGCCACTGCCTATGGATGAAAAACCAAGTACTTTACTGGTTCCAATATCGGAAACATAAACAATGTCCATTTCAGAATCGTAGGCCACATCAATGGGATTGCCCATTACGGTAGATGATCCAGCCACTCTGATCTGATTATCGGTTGTGAGCACATCACCATCGGAAAGGGCATCGAACTTTAGGGAAAAGTCATTGATAATGTGAAAACCCCCATCATCATCGGTATTTGCCGCATCACCAATGTCCGTCATTACCATTACATCATCGGAACCACTGTAAGTAAGTCCATGTGTTCTTACTATCCCCTCGATGGTCACACGCTTGTCCGGATACATTGTCCCGTCCATCGCTTTGTCCAAAAAGTCGTAATAAACGGCCAAATCACTGGAAATATCTACAACGGCGTACAAATCTCCTCCTTTAAAGGTTATCCCCCAAACCGGAAATGGAACATCCACTGTGGTCTGCAAGGAAAATGTAGTTCCTGTTTTTTGATACACAAAGAATTTATTGGAACCATTATCGGCAACTACATAATAATCGCCATAAACGGCCAATTCACGAGGGCTTTCCAAATCTGCATCCCCGTTGAAAGAAATATCCAAGCTCAAATCCATGTCCAAAAGGTCGGTTACATCGAAAGATTCCAACCAATTGCTTGATCTTGATGCCTGTATCACCAAATCCTCGGAAGCATCGTAGTAAATACCTTCGGCCGCCGTGGACGAAGTTCCAATAGTCAGTTGGGTGTCGTTGGTGATATCAAACTTGGTGATGTCGCCATTCTCATTGTTGGTTACGTACAACTCGGCACGTCTGCCCTCCTCCACCATTTCATCGTCATCATTGCCGCCCATGTCGTCGGGCATCATTGAATTGTCGTCTTCATCGCAGGAGACCATAACCATAAACATGGATAGCAGTCCCATTTTAAAAATTGAGGTTGTTAATGTGTGTTTCATGTGACAGTTTTTTTACATTAGTATTCTGCCATACTTACGGAAACATACAGGGGAGGGTTTGGTTTTTATTAAATAACTACGGATTAAAACTGTATTCGGGTATTTTTCCTTTTACACCGATATAAAAACCATATATTTTTTTAAGGTCGCTTTCCATACTATCCGTGGGACAAAAAGGTTCCGCTATCTTGATTTCCTTTTTGCCAAAATCAAAAGCGACCATCACAATGGGCACTTGGGCCTTTTTGGCGATATGGTAAAACCCAGTGCGAAGCTGCTCTACCTTTTTCCGGGTACCTTCCGGGGCCAATGCCAATCGGAATATTTTTCTGGAATTGAAAATCCCAACAATATTTTCGACCGTATTGGAAGTTTTGGAACGATCTACGGGAGCGCCTCCGGTCCATTTAAAAAACCAGCCAAATGGAGGTTCAAAGAGACTCTTTTTTCCAATATAATTGATTTCCTCGTTGATGACCTTTCGAATCAAAAGACCTAAAAAAAAGTCGAGCCAATGCGTATGGGGCACTACAATTATGACACATTTGTCCAAATTGGGAAAGCTGCCGATGAGCTTCCATCCCAATATTTTGTAGTAGATAAATTTGGACAGCGACTGCATTTTGTGGAGCTGGTTCTATAACCAACCTATCTTATATTTTCTGATATATGGCCTGAAGACGTTCGGGTGTCATGATACTTTTCCAGTCCTTTCCCAAAGCATTCTCCCAAAGCGGCTCCAATCCAAGTGAGATATTGACCATAACGTCAAAATCGTTTTGGGTTAGGTCGGCGCAGATGCCTTTGGGCAACACGATACCGTGTTTGTCCATCATGCTATTGAATAGTGAAACGCCTTCCGGGTAAAATTCCTCCAGATGTTGAAACACCAAACAGTTTCCTATGCCATGCTTGATTCCTAAAAGATAGGATAGGCCGTAACTCATGGCATGTGCCACCCCGACTTGGGAATAGGCGATGCTCATTCCCCCGTGCCAAGAGGCCATCATTAATTTGTCGCGGGATTCCTCTGCGGGTAAATCTTCCAAAAATACTTCCTTGCAGAGTTCCATGGCCTTCTCGCCATAACTCTGACTGAATGCATTCAAATAGGTTCCCGTTAACGATTCCACACAGTGAATAAAACAATCCATCCCTGTATAAAACCATTGGTCTTTAGGAACGGTTTTACTGAAATCGGGATCTAAAAGCACTTGATCAAAAGGTGTGAAATCTGAATTGATGCCCAACTTTTTTTCTGGACCTAGCAGCACTGTAGTCCTAGAAACTTCGGCCCCTGTACCGCTTATGGTGGGTATGCCCACATGATAAAGTGCAGGTTTGTTCACCAAATCCCATCCTTGGTAGTCCTTTGCCAGTCCTTTATTGTTCAACAAAATGGAAACGGCCTTCGCCAAATCGAGCAAGGTGCCGCCTCCAATTCCAATAATGCCAGAAGGAAGTTCCCTATACTTTTCCCTGATCTGTGCCACCAAAGCATCCACTTGGGCAGTTTTGGGTTCCTCTTCCGCAGAAATGAAAATGATTTCATCGTTGAACAGTAGTGGCACTTTGGCCATAAAATCGGCGTTTTCGAAAAAATCGTCCACCAAAAAAATAAAGGGGGCCTCCGAACTTTTACGTTGGGGCAATAAAATATCTCCCAGCTGCGAAAAACATCCCGACCCAAATATCACCCTGGGCACCATGGGAAAGTTTTTATAAGCAGTTTTATGGTTTGATGCTGTTTCTTGTTTCTTCAAATTATTATCTGTCTTCATTAGTTGTCCAAATACTTCAAAACATCTTTTAGGCCGTTCAATTTAAGGTGGTTGTTCTGCATTTCGTCTTCCGACACCATCTCATGGGCCCATGTGGTATGAAACGGTACATGCACCGCTTGCGCACCAATATTCAAGATAGGCAATACATCCGACTTTAAGGAGTTTCCTATCATCAAAAATTCGTTGACATCTATTTTTAAATGTTCCAGCAAATTCCTGTAATTGCTTTCTTTTTTATCACTCAATACTTCCACGTGATGGAAATATTGGGACAGTCCCGACTTTTCCAGTTTCCGTTCCTGATCTAAAAGATCTCCTTTGGTGAGCACGATCAATCTATACTTGCCCATCAACTTGGAAAGCACTTCCTCTACGCCATCGAGCAATTCCACCGGGTGTGAAATCATATTTTTGCCCAGTTCCAATATTTGGGCGATGGTTTCCTGGGGCACCTTGTTGTTGGATAGGTCCAAGGCAGATTCTATCATGGAAAGCATAAAACCCTTTATGCCATACCCATAAATGTCCAGATTGGCCATTTCCATTTTAAAGAGCTCTTGGTCTATCTTGTTCTTGGTCTCGTAACCTTCCAATAGCTCTGCGAACTTTTCCTCGGTATCCCTAAAATAGGTCTCGTTCACCCAAAGGGTGTCATCTGCATCGAAGCCAATGGTTTTTATGTTGGAAAAATCTACTTCCATACTTTTCTTGCACGTTCTAAGTCCTCCGGTGTATCAATTTCGATACCGGTGACATGGGTTTCGACCATTTTTATTTTTTTCCCGTATTCCAAAAATCGGATGGCCTCAATTTTTTCCTTCGCTTCCAAGGGCAACATGGGCAGTTTCTGAAAATCCATCAACGCCCTTTTTCTGAACACATAAACTCCTTTGTGTTTATAATATTTCGCATCTACCTTCTCGTCCCTTGGATAAGGAATGGGTGACCTAGAGAAATACAGGGCAAAATCCTGATTGTCCACGATTACTTTTACGGTATTGGGGTTTGCTATCTCTTCCCAATCGGTAATCGGCGTCATTAATGAGCCCAGGTCAATCTCTTTCTCAGTGTCATTTTTAAAGACCTTGATAATTTTTTCCAAGCTTTCGGCATCGATAAAAGGCTCATCTCCCTGGACATTGATCACAATATCAACATCCATATCCTCTACGGCTTCGGCAATTCTATCGCTTCCACTTTCATGCGTCTTTTTGCTCATGATCACTTCGCCGCCAATGTCTTTAATTACATCGGCAATCACCGGGCTATCGGTAACCACATATACCTCATTAAAAAGGCCTGTTTTTACTGCCGCTTCGTAAGTCCTGACGATTACGGGCTTCCCGCCAAGGTCCTGCATCAGTTTGGCAGGGAACCGTGAGGCTTGGTAACGGGCGGGAATCATGGAGATTATATTCACTTTATCTTTTTTGGTTGAATTCTATTTTGATTTTGGTCTTATTTTTCGGTAAATCCTGAATATGATCAGCAAAATGATGATAACCAGAATGGCTGCAATGGGCGGCACCAATATGGATGCCGTGCTCACCGCTACGGCCGCACCGGTTTCCACGGTCGATACCAACGGATTGGCAAGACCTCCCGTTGCCCCCGTAGATGCCAATCTACCGGTAGCATTGGCTCCCTTAATGGCCGTTGCCGTTCCTCCCCCGGCAATTATGGCCAAAGACCAAGTGACCACAGGGTCCATGTTTGCTGCTGTGGACACAACTGCTGCCGTACCCGCTATTCCTGCCAACGGAATGGCTATGCTGTCCAAGGCATTGTCCACCCATGGGATAAAGTAGGCGAAAATCTCCACAATCGTAGCTATGCCCAACGTAATGAGGGCGGTAAGGCTCCCTATCCATTGCCAGCTTTCGTTCAATTCCCAAACCCCCATATAGGCGGCAAAGCTGAGGGCAAAAAGGGGCAGGAAAACTCGAAAACCTGCGGAGGCGGCCAATCCGATTCCGAGGAACAAACTTAATATGGTATCTGGTTCAATATTCATGTTGATGTCTAAAATAGCCTTTTCCTAGTCAAGAAAAAAATCATCCTTAAAACCTATCAAATAGAGTTGTCGCTCTGCCCTTGTCACAGCGGTATATAGCCATCTCAGGTAATCTTTGTCCACACCGTTGGGCAAATAAGGTTGCTCCACAAAAACGGTGTCCCACTGGCCCCCTTGGGATTTATGGCAGGTGATGGCGTAGGAAAATTTAACCTGTAGAGCGTTAAAGAACTTATTGTTCTTTACGCCCAAGAATTTCCTGTATTTGGATTTCTCGTGGGCATAATCCTTCATTACTTCTTGGTACAATCTGTTTCCATCATCATAGGAAAGCGAAGGGGTCTCCGCCGTAATGGTATCCAACAAAAGCACTGTTTCAAAAGGTTTTTGGTTGGGGTAATCCACCATTTTCACCTTTACCTCGGCAAATTTAAAACCATAAAGTTCCTTAATGGCAAAAAGCTCCAGCACCTCTATAATATCACCATTCGCAATAAAACCCGCTTCGGAATTGGGCTTTAGCCAGAAGTAATTGTTCTTCACGACCATCATATAGTCGCCTACGGAAATCTCATTGTCCAAAAAAAGTATTCGCTCCCTTATATTTTGATTGTAGAGGTTGGCCCTTTTATTAGATCGCACTATAATGGCCGTTTGTTCTTTTCCATTTTGGCTGTATGATGAATCTATGGCCTCTTGTATTTCGTTGCCATCTATCAAGCGAACAATGTCCTTATAATTGCCAAGATCAAATTTGAAGTCTTCAAAAAACTCCGATTGCAATTGTTCCCGAAGATTTGTTGCATTGTGCAGGATTCCCGAATCATCCGCTTGCCGCATCACCTCGTCCAGTTCCAAACATTCCACTTCCTTATCATAGTTTAAGGATAGGCGCCCTTCATCAAGAGCTGGGCTCAATTCCAATTTTACAGGGGGCAACTGTGCCGTGTCCCCGATCAATATCAACTTACAGTTATGGCCGGAGTGTACATAGAACATTAAATCGTCCAACAAGGAACCGTTCTCGAACAATTTGGAATCTGCGGGCGTATCCGGAATCATGGATGCCTCGTCCACTATAAAAACGGTATTTCTATGCTTGTTCGGGGCCAAAACAAATTGAATGCCCCCACCGGATTGCTTCTTTGGAAAATAGATTTTTTTATGGATGGTAAATGCCTTGTTTCCGGAATAAACGGACATAACTTTTGCCGCCCTGCCCGTTGGGGCCATTAAAACAGCGCTCATTTTCACTTTCCAGAGGCTGCTCACCAAAGTGGCCACCAAGGTCGTTTTCCCGGTTCCGGCAAACCCTTTTAACAAGAACACTTCGTCCTTCTTGCCCTCTAAAACAAAGTTAGACAGCTTATTAAGTGCCAAGCCCTGTTTCAAGGTGGGTGTATGGGGAAACTTTTCGGTTAAAATCTTTAAAAATCCTGGTGCGTTAAAATCCTTCATGAGCGCTAAATATAGTGGTCTTTTTTAAAGCAAAAAGTTTCCCAATAAAAAAAATATTGTAGATTTGTCTGTAACCACTAAATTAACTTTGAAAGACAGTATCAGATATGTTAAACTTAATTCTTATTGTTGTTTTAATATGCCTTGTGACCATAGGGCTAGTTTTTGTTATTGATAGATTTTTACCTCAAAAAGTAAAGCCGGTTCTTGTAATTCTATTTGGAATTCTTAGTATTTTTCTAGGCTATAAAATATACGATTCTATCAATGCCCCCATAAAGTTCAACAAGGTAAGAAACGAAAGGTTCACCCAAGTCATCAAAAAACTTAAGGACATAAGGGATTCGCAGGAAGCATATAAAACCGTAAATGGTAAATATGCCAACGATTTTGAAAGCTTGATCAAATTCATAGATACCGGCAACTATACCATCACCACCCAACGTGATTCCTCTTTCATGAGATACGACAAAGTATATCAAATTGAAATGCAGCAAGATACCGTTATCGTGGATACTTTGGGAACTGTTAAGGTTAAGGATTCCCTTTTTGGAGCGGACAACCGATACAAGTCCATGATGGACGTACCTTTTGCCCAGAACAACGAGAAATTTGAAATGAAGGCCGACATTATTGACAAGAGTGGGTACAAAGCTCCTGTTTTTGAAGCCAAAGTGAAGAAAGAAGTTGTGCTTTACGACCAACCTCAAGACCTGCTCGAAAAGGAAAAGGCCTATCAGAGTGTTGAAGAAGTCAACGGAGCCGAAATAAAGGTAGGTTCTTTAACAGATGTTAGTACCAACGGTAACTGGCCACCTATTTACGATAGGAAAAAGATAAACTAGCTATAGCACAGAACGAACAAAATAGCACGTATAGAAAATTGTCCATTCAAGTTGGCTTGAATGGACTTTCTTTTTGTGTGATAGATACCATTACCCACAAAATCCTAGCCTTTGAAAAACTAATTTTCAAAACACAGCTCACCCCCTACCTGATGCTCAAAGAGTTAAAGGAAAAGCTGGGAGATCAAAGTGGAATTGGCAAGGACTTTTCCGAAGTAATGGTCATTCACAAGAACAATATGTTCAGTTTGGTGCCCAAGCCACTTTTTAACAGGGAAGAGCTACCCAACTACCTTAAGTTCAACGCCAAGATCATGGCGAACGACCTTATCGCCCACGATGAGATCCCTAATCAGGATATCATCAACGTTTATATTCCGTACACCAACATCAACAACTATATTTTTGACCTTTTTGGTGAGTTCGAGTTCAAGCACAGCGGAACCGTTCTCTTAAACACATTATTAAACCAGAACCGGACTACATCGGAACCCATATGCTATGTACAGGTATCCGATAGGGAAATGGAAATGATGGTAATGTCAGAAAAGAAATTACTCTTTTATAATCAGTTTGAATACAAGAGCAAAGAAGATTTTCTTTACTATTTGTTGTTCAGCTTGGAGCAATTGGTCATGGATCTGGAAAAAATCCACCTCAAGCTGTTTGGCGCCATTGAGGAGGGCGATCCTATTTATGAGCTCTGCTACCAGTATGTAAAAAACATTTCCGTTTTTGTTCCAAGCAACCCCTCCTTTACTTTGGAGCAAATGGAGAACGAAAGCATAGACTTTTCCATTTTAAGCGCACTTTAAAATGCGGATCATTTCAGGAAAATATAAAGGAAAGCGACTGACCGCTCCCAAAAAATTGCCTGTTCGTCCAACGACCGATATGGCAAAAGAGGCCCTGTTCAACATTTTGAACAACCGTTTCTATTTTGATGAACTTAAGGTTTTGGACCTATTTTCCGGCACCGGCAACATAAGCTACGAATTTGCATCACGAGGCGCTGAAAACGTTACCGCCGTTGATGCTTTCCAAGGATGCGTCCGGTACATCTCCAAAACAGCGCAGGAACTGGAGTTTACCATCAACACCATAAAGTCTGATGTTTTTAAGTTTTTGGAAGGCACACCGGCAAAGTTTGACCTTGTTTTTGCCGACCCTCCATACGATTTTAGCACCGACCAGTTTTTAAAAATTGCCGACTTGGTTTTCGAAAAAGAACTTTTATTGGAAGATGGTGTGCTGATCATTGAGCATTCGGACCAAACCAATCTTTCCGAACACCCCCGATTTTCGGAGCAACGGAAATATGGTGGAAGTATTTTTAGCTTTTTTGAAGCTGAATAAAAGCAGGCCATAAGCCGGATTCTGTATACCCTTATCATTTATCTAGACAAATGGTTGCCCAAGTGTTCCAACCGCCTACCCTCCAACTCGGGCGTGCAGCCCTCTCCCGATAGCTATCGGGACGTTGGTTTACATGACGTTTCACCGCATAGAGTTTACCTGATTTCACTACAGCCGAACTGTACTTGCTTTCTGTTGCACTGGTCCTCGCCTCTCGGCGGACGGGCGTTACCCGCTATGCCGCACTATGGTGTCCGGACTTTCCTCTTCAAGCATGGTTGCCCAAACTTGCAGCGATAAGGTGGCCTGCTGGGCGCAAAGGTAATCCAATTGTTAATAAAAAACGTGGTAACTCTCGTATTGGGTTCAACTTTGGCAAATGCTATTTTTATATTTGTATTAATTCTATTTTTCTGAGTATTGGAACCGTTCATTGTATCAGCAAGAAAATATAGGCCCCAAACATTCAAGGATGTTGTGGGACAGTCTTCCATTACCAATACGCTGCTGAACGCCATCGAGAACAACCATTTGGCACAGGCCTTATTGTTCTGCGGACCGAGAGGTGTCGGGAAAACCACCTGCGCGCGTATTTTGGCCAAAAAAATAAACCAAGATGGTACGGAACGGGAGGATGAGGATTTTGCCTTCAATATTTTTGAGCTCGATGCCGCCTCCAACAACTCTGTGGATGATATCCGTAGTTTGATTGACCAAGTACGCATTCCTCCGCAAACCGGAAAGTACAAGGTGTATATCATCGATGAGGTGCACATGCTATCCCAATCGGCGTTCAATGCTTTTTTAAAGACGCTGGAGGAACCGCCCAAGCATGCCATTTTTATTTTGGCAACCACGGAAAAACATAAAATTATTCCAACTATCCTATCCAGATGTCAAATTTTTGATTTTAAAAGAATTACGGTAAAGGATGCCTCGGAATACTTGAAGTACATAGCCCAGCAGCAAGGCATTCAAGCTGAAGAAAGTGCATTGCACATCATAGCCCAAAAGGCAGATGGCGCCATGCGGGACGCTCTGTCCATTTTTGATAGGGTAGTAAGCTTCTCAGGAAAAGAATTGACCAGAAAGGCCGTAACGGAAAACCTCAACGTTCTAGATTACGATATTTATTTCTCGGCGACCGATTTGATTCTTGAAAACAACATTCCCGAACTTTTGATCTTGTTCAACAAAACCTTATCATTTGGTTTTGACGGCCACCATTTTATCACCGGCCTTGCCACACATTTCAGGGATCTTATGGTATGTCAGCATCCCGATACCTTAAACTTGCTAGAGGTCGGGGAAGATGTGACCCAACAATACCAAGATCAAGCCAAAAAGGCTTCAAAACAGTTCTTGTTGAAGGCCATTGATATGGCCAACGATTGCGACCTGCAATACAAGAGCAGTAAAAATCAACGGCTGCTCGTAGAGCTCACCCTTATGAAATTGGCGTCCATCACTTATGATGGAGAAAAAAAAAACTCTAGTTTCATAATACCGGCCTCACTCTTCAAAGAAAAGAAAGTGACCCAGTCGCCGTCGGTTACCGAAGTTCCAAAAGCCAACACCCCCAACAATGCAGCTTCAGATACATCGAAGACAGAGCAGACTGCAATTCCATCGGTCCAAAAAACAGAACTCACCCCAGATGTTGTTATTGAAACGGAACCTGAAAAAGAATTGGTAAGTGAGCCTAAAGAACCCTATCAACCCAAAAAAATACAAATAAAGGGATCGGAGAAAAGAGTATCCGGTCTTTCGCTATCCAGTATCAAGGTCAAAAAGGCGCACGAGAATACCAAATCCCCGAACATAGACGTAAAAGACCTTCCCAAAGATGCATTTGAGGAAAAGGAAATGCAGCAACATTGGGACGATTTTGTGCACGAACTGGAAAGACAGGGAAGAAAAATATTGGCGAGCAATCTTCAAACCGATGTGCCCAAACTTAAGAACGATCATGTAATTTGGATTGAGTTGCCGAACGGCACCATGAAAAAGGAAATTGAGCGAGAGCAAAGTTTAATGCTTGACTACCTTAAACAGAAACTGAACAATTATTCCATTTCACTTTACATTACGGTAAATGAGGAGGTCGCCAAAAAGTTTGCCTTTACTCCGGAGGAAAAGTACGAGAAACTGAAAGAAAAGAACCCGAACATCGAACTCTTGCGCAAGGAGTTTGACCTTGATTTTTAACATCACCTACATTCCCTTTATCTTTGCACCCGTAACACCGAAAAAATATATTCATGCTAGGCCTAAAACTACCAACAGACCCAAGATGGGTGAACATTGTAGAAAAGAACATCGAGGAAATTTTGACCGACCATGCCTATTGTGAACAGAAGGCTGCCAGTACTGCTATTTCATTGATCATAGGTTTCCCGGAAAAATCCGAATTGGTCAAGGAAATGACGGCCCTGGCCCGTGAAGAAATGGGCCATTTTAATATGGTGCACGATAAAATCTTGAACCGTGGCTGGGTTTTGGGCCGCGAACGCAAGGATGAATATGTGATCCAACTCATGAAGTTTTTTCCGAAAGGCGGCAGTAGGGACACACACTTGGTGCACAAACTTTTGTACGCTGCCTTGATAGAGGCGCGAAGCTGCGAACGTTTTAGATTGCTCTCCGAAGAAATAGACGACGAAGAACTGTCCGAATTTTACCGGAATTTAATGGTAAGCGAAGCCAACCACTACACCATGTTCCTAAAATTTGCCCGTAAATATGGTGACAAAAAGGAGGTAGATCAAAAGTGGGAAGACCTTTTGGGATACGAGGCCCAACTTATGAGGGATCTCGGTAAAAAGGAAACCATGCACGGGTAGCCCTCTATTTTACTCTTCAAGCTTTCTCTTGTAATAATCGTACATTTCAAATTGAGAACGCAGTTCCGATTGCCCCTTCGCCTTTTTACGGTACGCATTGTCCTGTTTTGCTGAGAACACACGTGCTTTGGAATTGTCCTTCCAAGATATTTCAAACGTATCCAGCAATTCCTGTCTGATATCCGGATCGTAAATAGGACAGCCTACCTCTACCCTAAAATCCAGGTTACGTGTCATCCAATCTGCCGAGGATATGTAAATCTTTGGATTGCCATCATTACCAAAAATGAACAATCTAGGGTGCTCCAAAAACTTATCCACCACGCTAATCGCCTCGATATTTTCACTCATGCCCTCTACACCGGGAATCAAACAGCAGATTCCCCTCACTATCATCTTGATCTTTACCCCTGCCCTACTGGCTTCATAAAGTTTGTCCACCATCTTGTACGAGGTAAGACTGTTCATCTTTATTTTGATGTACGCCTCCTTACCCGCTTTGGCCAATGCAATCTCTTTGTCGATCAACTTGGTAAAAGATGACTTGGTATAATGTGGGGAGACAATAAGGTGCTTGTATTTATTGATTTTATAATTGGTCTCGAAAAAACCGAACACCTTGCTCATATCCTTTAAAATACCTTGGTGGGCAGTGAACAACGTATAATCCGTATAAATTTTTGCGGTAGACTCGTTAAAGTTACCTGTGCTGATGAACCCATATCGTTTGATTCCCTCGTCCTCTTCGCGTTCCACCAAGCAGATTTTACTGTGCACCTTAAGCCCCGGAACTCCAAAAATCAAATTAACGCCTTCATCTTGAAGATAGTTGGCATATTCAATATTGTTCTGCTCATCGAACCGTGCCTGCAACTCTATCTGGACAGTGACATGCTTGCCATTCTTTACCGCGTTCACCAAAGCGGAAGCAATCTGGCTGTCACTCGCCAATCGGTAAATCGTGATCTGTATTCTGCGTACTTTTGGATCCAAAGCGGCTTCCCTCAAAAACTTGGTGACGTAACTAAACGTATGGTAAGGCGCGTAGATCATATAATCCTTGTGCGCTATCATATCCAACAAACTCCCCTTCATGCTCAATCCCTTAACAGGTAGAGGCTCAATTTTATCGTACATCAGATCATGCCTTCCCAAACTGGGGAAGCCCATATAATCTCTACGGTTGTGGTAGCGGCCGCCTGGAATGACACTATCCGTTCCCATGATGTCCATTTTTTCCTTTAGGAACTGGAGTGTATCCTTGTCGATACTTTTATCATAAACAAAGCGGACGGGATCACTGATTTT
Organism: Flagellimonas oceani; assembly: GCF_011068285.1. Taxonomy (NCBI): domain Bacteria; kingdom Pseudomonadati; phylum Bacteroidota; class Flavobacteriia; order Flavobacteriales; family Flavobacteriaceae; genus Flagellimonas; species Flagellimonas oceani. The sequence goes on along the minus strand of NZ_CP049616.1, from coordinate 746,988 downwards.
TCTGTGCTCTACGCTGGAAGAAATCTTTTCGATAAAACTCTTGCTCAAATCATTATCGATATCGAGCTCGGCATCACGTGTAATCTTGATCATGTGCGCGGATATGGACTCGAACTCGAACATGGTAAACACACTGTCCAGGCAAAATCGGATCAGGTCGTCCAACATGATCACATAATCCTTATCCCCCTCTTTGGGCAATACCACAAAACGGTCGATGCCCTTCGGTATCTCGATCAATGCATATCGGTTGTGCTTTTTGCGGGCAGTTCCGTTTTTCATTACCACTTTAACGGCCAAATAGGCTGCCGTGTCCTTCAAAAGCGGAAACTCGGTAAGGTCGTTGAGTATGATGGTCATCAATTCCTGGTTCACCTTTTTGAAGAAGTAGTCCCGAATAAATTCGGCCTGGCTTTCATTTACTTCGGTTTCCCTGATGATGAAGATGTTCTTTTCGCGCAGCTCCTTATCAATCTGTTTAAAAATTTCAAGGCTTCGGGTCTGCTGGTTGATTACGATTTTGGTGATTTCTTCCAATAGGTCCTTGGCCCGTTCTCCGCCCAAAACACTTTTGCCTGTTTTACCGGCATCCACGATCCGTTTTACGGTAGCATACCTTACTTTGAAAAATTCATCCAGATTATTACTGAAAATTCCTAAAAAGCGAAGTCGGTCAATCAGTGGGACACGCGGATCCTTGCTCTCTTGCAATACTCTTGCATTAAAATGCAACCAACTGATTTCCCGATTTATATATTCGTTCTTTGTTTTGATCATCTATTTTTTCAAGTGTTTTGGAAAGACCATTTGTTTAGTGGTTCCTTTTGCTATTTTGGACCAATCGTCCACACCAAATGTAATATGGACAAGTCCGGCCGTGGGAACGTTCTCAATATACTGATCTCCCCAAGTATTTGCAAGCGAAGTAAAGGCATAGTTATGCCCAAAAATGGCAACGGTATCCAAACCATTGTCCAACTTTTGCACAAATTGCTCCACACTATTGCCCGAAAAATCGTAAAGTGCGTTGGTTACGTTAAATTTTGATAGATCAAACCCTAGGTTTCTCACAAAGATCATACAGGTATGCAAGGCTCTATTGGCAGGGCTAGAATATATAAAATCGATTGTTGGCGCATGCAGTCCAAAGGTTTTCGCGACCAAGTGCGCATCGTTGACACCCCGTTCCTTAAGTGGCCGGTCCTTGTCGGAGACATCGTAGTCCCAAGAGGACTTACCATGCCGCATGAGTATTATCTGTTTCATGGGTCAGTGTTTTTATGGTGCCAATCGTTCTATTTTCCAGTCAAAATCTTCCTGCAGGGAATATCTAATTCTATCATGCAACCGGTTGGGACGCCCCTGCCAAAATTCGATGGACATGGGCCTTACAAGATAACCTCCCCAATATTCAGGTCTGGGCACTTCTTTTCCATCATATTTTTGCTCAAGATTCCTCAACTTGTCCTCCAAATATTCTCGGGAAGGCACCACTTGGCTCTGGTCCGAAACCACTGCTCCCAATTGGCTCCCATGCGGACGTGATTCAAAATAACCGTCCGAAAGATTTTCCGCAATTTTCTCTGCTTTACCTTTTATGATCACCTGACGTTCCATGTTGGGCCAAAAAAAAGATAGGCACACTGATGGGTTTGCCGCGATGGCCTTACCTTTTTCGCTGTGGTAATTGGTGTAGAAAATAAAGCCTTCAAAAGTAAATTTTTTCATCAGCACCACCCTGTTTTTTGGGAAACCGTCCAGCCCAAAGGTAGAAACCGTCATGGCATTGGGCTCGTCCACTCCATCCGAGGCTTCAACTTCATGGAACCATTTTTGAAACTGTTCCATAGGGTTTTCCTTGACCGATGCTTCGGTCAATTCACTTTTTTCGTAAGATTTTCTGTAATCGCCAAGGTCTTTTTGCATAGCGTGAAGTTCGGCAAAAATAGGGTGACCTCAAAGCGACGGATTTGTAAAAGTTTTGTAATTTTTTTTAAACGTCAAAATCGAACACCTTACCATCGTCGGCCAATTCCACTACCGGAAAAACTTCCTGAGCTTCCTTTTTGAAGAGTTCAATGGATTTATAACGGGTGGAATAATGTCCTAAAATCAACAGTTTGGCATTGGCCTTCTTCGCGATTTGTGCCGCCTGTTTGGATGTGGAATGTTTGGTTTTCTCGCACAGATGCAGTTCGGAGTCCAAAAATGTGGATTCGTGGTAAAGTACGGTCACATCCTTAATGATGGGCAAAATAGCTTCATTGTATAGCGTATCGCTACAAAAAGCATAGCTTTTCGGTGCAGGAGGAGCCAAAGTGAGCTTTTTGTTGGGAATGATTTTACCAGTGGCATCCACACCATCAACGCCTTTTTTAATGTTGTTAAACTGACTCCTATCCACACCGAATTTTCTGGCCGTATCGATGTCCAGGGTTCGGGGAGCTTCTTTTTCCTCAAACAAAAAACCGTTGGTGTATACCCTGTGAATCAAAGGGACTGTTCGAACAGTAACTTTATCATCTTCAAAAACAAGTTCGGATTCTTTTGATTCCAATTCGTGAAAGATCAAAGGGTAGTTGGTCCATGAATCGCCTAATTTCAAAAATAATGTGATGGCCTGTTTGATTCCTTTCGGACCATAAATATGCAGTTCTTTTTCCCTACCCAGCAATCGAAACGTAGAAATTAGCCCGGGAAGACCGAAAAAGTGGTCTCCATGAAGGTGTGATATAAAAATATGGTTGATCCTGGAAAACTTGACCTTGTACTTTCTGAGCTGCACTTGGGTTCCCTCACCACAATCGATCAAAAAAAGATGATTCTTTATCTCGAGTACCTGCGAAGTAGGATTGGTAAATGTTCGTGGTGTAGCGGCATAACAACCAAGTACGGTAAGTTTCATATGCCAAGGTCGCGTTCTATTTCTTCCATTTCAATAAGATCCTTGGCTTCTTGAAGGGTCGGTACTACGCTTATCTCTTCGGGGATTTCGTCATAACTCAACTTATCCGTCACCAAAACAAAGGATTGACCACCAGACTTGTGCATATTGGAGAGGTCCAAAAACTCTAAAATATCGTTCACTCCCAGTTTGTTGAAAGAAAATAGGTTGACGACAATATTGTCGTGCTTTAGCTTTGGGTATGCTTTATTGAGGTTTTCCAAAAATCCGCTCAAAATGGTCTTTTCTTGGAAAACTATGGTCGTTGTCCCGTCTTTGTCGATAATCATGGTTTACTTAATTTTTGATGCCAAAAGATACAGTACGGCCATTCGAACCGCAACTCCATTTTCCACTTGGTGCAATATAATGGATTGGTCGGAATCGGCCACATCACTGGTAATTTCCACACCACGGTTTATGGGACCGGGATGCATGATCACGATTTCCTTGTCCAAACTGTTCAGAAGTTCTTTGTTTACCCCGAATTGTTGTGTGTATTCACGCGTGGATGGGAAGTAACTGATATCCATTCGTTCGTTCTGCACACGGAGCATGTTGGCCACGTCGCACCATTCCAAAGCCTTTCTCAGGTTGGTCTCCACACCTACTCCCAAAGATTCAATATGCTTTGGAATCAATGTTTTTGGACCGCAAACTTTTACGTTGGCCCCTTGCAATTTCAGGGCAAAAATATTGGAGAGGGCCACTCGTGAGTGCAGAATATCACCAACAATAACGACATTCTTACCTCCTACATCGCCTAGTTTTTCCCGGATGGAAAAGGAATCCAATAATGCCTGTGTTGGATGTTCGTGGGCTCCGTCCCCAGCATTTACAATGGATGCCTTTACGTGCTGTGACAAAAAGATTCCCGCGCCCGGATTGGGGTGGCGCATCACCACCATATCCACTTTCATGGAAAGGATATTGTTTACGGTATCGATAAGGGTCTCCCCTTTTTTTACGGATGATTGCCCTGCCGAAAAATTGACCACATCGGCGGAAAGTCGTTTTTCTGCCAGTTCAAAAGAGAGTTTTGTGCGGGTACTGTTCTCGAAAAAGATATTGGCAATCGTAATATCGCGAAGGGTTGGCACTTTTTTAATGGAACGGTTGATGACCTCCTTAAAGTGGTCGGCCGTTTCAAAAATGAGCGATATATCCTTTTTGTTCAGATACTTTATTCCCAACAAGTGGTTTACACTTAACTCGCTCATTCCCTTTTATTTGCTTACTAAATATACTTTATCTTCACCGTCGTTTTCTTCCCACATCACCTTTACTTTTTCTTCGTTGATGGCATCCACTTGTCGCCCCCTGTAGGTGGGTTGAATAGGTAGATGTCGGCTAAAACGTCTATCTATTAATGTCAAAAGTTCAATGTTACTTGGTCTACCGAAGGATTGAATGGCCGTTAATGCCGACCTGATACTTCTTCCCGTGTAAAGCACATCATCAATAAACACCACTTTTTTGTCCTCTACCAAAAAATTCATTTGTGTGGAATTGGCCTTAAGGATTTCCCCTCGTCCAAAATCGTCCCTAAAAAATGTGATGTCCAAGAAACCAAGGTCAATATGCTTGATCTTGTATTCCTTTTTGAGAATCTTTACCAATCGTTCTGCCAAAAAAACGCCTCTGGGCTGAATACCTATCAAAGCGGTATCCTTAAAATCCAAATGGTTTTCCATTAGCTGACAGGCCAACCGGTGCAGTATGATGTTGATTTCCTTTGAAGTAAGCAGAACTTTTTGACTCATATGCTGTGTGCGACCAACTCGGTTGAATACAAAAGTAAGCAATTCTTTAAAATTTTTAGGACATAAAAAAGCCCCGACTGTTTCCAGCGGGGCTTTGTATCATTGAAAAGTCTGATTACTTTTTCTTGGAATCAGCTTCCATTTTGTCTTTCAATGCTTGCAATGCGGAGTTGGCATCACCAAGGGTCGGAGCGGCTTCGTCGCTGGACGCGGCTCTTTTCTTGGCAGCAGCCTTCACATTTCTATCCTCTTGCTCTCTAAAGATGGCAGTGTGGCTGGCCACAACTCTCTTGAAATCTTTGTTGAACTCGATGATCTTGAATTCGGCCTCTTCTCCTTTTTGAAGCTTCTTGCCGTCTTCTTTTTCCATGTGACGTTGTGGAACAAACCCAACGATGTCCTCGTTGAAGTTGATCGTAGCTCCTTTGTCAACAACCTCTGCGATTGCAGCTGTGTGCACTGTACCTTCAGCGAACTCATCGGAATATTTGTCCCAAGGGTTCTCGGTGGTCTGCTTGTGACCAAGGCTCAATTTGCGGCCTTCCACGTCCAATTCCAATACCTCCACTTCCAAGGTGTCACCAACGGTAACAAACTCGGATGGGTGCTTTATCTTTTTGGTCCAAGAAAGGTCGGAAATGTAGATCAAACCGTCGATTCCTTCTTCCAACTCTACAAATACACCGAAGTTGGTAAAGTTTCTAACGATTCCTTTATGTTTTGATCCTACAGGATATTTAGAAGTGATATCGGTCCATGGGTCCGGAGTCAATTGCTTGATACCCAACGACATTTTACGATCTTCCCTATCCAAGGTCAATACAACTGCTTCAACCTCGTCACCTACGTTTACGAAATCCTGTGCAGATCTAAGGTGTGTGCTCCAAGACATTTCTGAAACGTGGATCAAACCTTCAACACCTTCGGCAACTTCGATAAATGCACCATAATCAGCGATCACAACCACTTTACCTTTTACTTTGTCACCTACTTTGATCTCATCACCTAGGGCATCCCATGGGTGTTTCTCCAATTGCTTAAGACCCAACTGGATTCTTGATTTGTTATCATCGAAATCAAGGATAACAACGTTCAATTTCTGATCTAGGTCCACAACCTCGTTCGGGTGGTTGATACGGCTCCAGGAAAGGTCGGTAATGTGTACCAATCCATCCACGCCTCCAAGGTCGATAAATACCCCGTAAGATGTAATGTTTTTGACCACACCTTCCAATACTTGACCTTTTTCCAACTGGCCGATGATCTCTTTTTTCTGTTCTTCGATGTCCGCTTCGATCAAAGCTTTGTGCGATACCACTACGTTCTTGAACTCGTGGTTGATCTTCACTACTTTGAACTCCATGGTCTTGCCTACATACTGATCGTAGTCACGGATAGGCTTCACATCGATTTGAGAACCTGGCAAGAACGCCTCGATTCCGAATACGTCAACGATCATACCACCTTTGGTACGACATTTTACGAATCCAGTTACGATTTCCTCTTTGTCGTGTGCATTGTTGACACGCTCCCATGCCTTGATGGTTCTTGCTTTTCTGTGGGACAACACCAACTGACCGGTCTTGTCTTCACGGATATCGATAAGTACCTCAACTTTATCTCCAACTTTAAGATCGGGATTGTAGCGGAACTCATTCAAGGAAATCACACCCTCGGACTTTGCATTGATATCAATGATCGCCTCACGGTCTGTCATGTGGACTACTTCTCCTTCCACTACTTCCTCATCGGCAGTGTCCACAAAGTTTTCCTCTACAAGTGTTTCAAATTCCTTAAGCTTGTTGTCATCAACACGCTCAATTCCTTCTTCGTACTTGTCCCAGTCAAAATTCTCAAGAAATTCCTTTGGATCTTGTTGGGGCTGTGTTTCTTCTTTTACTTCTGTTGCTGCGGCAGTTTCTTCTACCTCAACGTTTTGCTTTTCTTCAGCCATTTGCTGATCAAAATTTGTATTCCACGTTTTACAAGAGCTGAACAATTACCGTGGAAGTGGTTTTAAATTGATTTTCTAATTTCCCTTTTTCCCTTGCCTCCTTGCCAAAAGGGGTGCAAAAATACAATTAAATTATTGATATACAAAGACTACAGACAAGGTTTCCGCAAAAAAAGTATTACAATTATTTAATGGCAAAATAAGGGTAGATTGTTTATCTTGAAACTTCTAATTATTAACTGTAAAAAAGTACCCTTATGAGTGTAAAAGCAAAGTATCAACCTGTATTGGACCTAGGCGAGCAATTGGACGTGAAAAACGGCGATGTAAATGTTGAAGGCGACATTTTAAAAATAAAGGGAATGACCAAGACCCAGTATGAAAAAAACTTGCTGTGGGACAAAATCAAGGAAATCGGGGGAGAAAAACCATCCGACATAAAAGCGAACATTACCGTGGAGGATGAATCCGTTTATGCATACCACACGGTAAAAAGTGGTGAATCGTTGAGCAAAATTTCCAAGCACTACTACGGAGACCCAATGAAGTATAACAAAATCTTTGATGCGAATACGGATCAGTTAAAGAATCCAGATGTCATACATCCCGACCAAGTATTGAAGATTCCGAACCTGTAATAGGTTCCAAAACTTATTATCCGAAAAGCGCCCTTTGGGTGCTTTTTTTGACTCATAAAGTTTAAAATGAAAATTGCCGACCTCATTTATTGGTCAATAAAATTCATTGAAAAACGAATCATATCTTAAACTTTCTAATCTATCTAAAAAAATAAAAATTCTACAATAGCATATTAAGATTCTAAAAAAAAAATTAAATGAAAGTTTTTTGGAAGTTTGATTGAAATATATAGTTTTCCACAACGTTCTAAAACTATTATACATAGAGTGTCCATGATAAAAACGTTATTCCACATAGCAATGACTATTTCATTGACATTATTTATTTCTTGCGCAAAAGATGATACTGTAGCTAGCCCTAGTTATATTTCTGACAACAAATATTTTAGCGATGGTGACATTGAAGTTGTTTTTGAAAATGATAAATCAAACGGAATAAATGTAATATTTATGGGAGATGTTTACTTCCAAAACCATTTGGAGGCAAGTGATGGTATTTATCGAAAGCACGCTTTAAATACGATTTCTTACCTTTTTAATTCTACTCCATTTTCTCAATACAAGAAACATTTCAATGCTTATATTATTTATGCTGAATCAAAATTATTCGTTTCTGAAGACAAAAAAAATGAAGTTAAGACACCCTTTGGCAGTTCAGTTAGCCCTGATGGATTACCCTCAATTTCAAATTGGCGCGCCATTGATGGATACGTAAGCAAATTAACCGGTAAACCGCGTGGTGAAAAAGACTTAATTCTTATATCAATAAAATCGCATTCAGGTGGAGGCACTGCTTGGCTAAATAATAATGTAGCCATATTTGGTGCCGAAGACCACAGGGTTATGTTACATGAGGTGGGTCATGCATTTGCCAACTTAGGGGATGAATATGCAAATGAGAGCTATCAACCGATAATACTTCAAGAAGTAGCAAACCTAGACTCAACAAATAATCCAGACTTAATTAAATGGAAACATTTTTTAGGCCTATCTGACTATATTGAAGTAGGGGCTTACGAAGGTGGAAATTACAGGGAATCTGGCTTTTGGAGACCAGAAGAACAAAGTGTAATGGGTTGGGGCTCCTATTTCAATGCGCCGAGTAGAGAAGCAATCGTTAAAAAAATAATGGAGCTTAAAAAGCTAGAATACAATTTTAAAGAGTTTTTAAAAATTGACAAAAGCAATGACAATTCCTCGAAAAAGACTGATTCGGACTTGGAAAATAAAAATTCAATAGAATTGAAATGCGGAGTTAATTTGCAATCACAATAATCATCTTATCAAAAAATTATTAGTCGTTTCTTCCTAATTTGCTCAGGACAAACCCCATAAAAAAATATGGTAAACCCATAAAACCAGTAGGTTGATTGGTGAATTTCCAGTGAAGCTTTAAAAAGAAAAATACTAACTTCACTCCTGTCTGACTACAGGCAGGTATCATACGCTAAAAATCATTGAAACGATATTTAGCTAACAGTTGGCAACAAGCTTATACCACGATCATGAAAAAAACAATTCTTCTAGCAATTTTTTCTTTACTTTTCTTAGGATGTGCAAAAGATAAGGAAGTCGATGGCAAAAAAATCTTTAGGGAATCAATGGATTATCACGATCCTTCGAATTCATGGGAAAATACTACACTGAATATTCATATCCAAGAACCAAGAACACTTAACCCTCACAGATATTCTGTTGTAGAACTGGATAATTCTGATAACACTTTCAGACTAAAAAGGAATAGAGATGATAATATTTCAGAACACATAATTGATAAGAATGGTAGCAGCTCGGTCTTATTGAATGGAGAAATTGCTACCGATACTGCCCTGATTAACAAATACAGGCTAGATCCTTCACGGAATATCGGTTACAGGCAATTCTATCAAATATTTTATGGACTTCCAATGTCATTAGAAAATCGGATTTCTGAAATAAAAAATACTATGGAAACTACTTTTGCAAACCAAGAGTGCTATAAGGTGGAAATAGAGCTTAAAGAACCGATGTTTTCAAAAGATTGGAACCTGTTCATATCAAAATCGACTAAAGAGATTATTGGAATTGAGATTGTCACTAAGGATAAACCGGCTGAGGGTGAGAGACTGTATTTTGAGAAAACCATAACAATAAACGAGATCAGGATTCCCAGAATTAGGCATTGGCACGAACTAAGCGATGATTCTTATTCAGGAACAGATATAATCATTGATATTCTAACTGATTAAGCCAGTTGCCAATAACGTATAACGAACGCATTGTTGTGGAGTTGGTCACACTGCTAAAAAGCCTGACATTTCATTAAAGAAGCTCCTAATCTGAAAAAAAATATAACTTAAAGATTACAAAACGAGCGTTATACAAGAACCGATAAATGCAACTCCAAAAATCTTTTACTTGTTAAACATGCTTCGCAATCACCCGTTTGGTAAACTCAAGGATGCGCTCAAACTGCTCTTCCAAGCCCCTATTACCATTTATCCATCAATTTAAAACAGGCATCCATAAACCCAGAAGGTTTGTTCGTGAATTCCCATTGGAACTTTAATTAGAAAAATACTAACTTCACTTATCGTACGCTAAAAATCATTGAAACGATATTTAGCTAACCGTTGTACACCATTTGACGAAACAATGATATTTCTAATTGACAAAATAGATTCTGAACACCAAGTAATAGTTTACGAAAGCATTGCCGATTTAACTCAAAGAGTTGAATGGCAAGATATTTTTGAAGGAAAGTCAATCATTATCGATGAAAACGGAATTGAATACGAATGGGATTCCTCAAAAAAGAATGAAATCGGAACTGTACACAATTACAGTTTAATTCCTACTTCAAGAGTTTCGCAATTAATCACTGAATGTTTAAAAAGAGTAAAAGTTGACCAAAATATCTGTGAATTTAACTTTTAAGAAATGAGTTGGGACATTGTACTTTTTAATTCAAAACAGAAAATAGAATCAGTTGCAGAATTGGACGAAAACCAACTTGAACCGATTGATTTTACTGAGATATTGGAAAACTCATTTGACCGAATTAATAAAGATGATAACCACAGAGAAATAATCGGAACTGATTTTGCAATTGACTTTTTTGCGGACAATGAACTCTCAAGCAATTTTATGCTTTCATTATACGGAAAAAATGGGATTTACGCTCTAATTGAGCTTGCTAAAAAGCATAATTGGCAGATTTACGACTCTGGAATTGATGGAATGGTGGACTTGGAAAATCCCGAAAAGAATGGATTTGACAATCACAGAAAATATGTTGAACAGACATTAAAAAATAAATAAAAACGGTGTACAACAACACCTATACGCAATGCCCTACGGGACACTGCGCATAGCTAAAACGATAAGTGCAACTCATAATTCCTTTACTTCTCAACCATGCTTCCCAATCACCCGTTTGGCAAACTCATGGATACGCTCAAACTGTTCCTCCAGCCCCATATCGCTATTATCAAACTCAATGGCATCCTTGGCCTTGGTGAGCGGTGAAATAGTTCGGGTAGAGTCGATTCGGTCACGCTCCTCAACATTTTTCAATACTTCGGCATAGGTAACTTCCTCTCCTTTTTCCAATAGTTCTTTGTAGCGTCGGGCGGCACGGGTCTCCGGAGAAGCCGTCATAAACAATTTTAATTCGGCATCGGGGAAGACCACGGTACCAATATCGCGGCCGTCCATCACAATGCCCTTGTCCTTGCCCATCTCCTGTTGAATCTTCACCAACTTTTCACGGACTTCCTTTATGGCAGCCACTGGGCTTACAAAACCGGACACCCGCATGGAACGGATTTCCTGCTCCACGTTCTCATCGTTCAAAAACATATCCGAACGACCGGTTTCGGTGTTGGGAACAAATTTGAGGTTGACCTCGGAGAGTTTATCTATCAAAGCAGCTGAATCGAGCGCACCTTTCTCACTGACAAATCCGTTGTTCAATGCAAAAAGGGTCACCGCACGGTACATGGCACCCGTGTCCACATAAATATAACCTAAGGCAGCTGCCAGCCGTTTGGCGATGGTACTTTTTCCCGTGGAGGAATACCCATCAATGGCTATCGTAATTTTTCCCATACGCCAAAAATAGGCAGAAATATCATGATGATCACATGACAAAGTATCATCTAAAGTTCCTTGGCGTTCTTCACCTTCTGTTTGGTAATGGCCAAATCGATGACCTCGCTCATATCCGTCACGTAATGGAACGTCAGCCCCTTTAAGTACTCGTCCTTAATTTCTTCGATATCCCTTTTATTATCGGCACACAAAATGATCTCTTTGATCTTTGCCCTTTTGGCCGCCAAGATCTTCTCTTTGATACCACCCACGGGCAATACCTTGCCGCGAAGGGTAATCTCACCCGTCATGGCCAAACTCTTCTTTACCTTGCGTTGGGTAAACAGGGAAATCAAAGAAGTCAGCATCGTGATACCGGCACTCGGGCCATCTTTTGGAGTGGCGCCTTCGGGCACGTGGATATGCACATTATATTTTTCGAATACGCTGGCATCGATACCATACACATCCGCATTGGATTTGATGTATTCCATCGCAATCGTTGCGGATTCCTTCATTACCTTACCAAGGTTGCCCGTAATGTTCATGGCCCCCTTTCCTTTGGAAAGAATGGATTCAATGAACAGAATATCTCCACCTACACTGGTCCAGGCCAAGCCCGTGACCACACCGGCCACATCATTGTTCTCGTATTTGTCGCGCTCCAATCGGGCTGGGCCCAAGATGTCCTCAATATTTTCGTTCGTCAACGTAACATTGTACTCCTCCTCCATGGCTATGGATTTTGCAGCATAGCGCACTACTTTGGCAATTTGTTTTTCCAAGCTACGCACTCCGGACTCACGGGTATAGCCCTCAACGATTTTCTCCAATTGGCGCTTGCCGATTTTCAAATCTTTTTTGGACAATCCGTGTTCTTCCAACTGTTTGGGCAACAAGTGCCGCTTGGCAATCTCCACCTTCTCCTCGATGGTGTAGCCCGTTACGTTGATGATTTCCATACGATCGCGCAAGGCAGGTTGTATGGTAGAAAGGTTGTTCGCCGTGGCAATGAACATCACTTTTGACAAATCGTAGCCCATTTCCAAGAAATTATCATGGAACTCGCTGTTTTGCTCTGGGTCCAACACCTCCAACATCGCAGAAGACGGGTCGCCCTGATGACTGCTCGCCAACTTGTCTATTTCGTCCAAAATAAATACGGGGTTGGAGGTTCCCGCTTTCTTCAAGCTCTGTATAATCCTTCCCGGCATGGCACCGATATAGGTTTTTCTATGCCCACGGATTTCTGCTTCGTCGCGAAGCCCTCCCAAGGACATCCGCACATATTCACGGCCCAAGGCCTCCGCCACGGATTTACCCAACGAGGTCTTACCCACACCGGGAGGTCCGTACAAGCACAGGATGGGCGATTTCATATCGTTTCGAAGTTTCAAAACGGCCAAATACTCGATGATTCGTCGCTTTACATCTTCCAGACCGTAATGGTCTCTGTCCAAAATCTTTTGGGCCCTTTTTAGGTCGAACTTATCTTTGGAAAATTCGTTCCACGGCAAATCCAGCAACAGGTCCAAATAGTTTCGTTGAATGGAATATTCGGCCACTTGAGGGTTCATGCGCTGCATTTTGGAAAGCTCTTTCTCAAAATGCTCTTGCACTTTTTTGCTCCATTTTTTCTTTTTGGCCTTTTCTGCCATTTCATCCACCTCTTCCTCGTAGGACAGCCCACCAAGTTCCTCCTGGATGGTCTTCATTTGTTGGTGAAGGAAATATTCGCGCTGCTGTTGGTCCATATCGCTACGCACCTTGCTCTGTATATCGTTGCGCAGTTCCAACTTTTGAAGTTCCATGTTCATGTACTTCAAGGTGGCCAATGCCCTTTCCTGAAGATTTGGCATCTCCAAAAGTTGCTGTTTTTCCTTTACGGGAAGATTCAAATTAGAGGATACAAAATTGATCAAGAACGAATTGCTCTGAATATTCTTAATAGCAAAAGTCGCCTCACTGGGAATGTTTGGATTGTCCTTGATGATTTTGAAGGCCAGTTCCTTGATGGAATCGATGATGGCCTCAAACTCGCTACTCCGCTCATCGGGACGTTCTTCCTTGGCCTCGCTCACCTGCGCTGTAATGTATGGCTTCTCGGTGAGCACCGCATCGATCTTGAACCTTTTTTTACCTTGGATGATCACCGTGGTGTTGCCATCCGGCATTTGAAGTACCCGCAAAATACGTGCAACGGTCCCAACGGTATTGATGTCTTCCGGACCCGGGTTTTCCACACTTTCGTCCTTTTGGGACACCACTCCAATGGTCTTGGAGCCGTTATTGGCATCCTTGATCAAATTGATGGACTTATCCCTCCCGGCAGTAATCGGAATCACCACACCGGGGAACAAAACGGTATTTCTAAGAGGCAATACCGGCAAGGTTTCCGGTAAGCTCTCCTTGTTCATCTGTTCCTCATCTTCCGGGGTCAACAACGGAATCAACTCGGCGTCTTCGTCCAAGCCCTGTAGTTCTATATTGTCAAAATTGGTTATTTTCATCTCTCCCATATCAACTTTTCGGTCATTTTGTCATAAAAGACAACCGACCCACATTTTTATTCCACATTCAAGCTCCCTCAAACCCCTAAAAATCAAAGTTTAGAGCGGTTCTTAAGCTTATTGTCACCCATTAGTTGGCAATTCCTGTGCCATTAAAAATCAAATTTTAAGAAAAAAGTGTAACAAATGGTAAATTGGCTCATCTATAAGACAAACCAATCATTTTTTGAGCCAACAAAATGAACATATTGACACACTGCTCCAGTTGTGCATGCAGGGCAAACAAAGCGCGCAGCTAGAGGTTTACAATCGGTACTACAAGGCGATGTACAACACCGCTTTTAGGATTGTAAAACATACTGCGGAGGCCGAGGATGTGATGCAGGAATCGTTCCTGAGCGCATTTACCAAATTGCACACCTTTAAGGGAGACGTCGCCTTTGGAGCTTGGTTAAAGCGGATCGTGATCAATAACAGCATCTATCATTACAAAAAGCAGCAAAAAAAACGTACTGACGATTTGGATGATATAATGTACAAGGTCGAAGATAACGAAGGAGTTGCTTCAGATCAAAATGGTTACACAGAACTGAAGGCTCAAAAAGTGATGGAAACCATGAAAAGTTTGAAAGACAATTACAGAGTTTCTTTGACCTTACATTTAATTGAAGGGTACGATTACGAAGAAATAAGCGAAATAATGAATATAAGCTATGCTAATTGTAGAACCATGATTTCGAGGGCCAAAGAAAGCCTCAGAAAAAAATTGACCGTAAATGTTTAGTTATGAAGAAAGATAATTTAGATCATCTGTTCGAGAGACTCCAAGGGGAGTTTGATGTAGAGGAGCCCCAGGGCGGGCACCAGGAGCGGTTTTTGGAAAAATTGAACCAATCCCAGGGCACCGTTGCCCTACATAAAAAGAAAACATCTTGGTGGAAGCCCATGTCCATTGCGGCATCTATTGCACTGGTGGCACTTTTGGGGTACCAAGCCTTTGGTCCACAGCCCACCCTTAAACAACAGGTAACAGAAATAGCCCCCGAGGTTTCCAAAACCGAGTTCTATTTTGCGAATTTGATAGAAGAGCAGGTAGCGGAACTCAAAGACGAAAAAACACCGGAAACGGCACAATTGGTAGATGACACCTTGGCACAACTGGCCAAGCTGGACAAAGACTACCAATCCCTTGAACAGGATCTGGTCGATGGCGGAGACAGTAAGATCATATTGAGCGCAATGATCACCAATTTCCAGACACGCATAGACCTTTTAAAAGAAGTTTTGAGCCAAATAGAAAATATAAAGAATTTAAAAACACAAAATGATGAGAGCTTTACAATTTAAACACATCTTTTTCGCCTTGGCTTTTATTCCCCTGGTCGTTAGCGCCAATGTGGATAATGACAAATTGAACGGAAAGTACACCAAGGAAAAAACAATAAAGAAAGAATTCAAAGTTAATTCGGACGCCCTTTTGAAGGTAAGCAACAGCTACGGCAACCTCAACATTACCTCTTGGAACGAAAACAGGGTGATGATCGAGGTTCACATCAAAACCAATGGAAACGATGAGGACCGCGTAAGGGAACGTTTGGAAGAAATCAACGTAGACTTCGACAACAGCGCCAGTATGGTAAGTGCCATTACCGATTTTGGAAACGGCAACAGTGGTTGGAACTGGAGCTGGGGCAGAAGAAAAAGCGTGAGCGTACAGGTCAACTACACCATTAAACTTCCCGTGAAGAACAGTGTAAACCTGAGCAACGACTACGGCAACATTATGTTGGACAGGATTGATGGACATGCCAAAATAAGCTGTGACTACGGTAAAATGGATATTGGCGAACTACATGGACGCAATAACGAGTTGCGGTTTGATTATACCTCTCGTTCCACCTTTGGGTACATTAACAGTGCTGAAATCATCGCCGATTACTCGGGCTTCACCATCGACAAGGCTGGAAACCTTATCATTAAGGCCGATTATACCAACGGTGTTGTGGAAGAAATGGACAATCTTCAATACTCCAGCGATTACGGTTCCATAGATGTTAGAAACGTGAAGAACGTAGATGGTAACGGGGATTACATTGGGGTTAAACTGGGCAATGTACACGGTAATGTTTCCATTACCAGCGATTATGGCTCCATCAAAATTGACAGATTGGCACCGGACGCCGGCAACGTGCAGATCCGAACCGATTACACTGGCATCAAAATCGGTTACGATTCGGGCTATAATTTTGACTTCGAAATTTCTACCGAGTATGCCGGAGTAAGTGGCAAGGAAGATTTTGAGATCAACATCAGCAAAGAAAAATCCACCGAAAAATACTATAGTGGTTACTACGGAAGTCCAAACTCCGGAAACAAAGTGAGCATTACCAGTGACTATGGTGGGATATCATTTTACAGAAATTAACATCAATTCAAAAACAATTAAAACTAAACACAAGATCATGAAAAAATTTATCACACTTTCGCTTGCATTGGGAATGTTGGCCTGTACCAACGCACAATGGGGCAAAAAAGTAAAAGGGAACGGCGATGTGGTTACCATTGAACGCTCCGTAGGCGACTACGACGAGGTTGCCATGGCCGGGTGGTTCGATGTAGAGTTGGTATCCGGTAGCGAAGGCGAAATCACGCTAAAAGGAGAGTCCAATTTATTGGAACACATCGTAACCGAAGTTAAAAATGGCAAACTGGTCATCAAGGTGGAGAAAGGTATGAACCTTAGGCCCTCCAACTGGAAAAATGGCATTTACGTAACGGTTCCCATAGAATCCATTAATGGGGTGAGTTTATCGGGCTCGGGAGACCTTGTTGGAAAAACGACCATTAAGGCTTCCCAATTCAGCACAGCCATGTCCGGTTCTGGCGATGTTACCCTAACCGTGGAGGCAGAAGAAGTAGATGCAGCACTTTCGGGCTCCGGGGACATCAATCTATCCGGTAGGGCTACAGATTTTACCGTTACGGTTTCCGGTTCCGGCGACATCAAAGCTTTTGATTTGGAAGCTGATTTTGTTAAGGCCACCGTTTCCGGCTCTGCGGATATCAAGGTCACTGCCAACCAATCTTTGGAAGCCAGGGTTTCCGGCTCCGGTGACATTCAATATCGCGGCAATCCCAAAAAAGTAAATTCCAAATCTTCAGGTTCTGGGGATATTACGAAGGTATAATTCTGAGTTTATCATCAATCAAAGACTGAAAAAGCCCTGAAGATCTCAGGGCTTTTTTATGTTCTTAATTTGATGCCTTCACCTTGTTGACCCGAAGGAGCAGAAAGATGCCAATCAAAAAGAATAGCCCCAGAAAGATAGTGCTGTTCCGCATGCTTCCCGTAAGTTGGGCGATAATACCATACATAAAGGTTCCTATGATGATACCTATTTTTTCGGCCACATCATAAAAACTAAAAAACGATGTGGTATCCGTAGTCTCCGGCAAAAACTTGGAATAGGTGGAGCGGGACAGGGCCTGAATCCCTCCCATAACTACACCGACCAGACCTGCTGCAATGTAAAAATCCATCGGGGTCTGTAAAAAATAGGCATACACACAAAGCAATCCCCAAATTACATTGATAACGATAAGGGTGTTTATGTTTCCGTAAGCCTTGGAGGCACGTGCTGTGACCGTAGCTCCCAATATGGCAACAATTTGTATCAACAGAATACTTACGATCAAGCCCATGGTCCGTTCATCATCCGAGCCCCAAACAATTTCTTCCTCCCCAAAATAGGTGGCGATAAGCATTATAGTCTGTACGGCCATACTATAGGTGAAAAATGCGCCTAGATACCGTTTTAACTTTCTATTCTCGCCGAGCTGTTGCCATACCTGCTTTAATTCTTTAAAACCATTTAAAATGATATGCTTCCGTTCCCCTTCCCGCTTATAGCCTTTTGGTAAATGTGCAAAGGTGTATTGACTGAACAGCATCCACCAGATGCCAACCGAGATGAAGGAATATTTCATGGCCTTGATCTCCGCAACTTCGCCCCCACTATCCGTGATGCCAAAAAAGTCGGGTTTCATCACCATAAAAAGATTGAAAACCAATAAAATAACGCTTCCAATATAACCCAATGAAAACCCTTTGGCACTTATGCTATCCTGCTGATCCGGAAAAGCGATGTCCGGCAAATAGGAATTGTTGATGGCAAAACTCACCCAAAAGCCCACCAGTCCGAAAAAATAACAGACCAATCCAAAATAAATATGCTCCAGAGAGAACCAATACAGCCCAATACACGAAGCCGCCCCCAAATAACAGAAGAACTTTAGAAAAATCTTTTTATTCCCCAAATAATCGGCTACGCCGGATACCAATGGTGTTACAATGGCAATAAACACAAAGGCCAAGGATGTTACATAACTGATCAAGGGCGCCCTTGCTATTTCGCCACCAAAAATGGTGACTTGCTCAATACCCGCCGTTCGGAACAGCAGGCCATAAAAAAGCGGGAAAATGGCAGAGGAAATCACCAAGCTGTAAACCGAATTGGCCCAGTCGTAAAATGCCCACGCGTTCAACAGTTTCTTACTCCCCTTTAATGCCAATGTTTGTACCATAACTTTTATCACAAAAAAATGTCACTTCGAATCCCTGTGAAAAACCCTTTTTGGTGTCAGTTGGATTTTTCGTCTGTTTCGAAGTGACATTTAAAGTTCGTTGTTTATAAATCTATTCGAAGGATGTTACCCCAAATTTTCGCGCTTCTTGTTTTGCGGCCGGTGCCCAAGCTGTCAGATTGCTGATCCTTGTATCGTTGGATGGATGCGTGCTCAAAAACTCCGGTGGCGCCTGTCCGCCCGATTTTGCTTTCATGCGCTTCCAAAGTTCGGCGGCCTCACTGGGGTCGTAACCTGCAATGGCCATAATCTGAAGTCCTATCCTATCCGCTTCGGTCTCGTGGCTCCGACTAAAGGGAAGCATTATCCCAACCTGAGAGCCGATTCCGTACGCTTGATTGAACAATCCAAGTGTCTTTTCATCCTGTATGGCCACATTTCCGGCAACAGCTCCAATTTGCTGCAATGTACCGGCGCTCATACGCTGAGCTCCATGATCGGCCAAGGCATGGGCCACCTCGTGCCCCATGACCACGGCAACACCGGTTTCATCTTGGGTAATCGGTAAAATTCCGGTATAAAAAACAATCTTTCCGCCTGGCATACACCAAGCGTTCACGGTTTCGTCCTGTACCAGATTATATTCCCATTTGTAATCTTTTAAATATCCGGGGTAACCATTGGCATTCAACCAACGCTCGGCAGCAGAAGCTATGCGCTGCCCGACTTTGGTTATCATTTTTGCATCGGAGGTACCCGTAACGACTTTATTTGTTTCCAAAAATTGGTCATATTCGGCAAAAGCCATGGGGAACACTTGACTGTTCGGGTAAAAATTCAGTGTGCTTTTTCCTGTAAACGGATTGGTCTTACAAGCAGCAACCGCTAAAAAGACCAAACCAGTCAAAACTATCTTTTTCATATGGTAAATAGTGTTTTTATCTAATGAAATTTACGAAATTTTATTTTCCAAAAATATGAAGCTCCGTAAAATCCTTGCCTACCTCTATGGAATTGTTACCATTTAATTTGATTGAGTTCAAATCTACTTCCTCGTTGTCCACCTCTACGGTATCAATCGTGAAAGGCAATCCATGGAAGGACATTTTAAAATTATCGTATGGAGTTATAAAGTTGCCATCCTTGAATTGTTGGATGATCAATTCATTCTCCTTGCCCGTCAATTTGAAACGCCGCAGGCTATATCTACCTTTTTTATAATCATACCCATCTTGCTGGTCCTCGTAGACTTGTGAGTTTTCCGTGCCGGCCTTATAATATACATCGATGTTCAATTTTTCGATTTCCTTTTCCCCAACATATTGCTGTACGGGATATTTTGGAATCATCGCACCTTCCTTCACAAAAAGTGGAATTCGGTGGATTTCGGCGGAAACCCATCGCTCCACGCCTCCTTCGGTCAACTCGTCCGTCCAGTAATTGTACCAATTTCCCTTCGGAAAATACATTCTTCTGCCTTGGGAATTGGGTTCCTGTACGGGACATACCAACATTTGTTTGCCAAAGATGAACTCATCGGTACGGAAATGGGTCTGATGGTCCTCTTGATCATAAAACACCAAGGACTGAAGCATCGGGAACCCTTCTTTGATATAATTGTAGAACATCGTGTACAAGTAGGGCAGCAATTGGTACCTCAATTCAATGAACTCGCGTACAATATCGGTAATTTCATCCCCGAACGACCAAGGTTCCTGATCGCCGTGGTCCCCACTGGAGTGTACCCTGCAAAACGGGTGAAAAACGGCCAACTGCATCCAACGGGCAAAGAGCTCGCCGTTGGGCTGCTCCGCAAATCCACCGATATCGGAACCTACAAAGGAGTAACCGCTCATGCACATTCGCTGCATTTGTACATTGGCGATCCACAAGTGTTCCCAAGTGGCCACGTTATCACCTGTCCAAGTGGCACAATAACGCTGTGTACCCGAATAAGCCGCTCTTGTAAGCACGAAGGGCCTACGGGGAAACATAAATTTTTTAACGCCCTCATAGGTAGCCCTTACCATCTGCATTCCGTAGACATTGTGCGCTTTTCGGTGACTACAGGGGTGGCCATCATAGTCGTGCCGCACATCCAAATTGGCGGTTTTTGATGGCACTTCCATAATAGCGGGTTCGTTCATATCGTTCCAAACCCCGCTAACCCCCATCTCGGCTATCATTTCCTTATAAAGTTCGGCCCACCATTCCCGTACCTCGGGATTGGTAAAGTCCGGAAACTTACATTCGCCCGGCCAAACTTTTCCCTTAAAGTGGGGGCCATCTGCCCTGCGGCAGAAGAAACCATTGTTCATGGCCTGCTGGTACACCCAATAATCACGGTCTATCTTTATTCCTGGGTCTATCATGGTAATGGTCTTAAAACCATCATCCTCCAATTCCTCTATCATTTTTTTGGGATTGGGAAAATATTGATTGTTCCAGGTAAAGCAACGGAATCCTTCCATGTAGTCAATGTCCAAATAAATGGCATCGCAGGGAATGTTCAATTTTCTAAAGGTAGTGGCGATATCCCTTACCTTTTGCTCTGGAAAGTAGCTCCATTTGGATTGATGGAAACCTAAAGCCCATAAAGGCGGAAGTTCAGGGACACCGGTCAGGTCGGTATAGGACTCCACCACGTCCTTCATTTGTGGGCCATAGAAAAAATAGTAGTTCATTTCCCCTCCATCGGCCCAAAAACTGGTTACGTTTCGTTTTTCGGCGGCAAAATCGAAATAGGTACTGAAAGAATTATCGAAGAATATACCGTAGGCCTTGCTTTCCTTGAGTCCAATGTAGAACGGTATGGACTTGTACAACGGTTCTTGATCCTTTCCGTAGGCGTAGGAATCCGTGACCCAATTGTTGATACGCTTTCCTTTAAGATTGGTATGGGATGCTTTATCGCCCATCCCGTAATAGCTTTCACCAGAGTGACAAACTTTGCTCATTTTAACCACGTTACCGCCATAATCAAAGTTTTCTTCCCAATGGAACCCAAGTTCATCTTCCGTAAGAATGACATTGTCCAAATCGGTAATCTGGACCTTTAGGTTTTCCTTATTGATAAAAATCCTGATCTTGGAAGTGGTGATCACATATTCCGGTATCTCGTCCTCAATGGTCAATTCGTTGTACCCAAGGTTGACGTCCTCACTAATGGCATAGGAAAAATCCGGTTCAAAAACATATTCGGTAGCATACCTAAAACGCACCACACTGTCCCTTAAAATGGTAACTTGTAGGATAACACCGTTTTGGGTGGTAAAATATATTTTTTCGTTTTCTTGTTTAAAGTCTACGATATGGTTTGGGGACTGATTCCCTCTAGTTGCAATTTCCGTGTTGGTTATCATCTGTAATCAGTTGAGGTTCACAAAAGAAATATAAAAGCCTGAATAATTAAAAATATGTTTTGAAAAGCAATCAACTATAACGTTTTAGTTGTCATTTTACTTGTAAACTACCACTCCCAAAGGCGGCAAGTTCAATAAAACGGATTGTTCGTATCCGTTCCATGGTGTTTTGGACGGCTTCACCGTTTTTTTGCCCACGCCACTGCCCGAGTATTTTTTATCATCACTGTTAAATACCAGTTTTAATGTTGAAGCCTTGGGCATTCCCAATCGGTAATTATCGCGCGGGACGGGCGTAAAGTTGCAAACAACGATCAAATCGTCCTTGGAATCGCTTCCTTTTCTAATAAACGATATCACCGTATTCTCTTGATCATTGTACTCTATCCATTGGAAACCATCGGGTTTGAATTGTTTTTGATACAAAGCTGGGCTGGACTTGTACAACTTGTTCAGGTCCTTCACCGCTTCTTGTATACCGGAATGAAAATCGTATTGTGTCAAATGCCATTCCAAACTCTCCTGAAAGTTCCATTCGGACGATTGCCCGAATTCACCTCCCATAAACAATAGATTACCTCCCGGATGCGTGAACATGTAACCGAAGAGCAGCCTTAGGTTGGCAAAGCGTTGCCACTCATCGCCTGGCATTCTGTAGAGCAAGGATTGTTTGCCGTACACCACCTCATCATGCGAAAAAGGCAGCATAAAGTTCTCGGTAAAGGCATAAGTAAGGCCAAAACTGATCATGTTCAGGTCGTAGGAACGGTGTATTGGGTCCCTTTTAAAGAATTCCAACGTATCGTGCATCCATCCCATCATCCATTTCATGCCAAAGCCCAAGCCTCCATAATGTACAGGTTTTGTAACTCCGGTAAAGGCCGTGGACTCCTCCGCAATGGTCTGAACGCCCTTAAAACTGGCATAGACCTCTTGGTTCATTTCCCTTAAAAAGGACATGGCTTCCAAGTTTTCATTGTTTCCGTACATATTGGGTTCCCATTCACCATCCTCCCGCGAATAATCGAGATAAAGCATGGATGCAACAGCATCGACCCGCAATCCATCCACATGATATTGATCCAGCCAAAAAACGGCATTACTGATCAAAAATGCGCGTACTTCGTTTCTACCATAATTAAAAATAAGGCTTTTCCAGTCGGGATGGTACCCCCTGCGCCTATCCGGATGCTCATAGAGATGCGAACCATCAAACAATCCAAGTCCGTGCGCATCTTCGGGGAAATGGGAAGGTACCCAATCCAAAATGACCCCGATACCACGCTGGTGGAGGGCGTCCACCAAAACTTTAAAATCTTCCGGCTTTCCGAACCGCGAGGTCGGGGCAAAATATCCCGTTATTTGATATCCCCAAGATGGATCATACGGATACTCCATTACAGGCATCAACTCCACATGGGTAAAGCCCATTTCCTCCACATAATCCGCAAGCTCCTCCGCCATCTCCAAATAGCTGAGGGATTCCCAACCATTTTTCTTCTTCCAAGACCCCAAATGCACCTCGTAGACGGAATAGGGCCTGTCCAACCCGTTTTTTTCTTCACGGGTTTCCATCCATTTGCTGTCGTTCCATTGGTGTGTATCGTCCCAAACCACAGAGGCCGTATGCGGCGGTTGTTCGCAAAATCGGGCAAATGGGTCGGCCTTCTCCGTCCAAATATCGTTGTTGTTGGAATGTATCTTGTATTTGTACTTGGTGCCTTTATCAACTCCGGGAATAAACCCTTCCCAAATTCCGCTGCTGTCCCACCGCACATTTAATTGATGTTCGTCTGCGTTCCAATAATTAAAATCGCCCACAACACTTACCGATTTGGCAGAAGGGGCCCAAACGGCAAAATAGGTACCTTTGACGCCATCGACCTCCGTTAGGTGCGAACCCAACTTATGGTAGAGGCGGAAATGCTTTCCTCCTTTAAAAAGGTCGATATCAAAATCCGTAAAAAAACTATGGGCAACTACCTTGGACATATATGCGGGTTTAGTACTATACAATAATAAGCATCTTTGGGCAGGAATACGATTATCCCGACAGGTTTGATATTAGAAACAACATTTTTTTAAAAATGGAACGCTTTTTGATTTTATTGCAACAAGAGTTAAAACGAACACAAATTCAAAATCCAAAAATCATGAATAAATTTAGTACAATTTTAGGCGCAGTAATCGTTTTTGTCCTCGCAGCTTGCGAAGGACCACAAGGCCCTCCAGGTTTCGATGGGCTTGATGGAGCACAAGGACCTCAAGGAGCACCGGGCATCCAAGGGCAAGTGGTAGAAGTCGAGGGCGTTAACTTTGATTATATCGCCGAAGACAATCTTTTTTCCACCTTGATCACTTTTTCGGACGTGACCAATTTCGAAGTTTTTGAATCGGACGCCGTTTTGGTATACAGACACGATGGCGTTATCGATCTTAGCGACGGGTCCACTGCCGATGCCTGGACACAACTGCCTCAGAATTATTTCTTGCCCGAAGGCACCATGCAATACGTTTTCGCCCACACTTTTGTGGATGTTGAACTATTTATTGACGGCAATTTTGATTTATCCACCTTGAGCACCGACTTCACCGATGATCAATTGTTCCGAATTGTTTTTGTGCCCAGCGAGTTTGCAGAATCGCCAGATTTTGATCCTGCCAACATCGACAACGTAATGTCAAAACTCCAAATTGGCGAAGGAGAAGTCATGAAATTGAACATTAATTAGTTTCGATAAAAAAGAGTATATTAAGTCTCATTGATAATCAATGGGACTTTTTTTTGATTTATTTTGAAAGGAACGGAACCAAACTGCGTCCAAACACATAAAAAACAATTCATGGGAAAAAGATTGCTATTGATTGTTCTCGTCATCTTTATGGGATGCAAGGGAACGTCTCAGGAAGAAAAAAAAGAAAATACTAAAGAAACTGCATTCAAAGTCAACAAAACCGATGCGGAATGGCGGGCGGAGCTTACCGAAATGGAGTATTACGTTTTGCGCAAAGAAGCCACGGAGAACGCATTTTCGAGCGACTTGTTGGACATCAAGGAAAAAGGGACCTACGTATGTGCAGGGTGCGGGACCCCTGTTTTTAAAAGCGAGCACAAGTTTGATTCAGGGACCGGTTGGCCCAGCTTTGATAGAGAGATTGAAGGAAACGTCGCTTTTGATACCGACTACAAAATCGGTGTGGCACGTACCGAAGAGCATTGTGCCGTATGTGGCGGGCACTTGGGGCATGTTTTTAATGATGGTCCAAGCAACACCACGGGAAAAAGGCATTGTATTAACGGAGCAGCCCTTGATTTTATCCCGGACAACAAATAAATTCCTTAAAAATTTTCATGGACAAAAAATATAGCGTGAACAAATCCGAAGAGGAGTGGAAAAAACAACTCTCTCCAGAAGAATATTATGTACTGCGCCAAAAAGGAACCGAACGCCCCTACACCGGAAAGTTCGACCTTCATTTTGAAAATGGCGATTACCATTGCAAGGCCTGCAACGCAAAATTGTTCGAAAGTGAGCATAAATTTGAAAGTGGCTGCGGATGGCCCTCGTTCGACCAAGCTGTCGAAGGCGCCATCGAATATATTAGGGACACCAGCCATGGGATGATACGGACCGAAACCGTTTGTGCCAATTGCGGAAGCCATTTGGGACATGTTTTCAACGATGGCCCCAAAGAAACGACGGGACAACGGTACTGCATCAATTCGGTGAGCATTGATTTTGATGCTGAAGAATAAATTAAGTTTTCAATAGAACTTTTTATCGTAAAAACTTTTTTTTAGTTGTTTTACAAACAAACCCACATTTGCCTTTTTTCAACTTGGGAAATGGGGATGGTTTTCCGTACTTTTGCACCTGCCGAGACGGCAAGTTTCTAATCTAACAACTAAAATCAAAATCTAATGAGCAAGTTCGATATAATTGTTTTGGGAAGTGGTCCAGGTGGATATGTTACTGCCATAAGGGCATCACAATTAGGTTTCAAAACAGCCATTATAGAAAAAGAAAGTTTGGGAGGTGTATGTCTTAACTGGGGTTGTATCCCGACCAAGGCCCTTCTTAAATCCGCTCAGGTTTTTGAATATTTGAAGCATGCCGAAGATTACGGTTTGAGCGCCAAGGATGTAGAGCACGATTTTGGTGCCGTTATTAAAAGAAGCCGCGGTGTTGCCGATGGAATGAGCAAAGGTGTCCAGTTCTTGATGAAAAAGAACAAAATCGAGGTCATCAATGGATTTGGAAAGGTAAAACCGGGCAAAAAAGTTGAAGTAAAATCGGAAAACGGGGAAACCTCCGAATATTCCGCCGATAATATCATTATTGCCACAGGAGCGCGCAGCCGTGAATTACCAAGTCTCCCTCAGGATGGTAAAAAAGTAATTGGCTACCGCGAGGCCATGTCCTTGGAAAAACAACCCAAGAAAATGATCGTGGTGGGCAGTGGCGCCATCGGAATGGAATTTGCCTATTTCTACCACTCCATGGGTACCGAGGTAACCGTTGTGGAATACATGCCGAACATTGTTCCCGTTGAGGACGAAGATATCTCCAAACAACTGGAGCGCAGCTTCAAAAAGTCTGGAGTAAAAATCAAGACTTCCGCCGAAGTCACCAAGGTAGATACCTCTGGTGATGGTGTAAAGGCTACCGTCAAAACACAAAAAGGCGAGGAAGTACTGGAAGCCGATATCGTACTATCCGCAGTGGGAATCAAAACAAACATTGAAAACATTGGATTGGAAGATGTTGGAATCGCTACAGACAGGGATAAGATTTTGGTGAACGATTACTACCAGACCAACATTCCCGGCTATTTTGCCATTGGAGATGTTACTCCTGGACAGGCATTGGCTCACGTTGCCTCCGCCGAAGGGATTCTTTGTGTGGAAAAGTTGGCAGGAATGCATGTGGAAGCCTTGGATTATGGTAATATCCCAGGATGTACGTACTGTATCCCCGAGGTAGCTTCCGTAGGATTGACCGAAAAAGCAGCCAAGGAAAAAGGATACGACCTTAAGATTGGTAAGTTTCCATTCTCCGCCAGTGG
The DNA here is from genome assembly GCF_011068285.1 of Flagellimonas oceani. Lineage (NCBI taxonomy): Bacteria > Pseudomonadati > Bacteroidota > Flavobacteriia > Flavobacteriales > Flavobacteriaceae > Flagellimonas > Flagellimonas oceani. The sequence goes on along the minus strand of NZ_CP049616.1, from coordinate 720,095 downwards.
CAAGGCCAAAGCAGCCGGAACCCCAGATGGCTTTGTAAAAGTAATTTTTGATGCCAAATACGGTGAGTGGTTGGGTTGCCACATGATCGGTGTTGGTGTGACCGATATGATCGCCGAGGCCGTTGTTGCCAGAAAATTGGAAACCACAGGCCACGAAGTATTAAAATCTGTTCACCCGCACCCAACCATGAGCGAAGCCGTGATGGAAGCCGTTGCCGATGCATATGATGAAGTAATCCACCTATAATAATTGAGTCAACATTTTTGTCGGTTCGAGTGATTTTTCGAAAGAAAAATTGTATCGAGAACCAAAATGTCATGCCAAAAACAATTCTCGATATAAAATTCCCTAGGAATTTCACTCGAATTGACTGTTTTTAGCTGCATTCTTAAAAAACAAAACAGGTTAACACAAGTAAATTGATGCTTAAAATTTTTAGGGCCACTGCTATTTTAGAAGGTATTTCCTATCTACTCCTTTTCGGAATGACCATGCCGTTGAAGCATTGGGCAGATATTCCTGAACCGAACCAAGTTGTTGGTATGGCACATGGAATATTGTTTATTCTATATGTAGTAGTGGCCATAGTTTTTTGTTGGGAACGAAAATGGAAGCTCAAAAGGTTTATCATCCTTTTCATAGCATCCCTTCTCCCCTTTGGCACTTTTTATGCCGATAAAAAATACTTGAAAGATTTAGCCTAAAAAGCTCTGGATGGCCAAATCGTAGCTTTGGAGTCCAAATCCAAGAATAACTCCTTTTGCTGCAGGTGAAATAAAGGAAACGTGACGGTACTCTTCCCGTTGATGCGTATTGGAAATATGCACCTCGATTACCGGGGTTTCCACTGCTTTCACGGCATCACCTATTCCAACCGAAGTATGTGTGTAGGCCGCCGCATTTAGGATGATACCATCATAATCAAACCCAACTTCTTGTATTTTACCAATAAGCTCCCCTTCTATGTTGGATTGATAATATTCCAGTTCCACATCGGGAAACTTTTGTTGTAGCTTTTTAAAGTAGTCTTCAAAAGTGGTGCTCCCATACACTTCGGGCTCACGTTTTCCCAAGAGGTTAAGATTGGGTCCGTTGATGATGATAAGTTTCATACTGGTAAAAGTAGGATATTTTTCAAGCACAAAAAAAGCGGAAGATTACTTCCGCTTTTTATTTCATGTAATGGTATCGGTTTAATTGAACCTATACCCAGCACCAATGGTAAGGGTATTGATGTCCACAAAATCGCCAAAATCTCCACCTCTGGATACTTGGAAGCCATATCTTGCCTCCACAAACCAGTTGGAATCGATTTGGTAACCACCACCAATGGCGAGGTCAAGACCAAACTCACCATCAGGAAGATCTTCCAACAAGTAGTTGATCTGTGGTCCTCCTTGGATGTTGAACTTATCGGCAACCTTGTATTTGAACATCACAGGAATGTACAACGAGGTTAGGTCATCCACAAAGCTGAAGAGCAAAGAAGGTTCAATGTCAAAATCCTCCGAAAGCTCAAAGTTGTAGCCACCGCCCAGATAAAAGCCCAGTTCGCTATCGCTTGCTTCCCCAAAAAAATCATCGCCAGTGTCAACGCTGACAGATACATTGTTGAAACCTGCCTTGGCAGCAAATCCTTCCTGACCATATGTGCTTATGGTCAAAACAAATACAAAAAATACCGATAGAACAAATTGTTTTTTCACGATAAAATAGTTTTAGTTAATACGCAAATATAACAATGTACTTCTTTAACCTTTCGTAGGAAAATTAAAATGTTTTGCTATTGATCATTTCCCTAGACATAAAAAAAGCAGGTTTTCACCTGCTTGATATTGTTTTTGGAATGCCGTTCATCAATTAATGGCAAATTGGAGTCCAAAGCCAAAAGCTGCGACCTCGTTCTCGCCAACATCGCTCAATACAACCGATGGGCGCCAATCAAAATTAAGCACAAAAGGCACTCCATCAATCTTAAAGTCGAGCCCCAAATGCGGACGCAGTGCAAAAATATTGTCCGAGTTCTTAATAAAAATAATACTCGGCCCAACCCCGGCATACCAGCGCAAGCCCGGAGCCCTAAAAAATCCTTTGTGATAGGAATACAAAAACGTAGCGATGGTCGCATTGTCCTCAAAACCTAAATCCGCTTGGCCCACATGGTTGTCGGAGAAAAAGTATTTTCCCGTAGCTCCAAAAAAGGTGGCCTCATCATAAAGGTCAATGCCCAAGCCAAGGGCTGCCTTGTAACTGGTCTGCGCCTTTACGGCCAAATTGCCCAACATAACAAATGCAATAACTAAAAGTAATTTTTTCATTTTAAGTGTAATTAGTGGTTAATATTCATGTTTAAACTGTAAGGATTTGGGGTTATTTACTGTCGTTCTTTATTTTAAAATAAAAATAGAAGTCCCAATGCTGCCATTGAGAAATCGTAATCATCACTTATTTTCACGTAGGAAATATTCAGTTCGGTAGTACTGCTTATGTTTACTCCGACCATTGGTCTGATGTAAAGTCCTCCCGTATTTCCATCATTTATTCCAATTGCATAACCGACATCGGCGCCCAATTTAAAATCGTAGGTCGGGTAAATGCGAAATGCCCCGGCCACGGGAAGATATTGGATGTTGGGAAAGTCTCCTTGCGCTTCCACCGGTCCAAAATCCACCGTATCATTATTTATAAAGGCATTCATAAATCCTGTCGAAATACCTGCATCTATAAGTTCCGATACGCCCCAATGATACCCTAAATCGAGCCCGATTTCAAAGTTTGAGAAATCAGAAATATCCCCAAAGGGCACTCCAGCGTGAATTCCCGCTTTAAAATTTGTCCGGTCCACTCGTTGTGCCATGGACGAAAAACCAACGGTAACCAAGGCTATGATCACCAATACAAATGTTTTTTTCTTCATTGTTAAAATTTTACTTACAAGAGAACGTCATCATTATATAAAAAGTGCCTTTTTGAAATAAAATTCTTACAATATCGATTTTCGTGCATTTTCAACTCTTTTCTAAGTGGAAAATTATTGAAACCAATTGTATTTAACCCTACCCAATTGACCAAAGGGGCTTTTGAGTTGACCGATGGCCGTTTTTGAGCAATAGTGATGTAGTAATGTCACTATATTTGAACCCATGAACTGGCAACAAGCAATAAAAGATTATCAAAATTATTTGAAGATCGAGCGGGGACTTTCACCAAATTCCATCTCCAACTACACCATGGACCTTCAAAAACTTGCCAGTTATCTTGATGAACAGAGCATTCCTGAGAAACCCATTGGAATAGACAGGGAAACAGTGCAGCAGTTCATTTATAATATCGCCAAAACTGTCAACCCAAGAACACAGGCACGCATTATTTCCGGTTTAAAGGGGTTTTTTAATTATTTGGTCTTTGAGGATTACCGGGAGGACAACCCTATGGATTTGATAGAGAGCCCAAAAATTGGCAGAAAGTTGCCCGATACCCTTTCGGAAGAGGAAATCAACGACTTGATCGCCGCCATTGACCTATCCAAGCCCGAAGGCGAGCGAAATAGGGCCATTTTGGAAACCTTGTACGGTTGTGGACTCCGCGTCTCGGAACTCATCAACCTAAAACTATCCGACCTCTACTTTGATGAAGATTTTATCAAGGTTACGGGGAAGGGAAACAAACAACGCTTTGTGCCCATCAGTGAAGTGAACAAAAAGTACATCAACATTTATTGGAAAGAGATAAGAGCGCATTTGACCATAAAAAAAGAACATGAAGATTTCGTTTTTCTAAATCGCCGGGGAAAACAACTGACGCGCGCCATGATCTTTACCATTGTGAAACGATTAGCTGAGCAAATTGGATTGAAAAAGAATATTAGTCCACACACGTTCCGACATTCATTTGCTACCCATCTTTTGGAAAACGGGGCCGATTTACGGGCCATTCAACAAATGTTGGGCCATGAGAGCATAACCACCACCGAAGTGTACATGCATGTAAACCGCTCACATTTGGCCCAGATCCTGAAAGAGTTTCACCCACGGAAATCGGAGAGTTAATCCCTAGTCAACGTATACCGCTCCACTTTGTTCTGCTTTTTGAAAGGTCGGATGATCAGTCGTGCTTCGCGATCAAAACGGACATAATTGTACACCCAGTTGATGAACACCACGAGCCTGTTCCTAAAACCGATAAGAAAATACAGGTGCACGAACATCCAAACAAACCAGGCGAACACTCCCTGAAATTTAAACTTTGGCATATCCACCACGGCTTTGTTGCGCCCAACGGTGGCCATGCTCCCCTTATCCTTGTAAACAAAGGGCTTCATGGGTTTGTTTTCTATCATCCGGACCAAGTTTTCCCCTAAGCTCCTTCCTTGTTGCATGGCAGGCTGTGCCATCATCGGGTGCCCCTCTGGAAACGCTTCTGTTTCCATCTGTGCCACATCCCCAATGGCAAAAACACCTTCCAAACCTATAACTTCATGGAACTCGTTCACACGCAACCTATTGCCCCTGCAAAGCAGCTCTTGGGCATCCAAACCTTTCAGCGCAACGGCCTTTACACCTGCAGCCCAAACCAAGGTCTCGGCTTCAAAAATGGTTTTGGTGTCCGTAGTTGCCCGTTTGCCATCATAATCGGTAACGCGGATATTCTTCCAAACATTCACGCCAAGTTCCTCCAAAAATTTTTCCGCCTTTTCCGAAGCCTTATCGCTCATGGCCGGTAAAATCCTATCGCCGCTTTGCACCAAGTTTATTTGGGCCCTACGGGTGTCCAGATCAGGATAATCCTTGGGAAGGATGCCTTTTTTTATTTCGGCCAGGGCACCGGCAAGTTCCACTCCCGTTGGTCCGCCGCCCACGATCACAAAATTCATAAGGGCATCGCGTTCATGAAGGTCGTCCGTTAAAAGTGCCTGTTCAAAATTCTCGAGGATCAGGCTACGTAAGTTCAAGGATTGTGGAATGGTCTTCATGGCCATTCCTTTGGTCTCGATGCCCTTGTTTCCGAAGAAATTGGTCTCAGAACCGGTCGCGACCACTAAATAATCATAAAAAATCTCACCAATATTGGTCTTGATTCTTTTGGTATCCGTTTTCACTTCTTGGACCTGCGCCAACCGAAAAAAGAAATTGGGATATCCCTGAAGTACCTTTCTAATTGGATAGGCAATGGAATCAGGTTCCAAGCCACCGGTAGATACTTGATACAACAAGGGCTGAAAGTTATGGTAGTTATGCTTGTCCAACAAAACCACTTGGACTTCTTTTTTGCTTAATTTTTTTGCTAATGCAATGCCTCCAAAACCGCCGCCTATAATTACGACTCTTGGATTACTGGATTGAGGAATATTCATGCTCGACATACTTACAAATTTAAGTATTCCATGCTCAAGCAGATCACGTAGGGGTTGGTTTTTTTGTATCTTTAAGCGCTAACTCAAAAAAACCACAACCAATGAGAAAATTTCTCCCCTTGGGTGCATTTCTGCTATTGTGCACCGTGGGTCTACATGCCCAAAAAAAGAAAAACGATGTTATCAATGATCTAGAATCAAAATCAGAGAAATACAGCGAAATCGCCCATGAAATTTGGGATCTTGCCGAAATGGGCTATTTGGAAGAAAAAAGCTCTGCTCTTTTGCAAGAAACCTTGTCCGAAGCCGGCTTTACCATAGAAACAGGAATTGCCGGTATACCGACTGCATTTAAAGCAGAATATGGTTCCGGATACCCGGTTATAGGCATTTTGGGCGAATACGATGCCCTGCCCGGTCTGTCCCAAGAGGCCGTTCCCGAGAAAAAATCAGCCGGTGGAGAAGCAGGACATGCCTGTGGCCACCACTTGTTCGGAACCGCGTCCACAGCTGCGGCCATTTCCGTAAAGGATTGGATGGCAAAGAACAACATCAAAGGAACCATCCGATTTTATGGATGCCCTGCGGAAGAAGGCGGGTCGGGAAAAGTTTATATGGTCCGTGAAGGTGTTTTTGATGATGTCGATGTCGCTCTTCATTGGCACCCAAGCTCTGCAAATGCTGCAAGTGCAGGCGCTGCTTTGGCCAACAAATCGGCCAAATTCAGATTCCATGGGATTTCCGCCCACGCAGCGGCGGCACCACAAATGGGACGTTCCGCATTGGATGGTGTGGAGGCGATGAACGCCATGGTGAACATGATGCGAGAACATGTCCCAGAAGACGCTAGAATCCACTACGTGATCACCGATGGCGGCAAGGCCCCGAACGTAGTCCCCGATTTTGCCGAAGTGTACTATTACGCAAGGCACAATACCAGGGATGTGGTCGTGGACATCTTTGATAGGATCGTAAAAGCTGCCGAGGGAGCAGCCTTGGGCACGGGCACCACTATGGAATATGAAATGATCGGAGGGACCCATGAACTGCTTCCCAACCTTACCGTACAAAAAATCATGTACGACAATTTGGTCAAAGTTGGCGGTATCACCTATAATGAAGAGGAAAAGGCCTTCGCCGAGAAAATATCAAAAAGCTTGGGCAACGAAAGCTTGGACATGAAAATGGCCGAAACCGTTCAACCCTATAAAGAAACCGCCAAAGCATTTGGTTCCACCGATGTCGGTGATGTAAGCTACACCGTTCCGACCGCAGGTCTTGGTACTGCAACTTGGGTACCCGGAACACCAGCACACAGCTGGCAGGCCGTTGCAGCCGGTGGTATGAGCATAGGTTCCAAGGGAATGATGGTCGCTGCCAAAACCCTGGCACTTACCGCCATGGATATTTTTGAAAGCCCCAAAACCATAGAGGCCGCCAAAAAAGAACTGGAAGAAAGAAGGGGCAAGGACTTTAAATATGTTCCCATGTTGGGCAACAGACCACCTGCACTTGATTACCGCAAATAATTTTTATCCAAACATTGTAACAAAAGCAGCTTTATCGATACCAATAGATAAAGCAAACTTACCAACCGCTTAGTGAACAAAGAACTGGAACATCGTTTTGTGACGGAACTTGAGGACAATCAGAACATTGTCCATAAGGTATGTAGTCTATATACCAACGACAAGGACTCGCATAACGATCTGTTCCAAGAAATCACTATTCAGTTGTGGAAAGCATACCCAAAGTTTCGGGGAGATGCCAAGTTTAGCACATGGATGTACCGTGTTGCATTGAATACGGCCATAACGTTGTACAGAAAATCGAAGAAAAGGGTAAAGACCCAAGACTTTGATTCGGTCCTTTATAAAATCAAGGCCACTGACTATGATGATACGGAGGAACGACAATTAAAATTGATGTACGACGCAGTAAAACAACTTGGCGATATTGATAAGGCCTTGGTCTTCCTTTACCTGGAGGACAAGGATTACTCAGAAATAGCCGAAACTTTGGGAATTTCCGAAGTAAATGCACGAGTGAAGATGAGCAGGGTGAAAAATAAATTAAGAACTATATTAAATCCGTGATTATGCTGGATGAACTGGAACTCTTGAAGAAAGATTGGCAGAAGCGGGAAGCGGACCTACCCAAACTGTCCTACGGGCAAATCTATCCGATGACCAAGAAAAAGTCGTCGTCCATAGTAAAATGGATTTTTTACATCAGCATAATAGAATTTGTTTTCTGGGCGGGCATCAATATTATTTTTAGCGGCCCCGAAACCATGGACGAACTCAAGGCCATGCACATTTATAAGGTTGTAATGGTCCTGAATGCCGTTAACTACGCCATCATATTTTACTTTATCTATAAGTTCTACACCAATTACAGGAAAATCTCTTTCACCGATTCCTCCAAAAACTTGATGCGGACCATTCTAAAAGTAAAGCGGACAGTGACCCAGTATGTATGGTTCAACCTCATCATCTTTACCATTAGTGCAATCATTTATGCATATGGGGTCCTGCTATATACCCCCGAGGGCCAGGAATTGGTAGAGGCTGCGGCCCAAGATGGTGACAGCACGGAGTTTTGGGCATTGATCATCATTGTTTCGATTGCGGTCACCACGGCAGTACTGATCATTATTTGGCTATTCTACAAACTGCTCTATGGTATCTTGCTAAAAAAGCTGAGAAAAAATTATAACGACCTCAAACGGTTAGAGGTTTAAGCATCAAACTTGCCCTTATAACTGTAGCGCCTTTTTTGGTTTTCCTCTTCATAGGCAAGAAGTTCCTTCTCCGAAATTACTTTCAGGAATGATGGATGTTGCTCGATCGCATACTCCAATTTCTCCAAGATCGCATCTATGGATTCATTATCGTAGTCGATTTCCAAAGGCTCTTTTATTTGCATGGATTGGAGGATTCCCTTTTTCTTTACCCGAAGGCCCTTTTTATCAAAAGAACGTCGGAACCCATCAATAACAACGGGTACCACAACGGGCTTATATTTTTTGATGATGTGCGCAGTACCTTTTCGCAATGGTTTCCATGGGGTGGTCGTTCCCTGTGGAAAGGTAATTACCCAGCCATCGTCCAATGCTTTGCCTATATTGGAAATATCGCTGAACTTTACCTGTCGGTTCACATTCTGGCCATCGGCCCTCCAAGTTCTTTCAATACTTATGGAACCTGCGTAGGCCAAAACCTTTGTGAGCAAACTCTTCCCCATGGTCTCCTTGGCCGCCACATAATAGATGTTCAGCTTCGGGTTCCATAAATAGCCCAAGTTCTTAATATTGTCGTCCCGTCCCTTTAAACTGGCATTGAACACATGGAACATAGCCACCACATCGGCGAAATAAGTTTGATGGTTGCTTACAAAAAGAACATTGCTCTCGGGAAGGTCGCGGATTATCTGCGAGCCCTCGATCTCCAAAGTGTTAAACCCCTTGTAGCGTTGGTGCGTCATCATACCTGCGATACGAATCAGCCATCGTTTCAAAAACAAAATATGACCAAAGGGATTTTTTTTGAACAGACCCATGTAAAGTGTTAATTGTTGACGGTAAATTTACAAAATAGCAGTTAAAGGACTTGACGCAATAGCTCCTTGATTTCACTCAATACCATAGCCGTGGCGCCCCAAACCGTGTAACCATTTAATTTAAAGGCGGGTACATCTATGTTTTTTGCATAAGAAGTCGTCAAAATCTCTTTGATATGGTTGGAATCGTCCATAAAATCCTTGAGATGCACCTCCACAAGGCTTTCAACCTCGTAATCTTCTTTCACAAATGGGCGGGGATTGGGATAAAGTCCAATGAACGGTCTCATTAAAAAATTACTTGGCGGAATGTACACTTCGCTCAACTCCTTGACCACCTCGACCTCGTTCGGTAAAACGCCGACTTCCTCATGTGTTTCTCGCAGGGCGGTATCCATTAGATCCTTATCAATTTGTTCCACTTTACCGCCCGGAAACCCAATTTGGTTGGAATGCACGCCCTGATACACCTTTCGTAGGATCAAAAGCAGTCGGGTTTCGTGTTCCGCATCAGGGTAAAACAATGCCATTACCCCTGCCCTTTTGGGGTTGGCATCCTGAACCCTATTGTTCTTCAACCATTGGATTCGGAGCTGTGGGGACATTTTATTATGGGATTCCTCTCCTGGAAGTGGGAGATTTTTTAATTTTAAAGCGAGTTCGTAAAATTCATTAAAATCCATGCTGTTGAGACAATCGGCTTTAGCTACAACTATATTATTTCTATTAATCGTTTCCTGCGGAGAATCTCCTAAAAAGGAGAAAGACAAAGTTCAGGAAAATATCGCAAACCCGGACAGTGTTGCAAAAATACAAACGGACACCACTTCAATCGAAGAGGAAGAGGAAGAACCTTTTTTGTTGACCGAGGAAAATGCCATCGATTTCTTTTTTGACTATTCAAAAAAACTTAAAAAGGATAAGGTAAAGATCACCACGACCATGGGAAGCTTTACCGTGCAACTTTATGACGATGTCCCCTATCACAAAGCCAATTTTATCTATTTGGCAAGACAAAAATATTTTGACAGTACCCAGTTTCACCGGGTGGTGAAGGATTTCATTATTCAAGGAGGAAATTCGGACGACCGAAAAACAGCGCGCAAACGTGGCGATATTGGAAGGTATCTGCTCCCACCGGATGCCAACAAAGGGCACAAACACCATCGGGGAACCATTTCCATGCCCAGCAGCGAACGGGACAACCCCCATAAACTGGCCTCCCCTTACGAATTCTTTATTGTGGTCACAAATCCCGGTTCTTATCACTTGGATGGCTCGTACACCCCTTTTGGGCGCGTGGTAGAAGGGATGGACGTAGTGGATGCCATCAATAATGTACCGGTCGGAGATGGCGATTGGCCTTGGCAAAATATATACATACTTAAAGCTGAAGTTTTGTAATAGAATCAAAAAATAATATAATTTAATGGCTCTCAATACATAACTAAACTCAGCATGATTCAAACCAACAATTTTAGCTATGCGGACGATGGGCAATCTTATTTGGGAATTGTCGCCCATGATGATAGCATTCAAGGAAAACGCCCCGTGGTATTGGTCGCCCATACATGGGCAGGACAATCACAATTTGAAACGGATAAGGCCATTGAGCTGGCCAAACTTGGTTATCTGGCATTGGCCATTGATGTTTATGGCGAGGGAAAAAGAGCCAAAAATGCAGGTGAGGCCGAAGAGCTCATGAACGAAGTGGTGGCCGATCGCCAAAAATTGCTCGACCGAATAATTCTCGCATTCAACAGTATAAAGGAACATGATTTAGCAGACCCAGAAAATGTAGGGATCATTGGATTCTGTTTTGGAGGAAAATGTGCATTGGACCTCGCCCGTTCCGGAGCCGACTTTAAGGGCGCTGTTTCCTTTCATGGACTTTTGGATCCCAATGGATTGGAACAGGAAGAGGAAATCAAAGCAAAAGTATTGGTCCTGCACGGTTGGGAAGACCCCATGGCATTTCCCAAAGATGTGGTTTCCTTAGGGTATGAACTGACCGATAGAAATGCCGTATGGGAAATGGATGTTTTTGGCGGAACGGGACATGCCTTTACCAACCCCAACGCCAATGCTCCAGATGATGGCATGATGTACAACCCACTGGCCAGCGACCGTTCCTGGTTGAGGATGGCCAACTTTTTCCAAGAAGTCTTCGCAGGTTGAGGAATAAAATAAGATTTGTAGCCAATTTTAAAAATAACGGTTCGGGATAAATCAATTTCCCGAACCGTAAAAATCAAGACCCCCAGATTTAAATCTTCATATTGATTCCAAAAATAATCTGTCTGAAACCGCCTCCGAACAATCCCGAAGTGGCCCTGTTCAAACGTGAAGCCCTATATATATTATCCGTAATGTTCTTTCCGTTTACAAATATGGTGGCATCGATTTTTTTACCAATGGTCAAATCGTAGTTCACGAATGCATCTATGGTAGTATAGGAAGGTAACTGACCGATGGCGCCATCAGGAGACTCATTTACAAAATTGTGAAATTCCGTGTACTGTTTGCCCACATGGTGCACATTAAAACCACTGGATAATTCTTTCCAATCGTAATTTAGGCCCAAGCTCATATTAATATTGGGCGTATAGGGAGCCTCTGTATTTGACAATCCTCCATCACCAAAAGTGACTACGCTACGGGTAATACTACCAAATTGCGAAGCATCGATGGTCTGTTCGGTCAGCAAGTTTTCCCCTCCCCCGTTGTCCACGTATATCTCGTAGGCATCTCTATTGGAATTTACCATGGACACATACTCGTTCTGTGTATCTGTACCATGTATAACCTGAGAAAAAAGGTCCCTATCCTCCAACTTGCCCGATTTCACTTTTGATCGCATATAGGTAACATTGCCCATAAAATGCAATTGATGACCTTTTGTGTTTAAAAGCTCTACATTGATCCCCATTTCGATACCTTGGACATCAATTTTCCCCAACTCAGTGAACACCTCGTTGCGCCCCCCGGCATAAAAATTTCTGCCCGCATTGTGAAAATAGGTCAATTGTCCTTGGATAAAATTGTTCCATAGGCTGCCTCGCCAACCAATTTCCTTGTTCCAGCTCAATTCCGGTTCAATATTAATGCTCTGGCCCGCCAAAGGATTGGTAACAACACCATTTTGTTCCACTAAAAACCCGAAAACTTTGGATGGAGCGATCATACCTTGGTACAAACTACCGTAAAATTCACCCTCCCCATAGTCATAATCCACCGTAATTCCAGGCAAAAATTGATTGTACACATTGGGTTCCCTGCCTTCTATGGTACTTTCCAAATCTGGGTTTTGAGCTAATCCCAAAAGGTCTTGCCGAAACATATCCACATGTTCAAAACGGAGAATGGGAGTCACCCCAACTTTTCCAAAATTGAACTCATTGCGAACATAACCATTGGCAGACCACAACCTGTACCACAAATCTTTGGTGGCGGTTCCATACCTGGCCCATCTCGAGTTGTCCGCTTCCAAGAAAACGTCCTTAAATGTTTCGTGGTGCAGATTGATGCTTCCTTCGAAAGCACTTGGAGCCCCAAAGGCTTCCCATGATACATCAACGGTCTCTTTGATACCCGAAACACGATAGATCCAACGACTGTCCGTGGTGCTTTCCTGCCCGCTGGTCACCCGACCAACAATAACATAGTCTTCATCATCAAATGTTCTTCCTGATAGATATCCATATCTAGCATTAAAAATTTCATCGCCTACATAATCCTGGACTTCCGATGCCCTGACCTTGGCAGTGACCTGACGCCACCAATCACGTTCAAAATCCGAAGCATATACTTTTGTAGTGAAGCTCAAATCATCATTGGGCAACCATTTATGGATAATGTCGACACCATAGCGTCTCATGGTAAATTGGTCAGCATCCAATGGATTTTGGGTCGGGTCGGTTTCAAATGTGAACGGTGTCTGCGAGCTCAAAGAGGCCTGATTATCCTCGAACTGCCCGCTCACCTTAAAATAAAGTGATTGGCTGTCGGACAGTTTGGCGAATATTTTTGCGTTCAGATTCAAAATCTCTACCGAGGAGTTATCAGTAAATCCATCAAACTTTTTGTAAACACCTTCTACCAAACCTCCGATATCGTTCCAAGTTCCGCCATAGGAAAACAGCCCTGAGGTATAGTTTCGCTGGCCACCTGTCAATTTAAGCCGTAAAGTGGGCTTTTGAGGCGGTAGCGCGGTAATGTAGTTAACGGCACCGTACATATTGTTGGGTCCGTACCGTAGCAGATCTGCCCCCTTATACACTTCGATGGAGGTGATACGATCGCTCACCGGATTATAGTAGGCGCCAGGAGCTATGTACGGTGCCGGGGCCGCCGGTGTACCATCTTCCATTAAAAGAACCTTTTTGGAACGGCGTCCCCAAGAACCCCGAATACTGATGTTCGGTCGGTTGGACAAGCCCATGTCCCCAACTATATTTACCCCGGGAATCGTCCGGAGCACCTCCTCGGTACTCAACGGATTTATATTTTTTAATGAAACGGGATTGATTCTGAAATTGCTTCCCTTAAAATCATTTTTAAAATTTTTTGGGGACGCACTTACGATTACCTCGCTCAATGTGGTGTTGGACCTTTTTAATGCCAGAGTACCCAAATCATTGTTGTTTGATATGGAAACCTCCTGGCCCTCATACCCCAAATACCTTACACTAAGAGAATTATCATCTCTACCCGTATCTATTTGGAAGTAACCAAACTCATCGGTCAGGGTTCCCTTTTGACTTGGGCTGAGCACTATTTGTGCACCGGCCAAGGGTTGGCCATCTGTGGCATCGACTACTTTGCCCTTGATACTTTCCTGACTCTTTCCTTGAAGACCAAGGAGTAAAATACATAAGAATGATAATTTTTGAATTTGTTGGGCAATCTTAAAGTTCATTTATATTGATAGCTTAATTATTGAACTCATCCATAAGTTCGGGGTCGACCTTTACTTTATTGTTCGCAAAACGGTAGGATACGCCCACATTGATCAAATAATCGGCAAAAGCTGCATCCCCCATTCTGGGCTCACCCGTCGCTTGTTCCGTCTGCAAATCGGTGACACTCTGGGGACGCTCCCTTCTTACTGCGAAGGGCACGTTAAGGTTCAAAGAAAAATTATCTTTTATGAATGCGATTCCCGGATCAATGGAAAGTACATTTCCTGGTCTCCGAAAACCTTCATTACCTCCGATGAGGTCTTTAACAGGAACTCCTTCATACCTAGCGCCCAAGGAAGCAGAAATAGTATTGCCCAAACTATGGCTTACCCCTGCCCTGACCGAAAATTGATCGGGAACGGCCATAATGGCCTCGTTCTGAAGAATGGGACTCAAAGTTTCCCTAAAGGTTCTCGTTCCATTGACCTCCCTTGGGTTGATCAAGTAAAAGCCACCTCCGTAAGCAAAAAAGCGTTCCGCAATTTTTTGGTAGAACTGAAAATCCACCGTAATTCCAAAACCTCCGTCGCCCGGCTGTATACTCTGGTCCACTGGCCTGACCTCCGGTCCGCCCTCTGGGCCGACATTATAAAAAATATCCGAAGCGTTATAACTGCCCGTTGGTATTTTTACCCCAAGGCCCAATGCCACGTTTCCGTTCTGGTGCTTTTCCAAATCAAACAACCAGTAACCTACGCCTGCCCTAATATCGGCCAGGCCTCGGGAAAAGGTGGTGTTCCGCTCATCGCGCCCATGCTCATAAAGCGAGGAGCGTGTGTTGATCACTGTGGGAATGGTGATGCTGGCATACCACCTCTCCGAAATCCCGTAGGTCAAAAAGAAATCCCAAGAATGTGAATGGTTGATTACCTCTGTTTCGTTGGACACTCTATCGGGCTCCTCGTGCGTTCCCCTAAAATGACGAAAGGATTTAAAATATCTATAATTACTTCCGATTTGAATGTCCCCCGGTCCCAAGAGATTGTTTTCCAACGTGTTTCCCACACAAGACGAAAAATGCCTTATGGCTACGCATCCCTGTGCATTTGCCCTGTCGATTCCAATAAATGAAATCAAACCCAAAAATGTAATGATCAATGATTGTGATGTTCTCATACCTGATTAAATGATGGTTTGAGGAGGTTGGCGATACCAATCAACTCCTTGAAAAGTTAATTTTATGATTAGGGAGCAATGTAGATGTATGGCCGAGCGATTTCGACTAAGGAAAGAGTAAAATTTATTAACAATAGGTTAATGGCACTAAACAACAATTAACCGGTATTGAAAGATAGCGGGGATATCAATTAAGAGGCTTGTTTCCCGTAAATACTGGGGAGACTTATCTTGAAGCGAACGGCCAACAACCTCAGCAAGATCACCACAAAAATAGCCGCGATGTAGGCATATTCATCCTTTACGGGGAACTGTATGATCAAAAAATAGCTCAGGGCTCCCAAAATACAGGCTGTGGCATAAATCTCTTTGCGAAATATCACTGGAATTTCATTACAGAGTATATCTCGTATAACACCTCCAAAACAGGCCGTCATAGTGCCCAAAAATATGCAGATTACAGGTAAAAGTTCAGCTTCGAGCCCCTTTTCCACGCCTACCATGGTATACAGTCCTATTCCGATCGTATCGAACAAAAACAAAGATTTTCTCAGGTATTTGAGTTTGTTCACAAAAATGATGGCAAAAACCACAGAGACAAATATCGTGACCACATAGGTCAGGTCGTGCATCCAACCTACCGGTGTATTCCCGATCAATAGATCGCGCAATGTACCACCCCCGATAGCGGTGACAAAAGCAATGATGAATACGCCGAATAAATCCAATCGCTTTTCCATGGCGACCAAAACCCCGGAAATGGCAAAGGCGATGGTACCCAAAATATCAATGGTCTGGTAAAGCATGTTTACATCTTTTGGGTGTAATAGTTGTAATCGTTTATGATCACATCCACAAATTCGAGGGGCTTCAATACGGTCTGTACGCCCAACACTTCCTTAATGCGCTTGTCCAAAGAAACAATAACGTTGTGGTTTCCATTGAGTCTGGCCTTATCGTACAGCTCTTTTATGGTACGCATTTCCTGATCCTTAAAAACAGTGACCTGCGGAAATGTCGGTCTGTAATCTTCGGGCAGTTCCCTGAGCAAGGTATCTTTTAAGGATACCCGCTTTTTTTCACTAATGACCGTGGTTCCTGCGGCAATATCACCTATCCGTTGCCCTTTGCCGCGAACCAAGATGGTAAGTACGGCCGCACCACCTGAGGTGATTCCCACATCGATGATCCGAAGTGCCCATCGAACAAAATAATTGCCAAAGTTGGGTTTGGAACCGTCCAATTTCACCACCCGAAGGTTCATGGCGCCCTTTCCTATGGTTCTCCCATCCATTAAGGTCTCGAAAAGTAGATAATACAAAAACGCCGGAAGGGAAAGTATCAGGTAGAATGCCCATTGATCCCCCATATCGATGTCGAGGGATGCCAAAAAAACAAAAACCAGGATAGTGTAGACCACAATGATAAAGCTATCAATAATATAGGCCAACATCCGCTCTCCAAGGTGAGAGGTATTTTGATTGATGGTTATATTTTGGGCCGTTTCTATTTGAAATTGTTCCATATTTTAGTTTCTTTACTACAAACCATTAATTGCATGCGCGAGGCCGCTTTTGTAAGGCAAAATAAGGATAAATGGGCCGCTTTTGAAAATGCCCTGATCAATAAGGGCCAACTTCATCCTGATGAGCTTTCGGATCTGTATATCGAGATTACCGACCACCTAAGTTACGCAAAGACCTTTTACCCCGGCAGCAACACCCAAATTTACTTGAATACGCTCGCTTCGCAAGCGCATCAAAAAATATATAAGACCAAACGGGAATCCAGAAACCGTATTGTACATTTTTGGAAAACGGAGTTCCCCACCATGTTTAAACAGCATCACCGGGAATTGCTCATTTCTTTTTTGGTATTTGCATTTTTTGTGATCGTGGGTGCGTTCTCCTCGGCCAACGAGGGTGACTTTGTGCGCTCCATTCTGGGCAACGGCTATGTAAACATGACCTTGGAGAATATTGAAAAAGGAGACCCGATGGCCGTTTACAAGGAGCAGGGAGCCTTTAATATGTTCTTGGGAATTACCATAAACAATATAAAAGTGGCCATTTACGCCTTTGCCTTCGGTATTTTTTTGGGTGTGGGCACACTGTACATCATGCTGCAGAACGGCATTATGTTAGGGAGTTTTCAGTACTTTTTTTACGAGAAGGGACTGCTGTGGGAATCCGCCAGAACCATTTGGATCCATGGTACCATAGAAATCTCTGTGATCATTATTGCCGGCTGTGCCGGACTGGTGTTGGCCAACGGTATTCTTTTCCCCGGAACCTATACCCGTTTGGAATCCTTTAAACAAGGAGTCAAAAACGGGCTCAAAATTATGGTAAGTACCGTGCCTTTTTTTATTATTGCCGGTTTTTTGGAAGGCTTTGTCACACGACATACCGAAATGCCGGACTGGTTGGCCATTTTCATTATCTTGGCATCGTTGTTCCTGATTATTTTTTACTACATCATATATCCATACCAAATCCATAGAAAAACCACTTATGCAGAGACCCAATAACTATATCGAGTTTAAAAAACAGCGGGAACTGGGAGAAATTCTCTCCGATTCCTTCGTTTTTATCCGAAATGAGTTCAAACCATTTTTGGGAACCATCTTAAAAATTGTAGGACCTTATATCTTGGTGATGTTGATTTCCGTGGGGTTCTATATGTACACCATTGGTGATATTTTTAACCTGAGCGTTATTGGGAACACCTCCACTCCCACATATTCCCCTTTTATTATGGTATTGGCCGTAGCAGCGCTCCTGTTAAGTTCCATAGCCGCTTATGTTTTGGCGCAGGGCACTGTGCTGCACTACATAAAATCGTACATTGAGCACAAGGGCACTACAAATTATGACGAAATCCGACAGGGTGTTTACGGTTCGTTTTGGTCCTTGATCGGTTTGGGGATCATAGTGGGAATATCCGTATTTATCGGAGCCATGTTCTGTTTAATACCTGGTATTTATTTAGCTGTGCCGCTTTCCATTTCCTTTGCCATTCTTGTGTTCCTTAATAAGGATACCATAGAATCCTACCAGTACAGTTTTACGCTGATCAAAGAAAATTGGTGGATTACCTTCGCCACACTGTTCGTCATTTATATTATTGTTGTCATAGCTTCGTATGCCTTTAGTTTGCCAACGATCATATACAGTTGGATAAAAATGGGCGTTTTCTCCGGGGAAATGGACGCGGAGAACTTCAATGTCTTCAACGACCCCATCTATCTGCTTCTGAACCTCTTGAGCACCTTGGTGCAATTTCTGATGAACCTCATATTTTTAGTGGCCACCTCGTTGATTTTCTTCAATCTTAACGAGAAGAAAAATTTTACCGGTACTTTTGAACGGATTGAAGGTCTCGGAAAATCCACGGAGGAATAAATGCTCAAAAAACTGATTTTATCATACCTATTGTTATCGTGGACAATCATTTTTGCCCAAAACGATTCCATTGTCAAGTATGATGAATCGGACCTACAACCTATTGAACTGAATTCGGAAGATCTGGACACTTACAAAAACGATAGTGACTTCAACTACGAAGAAGTAAAAACCGAAAATAGCTGGTGGACGGATATCGTAAATTGGTTCTACAACATTTTACGTCGTTTTTTTGAATGGATATTCGGTGTGGGCAATGCGGAGGGCTATTTAGCCGCCTTTTTAAAGATATTGCCCTATCTCTTACTCGCACTGTTCCTTTATCTGGTGATACGGTTTTTTGTGAAATCCAACATTATGGGAATTGGGCAGAACAAGAAAAACCCGAATGTGGTCACACTTTCGGAGGACGAGCACATCATCAAGAACGAGGACATTCAGGAATTGATCAAAAAAGCGCTGACCGACCAAAATTACAGACTGGCCATCCGATATTATTACCTCTACATCCTTCAATTGCTATCGGAACGGGATTTGATCGATTGGCAACAACAAAAGACCAACGACGACTACATGGCCGAACTGTCCGAAAGTTCGTTTAAAAATGGTTTCGGAAAAGCCACCCTGCTCTACGATTATGTTTGGTACGGAGAATTTGAGCTGGACCAAGAGCGTTATCAAAAGGCCGAACAGGTATTTTCATCCTTAAAAAAATCGATAACAGATGTCTAGAAAAGGTTGGATATACATAACAATAGGTATTTTGACCTTGGCGGCCTTGTTCGCTTTGGAGTACAACAAACCAAAAAAAATCAATTGGTTCCCCTCTTATGTTTCCCATCATAAAATACCCTACGGAACTTATGTGCTGAACGATTTGATGGAAAAATATTTCCCAGATGCCGTCCAACAAATCCAAAAACCTCCTTTTGAATTTCTCAGTCGAACCGACTCCGTCAAAGGCACCTATTTTTTCGTAAACGAGACAGTATCTTTTGAAAAAGCAGAGCTTAATACCATTTTGGAATGGGTAGATCAAGGGAACCAACTATTTGTAGCCTCAAGTTCCTTCGAGACAAAATTATTGGACACCCTAAATTTAAAACAGCGATTTGTTTACAATGATGGCCAGTTGGAACCCATTTTTTATTTTGAATTGGTCAATCCTGCCTTTAAAAACAAAAAGGTAAAGTTTACCAAAGATTATTACACCCCCAGTTTCGACCAGTTGGATACCTTACGCACCACGGTTCTCGGTCAGGTATACACCACTGCCGATAGTACGGGTACCTTGACCAAACATGCCAACACCATAAAACAACCGTTCGGCAAAGGGGAAATCGTGTTGTCCAGCTTCCCAAAGGCCTTCACCAATTATTTTATACTCAAGGACGATAATAGCGAATATACAGCGGGACTGCTATCCTATTTGGACCGAAGCGAAACCATCTATATGGACAACTTCCATAAATCGGGAAAATCATTTTACACTTCGCCCATGTACCTGTTCCTGAACACCGAGGAGTTTAAATGGGCCTATTACCTCATCCTGATCGGAGCCATCGTTTACATTATTTTTGAAGGAAAACGTAAACAACGTGCCATTCCCGTAGTGTCCCCGGTAAAAAACCAAACCTTGGCCTTTACCCGCACCATTGCCGATATGTATTTTGAAAAAAAGGAGCTACATCTGATCACCAAACATAAAATTGATTACTTTTTGGAATATCTCAGGTCCAGATTGTATGTGACGACCCAAGACCTGGAAGATGAAACATTTTTGAGAAACTTGGCCCTGCGGAGCAACTCAACATTGGAAGAGGTGAAAAATTTACTGGGGATGATTACCAAACTCAGGGCAAAACAACATATTACCGAAGAAGAACTGAAGAATCTCAATAAAAAAATAGAAGCATTTAAAGCAAACGTTGATGGAAAATAACGACTTGAACTTTGACAGCAGAGTTCCCTTGGAAGAGTTGAGGGACACCGTGGAACAGGTTAAAAAAGAACTGTCCACCATAATCGTGGGACAAAAGGATTTTATAGAACTTTTGATCATTTCCATTTTGGCCGATGGACATGCCCTGATAGAAGGAGTGCCCGGAATTGCCAAAACGGTGACCGCCAAGCTTTTTGCCAAAACGCTTAAAACGGAGTTCAACCGTATCCAATTTACGCCCGACCTTATGCCGAGCGATATTTTGGGAACCTCCGTGTTCAATTCCAAAACAACCGAGTTTGAATTTAAAAAAGGGCCCATATTTTCCAATATCATTTTGATAGACGAAATCAACCGTGCCCCAGCCAAAACACAGTCCGCGCTTTTTGAGACCATGGAAGAACGGCAAGCCACCGTTGACGGAACCACATACCCAATGGGGAATCCATTTATGGTATTGGCAACACAAAACCCCATTGAACAAGAAGGCACCTACGCCCTGCCGGAAGCACAATTAGATCGCTTTCTGTTCAAGATCAAGGTGGATTATCCCTCTGTTGAGGAAGAAGTGATCATTCTTCAGAACCATCATGAACGCAAGGGCGAAAAACCACAAGATCAAATAAAAGCGGTGTTGACACCCAAAAAACTGGCCGAGTTCAAAAAGAACATTCATGAAGTGGTGGTGGAACAAAAAATACTGGACTACATTGCCAATATTATCACGCAGACCCGAAATCATCCGCATCTATATTTGGGGGCATCGCCTAGGGCATCCATTGCTACTTTGACCGCTGCCAAAGCCTTTGCTGCGATTTCCGGCCGGGATTTTGTTATTCCGGAAGATGTAAAAAAAGCATTGGTCCCAGTACTGAACCACAGGGTCATTTTAACTCCCGAACGGGAAATGGAAGGCATGACCACCGAAAATGTCGTCACCATGATTATGGAATCCGTTGAAATTCCACGTTAAGCATGGCATTCCTCCGGTCGCTGTACATACACAATAGTTTCTTTCGGTATATCGCCGTACTATCCGCCTGTTTTGTGATTTCCTATTGGGTACCGGCCCTATACCCCATTGCGTGGTTCTTGGTCTATCTGTTATTGGCGCTTTTCTTTTTTGACCTTTATTTGATGTATGCCACGAAAAATGGCATACAGGCCCATCGAAACCTTCCACAAAAACTGTCCAATAGTGATGAAAATATCTTATCCGTGCACTTTAGCTCCAAATATCCGTTTAAAACGGAAGCATTTGTAATTGATGAATTGCCCGTACAGTTCCAAAAAAGGGATTTTGAGCATAGGACCCGTATTCACAAAGGTGAGCCCTATTTTTTTGAATACTCGGTGCGTCCCGTGGAACGTGGAGAATATGTTTTTGGCAACCTGATTGTTTTTGCTTCCTCCCCGCTTCGTATCATCAAAAGAAAATATACGTTTCAAAAGGATCAGATGGTACCTGTGTATCCCTCCATCATTCAAATGCAACAGTATGATTTTTTGGCCACGAGCAATCGGTTAACCGAATTTGGGCTGAAAAAAATTAGAAGGATCGGGCATACCCAAGAGTTTGAACAGATCAAGGAATATATAAAGGGTGATGATGTGCGGACCATTAACTGGAAAGCTACCGCAAAAAGGAGCCAATTGATGGTAAACCAATACCAGGACGAAAAATCCCAGCCCATTTATTCGATCATTGATACGGGCAGGGTGATGAAAATGCCTTTCAACGAATTGAGCCTATTGGATTACGCCATCAACTCGGCCTTGGCATTCTCCAATGTCGCCCTCAAAAGAAACGATAAAACGGGATTGCTGACCTTCTCCAAAAAGATAGAGACTTTTGTGCCCGCCGTTCAAAAAATCACGCACCTCAACACCATTATGGAGAGTCTGTACAATATATCCACTGACTATTCCGATTCGGATTTTGGGTTATTGTATGCCCATGTAAAGCGCAAGGTGAACCAACGTAGCCTTTTGTTGCTCTATACCAATTTTGAACATATCTCAGGGTTAAAACGACAATTGCCCTACATCTTGGCCATGGCCAAAAAACATGTATTGGTGGTCATATTCTTTGAGAACACGGAATTGGAATCCTTGATCTCAACGGATGCCGAAGATCTGCAATCCATTTATCACAAGACTATTGCGGAGAAGTTTTCCTTGGAAAAGAGATTGATGCAAAAAGAACTCCAAAAGTATGGCATCCAAACCATCCTCACCAAACCAGAGGAACTTACGGTAAACACCATCAACAAATATTTGGAAATAAAAGCCAGGGGAATTATTTAGCGGTAAGCTCGTAGTTGGATAGTCCCAACGTATTCAAGGAAGGTAATTTGTCCTTCAATACAATAAATTCGATTTGCTGTCGGGGAAAACGTTGACCCCTTTTTAAATCAATGTTAGAATAACGCCCCCTCAGCCTTCCGTTATCATCTTTTTTGGAAACCAAATCGATTGTAATCCCGACCGTAACACCGCCCAAGATCGTAGCGACCAGATCATCGTTGTCCCAACCGTTCTCGCGTTGTCCGGCATCTACAGTTTCCTTGGCCAGACCAATCAGTGTACTACCTGCCACAGAGCCCACAAATGTCCAAATTCGATTGCCTTCCGTGGCCTGCTTGGCAATTCCAGCCCCTGCCAGGCCAAATAGGCTACCTCCCAAAAAATGGAGTGCTTTGTCCCGCTCCACTTGCCCATGGCAATGCGAGGCGAGCACAAAAAAGAGTAGTGTGGGGATTAGTGTTCTCATTGCGCGGACTAAATATATTAAAAGTTTCCATGACTTACTGTGCGAGGCCTCAATAGTTCCGCATTTCAGTTTTTGCCCGGTGAAACTCTTCCATAAGTTCACGGACGATTTCTGCCGCCGGTGTTATGTTATGGATCAAACCGGAAACTTGACCGATTTCCAGTTCACCTTCCTCCATATCGCCTTCGAACATCCCTTTTTTGGCCCGTGCCCTACCCAATAATGCTTTTAGCTCTTCCTTGGTGGCGCCTTTTGCATAGGCAGCCTGGACATCGTTAAAAAACTTGTTCTTGAGCAGCCGCACAGGGGCAAGTTCCTTCAATGTCAATTGGGTATCGCCCTCTTTGGCATCCACTACATATTTTTTGAACAGTTCGTGCGAGGAGGCTTCTGGCGAGGCTACGAACCTGCTGCCGACCTGAACACCATCCGCACCCAAAACCATGGCGGCCAACATAGCCCTTCCCGTAGCGATACCTCCCGCGGCAATGACCGGAATATGTATCTTTTCCTTTACGGATGGAATCAGTACCATGGTCGTGGTCTCGTCACGTCCGTTATGACCGCCAGCTTCAAAACCTTCGGCCACCACTGCATCCACTCCAGCTTCTTGTGCCTTTAAGGCAAACTTTACACTGCTTACCACATGCACAACGGTTATTCCTTTTTCTTGGAGGAATGTTGTCCAGGTTTTAGGGTTGCCAGCCGATGTGAACACAATCTTCACCTCATGCTTTACTATAATATCCATCAACTTTTCAATATCGGGATAGAGCATCGGAACATTCACGCCAAAAGGTTTGTCGGTCGCCTTTTTACATTTGATGATATGCTCCTCCAATATCTCGGGATACATGCTGCCCGCCCCCAACAGTCCCAATCCACCTGCATTGGAAACCGCAGACGCCAAACGCCAACCGCTGGCCCATACCATCCCTGCTTGAATGATGGGATATTCGATTCCGAAAAGTTGTGTGATTTTATTTTGCATGAAAATTTTGTTCAAGTTTCCACCAAAATAATCAAAATAAATAAGGTATGCGTTTAGGAGATTACCCCGGAACCTATCAATTCATCGTTAAGGTACCATGCCGCAAATTGTCCTTCGGTAATGGCTGATTGTTTTTCCTTAAAATCAACAAAAAGACCGTTTTCTACTTTGTAGAGCGTTGCAGCTTGCAAGGGTTGACGATATCGGATGCGCGCCATAACTTTCATGGTACCATCCACCTCCAATGACAAATCGGGGCGTACCCAATGGAGCTCATCATCTTTTATGAACAAGGTGTTTCTGAGCAGTCCGGGATGTGCTTTTCCCTGTCCCGTATAAATAATGTTCTTATCCACATCGGTATCGATAACGAACAATGGTTCCTTGGTTCCGCCAACATTTAGGCCTTTGCGTTGACCAATGGTAAAATAGTGGGCACCTTGATGCTCTCCAACAACCTTTCCGTCCGATTCGTTGTAAACAGGTTTCTCCGCACGAAAGGTAAGTTTCTCCCTTTCATTTTGAAATTCGGGAACCATGGTGGAAAATTGGGCCGCATCACTTGGCACTTCCACGATCACCCCTTTCTTGGGCTTCAATTTTTGCTGTAAGAACTCGGGCAAATGCACTTTCCCAATAAAGCAAAGTCCTTGGGAATCCTTTTTATCCGCAGTGATCAAATTATTTTCGGCGGCTATCTTCCTTACTTCCGGCTTTAACAACGCTCCAATAGGAAATAAAGTCTTTGACAATTGCTCTTGCGATAGTTGACAAAGAAAATAGGATTGGTCTTTATTGGGGTCTTTGCCCGACAGTAATTGATACGTTTCGGTCCCGTCCTCGTTCAGGATGGTTCCCTTTCTACAATAATGGCCCGTAGCCACATAATCGGCGCCCAGTTGTAGGGCTATTTTCATAAAGACATCGAACTTGATCTCGCGATTGCACAGCACATCGGGATTTGGCGTTCTTCCCCTTTCGTATTCATTGAACATATAGTCCACGATACGTTCCTTGTATTCAACACTTAAATCAACGGTCTGGAAAGGAATTCCCAATTTTTCGGCTACGATCAAAGCATCGTTGCTGTCCTCCAACCAAGGGCACTCCTCGGATATGGTCACAGAATCATCGTGCCAGTTCTTCATGAAAAGTCCAATGACATCGTATCCCTGCTCTTTGAGCAAATAAGCAGCTACGCTTGAATCCACCCCTCCCGAAAGTCCAACAACAACCTTTTTCATTGCAATGATTTAAGAGCACAAAAATACAAATTGGTGTTCATTTAAATTATAAATCTCTCTTAAAGCATTTTTTTCGAGCAAATAACTATCAAAGAAACAGAAACTTAATTTTTGTTAAAGTTTTCATTATAAATGTTAAACATTATTGTTTTTATTTTGTTTAACGTTACTTTTAAATTGTTAAACAAACATCTATGAACAACATGAAAACTTTAAAACATTTAACCCGACTGACGTGCTTACTCCTATTTGTGGGATTTACTTCTTGCTCCAATGATGATAACGGCCCTACGCCACCACCTGAGGAAGAGAACAATATAGTAGAGGCAGCACAGGCAACATCTGAACTTAGTACCTTGGTTGCCGCTCTTCAAAAAGCAGACGAGAGCGCAAACAATGATTTGATAACTGCCCTTAGCGGTGAAGGACCATTTACCGTATTTGCCCCGACCAACGAAGCATTTGATGATTTACTGGCCCAATTGGACGGTTTTGATTCCTTAGACGATTTTAGCTCACAACAGCTTCAAGATTTACTTGCTGTGATTTTAACATATCACGTGGTGGCAGATGCCGCTTTTTCCACGGATTTGAGTGATGGCATGAGCCTTACCACCCTGCAAGGTTCATCACTTGAAGTTGTTATCGATGGTGATGTGTTTATACAAGATGCCACAGATGTTCCGGCACAAGTGGTGGATGCTGATATCGAGGTTTCCAATGGGGTCGTTCACATAATTGACAAAGTTCTTTTGCCCCAAGCCATTTTGGATGAATTGGCCGATATTATTTTGATGCCCATCACAGATTTAGCCATCGGAAACGAAAATCTAGAAAACTTGGTCGCTGCACTGACTGCTGCCAACGGCGATTTGCCAACCGTACTTAGGGGAGATGGACCATTTACCGTATTGGCCCCGACCGATGAGGCCTTTGAAACGTTCCTAGACGGAGCAGCCTTGGAAGATGTTCCTGTTGATGTATTGACCAACGTATTGCTCAACCACGTAATCAGTGGCGAAGTGACTTCCGAAGATTTGACCGGACTTGGTTCTGGATACACCAGCACAATGGCAACGGGAGCAGGAGACCAAATGGTAAGCTTGTTCTTCGATACCTCTGATGGTGTAACGTTCAACGGGGTATCAAACGTAGTAACAGCGGATGTAAAAGCCATCAATGGTATAGTGCACGTAGTTGATGCCGTAATCGATATTCCAAATATTGTGGATCATGCTATTGCCAATCCCGGGCTTTCGTCCTTGGTAGGTGCTTTGACTGATGGTGGAAACACAACTTTCACCGATTTGTTATCCAACGAAGAAGAACTTTTCACCGTATTTGCTCCAGGAAACGACGCATTCAGCGCATTCACAAATCCAAATTCAAATGATATCAATGCCATTTTGGCCAATCATGTGGTGATGGGCGCCGCTGCCTTCCGCTCGGATTTGACCAATACCTATTACACAACTGAGGCAGAATTCGCAACAGACGAAAACTTAAGCCTCTACGTAAATATCGATGATGGTGTTACATTGAACGGAACCAGTAGTGTGGTAATGGCGGATATCGTAGCCAGCAACGGAGTAATCCATACAGTGGATGCCGTAATCGACTTGCCGACCGTAGTGACTTTTGCTACTGCCGATCCTACCTTCTCTACTTTGGTACAAGCGTTGACCGAGTTGACACCAGGTACAGATTTTGTTAGTGTGCTGTCCGCCCAAGATGGTAACGGAAGTGATCCATTTACCGTGTTTGCTCCTACCAACGATGCTTTTGCCGCTTTGACCAGTATTCCTGAAGAAGCTGCCTTAACGCCAATTCTTCAACACCACGTAGTGGCAGGTGCCAATGTACGTTCGGGCGACTTGAGCGACGGTGCCACCGCTACAACATTGGAAGGTGATATGATTACCATTAACCTACCGGGTACTGGAGATAACATTGCTGACATTACCGACGGTGCAGGAAATATGGGAATTGGAATAGATTACGTGGACGTTCAAGCCATAAATGGTGTTATCCATGTGGTGGACACAGTTCTTATCCCTGATACAATGAACTAGTCTTAATTACTTGAATAATATTTGAAAAAGCCCATTCAATAAAATTTGGAGGGGCTTTTTATCTCTTAATATTTACCGTTAATCGATGAGACATCAATAAAGGATTACCTGCCCACAAAAAAGGAGCATTTTACAACTTTTAGTTTTTTGGATGTGGTCAATGACGCATCTTTGGAGTCCCAAATCTTTCCAAACTATACCTGTAAATGGAAACTCCCCCAAGGCAATCTTGAGGGAGTTTTTTATTGTACCAAAAAGTTTACTTATACCGGATTATCTTTTTCCTGATTTCTTTTGCTCTTCGGCCTGTTCCATCATTTCGCGCATTTTACGCTGGAACTTGTTCTCTTTTTTCGGTTTCTTCTTGTTTTCCTGTATCTGGGCATGAATCTTTTCCTCGTCCAGAATGTAGTTCTTGATCGCCAACATAATAAAGATGGTAATCAAGTTGGAAACGAAATAGTACAAACTCAATCCACTCGCATAGTTGTTAAAGAAGAACAACATCATAATGGGCGATAGGTACATAATAAATTTCATGTTCGGCATACCCGGTTGCTGCTGCATCTGCATGCTCTGTCCGGTAGTCATCTGCATATAAAAGAAGATGGCAACGGATGCCAAGATCGGGAACAAGGATACGTGGTCACCGTAAAAAGGTATGGTGAACGGCAACTCAAAAATGGTATCGTAGGATGATAGATCCTCTGCCCACAAAAATGGTTTCTGACGTAATGCAAAAGATGTTGGAAAAAACATGAACAGTGAATAGAAAATGGGCAACTGCAACAAGGCCGGTACACAACCGCTCATGGGGCTCACCCCTGCCTTGTTGTAGACCTTCATGGTTTCCTGTTGCTTTTTCATGGCGTTGTCCTTGTACTTTTCGTTGATCTCTGAAATCTCCGGCTTCAACACCTTCATCTTGGCCTGCGACAAATAGGATTTATAGGTCACCGGCGAAAGTGCCAATCGTACCAAAATCGTCATGATCACAATGGCTATACCATACGGCAAGAACGAACTTAAGAACGTATAGAACGGGGTAAATACGTATCGGTTGATCCAACCGAAGATTCCCCAACCAAATGGAATGGAATCCGCCAATCCCAAATCTGTATAGTTATCCAGCACCTTTACATCGGTAGGCCCATAATACCAATACATGTTCTGCGATATTTCCCCACCCTGATATTCCAAAGGTGCCCTGGTACTATATTCTTTGGTAAAACGGAGTTCCTTGCTTTCTTCCTCGACCAAATTGGTGGAGGTGAGGTCTGCCGTCTTAAAGTGATCGTCCGTTGCCAAAATGGAGCTGAAAAAGTGCTGACGGTACGACAGCCACTTCACATCCACTTCGGTTTCCTCGTCAAAATCACTGCTTTCCGAAAGTTTACTGATGTCCCCATCATCATGATTGTACGTTAAACGGGTGTACCTATTTTCGTACTGCACACTCTTGTTGTGCCGGATTCCTTTCAAATCCCACTCTAAAGTAAGCGGTTTGCTGGTGTTAAAAACCCCGTTCAAGCCTTGGGAACGAACGGTAAAATCAACCAAATAATCATTGGGCTTCATTTCGTAGCGGTACTCCAAAAATTGGTTGTTCGCCACTTTGGCTTTCATGGAAAGCACCTTATTGTCCCCACTTTGCGATAGTGATGGTTCAAAATAAAGGTCGGCCGTGCTGAGCACCCTGTTGTCCGTTGTGGTAAAGTTCAGGGCAAAATTGGCGTTTCCGTCCTTCACCAAGTATACAGGAATCGAATCGAAGGTTACAAATTCCTTCATTTTTGCCTCCACGATCTGTCCTCCTTTATTGGAAATTTCCAGTTTAAGCACTTCATTCTCGAGTAGCGTGGTTCCGTCCGAAGTTTGGGTAAATCCAAAGGCCCCAACAGTGCTCTTGTAATTGGCCACGGCCGTGGAATCATTAAGGTCTACGGTCTTGGTTTCCTTTACGGGAGCGGTCTTGGTCTCTTGCTCTGCTTTGGCGGCCTCTGCCTCGACACGTGCTTGCTCTGCTTTTTGTGCCTCAAGCTCTTCTGGCGTTGGCTGATTTTGGTAAAACATAAAAATGAGTATCCCAAAAATCAGTACAAATCCAATAATGGATTTAATATCCAGCTTCTTTTCTTCCATGAATAGTATTTAGAGAAATATTTATTGCTATTTCAGGTGGCAAATATATGTCCAAAAGCCTGTTTTATGCCAAACTGGCATTGTTTTGTTTCTGTTTTTGGGTCAATACCGCCTTTACGAACCCCACAAACAAGGGATGTGGATTAGCTACCGTGCTCTTGTACTCCGGGTGGTACTGCACCCCAACAAACCAAGGGTGCGATGGAATTTCCACGACTTCCACAAGACCGGTCTTCGGATTTACTCCAGATGCGACCAGGCCAGCTTCCTCCAATTGGTCCTTATATGTATTGTTGAACTCGTATCTGTGCCTATGGCGTTCCTCTATATCCGAAGTGGCATATACGCCATGGACCAGACTTCCCTCTTTAAGGTGACAGTCCCAACTTCCCAAACGCATGGTACCGCCCTTATCGGTAACATTTTTCTGTTCCTCCATTAAGCTGATTACCGGGTCCGGCGTTTCACTGTTCATTTCGGTGGAGTTGGCCTTGGTCAGGCCAAGAACCGTTCTCGCAAATTCGATTACGGCCATTTGCATGCCCAAACAGATGCCCAAGAAAGGAATATTGTTCTCACGCGCGTAGGTAACGGCATTTACCTTGCCCTCGATTCCCCTTTCACCAAAACCAGGAGCGACCAAAATACCGTCCAGCCCCTGTAATTTCTTTTCAATATTTTTTGCGGACAGGTGTTCGGAATGAATGGATTTCACCTCTATCTCCACTTCGTTTGCCGCCCCGGCATGGATAAATGCCTCTTGTATGGATTTATAGGAATCGGGAAGTTCCACATATTTGCCTATCAACCCGATCACTACCTTATCCTTTGGATTTTTATGACGTTGTAAGAACTCTTTCCATTGGTCCAGATTGGGCTCGGTTGTATTTGGCAGCGCCAATTTTTCCAAGGCCACCGTGTCCAGCCCCTCCTCTTGCATCAACAAGGGAACATCATATATGGTGGATGCATCTATGGATTGAATAACGGCTTCTTTTCTAACATTACAGAATAGAGCCAGCTTTTCTTTGATGTCCTCAGAAATATGGTGCTCGGTCCTGCACACCAAAATATCGGCCTTTATTCCACTTTCCATCAAGGTTTTTACGGAGTGCTGGGTGGGCTTCGTCTTCAATTCGCCCGCTGCGGATAAAAATGGCACCAAGGTCAAATGGATTACAATGCCATTGTGCTCGCCCAATTCCCAAAGCAACTGGCGAACCGATTCTATATAAGGAAGCGATTCAATATCACCCACGGTTCCCCCTATTTCGGTAATAATGATGTCGTAATCACCGCTCTTGCCCAAAATTTGGATACGCTCCTTGATCTCATTGGTAATATGTGGCACAACTTGAACGGTCTTTCCCAAAAACTCACCGCGGCGTTCCTTTTCAATAACACTTTGATAGATCCTACCTGTAGTAACGTTATTGGCCTGTGAGGTACGTACGTTCAAAAAACGTTCGTAGTGGCCAAGATCCAAGTCGGTTTCGGCTCCATCATCGGTCACATAACATTCGCCATGCTCGTATGGGTTAAGTGTTCCCGGGTCAACATTGATGTATGGATCCAGCTTTTGGATGGTGGTTCGGTATCCCCTGGCCTGTAGTAGTTTAGCCAAGGATGCGGCGATAATTCCTTTACCCAACGATGAAGTAACGCCTCCCGTAACGAAAATGTACTTGGTATCTGACATATTGATCATTCTATTACGGGGCGTAAAGTTACTAATTGCGGGGCAAAAATCAGGTAGATTGGCGAGGAAAATCTTTTTGTAACTTTCTAATGATGGGTTCCAGGTTGTTATCCTTAATGGTCAACATGGTATTTAGGTAATCGCCCAGTTTTCCATCCGGGAAGCCTTTTTGGCGAAACCATACCAAATATGGCAAGGGCAGGTCTACAAGATACCGCCCTTTAAATTTACCGAACGGCATCTTATAATGTGCCAGTTCCAACAATTGTTTTGAATCGGGGCGTATTTCCATATCTAGGTCTAAAATACTATCTTTCCGAGAACAAATCCGTAAAATGAAACGTAGAAATTTTATAGCCACGGCCGCTGTTGGGTCTGCAGGTCTGGCTTCAGCCTCTGCCATGACTGCTGCTCAAGGGCAAACCAAAGAATTCAAACTCAAGGGCAACATCAACCACAGTGTTTGTGAATGGTGCTTTAACGATATTCCCTTCGAAGATTTTTTAAAGACCCTCAACGAGCTCGGCGTTAAGGCCATTGATTTGGTGGGACCGGATAGATGGCACATCTTGAAAAAATACGACATCCATTGTTCCATGTGCAATGGGGCCGAAATTAGTTTGACCGAAGGCTGGAACAATCCCAAATACCACGAGCAGCTTATAAAAAACTATACGGAAATGATTCCGAAGGTGGCCGAAGCCGGTTACACCAACCTTATCTGTTTTAGCGGCAACCGTAATGGCATGAACGATTATGTAGGGCTGCAAAATTGCGTTGACGGACTTTCGCAGATCATGCCCTTGGCGGAAAAACATGGTGTGGTCATCCAAATGGAACTGTTCAACCAAGTGAACCATCCGGATTATATGTGCGACAATTCTTTGTGGGGTGTGGAACTGTGCAAGCATTTGGGCAGCGATAATTTTAAATTGTTGTTCGATATCTACCACATGCAGATCCAAGAAGGCGACATTATCCGAAGTATTCAAAACTACCATCCCTATTTTGGGCACTACCACACGGCGGGCGTTCCCGGTAGGCATGAGATTGATGAAACACAGGAACTTTATTACCCTGCCATCATAAAAGCGATACATGCTACGGGTTTTAAGGGCTACGTGGCCCAAGAGTTTATCGTTACCTGGGAGGATAAGATCGCGGCATTAAAGGATGGGTTTATGCGGTGTGATGTTTAGTTTTCGTCATTAAATTCTGATATGTGGCTACTGCTATTGCCACGTTTATAAAATCTATCGCACATGCGCTGGTTGAATTTAACGAAGCCGTGATGCGTTATTCAAAATTCGGTCTTAGATTTGTTTGAATATTTGAAATCAAAACCACGATGTTCAGTACAATTCAATCCAGATACAAAAGGTTCCAGATAAGTAAATCTCCCCAACTAAATTTAGTCTGGGGCTTTTTTTTGTACACCCTGGTAGGGTTTCTATTGTTATCGATCCCGCTTTTTCATAAAACCGATGTCGCCTTTCTGGACAACCTATTCATTTCAACTTCGGCCATTTCAACCACCGGACTTGTAACGATAAGCATATTTGACTCTTACAATTTTTTTGGGCAGTTCATCATTATGATACTTATTCAGCTCGGCGGGATTGGTTATATGACCCTGACCACGTATTACCTGCTCTTCACGACCAAACGCATTACCAGATGGCACCAAAAAATTATTGGCGCGGAATTCACCATGCCCGCCACCATTCAAATCAAGGATTTTATAAAAAGTGTTGTTTATTTTACATTGGTCATGGAGTTTTTGGGCACCATTTCCTTTTACATAGCTTTTCACAATGAGGGAATTACGGGCCTAAAAGGCGTATGGTTTTCACTATTCCATAGCGTTTCTTCCTTTTGTACGGCCGGTTTCAGCCTATTTAATGATAGTTTTGAGAGCTTTTCCGAAAATACCCTCATCAATTGGACCATTTCCGTCTTAGCGATTGCAGGGTCCCTTGGTTTTATTGTGATTACCGATGTTTGGTACAGAATCATGGGAAAGTCAAATGCGATTACCTTTACTTCTAAGATTATAATATATGGATTTATAATTCTACTGGGGATCGGCACGTTGCTGTTTTATTTTACGGAACCCCTTGTAAAAGCATCCGAACACCGGTTGATGGAAGCCTTTTTCCAATCGATGACCTCCATGACCACTGTTGGGTTCAACACGGTGCCGATCGGTTCGCTCTCATTGCCACTCCTCCTTTTGACCATTTTTTTGATGTACATCGGGGCGTCGCCATCCGGTACCGCCGGTGGGATGAAGATAACTACATTGACCGCTATGGTCGCCATTTTAAAAAGTCGGTTGCTCGGTCAGAAAAAAATAACTTTTTTGAAAAGGACCATTCCCTTGGAACGCCTTTTTGTGGCGACATCCACCTTTATTCTCTATACATCGATGATTTTTCTTTTCAGCTTTTTGCTTTCCTTTACCGAACAATCCAATTTTGATAAAATCCTTTTTGAGGTGGCCTCTGCGCTTGGAACCGTAGGTTTAAGCACAGGAATCACCGCCGACCTATCAGGGGTAGGTAAATCGCTTATCATCCTATTGATGTTCCTGGGGCGTGTTGGGGTACTTACCTTTGGCTTTGCTTTATTGATGCGAATGAAAAAGCAAGATTTAAAATTGAAAAGTGAAGATTTGGCCGTGTAGATTGCAGCAGAGTTGATGCTAAAAAGATAGATGTTCAAGGTTTGTTTTGCTATAAATCACGCTGACCTCAAAACCCTGACCACTCCCCTGATTGCCGTGGCCACTTCCTGTAACTCGTCTCTGGAAAAAGTGTCTTCTTCCACATAGAACAACATTTCCACGGCTAGATCCAACCAATTTGCCAAAGTTTCAGGGGTACCATAACGATTCTCGATTATTTGGGACAACTCGTCCAATTGATTAGTGTTCATCATAATATAGTACGATATATAGGTCTACAAATCTAAACAAAATATGAGACTTTAGACCCATGACTAAAATTAGAGATGAAAAATACCTGAAAGCCCTTGGTAAAAGAATCAAGGAAATCAGAAAACAAAAAGGCATCTCTACCTATGATCTCTCCTACGAGTCAAACATATCTCGTAGTCAAATAAACTCTATTGAAAAAGGGGACATCAACACTTCAATTTGCACTCTTAAAGCTTTGGCCGATGCTATGGAATTAAAAGTTAGGGATTTGATTGATTTTTAAGGGCTTCAGCAATCTTTTGGTTCCACTCTGCCTGTTTTTCACGGTTTCTGGAAAAGTTGGTTTCCCAATCGTAACGCTCTTGGTACTCTTGCAGTTCTTTGAGAATGTCTTTATAAATCTTACGTACCTCAGCTTTTACATCATCGGAAAAGGATGTTCTATGTAGCTTGTTGCGCATTTTACGTGCAAAAATTTCGGTAATGTCAAAATGAAGTTGTTCGTGGGCCAAGGTGTTCTCGTTGCACAATTGGGGCTTGTACCATGATTCGTTCGGATAGAAATAAGCGTTCACCTCAAAATCCAGTTTAACCTCGTGGTGCAGCAAATTGGCCGAATAGGAATAACTGATACCGCTTGCGGTGGTTGCTGCCGTTGGTTCGCCCGGGGGCACTTTTCCCTTAAAATCGGCCCAAGTAAGCCTTATATCTTCGCTCCATGGAACTCCCTGCTCGATTTCTTGTGCGATTCCAAAAAAAACAAGTAGAAAAATACATCCTATGGAGATTATTTTGTCCAATTGAATTCGATTACCTTTTCAATATCGGGATGAAGGCTATAATGCACCGGACAGGTGTTGGCGGTATGCATCAAAATTTTTCTTTGCTTTTCGGACAAGGCCGCAGGCATTTCAAATGTGACCTCAATCTTGGAAATCCGTCTTGGGTCGGCCGCCATGTGCTTGGTCACCTCAGCGGTGGACCCTGTTAAATCCACGTCCATATCGCGGGCCTTAATGCCCATCATGGTCATCATACAATTGGCAAGGCCCGTGGCCACGGTATCGGTGGGCGAAAACGCTTCACCTTTTCCGTTGTTGTCCACAGGGGCATCGGTAATGTATTCGCTGCCGGAACGTATGTGCACGCAGGTTGTACGAAGATTTCCGTTATAAGTTACTTTTGACGTCATTTTTTGGCTCTACTTCCTTGATCGTTAAGTTATTGTACTCCATAATATAACATGCCCTGTTAAAATATCCAGAGGTCCAATCATTCAAATAATCAAAACCATTTCCGGAATATTCCGTTAGCCCGATATATTTGGAGGTCTCAAAAAGATTTTTCTTGTACGCGAGCTTTAATAGCACATCCATGGTCACATCAAACCCTCGCACAGCGTATCTATCCGGCAAAAGACCATCGTATTTTTTGGTATATGCGCTTACGAAAGTATCGTTACCGCTTTCTTTATAGAAGGATGGATAGGTGAACCTAAGGTTGGACAAATGCGCTTTTGATACTGCATCATCCTCAAAGGCCCCATTATAACTGGTAGTGAACATGCGAACCTTGATCTGTTTTCCGGTATCGGTTTCTCCAATCCGGGTATTGGCGGAGTTCAAGATGGAGGTGACACTGGCCACCATATTGGGCTGGTCGGTTTCCAAGAAAACCCAGTTTTCCTTTTCGTTGGAAAGTTTGACGAGGAAACGATCTAAATGCAATGATTTATTATCGATAACCTTTGCAATCTGTGCCGCCGGAAATTTGCTCAAAATGGAGTCGTGTGCTACTTGATGGGTAGAATCGGCAATGATGATCACATTCTCGTTCTTATGGATTTTTTCCATATAGGACAGTAACTTTTCCCGGAGCACGGCATCCCTTGGCACTGAAAAGAACACATTGTTGTGGCTCAATTTACTGTCCGACGAAATTGGGGCGATCACCGGGATTCTTTTTGAGGCCGCTTGTACGGCAACCTCATCCAAAGGCCCAGCTGCCAATGGCCCTATAATGGCATCCACACCACTCAAGTTTTCCCTGAAAAGAATTTCCTTGACCTTGGCTTGGTCCAGTTGGGTATCGTAGGTCTTTACGTCCACGGAGACCCCTAACTTTTTAATGGAATCCAAAGCCACCATGGCACCGGTATAAAATCCGAGGCTCAGCGCCAAGTCCCTACGGTTTTTGATGAGCTCTTCAGTTTTTTCGGTATCGGCCACATTGACCTTGTCCAGCCTAAAAGGAAGCATAAAAACAAGTTTGGGCCTGTTCTTTACATCGATGCTGTCCACCAAATTGATTTTATCCAGAACCAAGGCATTTTTCACCTCAAGTTCTTCGGCTTTTTCCTTTGGTAGTTTTAGCACCATTCCAGCTTTCAGGCCATTTTCGAGCGCTGGGTTCAATCGGAACAATTCTTCCCTTGTGATTTTAAGGTTTTGTGTAATCCTAAAGATATTTTGCTTGGGCTTTACCTCGTAAAAAATAAAATTCTCGGTATTTACCTCTCCTTCACGGTCCCTCTTTTTGGGAAGCCTTACCACCATACCTTCTTTTAGACCACCCTGCTTCATGATCTCTGGGTTGAGCCTAACAATGGAGTCGGTCGGAATACCGTATTCCCTTCCCAAACTGTAAAGTGTCATTTTGGGAGGTACGGTATACGAAGTGAAAAGTTCGGTTTTTTGCTCCTTCAAACTGTCGCCCTTGGGCCTTGGCAATTTCAATTCTTGGCCGGCAGCCAAATAATTGGTGTTTTTGTCCAGTTCAGGGTTCAATATCAAAAGGCTGTCCACACTTATTCCGTATTTATGGGCAACGCTCCATCGTGTTTCCTTGGGCTGTACGGTATAGGTCTCAAAATCCAGTTCTTTTTCCTCATTGGGGTCAACCTCGGGGAATACTGGAATCTGAAGTATCATTTTACGATCAAGGGTCTCCGAATACAGATTGGTATTGTATCTTTTGAGTTGATCTTGGGTAATGTTATATTTTTTTGTGATACCAAATATGGTCTCCTTTCGCTTTACCCTATGCCGTATAAAACGGATTGGCTTTACCTCTTCCTCCTCCTGCTCTTCGGCTTTGTTCACAGGTTTCTGCTCAGGTTTGGTTTCCGTAACCTTACCTGTCAAAGGAATTATAAGGATAGTATTTTCCTTGACATCGGAAGCATTTTTAATTTCCTTGTTGGCCTGCAATATGCTGTAGGGCGTAACCCTGTATTTTTGTGAAATACTCTTCAGGGTTTCCCCTTTCTTTACAGCATGCGTTGCATAGTTTTGCGCAGAAACCGGCACCAAGGCCAAAAAAAAGACCATGGTAAAAACCAGTTGTAACATATATTTTTTCATTCCCATTCTATAGTTGCCGGTGGTTTTGAACTAATGTCGTACACCACTCTATTAACGCCTTTAACCTTGTTTATTATATCGTTCGAGGTTTTTTGCAGGAATTCGTAGGGCAAATTCACCCAATCCGCGGTCATACCATCCGTACTTTCAACCGCTCTGAGCGCTACACATTTTTCATACGTACGCTCATCTCCCATAACTCCCACACTATCTACGGGCAAAAGCATGGCTCCGGCCTGCCAAACCTTGTCATAAAGTCCCCATTTTTTCAATCCATCAATAAAAATGGCGTCCACTTCCTGTAAGATCGCCACCTTTTCCGCAGTTATATCTCCCAAGATACGAATTCCGAGACCAGGACCGGGAAATGGATGTCTTCCCAAAATTTCTGGGGGCATGTCCATACTTGCACCTACCCGTCTTACCTCATCCTTGAACAACATTTTCAAGGGCTCCACTATTTTCAACTTCATGTAATCGGGCAAACCACCAACGTTATGATGACTTTTGATTACTGCTGATGGTCCTCCGCTCGCAGAAACGGATTCAATCCTATCTGGATAAATGGTGCCTTGGGCGAGCCACTTCGCATTTTCCACTTGGTGGGACTCATCATCAAAAACCTCGATAAAGACCCTTCCGATGATCTTTCTTTTTCCTTCGGGGTCGGATTCTCCTTTCAGGGCATCCAAAAAGCGTGCCGAAGCATCCACTCCCTTTACGTTAAGGCCCATGTGTTTGTATTGGTCCAAAACACTTTCGAACTCATTTTTGCGCAAAAGTCCGTTATTTACAAAAATACAGTACAGGTGGTCACCAATGGCCTTGTGCAATAACATGGCCGCAACACTGGAATCCACACCGCCGGACAGTCCTAAAATTACCTTTTCATCACCTATCTCTCTGCGCAATTCCTCAACAGTGGTTTCCACAAAGGCATCCGGGGTCCAATCCTGCTCCAAACCGGCAATGTTCACCAAAAAGTTTTTCAACAGTTGTTTTCCGTCCGAAGTATGGTAAACTTCGGGATGAAACTGAATCCCGTAGGTAATCTCCCCATCAATTTTATATGCGGCATTCTCCACATCGTGCGTACTTGCCAACCGGACAGCTCCTTCGGGAAGTTCCTTAATGGTATCGCTATGGCTCATCCATACTTGGCTACCTTCCCCGATACCCTCAAGGAAATCCTCACCATCCTTTACATAGGAAAGATTGGCACGACCATATTCCCGGGTTGCGGAAGGCGCTACATTGCCCCCATGAAAATGGGACAGATATTGCGCACCGTAGCATATACCCAACAAAGGTTTTTTCCCTTTTATTTGAGATAAATCCGGATGGGGCGCCTGTTCGGAACGTACCGATGACGGCGAACCTGAAAGAATTACAGCCTTGTAATCCGATAGGTTTTCGGGCAGCTTGTTGTACGGCTTGATTTCTGAATAAATGTTGAGTTCCCTAACGCGTCTCGCGATCAATTGTGTGTACTGGGAACCAAAGTCTAGGATGAGTACGTTGTTATGCATGGGCAAAAATAGCAATTTGCTTTAGTTGCAAAAGTATCTTTTAAAGGATATTTATGACAAGTTTTTACATGAAGTAATTCCAACGGGTTATCAACAATCCATTATTTTGGGGCATGCCCCATTTTCTTTTTAAAAAGAACCCGCTCTTATATAGTTTTTTTCTTAATGGATTTCATTATTTCTTTGCGTTTTAAATTGAACCGACCATGATTAAGGGATTCATTTTTGATTTGGATGGTGTGATAACGGACACCGCCGAACTGCACTATGATGCGTGGAAAAAATTGTCAGACGAAATGAACTGGAAGTTTGACCGTGAACTCAATGAAAAATTGAGGGGTATTTCAAGGATGGATTCCATAAAAGTAATCATGGACCACAACGGGGTTTCCTTGGACGAAGCTACCGTGGTTGAACTGGCCACGAAAAAAAATGACATTTATGTAGAGAGCCTCGACGACATGACGCCGGATGATTATCTCCCAGGTGCCAGGGAACTCTTGACCCATTTACGTTCGGAAGGATTCAGCGTTGCGCTGGGAAGTGCAAGTAAAAATGCCAACAAGGTCCTTAAGCAGCTCAATGCTGTTCACTTTTTTGATGTAATTGGCGATGGCAACAGTGTTTCCAAAAGTAAACCTGCACCTGATATTTTTCTATATGCTTCGGAAAAATTGGGATTGCGACCCGAAAACTGTATCGTTTTTGAAGATGCGGAAAAAGGAATCGATGCGGCCAAAGCAGGAAAGTTCCATAGTGTGGGAATTGGCCCGGAAGAGCGTGTGGGGCATGCCGATATAAGATTTGAAACCATGAAGCAGGCGACACTTTTCGAGGTAAAATCGCATTTCAAGGAGTTGTTTTAAATGCTTTCGCCTTAAAAGCAAAAAACTCCGGGAACCACTCCGGAGCTTTTCAATAAAATCAAAACCAACCTAAACATATGAGTTAACCAACTCAAAATTTAAATTTTCATAGCTATTTACACCTATGGAACAATCCAAAATGTAAATACCCTACCCAGGATTTAATATTTTTTTGATTTTTTTGTTGAAGCCAAGTAAACTTCGGATTATGTGTGCCTTATAATGGTAAAGTCCTTGGAAAATGGGTCCAGCTTATCCAACAACAATGGAATTAAATCCTCCCCCATTTCCAAATAGATCTCCGAGAAATTGAGTTGTCTTTCTTGCAAGGACTGATTGGGAAACAGTTCATTTTGTAGGTCTGTCAACCTAACTACATGATCTTTCAGCTTGCGCTTTTGGGCTTTGAGCAAACGTTTTTCAAGAGCGTCCAATCCTTTTTTCTGCTTTACTTCCTGCGCTTTTACGGCACCCAAAAAACTTTTATCGGTCTGCTCGGCCAGGTCGTACATGTGTTGGAATTGTTCTTCCAACAACTTTTTCTGGGGTGAAAAATCAATATCTATATTGGAAATGTCCCGTATCTTTTTATTGATGAGCGAATGTTGCTTCTTAAACAAGTGGGGGATCTTCAAACCCATTTTTTCCACTTTTTCCGACTGCTTCTCCGATATCAGCAAAGCTGAGTTCCGCAGCATCAGCATGGGGAATGTCACCCCTACCTCATCAAAATAGGATTTGAGTTCCAGCCAATAGGCCAGCTCCCCTCCCCCGCCAATATAGCAAAGGTTCGGCAAGATCACTTCTTGGTAGAGTGGACGTGCCACCACGTTGGGCGAAAACCGTTCCGGATAAGTATTCAACTCCTGTATGAGTTCTTCTCTGGAAAATTGGATTTGGGTACCAACGACACCATATTTTCCATTTTTCTCAACGATTCTTTCCCGTAAACCGTCCTTTAGATAGAAATAATTGATTTCCCTAGGGTTTACCTGTATGTTGTACTCCGAAGACACTTTTCCCAAAGCATCAATGGTTTCCGAAATTTTATGGAATGGAGTGTGTTCAAGAATATCCTTTTTGGCATAGGGTACCAGCAATTGCTTCAAACCCTTGTCATCACCATCAACGATTACGAGTCCATGTTCCCCAAAAAGGGCGTTGGCAAGATATCTGGTCGCCTCTGTGAGCGTTTCATGCTCCAAATATGCCTTCTTAAAAAGTTCCTTCAGATTATAGGTCAACCCTAAATTTCCAAGTTCTGAAGCAAATATTTCAAAAACGTCCTCCAAGCCATCGGTCGACAATCTACCTACCGCTCCGGAAGCTTTTTTGTTCCAAAGTACCTTTTTTCCATGTAGATTGAAGTAATTGATCTCATCGAAATCGTGATCCTCAGTTGCCATCCAATATACCGGGACAAAATGATTTTCGGGATACTCCCTATTTAACTTTTTGGCCAAATTGATGGTGGAAACAATTTTGTAAAGAAAATACAATGGCCCGGTAAAAAGATTCAACTGGTGCCCTGTCACCACGGTAAAGGTATTCTCGTCACGGAGCGAATCAATATTATTTTGGGTTACCTGTGAGGTTTTGACGTTTTTATATTGAGCCTTTAAAGAATTGACCAAAACAGACCTGTTCGCCTTTGGATAGTTGGAGGCTTTTTCTTTGATCTGTCCATCAAAATTCTCGAGCAAGGGAAATCTGTTGTAAAAGGACGACAACTCTTTTTTCTGATCTAAATAGTCGCAAATTAATTGGGAAAAATAACCGGTCTCCTTAAAGCGTATACATTCTACTTCCATTAAAACTGTAATGAGGTGTTCAAAGATAAGTCTCTTCTTTATTTCTCATCCCAAAAATACGTTAATTGAATTTTATGCAATTTTAGCGGTCCCACCCCTATAAAATTAGGTTTCTGGTTCAATTTATTAGTAGATTTGATTGAACCAATTAAACCAAGCATGACCAGATTTTTATTTTCCCTCATTCTTTTAGTATCCATCTCCTTATCGGCACAACAGTTAAAATCCCCTTCCGAATTTCTGGGGTACGAACTCGGAACACAATTTACCCGGCATCACGAAGTGGTGGATTATTACGAATATTTGGCAGAAACTGCCGCAGATAAGGTAAAACTTACCGTGTATGGAGAGACCAACGAACGTAGGCCCTTGATATTGGCCTATGTATCCTCAGCAGAAAATTTGGCCAATCTGGAGACCATAAGACAAAATCATTTAAAAGATATAGAAGGAACCGGAGATGCTTCCAAAGCTATAGTTTGGTTAAGCTATAATGTTCACGGGAACGAAAGTGTGAGCACCGAGGCCTCCATGAAGACCATTTATGAACTTTTGACCCAAAAAAGCAATTACCTGGAAAACACCGTGGTGATCATGGACCCATGTGTGAATCCCGATGGTCGAGATCGCTATGTAAATTGGTACAATCAATTTAAAAATACGCCAAATCAAGTAGACCCCAACAGCAAGGAGCACCACGAAGGCTGGTTGAGCGGTAGAAGCAACCACTATATGTTCGATTTGAACCGAGATTGGGCCTGGTTGACACAGATAGAAAGCCAACAGCGCTTAAAAGTGTTCAACCAATGGTTGCCCCATGTGCATGTGGATTTCCATGAACAAGGTGTAAACAGTCCTTACTATTTTGCCCCAGCTGCGGAGCCGTACCACGAAGTGATTACGGATTTCCAACGTGATTTTCAGGTGACTTTGGGTAGAAACCATGCCAAATATTTTGATGCCAACGGTTGGTTCTATTTTACCAAAGAAGTATTTGACCTATTGTACCCAAGTTATGGCGACACCTACCCTATTTATAACGGTGCCATTGGCATGACCTATGAGCAAGGGGGCAGCGGACAAGCTGGCCTTGGAATTAAAACTGCAATCGGCGATACGTTAACCCTGACAGATAGAATTGACCATCATTTTACCACTGGACTATCCACCGTGGAGGTATCCTCCCAGAATGCAGGAAAATTGAACGAGGAATTCAGGAAGTTCCACCAAAACAAAGACTTTAAGTACAAAAGTTATGTACTAAAAGGAGATAAGGACAAATTGGATGCCCTCAAATCTCTTTTGGAAAAGCACGATATTGCCTACGGAGATCTATCAAGCGGTTCGTACAAAGGCCATAGCTATGGTTCCGGAAGCAATGGAAATCTTTCCATCAATAAAGATGGGATGGTGGTATCCACCGACCAGCCCAAAGGAACATTGGTAAAAGTTCTTTTTGAACCCAATGCAAAACTTTCCGATTCATTAACGTATGACATTACCGCATGGTCGCTGCCCTACGCTTACGGCTTGGACGCGGTTGCCACAAGTTCTTCCGTCGCTTCCGAAAATGAACGGGAAAACATATCTTCCTCCAATATTGAAAGTGGTAGCTATGCTTATTTGACCGATTGGAACAGCATGGAAGATGCCCGGTTTTTGGCAGCACTGCTCAACGAGGGAGTCAGGGTTCGTAAAGCGGACCACCCCTTCACCATTGAAGGAAAGTCTTTTGAAAGAGGCACATTGATCATTACCAAAGGGGATAACGAAAACAAGGAGGACTTTATCCGAACGCTACAAAACATTGCCACAAAATTCAATAAGAATATTACGTCCACTACAACCGGATTTGTGGATTCAGGTAAGGATTTTGGTTCTTCGTCCATTCAAATGATCACCAAACCTAAAGTTGCCGTATTGTCCGGCGGGCCGACCTCTACCCTTCGATTTGGTGAAATTTGGCACTTTTTTGAGCAACAATTACACTACCCCCTTACCGTGATAGACGAAGAATATGCCGACCGAGTGGACCTGAACGAATATGACGTTCTTGTACTGCCAGATGGACGCTACGGCAACTATTTTAATGAGGACGAGCTTACCGAACTTAAAAATTGGGTAAGAAGAGGAGGAAAGATCATTGCCATGGGCGGCTCCATCGATGCACTTGATGGCGAAAAGGGATTTGGTATCCAAAAAAAGAAGTTAGAGGAAGAAGAGGGCGAGGAAAATTCGCCTCAACCCTATAAGGATTGGGAG
Source organism: Flagellimonas oceani (assembly GCF_011068285.1). Classification (NCBI taxonomy): domain Bacteria; kingdom Pseudomonadati; phylum Bacteroidota; class Flavobacteriia; order Flavobacteriales; family Flavobacteriaceae; genus Flagellimonas; species Flagellimonas oceani. Next base: position 676,068 of record NZ_CP049616.1, on the reverse strand, counting down.
CGGGAACGTATCAAAGGAGCCATAACAGGAGCTATTTTCAAAACCAAAGTAGACAATACCAACCCATTGGCCTACGGCTACGGTTCCGATTATTTCTCCTTAAAACTGGGCAGCAGTGCCTATGAATATTTGAACAACGGAAATGCCGTGTACCTAGAGCAAAATACCAAGCCATTTTCGGGTTTCGCCGGAGTCGATGCCCAAGAGAGAATTTCCGAGTCCCTGGTCTACGGAGTCGAAAATCACGGTCGCGGACAAATCATCTATATGGTGGACAATCCATTGTTCCGAGGTTTTTGGGAAAACGGAAAACTGTTCTTCGCCAACGCCCTTTTTATGGTGGATTAAGTTTTTTAGCTGGTTTTGAATGGATTGTTCGGCTTTTTTAACGTAAAAAGCATTGATACATACCTCCTTTTTTTTGTACATTTAGTAAAAGTAACAAGGAAAAATTGCTGATATGTTATCGAGAACCCCATCATTAATTTCAACCATACAATTTAGGACGCCATTTCTGTGTATCATTTGCATCTTGGCCATGTTGGTCCCGAAGGAAACCTTTGCATTTCAGCAAAATGACACTGTTGCTGACTACAATGAGTACAGTGGAGAGGTAAAGGAGGCATCTAGCAATAAATCCTTGGTCTTTGCCACCCTTACCGTGGAAGGAACAAACATCAGCACCATTACCAACACCGAAGGCAATTTTCTTTTAAAGGTGCCCAAAGAGCATATCGGTAAAAATTTGGTCGTCTCCTTCTTGGGCTATAAGACCAAAACGGTGCCCATTTCCAGTTTGGCACGTGAGGACAACGAAATCTCTTTGGAAGTTTCGGTGACACAACTTTCGGAAATAAACATCAATGCGCCCAAGGATGCGTTGGCACTGGTAAAGGAGACATTAAAGAACAGGGACGAAAACTACTTTCAAGATCCCTCCCTAATGACCGCATTTTATAGGGAAACCATAAAAAGGCGCAGAAAGAACGTCTCCTTGGCCGAAGCAGTGGTGAACGTATACAAAACGCCCTACAATATTGTCAGGGAAGATGCCGTTGAGCTCTACAAGGCCAGAAAAAGCACGGACTACAGTAAGTTGGACACCGTAGCGCTGAAACTGCAAGGAGGGCCGTACAATACCCTTTATGTGGATATGATGAAATATCCCGAGTACATCTTTTCCGAAGAATCCCTTACCAATTACAAGTTTACCTTCGACCGTTCCACAAGGACCAACGACAGATTGATATATGTTATCAGATTCAACCAGTATGAAGGGATTTTGGAGCCATTGTACCAGGGCGAGCTTTATATTGATGTTGAGAACAAAATACTTACAGGCGCCATTTTTTCATTGAACATTACCGACAGGGACCAGGCCGCACAGCTCTTTGTACGTAGAAAACCTGCCAAAGTGGATGTCTGGCCCACCGAAGTATCCTATCGGGTAGATTACCGCGAAAAAAATGGCAAATGGCATTACGGCTACAGCAGTGTTTTTATGGAATTCAAAGTGGATTGGGCCGATAAATGGTTCAACTCACAATACAGCATGACGGCTGAAATGGCCATCACCGATTGGGAGACCGTCGGCAAGGACGAAAGACCAAAGTATCGACAACGCATCCGAAAATCGATTATTCTGAGCGATGAGGCTTCGGGATTTTCCGACCCTGACTTTTGGGGCGAGTACAACATTATCGAACCCGAAAAGTCCATTGAATCCGCCATAAGAAAAATCCAACGACAATTAAGGCGAGACGAAAGAAACAGCGAATAGTTTATGTTTTTCTTCCAAATTTTGTGCATTTTTATCCTTGTGTTGCTTAATCCAGATTTAAATGTCCAAAAGAAGAAGTTTTTTAAAGTCTGCCACCGCCCTTGGTGCCGCAGCCCTTTTGCATCAAACTAGTTGGGGCAACGAGTCATATGCCAAAACCAAGGTAAAACCTAAAAAATTGAATCCGGGCGATACTATTGGCCTTGTGGCACCGGGTTTTGCCATCAAATTGGAAGAACTCTACCTAGCCGTGGATACTTTACAAAAAATGGGCTTTAAGACCCATTACACCGACCGTATTAAAGGTAACTACGGTTATTTTAGCAACACCGACGAGGAACGGGCAAACGATGTGAACGAAATGTTCGCCAACCCCGATATCGATGCCATACTCTGTGCCCGTGGCGGATATGGATGTACCCGGATTTTGGGCATGCTGGACTACGACGCTATTGAGAAAAACCCAAAAGCACTGATAGGCTTCAGCGACATTACCGCACTGATCAACACTATTTATAAAAAAACCGGTCTTGTGGGATTCCATGGCCCAGTGGGCAAAACGCTGGACGATGAGTACAGCCAACTCTATTTTAAAAAGGTTTTGATGGAGCCACAAGAGACCCTGCCCATTAAAAATGCCATTTTAAAGGACCCAAAACAATACCGCAATAGCGAATACTACCGCTACACCATTACCCCCGGCGTTGCACAAGGAGAGCTCATTGGAGGTAGTTTGACCTTGGTGACCGCCATGATCGGCACCCCTTACGAACTTGATTTTACGGATAAACTTGTTTTTCTGGAAGATGTGGAAGAAGCTCCCTATCGGATGGACCGCATGTTGACACAACTTTCCGAAGTGGATAGTTTTCCAAAGGCCAAAGGGATCATCTTTGGGGTGTGCAAAGGGTGCGACCGTAAACGAACCACCGAAAACTTTACGTTGAGGGAAGTAATCATGGACAGAATTTCACCTTTGAACATACCTGCGGTATATGGGATGAGCTTTGGACATATTCCCCAAAACTCAACCCTTCCAATAGGCATAAATGCCAGTTTTAACGCCTATAAAAAACAGCTTCGTTTACTCGAGGCCGCTGTAAGTCAATAACATTTAGTCAATTGATTTACTTCATCTTACCATTCAAAATAATTTTTCCAACTGTCGGTTTTTTCAAAAAAAAGACGATATTAGCCTTTGTATTATAATACAACCTCACCAAAAAGTACAAATCAACCCCGCCCAAATCTGACTTGTAATTTCTTAACCTAATATATAATGAAACATGTACTTCCTAGGTTCGCAAGACCTATTAAAAGTGAGAACGCCCCGCTTATGGACGTTTCTTACTGGAGCAAGGCTATTGATGCCTACGATGCCAAAGAACATCGAACGGCATTGATTGAGACCATCAACTACATCAATTCAAATGTACTTAAAGGCCATTCTTCCGATAAGGATATTGAGGTCGCTCAAGGACAAGGTTCGGCGGAGATCCGCATTTCCATAACCAAGGACATCTTATCCATTAAAGTCCCTTTTGTAAAAACAACCGAAAAGACCAATAAGATTGCTTTGTTCAGAAGAGTGGCAGAAATCAATTTCAATCCTTTGACATTGGCACAGATTCATCTAAGGAACAATGCGCTTTGGTTTGAATATGAAACACCTATAGAGCTTTGCCAACCCTATAAAGTTTATGACTTGTTAAGGGAAATAAGCGTTTATGCCGATAATTACGATGATGAATTCATAGAAAAATACAACGCTGAGTTCTACAAAGAACCAAGAACGACCCCATTATCCGAAGAGGAGAAAGAAGCTGTTTGGCAGCAAATCAGTGACATTTTGGAGGATTATAACAATTACAGCCTTCTTTTTAAAGAGAAAAGATGGAACGATTTTCAATGGGACATTATCGTGATTTCCTTGCTAAAAATCGTCAATATTCCCTGTGTTCATGGAACACTAAGAACCAAATTGGAAGAATATGTGAACAACCTGTTCAATGGGCAAATCGATTTTAACCATAGGATCGATAAAGGAGTGAACTTTATGCAAAAGCTCCTTACCAAACCCAAAGAGGAGTTTATGGAGGATATATACCATGCCGAAGCATTGATATCCCTCAAATGGCGAAGTTCCACCGAAATTTTGCAGGACTATGCCAAGAACTTGGAGCAATATGTCAATTCTTATGTAAAAGAAAACAACAATTTGATGCTCTGCTATTATCTGCAATATTCCTTTTTAAAAATGATATACAATTACAATTTGGAGGAACGTCACCAAAATGTCATATACGATACCTTGGAAAAAATTTCCGGTAAGGAGCTGCATGATGCCAGGCCAATCTTACTCAATACATTCAATGCCTTTTTGAACGGTACGGCGGGCAATACCGGTGAAAAGAAAAAAGAAAAAAGGGGCCTCTTCTCAAAATTATTCAGCTAACCAAAACAAAATAAAGTGGAAAACATAAGAAAATCGGTTTTTAAAATAGTAACGGCTTCTGGAACTGGAAGTGGTTTTACAGTAAGCGGCCATGATCACATCATTACCAATTACCACGTAATCAAAGGAGAAAAAATAGTCGCCGTTGAAGATTATAAAAAAGATAGGCATGTCGCAAAGGTTGTTATGGTAAACCCTGAAGTTGACCTTGCCTTTTTGAGCATTGATGGGTTCAAGAACGTAAACACAGATATTTCGCTGCAAGAAGAAATTGTAATTGCAAACACGCAAAGAATCTTTATAAACGGTTATCCGTTCGGCATGCCCTATACCATTACGGAGGGGATTGTATCAGCGACAAGTCAACCTATGGGCAGTAGAAGTTATATCCAGACCGATGCAGCGGTCAACCCTGGAAATTCTGGTGGGCCCATGCTCAACGAAGCTGGTGTACTGGTCGGTGTGACCACATCAAAATTCAATAATGCCGATAACGTGGGGTTTGGAATCAAACATGTGGATTTGATAAAAGAGATGAGCGACTTTGGCTTACTTCAAAACAAAACCACCTACAACGTAAAATGTAATTCCTGCGATAACTATACCGATCAAGAATCTGAGTTTTGTATCCATTGTGGAAACAATATGGATATCTCCATTTGGGAAGAATTTGAAAAAAGTCATTTCGCTCAATTTGTAGAAAGTGCGTTGACAGATTTGGGCATTAACCCGGTTCTGGGACGTGCAGGCAGGGATTTTTGGGAATTCCATCAAGGAAGTGCGCTAATCAGGATTTTTGTTTTTAAAAGAGATTACTTGGTGGCAACTTCACCCATGAACAATCTCCCCAAACAGAATATTCAAGAATTGCTGACACATTTGTTGGAAGCCAACGTAGCACCCTATTATTTGGGCATTCATCAAAACCAAATTTATATTTCGTACAGGGTACATCTTTCCGATATATTTACGGATCATGCAGATACCGTAAAGGAAAATCTAAAGAATCTGGCCTTGAAAGCTGATGACCTAGATAACTTTTTTGCTGATGAATATGGTTGCGAAATGTCCATTGAATCTAAGGAAGATTTCTAATAAAAAGGGCGGTGATATCACCGCCCTTTTTTTATGCTCAAATTCTACTTAGAAAATTCATCCAGGGTTTTAATAATAATGGACGCGCAATCCATCAGTTGCTCCCGGTTCATCACCAAAGGTGGTGCAAAACGGATAATATTTCCATGTGTTGGTTTGGCAAGAAGTCCATTCTCCTTTAGCGCCATACAAATGTCCCACGCCGTGGAACTATCTTCTGTATCGTTGATCACAATAGCATTCAACAATCCTTTGCCCCTCACCTTGACTACCAAATCGCAGGAAGGGATAAACTTGTTCAGCTCCTCGCGGAACAGTTCGCCCAATTCCTCTGCATTCTGTGCCAAATTTTCTTCTTTGATAACCTCCAAAGCGGCAGTGCTTACTGCAGCAGCTACCGGATTGCCCCCAAAAGTACTTCCATGGCTTCCCGGCGTAATTACTTCCATAATATGATCATTGGCCAAAACTCCGGAAACTGGATAAACCCCGCCTGAAAGCGCCTTGCCCAAAATTAAAATATCAGGTTTTACATTTTCATGGTCAACGGCCAGCATCTTACCGGTTCTTGCTATACCAGTTTGTACTTCATCAGCAATAAAAAGCACATTATATTTTTCACAAAGGGCCTTTGCCTCTTTTAAGTATCCATCTGAAGGCACATAAACGCCCGCTTCCCCTTGAATGGGTTCCACCAAGAACCCTGCAACGTGCGGATTACTTTTTAGTGCATTCTCCAAACTTGTCAAATTATCATACTCGATTTTTACAAATCCTTCGGTATACGGACCATAATTCTCACGAGCCACTTCATCATTCGAAAAAGAAATAATGGTGGTGGTCCTTCCATGAAAATTATTTTCACATACGATTATTTTCGCTTGGTTCTCGGGGATACCTTTCTTTTGGTAGGCCCATCTTCTACAGATTTTCAAGGCGGTCTCTACAGCTTCTGCCCCAGTGTTCATGGGCAACAACTTATCAAAACCAAAAGTTTCCGCCGCATATTTCTCATATTTGCCCAACATATCGTTGTAAAATGCGCGGGAAGTCAACGTCAATGTTCTTGCCTGCTCCACCATGGCCCCCACAATTTTTGGGTGACAATGTCCCTGATTCACGGCAGAATACGCGGAAAGAAAATCGTAGTATTTTTTTCCTTCCACATCCCACACATACACGCCCTCGCCCCTGCTCAAAACCACGGGTAACGGGTGATAGTTGTGCGCTCCGTACTTGTTTTCCAAATCTATCGCTTGCTGCGATGTTAAATGCTCTAAAACAGCCATTTCATTAAATGATTAAAATTGATAAAATAACCATTCCTACTGTACCTTTATTCTTTCGAAGTCTCGAAAAAGCAGCGTGGGAGAGAAATCATCCCTTGGAGTGCCCGCAAATTACAAATTAATTGATGAAAACGTAATTTTTCCATACCCGATTCCCTTGCTTTTCACCTAAAGTTTACATGCAATTTAAGAAGCTACGTTCCGTGAAATACCAAAAAGAACTTACTTTTGCGGCATGCGTAAAAACAGAAGGAGAAAAACGTTCGAGAACGTAGAGGTTATCGATGCCGGAGCAAAGGGAAAATCCGTGGGCAAGGCCCCTGACGGACGTGTTATTTTTTTGACCAACGCCGTGCCCGGTGATGTGGTGGACGTAATGACCACCAAAAAAAGAAAAGCCTATTTTGAGGGCGTTGCCACCAATTTCCACACCCTTTCCGATAGAAGAACCGAGCCCGTCTGTCAACATTTTGGGACCTGCGGCGGTTGCAAATGGCAACATATGGGCTACGAACACCAACTCTATTTTAAACAAAAAGAGGTGGAAAACAACCTAAAGCGTATTGGCAACCTAGAGCTGCCTGAGACCACTCCTATCCTCGGGTCCAAAGAGCAATATTTTTATAGGAACAAAATGGAATTCTCATTTTCAGATAGCCGCTGGTTGACTCAAAAAGAAATCAATTCGGATGTGGACATAGAGGATAGAAATGCTCTGGGCTTCCATATTCCGGGAATGTGGGACAAGATTTTGGACATTAAAAAATGCCACCTACAGCAAGACCCATCCAACGCAATACGACTGGAAACCAAAAACTTTGCGAACAAAAACGGGCTTCCCTTTTTTAATCCAAGAAAACAGGAAGGACTTTTACGGACCTTGATGATACGCACATCATCGACCGGGGAAATTATGGTACTTATTCAATTCTTTGAAGAGGATACCGAAAAAAGGGAATTGCTCCTAAATCATTTAAAAGAAACTTTTCCGGAGATAACCGCGCTGCTCTATGTCATCAATTCAAAAGGAAACGATACCATTTATGATCAAGAGGTCATCTGCTTTGCAGGTCGAGACCATATTTTTGAAGAAATGGAGGGGCTTCAGTTTAAAATCAATGCAAAATCCTTCTATCAGACCAACTCCGCTCAGGCGTATGAACTTTATAAGGTAGCTAGGGATTTTGCAGGTTTGAAGGGAGACGAACTCGTATACGATTTATACACCGGAACGGGAACCATTGCACAATTTGTCTCGAAAAACGCTAAAAAAGTGGTCGGAGTGGAATCCGTTCCAGAAGCCATTGAAGATGCCAAGGCCAATGCGTTGCACAACAACATCTCCAATGTGGATTTCTATGTGGGTGACATGAAAAATGTGTTCAACGATGATTTTATCGCTACGCATGGCCAACCCGATGTAATCATTACCGACCCTCCGCGGGACGGGATGCACAAACAGGTGGTAGAACAATTGCTCCAAGTGGCACCTCCAAAAATTGTTTACGTAAGTTGTAACAGCGCAACCCAAGCCAGGGATTTGGCACTTATGAAAGAACAATACAAAGTCACCAAAGTGCAGCCCGTGGATATGTTCCCGCAGACACATCACGTTGAAAATGTTGTACTTTTGGAAAAACGGGTATAATTTTTGACATAAAACCCATATTTATCCTAATGAAGAAAATCATCCCCATCCTACTAATAGCTTCGGTGCTCTTTTATGTGTCATCTTGCGAAAAGGACGATATATGTGTTGACGGAGATACACCGCTCATGATCATCGGTTTTTATGATATTGAAGATACCACGGCTTTTAAAGCCGTTCAATCCATACGCATCAGGAGTATCGATATAGACAGTATTTTGTCCAACCAATCCTTTAATGACAGGTCCAACATCCCGGATTCTTTGCAGGTACCATTAAGAAGCACTGCCACGACCACTATGTATCAAATTATTTCAGAATCTGCCGATGATGAGGAAACGGAACTGGAAACCGGTAACATTGACACATTGACCATTTCTTATGAACTTGGAGAAGCCTTTATATCAAGGGCCTGCGGATTTGTGACCAATTACAACAACATATCCGTTGCCGTTACGGCAGGTGCAGAAAACTGGATTCAAGATATCAAGGTTGTCCAACCGAATGTACAAAACACCGATAGCATCCATGTCAAAATATTTCATTAGCATTTTAATCGGACTGCTTCCGATTTTGGTAAAGGCACAAACCGAACCCATAGATTTAACGCAAAAAGATACCGTAGTCTACAAAGATTCTTATGGACTTCGCGTAGGGGCGGACATTAGCAAATTGGTGCTATCCTTTGCGGATGAGGATTATACCGGACTGGAATTAGTGGGAGACTATCGATTGACCCGAAAATTGTATCTGGCCGCAGAAATTGGCAACGAGACCAAAAAACAGGACGAAAGCCTAAACAATACCATTTTATACGACTACGAAACATCCGGAAGTTATATAAAAGCCGGTGTGGATATGAATACCTACACCAATTGGTACGGTATGAACAATGCCATTACCATTGGAGGCCGATATGCCGTGGCAAGTTTTAGCCAGACGCTTAACAACTATAGCCTCTATGAGACCAATCAATTTTTTAACCCTGTGTTTTTGCCGGGTGAAAATCCCAATAGGGAATTTAGCGGGCTATCGGCCTCTTGGCTCGAATTTGTGGTGGGTACAAAAGTGGAACTGTTTGCCAATATTTTTGTGGGCATGAGCGCTCGGCTTGGCTTTCTCGTGACCAATTCGGAAGATGAACAATTTCCAAACCTATGGATTCCAGGTTTCAACAAGGTAACGGACGGAAGCAATTTTGGAGTGAACTACAACTACTCCATCAGCTATTTTATCCCTCTTTACAAAAAGGACAAAAAGAAAAAGGAAGAAAACGATCAGTAGCATGAAAACCACCCCAATCGATTATATCGAGTTCAAGTCCACCGATATAAAAAGCACCAAAGTATTTTACTCCAGCATATTTGGTTGGGCCTTTACCGATTATGGCCCAAACTATACCGCATTTTCCGAAAGTGGGGTTGCAGGTGGTTTTGAACTGACCACTGCCCCGATCGTGAATGGAGCACTTGTTGTACTATATCACGACAATTTGGAAGAAATTCTCGAAAAAGTAATCAAAGCCGGGGGAATAATCACCAAAGAAATTTTTGGATTTCCAGGAGGAAAGAGGTTTCATTTTACCGACCCATCCGGCAACGAGCTTGCCATTTGGTCAGAAAAGTAAAAGGAGCCACTTGGACTCCTTTCACAAAATTTGGTTGAGTTAGTTAGTCGTGTTTTAAACACATCTTCAAATCTAAACAATTCTTTTGCATTATGCCAAATGTATTTTTTGCAAAAACAAGCTTTTTTTGTTGCATGCACAACTAATTATCCTCGCTATACTTGGCTTTTTTGCTCCCCTCATAAATATCATACTTCACCAATCGGGCCTCGAGCTTACCATTAAAAGTCTTTATTTTTTTTGATGTTTTTAGGCCAATATGCTTTAGGGCCTCCAAATTGGATGTGATGAGCCAAGCGTCGGTACCCGGATAAATCTGTTTAAACGTATCCCCGATTTTACCATAAAAAATTTCCATATCAATAGGCAATCGTTCCCCATATGGCGGGTTGAACAACATATGCAGCTTCCCTTCGAGGGGCTTATCCACCCTAAAAAAGTCTTTGCGCTCAATTGTAATGTAATCGGATAGGTTGGCATGGTCCACATTTTCTTGGGCTTTCCTCACAGCGGAAGGTGCCTTATCGTAGCCAATGATCTTATGGTGGAACTCGCGGACCTTTTTTAAGCTCGCTTCTACAATTTTCTGGTAAAGGTCGGCATCGTAATCCTTCCAATTCATAAATGCATAGGACTCCCTATTAATGTTCGCCGGAATATTGCAGGCAATCATCGCTGCTTCTATGAGAAAGGTTCCGCTTCCGCACATGGGATCAAAAAAATTGGATTGTCCATCCCATCCGGTTTTAAGCAACAAACCTGCGGCCAAAACCTCGTTGATCGGGGCTATATTCGTTAAAATACGGTATCCCCGCTGATGAAGAGAATTTCCCGAACTGTCCAAAGATACGGTGCAGGTATTGTTATAAATATGGATATTGATCCGGATATCCGGGTCTTGCGTCTTTACATTCGGGCGATCCCGCACTACCTCCCTAAACTTGTCCACAATGGCATCTTTGGCCTTTAGGGAAACAAACATGGTATTATCAAAAACCTTGGTATTGGCAATACTGTCAATGGCAAAAGTTTTGTCAACATCAAAAATACTTGGCCAATCCATATCGTAAATATGCCGGTAAAGGTCTTTTTCATTAAATACCCGAAACGTATTGATTGGTTTAAAAACTTTTAAAGCTGTCCTAAGGCACAAGTTTGCCTTGTACATAAAACCTGTATCGCCCTCAAAGGACACATTCCGAACACCTTCTTCCACATAGCCGGCACCCAAATTACGAAGCTCTTTTGCCAAAATTGGTTCGAATCCGTACAGGGTCTTGGCCATCATCTTAAAATTTCCCTCCATGTTCTTGTAATTTCTTTCGGCAAAAATAGACTATTTTTGCTCCTTTAATTCCCACTATGGATTTTCCTTCCGCTATCATCTATATCGTCCCCATTTTGGCTGTTTGGGCAGGTTTTGGGTTTGTTTGGTTTACCAAGCCGGAGAACACGGACAATATAAAGCTCTTACTTGCTTTTAGCGGGGCATTTTTATTGTCGCTCACTTTTTATCATTTATTGCCCAGTGTTTATAGTGGGAACAATCCTAAAATTATCGCTCTTTATATTCTGGGAGGAATATTTTTGCAGGTTTTCCTTGAGTTTTTTTCAAAGGGGGCCGAACATGGGCACATGCATATTCATTTACAGGAAAACAAATTCCCTGTATTGTTGTTTGCCAGTCTCTCCATACACGCACTGGTCGAAGGTGTTCCAATACATGGGAACGATTCCATCCTCTACGGTATTATTATTCACAAGATTCCGATAGCCATTATCCTGAGCATCTTTTTGATCAACTCCAAAATGAAGATGTCCACTACCCTTTTGTTCATTGGCGCTTTTTCCTTGATGACACCATTGGGAAGTTATCTTTCCACATCGACCTGGGTGGCGGATTACGGCGATTTGCTCACCGCATTGGCCATTGGGGTATTTTTTCACATATCCACCATTATTTTGTTTGAAAGTTCGCAGGGACACGCCTTTAACCTTCGAAAATTAATGGTAATCGTTCTGGGAATTGGGAGCGCCTATTTGGTATAAACCCGAGTCTCATGATTTTCAAACAAAGCTTTTTGCCTTAAGATGAGATGAAATACACCTTCTAATGCCTCAATATCTTTTTGTTCCCTAGTATTTGTTATGATGTAGGTCTCGGGGTGGGCTTGAATATGCCGCTGAAGCTCCTGTATATTATCAAAAACAGGTAGTGTCCGTTCTAAATTTATGGGGAATGCACTATCAAACCTTTTAAATGCTACAAATTGTGCATCTGTTGGAACCGTGTTCATTACCATGGAGACCGGACTCTGCGAAGTAAGGACAGGGTAAATAATCCCAAATAGGGAAAATGCCAGTAAAATCCACCCACAAGCTATACTCATAAAAGCAGTTTTAAGTCTATCCGTATGATAAAAATAAAACCCGAGAATCGCTGATGCCGGGGCAAATAAAAGAAATAGACTTACGTGTCTCTGAACCGTCAATTGTTTTTCAATAGTCAATCCAATCCATCCACCAATAGGAAGTACGATACCGATCACCAATAAAAAAATGAGGCTGACCGTCATTGATTTTGCCTTTTTTCCCAATAAAAACATCTTGTATATATAAAAACCTATCAAAATGCCCACAAAAGAATAGGATGGCATAGGATAGTTGGGAAGTTTGGTACTGGAAATGCTAAAAAATATGATGGTAATTGCAGAGACAACAAAAGAAAACAATATAAAATCGTTCTCTTTTCTAGCCTTCCAAGCGGCTACAAATCCCTGAACAATAAACACGGAGAACGGAAGCAACCCTAGAATTACATACAAAGGGGTTAGGATAAACAAACCTCCATGGCCCTCCTTTTCGGAACCGAACCTGGACAAATTGTGATCAATGAAAAAACCGCGGGTCCATTCCCCATTGGTGTGCTGATGTACCAAAACATACCACGGTCCCGCTATTAAAAGAATCAACAATATTCCCAAAAATGGTCGAAGCCCAAGGATAGTACCAATATTGAATTCATTTCTGAAAATTAAAAATATAGGGACGATAAGTCCCGGCAATACTAATGCAATAGGCCCTTTGGTCAAAACCCCCAAGGCGATTGCCCCATAAAATACCAATAACCAACTCCTTTGTTTTGTCCTATAATAACTGTAAAACGAAAACAGTGACAGCGTTATAAAAAATATCAGATAAGGGTCGGGTACCGCCAGATGAAATTCCTGTACAAAAAATAATGCCGACAGCAACACCATGGCAACAATTAGGGCCAACGTCCTGTTTTGGTGCTCTTTTAAATGCCAGTAAGTCGTAAAAATGGTTAAGGCTCCAAAAACTCCAGAAAAAAATCGGGCTCCGAATGCATTTACCCCGAATAGTTTATAGCCAAAAATCATAAAATAATAATGGAGCGGCGGTTTATCTGTTCTGATCTGGCCGTTAAAAAAAGGAACTATAAAATTTCCTGTTTCCAACATTTCGCGTGCAGCTTCGGCGTTTCTGGCTTCATCCAAAATATAGATGGGGTACAGACCAATAAAGGATGTACAGATCAATACTCCTAAAAGGAAAATAATCCAACCATCATATTTCTGCCAAAACTTCATTGGGAATACAATTGTCTCAAATTATTCATTAAAAAGTTGTTTTAATGCGTTTTGGGTTGTCCG